>DATEHN010000081.1:0-21910 GCA_035279585.1 Candidatus Angelobacter sp. | reverse complement strand
CCGTTGCAGCGGTTGTAATTGTTCAATGAGGTGTTTTTCCACTTGCCATTCTTCTTTTGGCAACTGGCGCGGAGAGTGTTGCCGGCAATGGTAACGTTCTGGCAGGTTTGCGCGTAAGAGCCGCGAGGAATGCCATTGTTGTATCTGTCGCGATCGCGGTCATTGTCGTGGTCCCGGTCGCGATCATGGTCAGCGTCGTGGTCATGGTCCCGGTCGCGATCGTGGTCAGCGTCGTGGTCGTGGTCCCGGTCGCGGTCACGATCATGGTCAGCATAGCCGCCGTTGTCACCCGTGCACTGGAGGCTGCCATTCAGGTTCTGGATTTCTCCTCGGCAACGGCCATAATCCTGAAGCTGGGTATCGCGCCATTCATTGTTTGTGTCTTTGCATCTGGCATACAGGGTTGATCCCCGCACGCCAATGTCCCTGCAGGTCTGCTGGTAGGAACCTGACGGAGCCTGCGCGGAGCAAGCTGCCCATGGTCCCGCAATCGCCAGGGCCAATACGGCCGTTCCTAGTCCGGTGATGTAACGCATATCTTTTCCTCTTTCATCTTCTCTGTTGGATTTATTTGTATTGCACGGCAGTCACAAAAGACGCACGAATGACGAAGCCCCTGGTGGATCACGGAATCTGCGCCCTCTTGACCGCCGGCGTTGATCAGGCCCCTAGACTGAAAGAAATCGTACGGTAAAAGACGTTACCATTTCAATCTGCGGTTTCGCGAGTCTCTCTACCGGGTATTTAGAATCATGCCCGCAATAAAAGGGTGCCCACCAGGCCTGCGGCGCACCCACTGCGGTGCCAGGACGCGAAGTACTGATATACGCAAATCCCGGCTGCGCGCTCCCAAGCAAGGCCAAACGGCTTTGCGCTCTATCAGTGCCGGGCGGTCTGCCAATGCACCAAACTTTTGCGCCACTTGCGCGCGAAATTCAAACTAAAAATCGCGAGCGCAGACTTAACGGTCAAAAATTTGCGGCGGATTTCCAGGGCAAATTTATCGCTGAAAAAACCCCTCTTGCCATGCCAGCAAGAGGGGCTGCGTTTGGTTATTCAATCCTTTTGGTTACTGTTGCGGCGGCTTCTGGGCCGGCGGCTCAGTGGTGCTGGGCTGAGTAGCTGGCGGCTGCGTGGTAGCCGGCTGCGTGGAATTCTCTGGCTGTGCCGGGGTAGCGGTAACGCCGCTGCCAGTTGACGGAGCCGCGCTGTTGGAGGCATTCAGATCGCCCAGGCCGTTCTTCAGCAGGCTGATCTCAACGCGTCCACCCTTCTGCCGCACCGCTTTGCCGCCTTCCGCCTGGATGGGAGCATTGCCCATGCCAACGGTGTAGATGCGGTAGACCGGAACTTCATGGTTCAGGACCAGGTAACGGACCACCATCTGCGCCATTTCGCGGGAGTTCTCAACCGCAGAGATGCCGTTGCCGGGCGAAAAGCCCTGCACTTCCACAATGTATCCGCGCTGGTTCTTCAGCGAGGTTGCCATCTGGTCAAGCGCGTCTTTCGCGTTCTTGCTCAGAATAGTCTGGCCGGGACGGAAACGGATCTCAGCCTGCGTGACCGGCTGGTACTGATCGATCTTGCTGACCGTGTCTTCCACGGTGGCGATGCGAGCATGCGCCTGCTGCGCCGTCTGCTGGGCCTGGTTGGCGCGGTTGCCGGCATCAAGCGCGTGGGCATCAGCGTCATTGGCCTTGCTCATGGCGTTGCGAATGCCTTCCGTGGCCCGCGCGTCAACATCAGCGATCATCTTGGCGTTCTTCGCGGTGAGCTCATCCAGCTCATTCACGCGGCCACGGATGGGATCAAGCTGACGGTTGACGTACTTTTTGCGGGCAAAAGGATTCAAATGTCCCCAGAAACCTTCTTTCTTCTGGTAGGTCAAGGGGTCTTTGCCTGTGGCAGTCTCATTGTTCTGCGTCTGCTGGGCTTGCGGTTGGTCTGCGGGCGTGCTCTGTTGATTTTCCTGTGCAACCGCAGGGATTGCGAGTGCGGCGGCCAGCGAAAGCGACAATAGATAATTTTTCAAATTCGTCATTGGGAAAAAATCCTCCGAACCGGGGGGTCGTTCGTGCATCGGGGCACCGCTTAATGACAGGGCTTTCAGCTAACTCCCGAAGCCTCACAACGCTACGCCAATACCATTGCACCGCGAATGCCAAACTCCTGATTTACAAGGCACATTTGCGATCCTTTGTTTTCAGCGCTTTACGGTGATCCCCTTAGACCAGGCCTTGTCCTTACATCCGCCGACCGCGTAAATTTTGCTCTCATTTGTCAGCAATCTTAGCGAAAAGGTCACAGCCGGCTCCCCGGTATTTCTTTGCAGCTCCGTATGCCTGCATTTACTTATTCTACCTTCTGGACTTTCGGACTGCTACGTCCCCATGCGGGGCCTCTGAATCGCCAAACCGGAAAGGCTTGGGATAAATGAAGCTGCCAAAACGAACCGGTTTCTCTCTAACGATCTCTCTCCAACGACCTTCTCTCTAACGACCTTCAATCTCTTATCTTCACCTCTTACCTGCACTCGCCTAAGCAGAAATTTCCACGCCCTTACCTTCTCAGAAGCGATTTCAGGAGAGCCCGGTCTGACATCCTGCCAGAACGCGAAAGCCGAGAATGAAAATTGCTTTCGCACAGCAGCGCCGTAATTTATAAAACCAGCCACGCCTCGATAAACATCACCCCGATCTCGCCGGCAGCAAAATCAACTTTAAAAAAACCCATTCAGCCAGACCACCAACCCGCATCCACTCGAGTTTCCTCCAGCAGCAAAAATTCAGTTTTAAAAATCCACTCACCCGCAACTTCCAATCCGCGCACGAAGTTCCAAATTGGGAAAAGTGTCTAAAAACTAAACACATCGGATCGAGATATTCTTGCCATCTCGTCGATTTCGCAAAAAATTATTTACAAAATCGTTTCCTGTTACTGAAGTAATTGTCATCCGCTGCAGCGTAATCAAACTGTGGTGCTAGAATCCCCCTCGCTGGACACTGGCCACCGCACGAATCTCTGCAAGCCATCACGTATTTCCGCTGTGAACGGTCTATTGCAATCTCTGCGCATTGTCATGAGTGTTTGGCGTCCATATTTTTTCAAGGAGGCAATCTTATGGGCAACAAGCAACGGATTTCCCTGCTTTGCGGCACGCTCATGCTGCTTGGTCTGGGTTGGGGTTTCTCACAATTCTTCTCGCCATCACACGTGCACGCTGCAGGCGTTGCGGGAGATAAACCGCCATTAGCTCCGCAGCCGGTCGATCTCCCCAGCAAGCCGGCGGATTCTCCCAAAAGTTTTCCAGTGGATGAAAAAACGGTAGATGGCTGGGTCAGCAACGATGATCAGAAAGCAATCCGCGAGCACGGCTGGGCGCTCTGGCAAGGCATAACCGCCATCACCAAAGATTCCCAGGGATGGCCGGTTTATGACACCTGGTACACGGATACGGAAGTTGAAGCCGGACGCCCCACTTCTCCCAGGAGCGCCTTGTTTGCTGCCACGCGCGCCACCGGACGTCCCACCCACCACTTTGAAGTCTTCCGCCAGTTTCACCATGCAAAAACTCTTGCCGGCAGGCGCATATTGCCCGCGCTCACGGCAGGCGCCAAGCCCGGCGGACTTCAGGTGCTGGGCTTCAACAAATTCAATACCGATTATGCCAACTTTGTGTGGAACAACAACTACAACACCGCAGCCGGATTATGGAATGTCCAGAACTCCTGGCCTGTGGGCACGCCGCCGGCGCAGCGGACCATCACCTCGTTCGTCAATACCTCGGTTGGCCTCAAGCCGGTCTATCAATTCGTAAACGGTCCCAAGCACAGCGGAGGCATCACCGTGGTGACCTACTGGCTTGGCGATCTCACCACCGGCCCCACCAACAGCAGCAATCCTGCCAACCCCACGCCTGACACCTGGAACCAGTGCGTGGCGGTTTATACGACTTCCAGCGCACCCACCTCTCAGTTGCCCAACTGTCCCAACGGTCAGCCGGCCAACGCCTTTGTGAGCGTGAATGAATTTTTTAATTTCGCGCTGAGCGCTGCTGAGGCCAAAAGCGTTTGCGCCAATGAGCAGGGTTGCACCGTCCAGGCCGGTGACTTTGCCATTCTGGTTGCCATGCACATGACCAGCCGTGAAAACGCCAACTGGACGTGGCAGACCTTCTGGTGGAATTACAACCAGCCGTTCCCGTATGGCGCGCCGCCGGCAAGCATTGCCAAACCATTCAGCAACTATGCCATGTGCACGGCCTATTCCATGACCACTGACCCGCCCAACAGCCTCACCGGCAAGAATCTGCTTTGCTATAACCCGTATCTTGAAACCGGATTGTCCGGCGTGGTGGGCATTCAATCCAATTGCATGTCTTGCCATACCACCGCCGCTTATGGCAACAATTTCAACAACCCGCCGGTCACAAACACCAACTTCGTGCAAGCCAACCCGAATTATCCCAGCTTCCTCAACATGAGCAACTTCATCGCTCCAACTGACCAGAACGACGCCTACTACTATTACGCTTGCAATACCAAGACTGATTTTTCCTGGTTCCTTGCCGGCTCGGTCGCCGGAGGAGGCGCTCCCGCCAACATTACCGCTTGCTCCAACCCCGCCGGATCACCTCCAACCTCGGGCAGCAGCGCGAAGTCCAAATCCAAGACGCCCGCCCACAAGCGCGCCAAAAAATCGTAAGAGATTGTTGGTGCAGCGGCTTTGAAGACCCTGTCCCTTTACGGGGACAGGTTTTTCATTTTTTGCAAGTAGTTTTAATGAGCGTTCTTAGATCATGAAAGTTTGAGTATGAAATTGGGTCAGGTGGGTTATACTTTGCGGTTCTTGCTGTTGCTTCCAACGCCGGCTCTGTTTTCGCTCGTTGGGGTCGGCTTAACGCATCATGTCCACTACACCGACTCGAGCGCCATCGTCTCCAAACATCTCGGCGCAACGCCAATTACTTGTTAATCAGGCAAGGCAATCCTGGATCAAAAAGCTGATAGATCTTTCACGCCGAAACAATCTTCTTTATTTCCGGCCGTTAAAAAGAGGAACGCTTGATCTGGCAACTGCTGACAGGCAGATCTTAGCTGCCTTCCTGCTGGGTGAGGAAATTTCTGTCAAGAAGCTTTTGCTGGACGATTCTGAGGCTTCTCTTTTTGCAGAGCATTCGGAGGGTTCTGCAGTCAATTGTGTGCGAGAGATCTATCGTCGCGCGATGGCGAACCTGGAAGAAAAGGGTTTGCAAACGTTGTTCGTTGCCATTGGCAAAGCCACGTGGCCGGCTACGGATGGAGGACGTCCGGCGGAAGCGCCTATCCTGCTGGTACCGGCGCTGCTGGAAACCCGTGGACACCAGAACTTTCAACTCAAAAGAAACGGGGCTGTTCAGGCCAATCTGGTATTGCTGCACGTCTTTGAGCAACAGTTCGGCGCCAAGCTTGTGCCCGAAGAATTGGTGGCAAAGTTACTTGGAGATGATGAAGGCGAACCCTTTGATCCCAACCCTGTGTATGCGGAGATTCGCGCAAAATGTGCCGCAGTACCCGGCCTGGAGATCAGGGAGTTTGCCGTACTGGGCAATTTCGCCTTCCAGAAAATGGCGATGGTGAAAGACCTGCAGCAGCGTGAGCAGGAGTTGGCTGCGCATGACATTGTTGCGGCAATCGCAGGTGATTCTGATGCGCGCAACAGCGTCAGTGCCGCACAACAGAATGAGACCGAACCTGCTGAACTGGATCGCATTCCGCCGGAGAATGAGTTCAATGTGCTCGACGCCGATTCCAGCCAGCAATGCGCTATTGCCAACGTGCTGGCGGGACAAAACGCCGTGGTCCATGGTCCGCCGGGCACCGGCAAGAGCCAGACCATCACTAACTTGATTGCCGGCTTGGCCGCCATGGGTAAGCGGGTCTTGTTTGTAGCGGAAAAACGCGCCGCGTTAGATGTTGTTTTGCATAGACTGGATGAAGCTGGCCTGTCTCACCTCGCCATTGATCTTCATGGCGCTGACCTTTCGCCCAAGAAGGTAATGCAGCATGTGGCGCACACGCTGGAGATGGTGCGCAACTCAACGCCGGTGGAATGTGCAGTTGTCCATCAGCAACTGGTTGACCGGCGAGCACGGCTCAATAACCATGTACAGCGTTTGCACGAACCAAGGCCTCCAGCCAACAAAAGTGTTTTTGAGATGGAAGGCACATTGCTTCGGCTGCCGGTGCAGTCGGTAACACGGTGGCGTGGCGCCGAACTTGAGCGCCTCGATCCAAAGGCCGTTCGGCAAATTCACGACCTGCTGACCGAGGCCCGCGGCTTCAGTTCGCTTTTCTTAAGAGACGATCCTTCTCCGTGGTGCGGCGCCAACCTTCCTGATGGCAAGTCGATTCAACAAGCCCTGGATCTGGTGTCCCGCATAGATCGTGAAAGATGGCCCAATTTCCTTGGCTCGTTGAATGCAGTGATCAGTCAAACACAACTATGCCGGCCCTCCTCTATCAAAAACGTTCGCGAGTTGTCGGACCTCTTGTCGGGAGTGCAAGGAACGCTGGCAACCTATAGCCCCGATCTCTACAAGGAAAACCTGACCAGCTTGTTGAATGACCTGGCGGCTGGCAAAGAAGGTGGAATAAGCGCCGCATGGGCTTTATGCACAAATCCAAAATTCAGGAATGCACGTTCCAGGGTCCTCAAACTGCGCATAAAAGAAAAGGCCCCTTCTGCCAGGGTCTTTGCGGAAGTCACGAAGGCCGCTGGAGAGTACGAAAAATGGTCGGATAAATCCCAGGGGGCGTCCCAGCCTATTCCAGTTGCCGGCATGGATCAGCTCCTTAGGAAGTTTGAGTGCCTCTTGCGAGACCTGGAATCTCTGGCGCCAATCCTTTCTAAACCCATAGACGATCTTTCCCTGGATGATTGTTCAACGCTGGTCCAAAAACTGGCCGCCGATTCTTCTACGCCTTATGAAATTCCCAGACTTACGGAAATAGAGAAGCAGCTTGAAACGGCAGGCGCAGGAAAACTCATCGCTGAATTGCGTGAGCGAAAGCCTGAGCCAGGCTCCTGGACCAACATATTTGAGCATGCGTGGCTTGGGTCAGCTTTGGATGCGGTCAGCCAGCAGGATTCCGAAATCCGTGGTTTTAAAGGCCAGACCCATACTGGTTATGTCGATGATTTTGTGCGCTTGGATGAGGAGCGGCTGGCCATTGCAGCCGATCGCGTGAGGCGGGCCCATGGGTTGAATGCCATTGCAGTCATGAATGCCCATCCTGATCAGCAACAACTCATCAAAGCGGAAGCAAGCAAGAGCAGAAAGCATCTCCCGCTCAGAAAAGTGTTTGCCCAGGCGGCTGAAGTGCTCACCGCAGTGTGTCCCTGCTGGATGGCGAGTCCTCTCTCCGTCAGCCAGTTGCTGGATGGAGGCAAACAGTATTTTGATTTTGTGGTCTTTGATGAGGCCAGCCAGGTGCTGCCGGAAGATGCGGTTCCGGCCATGTTGCGCGGCAGAGGAATCGTTGTAGCAGGAGACAACAAGCAGTTGCCTCCTACAACATTCTTTGCCGCGACTGATGAGGATGACGACTACGCGGCAGAGGAAGAAACCAGCGCGGCAGGGTTTGAGAGTTTGCTGGACATGATGGTGCCGTTCGTCAGATCGCGCTATCTTGACTGGCATTACAGAAGCCGCGACGAGTCTTTGATCAGCTTCTCAAACCATTATCTTTACCAGGATAGGTTAGTGACCTTTCCCGGCCCCGGCGGCCTTCCGGCGATTGAACATATTCTGGTTGACCAGGTCCCCGGAGTGGATGGGCAGGAAGAGAGTTCCAACGCTGAGGTACGGAGGGTCATCGAACTTATTCTTGATCATGCTCGCAAGCGGCCTGGTGAAACCCTGGGCGTAATCACCATGGGCATTCGCCACATGGACAGGGTGCAGGCTGCTCTTGATCGCGAACTGGAAAAACATCAGGACCTGCACGCATATTTTGATCCGAATGTCAGAGAACGCTTCTTTGTGAAGAACCTGGAACGCGTGCAGGGTGACGAGCGCGATGCCATCATTATCAGTATCGGTTATGGGAAAGATCGAGGTGGAAGTTTGCCGCTCCGGTTTGGGCCCCTGCTTGCTGAAGCCGGGCGGCGGAGGCTGAATGTTGCCATTACTCGCGCGCGGCAACGCCTTACGGTTGTGTCTTCATTTAGTCATCTGGATATCGATGTCTCTCGCATACGCCAGGGCAGCGGAGTTGAGCTGCTGCGTAATTACCTGCAATACGCCGCATCCAATGGAAAACGCCTTGGCGATGAGCAGTTGACGAGCGTGCCTCTCAACGGCTTTGAAGCGGACATCTTTGATGTGCTGAGTGGACAGGGAATCAAACTTGTTCCGCAAATCGGAGCGTCTCAGTATCGCATCGATATGGTTGCTCAGCATCCGCAGAAACCGGGTAGGTTCGTCCTGGCCATTGAATGTGACGGGGCCACTTACCACTCGAGTTATAGCGCTCGTGATCGCGATCGTCTGCGCCAGCAGCAGTTGGAGAATCTGGGCTGGCGCTTCCACAGGATATGGTCGACAGATTGGTTTCTGCGAAGAGAAGGCGAGGTAAAGCGAGCGATGGCGGCATTTGCAGAAGCCGTCAAGTTCGCGGACAAAGTTGATGCCGATCCATCAACTGCGAGTGGAGGGTCGAATGGCAACAATCGAGCGCACAACATTGATCATTCCCCACAGAACGCAAGCCAGACGCAACCCCGGAAGATAAAACCGGCCATTCCGCTTAAGCCTTCCATTGCCCACTACAGCGTGCGTGAACTGGCTGAACTGATCAACTGGATCAATTCGGATGGGCAACTGCGCACGGATGAAGAGATCATCACAGAGATGGTGTCTGTTCTTGGATTTGCCCGGCGAGGAACACGGATTGAGCTGGCCCTCAGAAACGCCATTCCTTTCGCGCGCTCAAAGTAAAACCGTGATTCAACCACGGTTCGTCGGCTGTTGGACCTTTTACCCGGTCAGGCCCCACCTCCGCTCCGATCACGCGCGCTGACGGCGATCCCGGCGATTCTTAGTCAGGTCATGCACTCACGCGTTCCCGCCCATTGCTCACTGCCAACCGCGAATTGCTACACTATCTCCAATGGCTACCACCACCACAACACCGGACACTGCAACCCATCGCAAGCCTGACCTGAGCGTGAAATTTGCCGGGATCGCCTTCAAGAACCCGGTCATCGCCGCCAGTGGAACGTTTGGCTATGGGATTGAGTTTGAGGACATTGTCACGCTGGAGAAGCTGGGCGGATTTGTCACCAAGGGGCTCTCGCGTGAGCCCATGGTCGGCAACCCGCCGCCACGGCTGTTTGAGACTGCTGCCGGAATGTTGAACTCCATCGGGCTGCAGAATATCGGTGCGCGGGCGTTTATTGAAGAGAAGCTGCCCCGGCTGGCGGCCAAGAAGAACGTAGTGGTGATTGCCAACGTTTTTGGCTACACGCGTGAAGAATACGTGGAGACCATCCGCATCCTGAATGAAGCTGAGGGCATTGCCGCCTATGAGCTGAACGTGAGTTGCCCCAACACGCACCAGGGCGGCATGGTCTTTGGCACGGACCGCGTTCTGCTGGAAGAACTGGTGGCCAGTTGCAAGAGCGCGGCCCAGCGTCCCTTGATAGTTAAGCTCTCGCCCAACGTTACCAGCATTCCCGCCATGGCCAAATCGGCGGAGAATGCCGGAGCTGACGCAATCTCGCTGGTGAACACCTTTGTCGGCATGGCGATTGACGCCAAGACGCGCAAGCCCCGCATCTCCAACATAACCGCCGGGCTGAGCGGGCCTGCCATCAAGCCGATTGCCCTGCGCATGGTCTGGGAAGCCGCGCACACGGTGGAAATTCCCGTGATCGGCATGGGCGGTATTACCACCGGAGAAGATGCCATTGAGTTCATGCTGGCCGGCGCCGCTGCCGTGGAAGTGGGTACGGCAAATTTCTGGGACCCATGCGCCACTGAAAAAATTGTCGATGGAATCCAGCGCTGGTGCTTTGAGAACCGCGTGAAGCGGATTACCGACCTCATCGGCGGACTGGAAGGCATTGAGTAAATTGGTAATTTGGTAAAGGAGGGCGCGTCCGTTCTAAAGCTACACAATCACAGCGCCAATTACTTTACCAACTTACCAATTTACCCAATTGCCAATTTCCTTCCTGTGGCAACCCTGCCGTTTGTCTCTCACTCGAATTGAATAAATCGGTGTTCAGCGCGCTGGCCGGCGGTCGCCGCAGGCAATGCTGAACACAACACAGCCGCAAAGGGGGATGGGGGCCACTCGTTGCGTAATTCCTGAAACCTTCGGCTCAATTGGAGACAAAAGTATGAAACACATATTCACCCTTGTGGGAGTGTCATTGCTGTTGCTGGGTGTAAGCGCGTGGGCGCAACTGGATTCGCGGGCTGAGAGGGCTGTGCATATCGTCCAGGGTCCCAGCATCAGCAACGTAACCCGGCATTCGGCGGTCATTTCCTGGACAACAAATGCGCCCGGCGCCAACCATGTGCGCTATCGCGCGGAGGGCAGCCGCCGTGACTGGCAATCGGCCTACCACCAGGGCGGCGGCACCAACCACTCACTGGAATTGACCGGATTGGAACCGGGAAGAGTTTACGAGTGGCAGATCCTGACGCGGGATGGTGACGTGCGCAGGGAAGGCAAGTTCCGCACAAGATAAGAAATTAAGGTAAGAAATAAAGCTACTTGCGCCGGCTGCCGGTCAAATCGTTGATCCAGGCAAGCAGCAGTAGTTTTTCTGTCTTGGGGGTTTGGCTGCTAACGTTCTTTCAGGAACTCCTGGGTAATTTCCGGCAGCTTGTCGCGGACCTGGCTGGGCAGGCGGTCATGCAGGCGGCGGGCCTGTATCCGGGCGACGTCTGCCACCACTACCGGCGCAGGCGTGGCCACGGCCACAATCAGCCACACAACGCTAAAGAAAAGGAAGCCGGCCAGCGCAATCAGCTCCAGCACCAGCGCGCGCCGCGGAGAAAAATGCCGTACCGCGCCAAAGGCCACCAGAAACATGATGGCGGAGACGCTGGCCACTATCATCAGCCCAATATCTATGGTGCGATGCAGCACCTGGCGGGAATGGCAGTGGGCGCACTCCGCCAGATGGGTTTCATAATCGGAGCGCATTTCCACCGCAAGGCCGGAGATGTCGTACCTCCACCCGGCTAAGATGTCTCCAATAACCCTGTCTGTACAAACAGTGCTCATCAACTTGCCAAACCTAGATCCTGAAGATTCGAAGCTTCCGCTCTCTCTATTCTCATCCCGGAGTGGCGGTTTCGTATAGGTATATTCTCACCCCAGGCAGAGGGGGTGCAATGGCTGGTCCTGCTGGGCCAGGGCCAGCGAACAGGCTTGAAAAAGGTTCATCTTGCCGCCCAGGGCCTGATAGGCGCTTTCCCGCGCCAATTCCGGGTGATTATTGTGCTCAGAGAGGTGCCCCAGCACCAGGAAGGCGGCCTGGCCGTCATACTCATGGGCAAAAAATTCCGCCAGGGCAGCGTTGGAAAGGTGGCCCTTTTTGTTCATGATCCGCTGCTTCACCATCCACGGGTAAGGCCCGGTGCGCAGCATTTCCAGGTCATGATTTGATTCGATCAGCAGCCCGTCGCAGCGGCGGAGCGCGTCTTTCACGTTGGCGCTCAGGTAGCCCAGGTCAGTAACAATCCCGAACTTGATGCCTTCAGCGCGGAAGGTAAACCCGCAGGGATCAGCCGCGTCATGCGAGGTGGTAAATGTGCTGACGGTGATATCGCCAATCTGGAAGCTCCGGCCCGCCTGAAAGTGTTCTACGCGTTCCAGCTTTACCGGCTTGCCGTCAGGCCCGCGTGTTGCGCGCCGCCAGGTGTGGTAAGTAGGCTCGGTGATGTAAACCGGCACGCGCAGCTTGCGCGCCAGCACTTCCAACCCTGCTACGTGATCATTATGCTCATGGGAGATCACAATGGCCTTGAGCTTATGCGGATCTTCTCCCACGGCCTTCATGCGCTTGAGCGTTTCCCGGCAGGAAATGCCCGCATCCACCAGGATGCTCGCGCTCTCACTGGAGAGCACCGCAGCATTGCCGCGACTGCCGCTCGCCAGAATGGTCATCCGCATTGCCATTCCATGCAGAATAACCGAGATCACCTCCCAGAGGGAGTAGCAAATTAGTTAACAGTGGAAACCTTGGTCAGAAAAAACAGAACTCAATCACGGATTGCACACGGATCGCGCCGGGATTGACCGAAGCCGAGCGAATGAGCTGCCGAATTCGAGCATCGATTCCAAAAATCGTTGCCTTTGGCAAAGATCTTTGAACGTTATTCTTGATCAGTGTTATCCGCGTCATCCTGTGGTACAGGTTTGCCTGCCTGGCCCACCAAAGATCATTAGATCATTAGATCATTGTGGTTTTACCGCATTTGCACGTCGATCAGCGTCTCTTTCTTTTCTGTGCATTCCTGGTACACCCAGACTTTAGGCGGGTTCTGGCGATAGCCGGCGGCAACCCGGTCCAGGATCGCCGCCACCGTCGCATTTTTCATCTCCACAATCATTGGTGGCGAGAGGACTTTTTTTACTCCGTCAGCGCGGCGGGCAAATCTGGCGTGGCTGCGGTGCAGGAAGGCCTTTACCTCGGGCGTCTGCCAGAGCAGGGTCATCACCCGGTCGGGTTCGCGGTCTTCCACAATGCGAAACTCCCTTACGCGCACCGCCAGCAGCCTGGCTTTTACTTTTGCGTCGGCAATGCGCACGCCGGTGCCGGGCGACTCGCGCCAGAAGATGTTCTGATATTTCTCTGACACTGCCTGCAATGCCTGGTCCATCGGCTCCAGTGCGGGCTTGTGCGGGAGATAGTACTGCTCTTCAAGGCCATGCGGCCCGCACTCGCTGCGCAGCACCACGCCTCCGCCTCGATCCGCCGCATTCAGGATGTGTACTGCCACGGTGGAAAGAGCTTCACCGCTGGGCGCAGCTTGCTGGGCTGGCGTGGGTGTGGGCGTTGGCGTCGACGCTGCTTTCTCCGGCGTTGCGGGGGTTGATTGTGGCTGAGCTTCCGGCGCAGGCTTGCGGCAGCCTGCAAGAATCATCGCTCCTAAAATCATGGCCGCAAAAAGACAGGCAAGCGCAAAATAATTTTTCTGGGAATTTGCTTTTGGGTTCATGAGCACACTGGGCATTTTCAGGATAATCGCCACACGGCCAAATTCGGAAGTAGCAAGATAGCTACAAAGACGCAGCGCATCAAACCTCAGATTTCTCACTATTCTTCCGCCTCTGCAGTAAGATTTTTTTCTGGGCAGCCATACTTGGCTTCTGCATCAAATAAAGAGGAGCGAATTGAATGCCTACGGAACTTGCCACCATCAGCCGCGATGAGCTGAAAAAGAAAATCGACAACAAAGATTATTTCTTCCTGGTTGAAACGCTGGCGCCGGAATACTACAAACACGCACACCTGCCAGGCGCCGTCAACCTGCCGCCCGATCGCGTGCGCGAGCTGGCTTCCACCGTCCTGCCGGAAAAAACTGCCGACATTGTGACCTACTGCGCCAAGCCTACCTGACACGCCTCAGAAAACGCCGCCCGTGAACTGGTGGCCATGGGATACGCAAAGGTGCGGGATTATTCCGGAGGCAAGGAAGACTGGATCAAAGCGGGTCTGCCGGTGGAAGCAACGCCCATCATCGACAAAGTCCAATGAATTTCTAAGTGGCCTTCAAAGACTGGTGCTCCGCCGCCAGGTTCATGATCTCCGGTTCCAGCCGGTCAAAGGCCTCGCGCAGAATACGGTGCGAGGTGGCAAAGCAGATGCGCACATGTCCGCTGGCGCCAGGGCCGAACCAGCGCGGCGCTCCCGGCACCAGGGCAACGCGAGCGTGCTGGCGCAGGTGCTGGCAGAGTCGTTCTGCGTCATCGCTTAAGCTACTCACATCGGGAAAAATCACATACGTCCCCTGTGGCTTCTGTGCGGTCACGCCCGGCCATCGCACCAGGCGTTGCAGCACGTAGTCACGCTGCGACTGCAAATGCTGAACAAAGCTGGCCAGCCATTCGCGGCCCTCATTGAGCGCGGCAACCACTGCTACTTGCGACAGCACAGAGACGCCGTAAACCGTGCTCTCCGCGTCTGACGCGGCGACAATCTCTTTCTTCCACTCCGCATCGGCGCAGATCACCGCGCCCACACGCAAGCCGGCCAGAGCAAAATTCTTGGAGAAGCCATAGATCGTTACCGTGTTGCGGTCGATCTCCGGCGAGATGGAGGCCAGGCTCACATGCTCATGCGGCGCATAGACGATATCTGACCAGATTTCATCAGACACAATGCGCAGGCCGCGTGCCACGGCCCACTCCGCCACCTTCTGCAGCCACTCGCGCCCATAGACCACGCCCAACGGATTGTGTGGATTGCACAGCCACAGCATCCGTGTCCGCGCGGTAAAATGCCTTTCCATTCCCGCGATGAATTCCTCCGCAGTGGTTCCATGGCCAACGCTCACGCGCACAGGAACCGCGCCGGCGCGCTGAACGGTGTGGTGCAGCAGAAAATCCACTGGATCAGGGATCAGCACTTCATCGCCCGGATTGAGGCTGGCGCGCGCCACCACGGCCATGCCGGAAGCCGCACTGTCTGTGGCAAATACCTGGTCAGGCGTGCAATGCATCTGGCGTGTGGTGAGCATCCATCGGGCAATAGTCTCGCGAAATTGCGGCAATCCTTCCGGCGGCCCGTAGCTCAGCACGCCATCGCGTACATAGCGGACAAGCTGCTCCTGGACCGCAGGACACACAGGAAAATCGGGATCGGCAGCCGTGAGCGGAATTACGTCAGCAGGCTGCTGCGCCCAGCGCATGTTGAAAGCGCGCTCGCGCAGCAGATCGAGCCGCACCGTATTGTCAGAAAACAAATTAGGCGCAAGATGCTCTGATTGGGCAAGAGGCAATAGTATCGTGCTGCCGATCTGCGGCGAGATAAAGTGGCGCGTGATCTCGCGCCCTTTGGCAAGGTAGGGAACGCACTGCTCGCGGCGCTCGCGGGAGAAGCGCGAGAGCGCAGCTTCCATTCCAGCCTCTTCTTTCATGGCTTCCGCCAGAGCGACCGCATCAGAAATCGCGGAAGAGACACCCTGGCTGGTAAAAGGCGAGAGTGGGTGCGCGGCATCGCCAATCAGCACCAGGTTGCCGCGATGAAACTGCGGGACCAGGTCGGCATCCAGCGGACGCCAAAGATGTGTCTTGGAAAAATCCGTGATGCTGATGAGATGAGGAATTGGCTCCGCCCAATCTCCCACCAGCAGCTTTACGAATTGATGACGGACCTCGGCAAGGTTCCTGGCATCATCCGCAGGCGGCGGAAAACGCCTGGCGTCAAATTGCAGATACCAGAGAACATGTTCGGCATCCACGGCCAGCGTTCCCAGGGCAATGCCGCCGCCGGAAGCATGAAATTTGTTGAATGTATGGCTGGCCCAGCACACCGTGCTTTCGCAGCGCACCAGCCCAACAATTTCCATTACTTGCGCTTGCGCAAACGGCCAGCCGGGATATAGCGCCCGGCGCGCACGAGAACGGATTCCCTCCGCACTTATGTAAAGATCGGCTTTTACGGTTGTGCCGTTGCTCAGCACGGCAGAAGCAACATTGCCGGCGGCATCAAAATTCAGGTCTGCGAGTTCCGCATTGAAAACAGGAGCGCTCGTTGCGGGCAAAGCGCGGGTGAGGGCCACAATCAGGTCCTGGCGGCGCATGCTGCGCGCGCCTGCAGGCAGCGGCTGCTCATAAAGCACTTGCCCTGCCGAGTCGCGGCAGCAATAGCGGTGCAGGGGCGCGCCAATGTTTTCTCCGCTCAGCTTAACGCCAAGACGCTGCAGGCAATCAATGCCTTCCGGCATCATGATGAAGCCCATGCCGCTCTCATAGTCCTGGCGCATGCGTTCGTAGATCCGGCAACTGTGCCCTTGCGCGCTGAGCGTGATTCCAGCCGTCAGTCCGGCAACCCCAGCGCCAAAAATTGCAATGTTCATCCGCGCTCCTATCCAATGACCCCGAAAAATCCTGGGACCGTGCTTAAGCCCAACGCACCTGAAAGCACAAGCCAAAGGCAGTTCTTAATGCCGGCTGAAAATGCGCGCCGGGCCTGCGAATTTCGCGGCCTTCCATCAAAACTGAGGGTGCAGATCAAGCGCGGGTTTTTCCAGCTTGTGAATCCAGGCCCGGAAATGTTGCGGTCTTTCTTACAACCTATCATGTAATTCATCCAAGTGAGCGCCACAGGCAGCAAAGGAGAGCGGGATTTGTGGTCTTCACTGTAAAAGCTGCTGCGTTAACGAACTGCCGCAGTGTTCTTGCTGAATATTGCCTGCATATTTTCCGGCGAGAAAAATTCCGGCACCGGCACCGTGTGCGCCAACATGCCAAAAAATCGGCTGCGCTGCTCCGGATTTTCACGCAACGCTTCCAGCAGTTGCTGGATCTCCGGCGGCGGCGGAGCCAGCGCCGCCAGTTGCGTTGTGAGATCGAAATACGGCAGCTCCGCCTGGTTGCGCCTCTGCTCATAGCCGGCCAGCGCCTGTTCCAGAGGCTCACGCCCGCTAAAGCCGGCATCAATCGCTTCCGCCAGCCACTCCGCGCTGCCAAACGCATCAGTAATGCCGGAAGCGGTGCAAGGATCTTTCTGGTATCCGGCATCGCCCACCAGCGCCCAGCCTGGCCCATAAGGTTTGCGCACAAAGCTGGGGATGGAGCCGCCGACGTAGCGCGATTCCCGTTTGCCCGCCTGCATGCGCTCCCACAACTCCGGCGCGTGCTGCTGGACCACGGCGCTGTGATGTCTTTCAATATTCGTGCGCACCATGGGCAGGTCTTTTGCGGCAAAGGCCACGCCAATCAGCGAAAGATTGTCATTGGTGTTGTAAGCAAAGATCACGCGGTCAGGCCGCAGCCACAAATGCCAGCCAACCATGGGCACGCCGCTGAAGTAGGTGTACCAGGAGCCTTCCAGCGCCGGGCCGCTCTTATATTCTTCCGCCTGTACCGCCTTGGCTACGGTGCTGAACATGCCGTCAGCGCCGACGGTGATGCGCGCGTACTCGCTGACGGCGGAGCCGTTCTTCTGGCGCCCGCGAACTCCGCTGACGCGGTCTTTCTCCCAGAGCACTTCCTGCACGGAAAAGCCTTCACGCAACTCCGCACCTGCTTTTACCGCTGCATCCACCAGCACTGGATCAAGCCTGAGCCGCCGCGGCGCATAGGCCTCTGTGACGCCGCCTTCGGCGGGAACGGGCGAACCGGTGAGCGAAAACGCTCCGTAATCAAAATGGTTGGTCCGTATTGGCGGACAATTGGTTGCGGCCAGCGCATCCAAGAGACCCCATCGCTTTAACCTGGCTGAGCCTGTCTGATGCACATAATGATTGGAAAAGGGCATGTCGCTGGGAAATGTTCCCCGGTCCAGCAACAGCACTTTGTAACCTTTACGCGCGAGCAAAAGAGCGGTGGGAGCTCCGGCACACCGGGCACCCACAATAATGACATCGTACATGGAGGCTCCTTCCCTTTAACCGCCATTGCGACGTGCTTTTTCGAACTGTTTTATTGATTGTGCATCCTATACCCCGTTCGTTTCGGCCTGAAGATGAAAAATTTCAAATATCTTTCTATTTGCATTAGAAAGAAAGCTGATACCATGGCCGATCTTCTATTTATTATCGCTCTGTGAACATGGAGAAAGGACCGTCAATGAAGACCAATCTTGAGGTGATCAAAGGCATTTACAACGGCGGCCCGGAACAGATTGCCGCCAATCTGCAGGCTGCGCTGGCCCCGCGTTTTGAATGGACTGAGGCCGCGGGCTTCCCTTATGCCGGCACCTACCACACCATGGACGAGGTAGGAAAAAACGTCTTTGCCCGGCTGGCCACAGAGTGGGAAGGCTACCGCGCCACGGTGGAAAATTTCTATGACGCCGGCGACACCATCATCGTTACCGGCAGATACCTGGGCAAATACAAGGCCTCCGGCGGGAACATGGATGCGGTCTTCGCCCACATCTGGAACTTTAAGGACGGCAAAATTGTGAAGTACACGCAGAACGTCGATACCAAGAAGGTGTGGGACGCGATTGAAAATCGCGCGTGATCGCGCGTGATCGGAAAGCAAATCCCGCCCAAGGACAGGTAAGTGATCCTCAGAACGAGATTCAAGAGGCAGATTGTTGCGGAGTTTCTGCCTCCAGCGCGGTCCGGCAAGAAACAAAGGGTGATCATTCTGTGTGACGGCATGCCCTCGATCCCGCGCAAGCAGCCTTTGGCAGAGTTTCTTTCCGGCAAAGGATATTGGGTTTTTTATCCGCGCTATCGCGGAGCGTGGGAGAGCGGCGGAGAATTTCTGGCGCAGTCACCGCATCGGGATGTTCTTGACGTGATTGGCGAGATACCGAAAGGCTTCCGTGATCTGGCCTTTGGCCGGCGATTCACCGTTAAGCCGGATGAAGTTTTTGTCATCGGCGGAAGCTTTGGCGGCGCGGCGGCCATTCTTGCCTCGCTCGACGGGCGGGTAAAGAAGGTAATCGCCAACTGCGCGGTGGTGGATTGGTCGATTCTGCGCGAATCAGAAAAAGCTGAGACCTCAAACCGCAATTACGCCGCCTACATTCGCGAAGCGTTTGGAAACGGCTATCGTCTCTCCGACCGCAACTGGCGCAAGCTGCGCGGCGGCAAGTTTTACAATCCCGCGCACCACGCAGATGAAATCAATCCGGCAAAAATCATGATGTTCCATGCCAAGGACGATCCCAACGTGCCTTATAAATCTGTGCGCGATTTTGCCGAGCAAACCGGAGTGAAGCTCAATACACTCCAGCGCGGCGGCCACGTGAGCACGGATTTCATTGTGAGGAAATATTGGGGGAGGATTGAGAAGTTCTTTAGCAGGTAACACGTTCAAAGACCATTCAAGAACGACATTGGAAAATCGCCTCCCAGCCTTTTACACAAGGCACTTGACACCACCTCTCAACATCCAGCATCTTGATTCAATGATCTTGTAGATGGTATGCTCGGAGTCGCTTTTCCCCCTTGGCTGTCAAGCCGTTATGATCGATTTGCTACACCTTTCTGATCTGCATTTCTGCAGTAATCCTGAAGTGCATCGTTTTATTGGCACGTCAGCGCGGCAGCTAGCGCGGCGTTTTCTGGAGCCACTGAAGTTAAAAGGCGTGAATCCACAATATGTCGTTTTGTCAGGCGATTTTGTGCAGGATGGGGACAGTGCTGAATTTGACCTAGTGCGCCCATTCATCGTAGAACTGCTGGCCTGTCTGGGCTTATCTCGTTCTAAAGTAGTTCTTATTCCTGGGAACCACGATATCAGGTGGAAGAGAGGCGCAGAGATTGCCAAGGGAGATGAACGAACTTCCTCCTATAAAGCTTTTTTCGAACTGATTCGTCGCCGCGAGCCTGATTCCTCATTGAGTGATTTTATAGTTAGCGATGACGTAACTCTTCTGGCATTCAATTCCTCAACTTTGGAAAGTCTGAAATGTCCTGGGTTTGGATTTGTCGGTGATGAGCAGTTGGAGGCTCTTTGGAAAAGCGTGCGCAAAGAACCAGGATTCAATCCCGATGCGCCTCGGATCGGTGTTATTCACCACCATGTACTGCCGGTTTCCTGGCTTGAGCCGTTGCGTACGGACAATGTATATAGCCTCACGCTTGATGCGGAACGCCTGCAACAATGGTTCATGAAGAACGGATTTAGAGTGCTGTTGCACGGACACCAGCATCAACCTTTCCTTAGGGCTATCTATAATCCTGGCCATCCGAGCAGGGATGACTTGTTGATTTCTGGAGCTGGTAGCGCCTGTGGAGCCAAAGGAATTCTTGGAGAATTCTCCCGCAACCATTATCAAGTTCTTCGGATAGACTCTCGATACATCGAGGTGCAATGGTATCAGTCGGATTTTCGTACCCAGGATGCTTTCGAGTATTATCGGAATTTTATTCATCCTTATGGAGCCGACCAGAGGAAGCCCCCTGATATTCGTATGTTGATCGGAATCTCAGGCGGAACTTCCGAACAGAGGACCGCGTTCACAAGAGGATTGGAGAGGCATCTCGCGAAAAAATATTCTGAACGTATTTCTATTGAGCTGAAACCATCTCCCGCTCGCGACGTAATAAGAGAAGGCCGGGGTCATGATCAGCAAACCCGGCCAGAAGATTATGCCGTCTATCTGGAAAAGCACATGAAGAACTTTAATGATGCATCGAATTCGGGGCTTGTAGTATTCGATCGCACATTACTTGATACTCTAGCCTTCGCCGAGTTAAATGGAAATCTTCCCGAGGAGTGGCTTTCTCTCTTGCAACAAACCGCGCATACCATCGCTAAGCGTCTGGACTTTTATTTTTATCTGCAAAACACTGACCCTGCAAGTTTTCAGAACAACTCCTATGATCGCCGATTCGATGATGCTCTCTGGTCAGTTCTGAAAAGATATAGGCCCGACGCGTACAATCTCAGCAATGATGCGTTGGACAAGGCCTTGAAGATCATTAGCGAAAAGATTGAGACGTTAATCCATGGCTGAATTGCCCGAGTCTGCCACGGTCTTTGCCGGTCTATCTTCCCATCAATATCATCAATGGCGATCCTCGAGTGAGCTCTTTAATCTGGTTGAAACCACCTGGTTTGCGGACCTATTGGGAGAGACAAAGCCGAAGAGAGTTCTTGATCTTGGATGTGGAACCGGTATTTGGATCAACATTCTACTTAAAATGTGGCCGCAGGCCGAAATTGTGGGACTGGATGTTAATAAACAGATGCTGGAATTTGCCCGGAGGGCTTGCGCAAGCCGGGCGCGGTTCGTGCAAGCCGACGCAATACAATACCAGGAACCGATTCCTTATGACCTAATCATTGCCGTCCTCAGCGCAGATTATATTGGGTTCATGGGTACAGCAGAAACGATTGCATCCAATCTGGCTGCGCGCGGCTCAGCATTCCTTCTTTTTCTCGACCCTACCAGGTATCCCCTTCGGCAAAATCAGCGGATAAAATCCTGGGTAGTGGAGGGACGAAAGATCGAGGCGACAGTTGATAACTTTGATATAACTAGTGCAAAAGCGGAATGCATGAAGAGAGGCCTTGCCGTGGAAGACCGGACGCACAGGTTTCGGCTGTCGGATGGAATCGAGCGGACCATTCATTGCTTCGTGTGCACGCGGACGTAAGAAGGTCCGCCATTGGGATCATTCCAGGCAGGCATTTGGATGTTGTGCATCCTTCAGCCGACTGGCGGCTTTGATAATAGCTCATTAACGCGCGGATCGGCTCATTGCATCAGTATCGCAGTATTTCTCCGCAGCAGTTCCCCCATTGCGCTCCAGAAGTCGAACGCAATAGGGGTTCCTCACTTCGCGAAGAATGTGAGTTACTGCGCCCCTTTCGCCTGTACCTGCTTATACCCCTGCGGAATCTGGAACAGCGCGGCGTCCACAGTGTTGGTGGAAATGGAAGTGACCTCAATGGTGGTATCCATCAGGGAGCCGCTGGGAGATTGCGAAGTGGAAGCGTTCGCCGCGTCATCCTGCGACGCCTCATCTTTCTTTTTCTTCTTGCCAAAGATGCCGCCGATTCCGTGCGTGATGGGGTTGCCGCTGCTGTTGCTATTGGAAGATTGCTTCTGATCGTCGGTGGAAGCCTGCTGCGCGCCCGGCTGTCCGCTCATGCCTACGCTCACCATGGAGAGCAGGGGCATTCCGCTGAGGTTGGCGGCGGTCTTGCGATACTCCACCATCGCCGGAGCGACCTGCGGATTTGCGCCGAAGACCGCGCCGGGCACCCAGTCC
>DATEHN010000080.1:0-34477 GCA_035279585.1 Candidatus Angelobacter sp. | reverse complement strand
GCCGGTGGCCGCAACCAACTGCCTGAATTTTGGCAATCCAGAGAAACCGCCAATCATGTGGCAGTTCTCTCAGGTAGTGGACGGTCTCACCGAGGCGTGCACCACACTGGAGACGCCGATCACCGGCGGCAACGTGAGTCTTTACAACGAAACGCTGGGCGAAGGCATTTACCCGACGCCGGTGGTGGGAGTGGTAGGAATCCTGCAGGATGTAAACGATGCCATGACCTTCCACTTCCGTCAGGCTGAGCGTGACGTGTTGCTGCTGAGCTCTGAACCAGCGGCGAACCAGGCACAGGCGGAAGCTGAGTTTGGCTCTTCCGAATACGCCAAGGAGATCATCGGGCAGATTTGGGGCGTACCGCCGGCACTCGACCTTAAGCAGGAAGCGGCATTGCAGAAGTGTTTGAGGGAGTTGATCCAGAACCATGCTATCGAATCGGCGCATGATTGCTCTGAGGGTGGTTTGGCGATAGCGCTGGCGGAATCAGCCTTTGCTAAGAACACGGGCGCAGAGATCGACCTTAAGTCCAATGGTGTCTTCGCAGAAGGTGTTCTATTTGGCGAAGATGCCGGCCGTGTGGTGATTACTTGCGACCCGAAAAAGGGGCTGGACATCAAACAAATAGCGCTAAAATGGGCTGTACGGGCGGACCGGATCGGACGCACTGTTCCTGAAAAACTAGAGATTCGTATCGACGGCAAACTGGCAGTCTCTGCGAACGTGTCAGAACTGCGGCAAGTGTGGGATTCGGCGCTCAAAAAGGCTTTGCACGCGGAAACGCCGGAGCATCTGGTGCCGGAGGTGTTGCAGAAAAGCTAGGAAGCTTTTTCTGAAATCCCGAACGTAGCGAGGGAGCACTATAGCCGGTAAGGTTTTTGGGATCAAAAATTGAGGATTGCTGCTGTTCCGGGAGAGGATATCAGAGGATATGGATCCCTCGCTCTGCTCGGGACTTTGGAAAAAAGGCGGGACTCGGGAGAAACGATGTTCGATAAATTTAAGGACGAGTGTGGAGTTGTGGCAGTCCACAACCACCGTGAAGCTTCCACGCTGGCTTACCTCGGTCTGCATCAACTGCAGCACCGCGGGCAGGAGTCGGCGGGAGTGGTCTCGTCGAGCGGTGAGCGTCTCTTTGTCCATAAAGCCATGGGAGAAGTGGCGGAGATTTTTACCACCGAGGTCCTGAACCGGCTTCCCGGCACTCTGGCCATCGGCCACACGCGCTACTCCACCGCCGGCGATTCCGCGGTGCTCAACGCTCAGCCCATCATGGTGGATTGCAACAAGGGCATGATTGCCATTGCGCATAACGGCAACCTGGTTAATGCCAATGAAATCCGCCACCGACTGGAGACGCAGGGTTCAATTTTTCAAACCACCAGCGATACTGAGGTTATTGTTCACCTGATCGCGCAATCGAAGGAACAGACGCTGCCGGAAGCGGTGTGTGATGCTCTGCGCCGGATTGAAGGCGCGTTTTCCCTGGTGATGATGACGCGCGACCGCGTCTTTGCCATCCGCGATCCGCGTGGGTTCCGTCCGCTTTCCATGGGACGCATTCCCAACGCGGGCGGTGAAGGCCGCGACACGATTGTTTTTGCCTCTGAGACCTGCGCCTTTGACCTGATCGGCGCGGTCTATGAACGCGACGTAAAGCCGGGCGAGATGGTGGTGGTTGGTCCGGAAGGAACTTATTCGCGCTTCTTTGCTTCGGAGATGAAGCAATCAGCGTGCATCTTTGAGCATGTGTATTTTTCCCGGCCGGATAGCGTGGTCTTTGGCCGGTCAGTACAAACCAGCCGCGAGGCAATGGGGCGCCAGTTGGCCAAGGAGGCGCCGGTTGAAGCTGATCTGGTAGTTCCGGTGCCGGATTCCGGTGTGGCCGCGGCGCTGGGTTATTCATCAGAATCGTTGCTACCATTTCGTTTCGGGTTGATTCGTAATCATTACATCGGGCGGACGTTCATTGAGCCGGAGCAGCGCGTGCGCGACTTTGGAGTAAAGCTGAAGCTCAACCCCATCCGCAGCCTGCTGGCGGGAAAGCGGGTGATCCTGGTGGACGATTCCATCGTGCGTGGAACCACCAGCCGAAAAATTGTTCGCATGGTGCGCGACGCCGGCGCCAAGGAAGTCCACATGCGGATCTCCTGTCCGCCGACGATTTCGCCTTGCTACTACGGCGTGGATACGCCTTCCAAGGAACACCTAATCGCGTCAAACAAGTCGGTGGAAGAAATTCGTGACTATATCGGCGCCGATTCTCTGGCCTATCTTTCTCTGGAAGGACTGCGAGCGGCCTGCGCTGAAGGCGAAAAAGCCACGTACTGCACTTCCTGCTACACCGGCATCTATCCCACGGAGTTCATTCCGCTCGACCAGATCCAGCCGATGGTGGTGGAGAAAAAGCGGTAAAGTTTGTGGTCGCTGCTTCCCTTAAGGAGATTCGAGCAGTGGAAAGCAATGTCTGCTACATGACCGATCCTGAGGAGATGATGGAAGCTTCCCAGCGTGGTGACGTGGGCAGGGTCCGCCAACTTCTTTCTCTTGATACAACATTGGTGAATGCCAAAGGAGCTTATGACAAGACTCCACTGCATTGGGCCGCGGAGAAGAATTATCGCGAGCTGACAGAGCTGCTGGTAACCAGCGGAGCCAATATCAGTGCCGAAGTCACCTGGGGCATGACGCCGCTGCAATGGGCAGCAAATATGGGCAGCCGCGATGTGGCGGATGTTCTGCTGGAGCACGGTGCGCATTCGCAGTTGAACATGTGGTGCGCTGCAGGATTGGGAATGTTGGACGTGGTGCAATCATTCTGGGATTCGCCAACTACGCTCAAGCCCGGCGCAGGCCAGGCGCGCTCGCGAGATTTAGGCAACGGCAAGTGGGGCAAAGCAGCGCCGCCAGAAGATTATAAAGACCTTGTTTCAGAAGCGTTTTACATCGCCGCGCGCAACGGCCATGTTGAGGTGGCGCAATTTCTGCTGGAAAAAGGCGCGGACATCAACTGCCGTGGATTTTTCGGCGCACCCGGATTGCATTGGGCCGCCATCAACGGCCATAAGCCGATGGTCGAGTTTCTGATCTCGCACGGCGCAGACGTTCAACTGCGGGATACGCAATTCAACTCTACTGCCCTGGGCTGGGCGCTGGAAGGTAAGCAGGCTGAGATTGCGGAGCTGCTTAAGAAAGTCTCAGCCCGCGAATAAACGCAAATGAACATTTTCGGAACAGCACAACCCAAATCGACCTTGTCAAGGCAAACAGCATGACAGGGTAACGCATTTTCGGAACAACACGAATTGATACTCGAATAAGTCGATTCGTGGGTTTTCGCGTTGATTCGCCGCTAAATTAATTTACGCCGCTGACAAGCTTCCTGAAATCAGATCCGCGGTCTTTCCCTGGGCTGCAAGTTCTAGTTCCGCTGCTTTCAGCACAGACAGCTTCGCGTCCGGAAGGGCCAGCGGAGGAATAATGGTCATAGTTTTCAGCAGTGCAGCAAGCTCAAAGTAAGCGCGGCGGCACTTCTTCATGAATTCCACGGGATATTCCGGTTTGCGGGCATAAGCCGCAACAGGATCGGCATCGAGCAGGTAAGCGATGTCCGGTCGGGGCACAAAACCATGGACCAGCTTCACGAATCCGCGGCTGAGCGAGTTGCCGAGGTTCAAATTCGATAGCTCATCATAGATGTAGCGATCGAGGATCACGACATCGGCGCCACTCCTTTTTGCCCGAGCCACAACGCGGCGCAGATTTAGTGCGTCAAGCAAATAGAGAAAATGGCGGGCCAGGGTAAGATGCCAGCCACGCATGTTCTTGTCACGGCGGTTCACGGGCTTGCCGGGCGCGCCAATGCCGCGCTCACTCTTGTACACCTTGTGAACAAAACCTTCACGATACTTTACGCCCACCACCACGTTGTCCCAAAAAGCAAGCAGGGTGGTCTTCAATCCGGCGGTGTGGAGAGCGGAGCAGAGATTTTCAATCTGCGTGGATTTCCCTGAACCGTCCACACCGGAGAAGGAGATGAGGAGAGGAGTTTCGGCGGCTTTGATCATGGGGTTCGGCCCGTCCATATAACTTGTGCAACTTTACTCCTGAACGTTACAAATTATTTTTGCGTAACCCCCGGCGCTCCTGATCCCGGAGGCGTAGACGGCGAGCTATGGCTGAGTGCAAACACCGTTCCAATGGCTGCGCCTGCGGCCAAGGCTGCCCCAACCTTGATCAGCAATGACCTGGTCTGGTGCTGTTTGGCCGGAGCGATAGCCACACCTGCTGGCTTGGCTGCTGCTCCACCGGCAGTTGGAACGCTCTCTGCGGCGGCTGCGCCCACCGGTTCGCTCGGCTTTTTAGGCTGCGGGTTTTCAGGAATGTTGCTCTGTGCCGGAGCTGTTGTGGTGCTGGGCTGCTGTCCTTGCTGTGCACCCGAAGCGTCAGGATATGTCGTTACCGGTTGTAATGGCGCTTGCGATGGATTCACGGTGGTGCCAGATGGATTTACAGGCTGTTGCTGGTTCTGCTGCTGAATGGTTTGGTCCTGCTGCGTCTGTTCTTGGCTCTGCCCGGCAGGCGCTGGCGTCGCGCTTTGATTTTGCGCCGGTTGAGCAGTAGCCGGTTGTTGCGTTGTTTCTGTTGACTGCTGTGCAGGCTGCTGGTTGCTGCTCTGCTGGGCAAAAAGAGACTGCGACAGGAATAAACTTGCCGTCAATGCGGTGCTCAGAATTTTTGCGATTCGGTGCTGGCTCTTCATAAAAACCTCAGGGAACTTACCATTCTCAAATTCACGCGATTTTTGATTTGATGGGGCCCGGTCTTTCAACAGAGGCGCTTGTGCTCCGGAACCTGGCTGTTTGCTGCAACAGTCCGGCCACATCAGGATCTCTGTCCCAGTAATGTTGGATGCGGTTTTTCAGGCAACGGAAAAGCGTTTGAAAATTGGTTTTGTACCAGCAGCACTTTTCCATGCTGGGCGAAAATACGGCGGCCATGCGCGCTCCAGCCAGCAGGTCTTTTTCCGGCGCCAGCAATGAGGCAATAAAACGGTGATTTCCTTCCAGCAGCGTTACCGGCCGGTGCTCATCCAGCCCCAGAAAGATAATCAGCGAAGTAACCGAGAGAGACTGTTTGCCGGAAGCGATTGCGCCTATTTTGGCGATAAATTCATCTGGCTGTCCCGCTTCCATTTGCTTACGAACATTTTCAGCCACATGCCGGACCCCGAAATTTCCGTGAGCAAGCATTCGCCAGTGCGCGCGAGGGAAGACGCATACCCGTTCCACATCGGCGGGATCAAATTCAACTTGCCACCACTGCCGGTCATCCGGCAGCTCCCACCACATGGTGTCTCGCCGGCGAAAGAGAAGGGCGCGGCGAAGCTCATTTTCCACCTCGCTGGTCAGGTCGGGATGATTCACAATATCTGCAAATTGCTCTCGGTCAGCGTCATATTCCTTGTGAAAGAACTCGCCTTGCAAAAACTCCGCGATGACCTCAGCTTCAGTAATGCGACGCAGCTTCTTCATGCCGCCTCCGCCAGTGGCTCGCGCGCAGAGTGCTTGCGAAGAAATGGAACTGCCACCAGCACCAGCAAGATAGCCATCAGAACAATGCGCACGATGATGACCTCAAGCAGGCTGCCGTGGAACAGGCCGATCCCAAGCACCAGCGCGGCGCTGAACATAAGCTGGAGCCATCCAGTATTAGCGATGCGGCGCGACATTTCATATGCGATGAACACAACGCACAGCGAGTAAAGCCCAGTGGCAACGGCATAAAGTGCTAGCAGCCAGCCAATGTCCACAAAGCGCGAGCCGAAAATTACCCCCATAATCAGGTGCGGGAACAAGGAGGCAATCAACACAAAGGCGATGGCAATACCGAAGACCAGCAGGAGCGGCAAGCCGATGCCGTGACTTTTGCGGTGCTCATCTTTTGCTGCCGCAGCCACCGGAAACATGGCATTGACCACGCCAAACCACGCAGCAAAGTAGAGCAAGCGGCCGATCTGGGCAACGGCGGCATAAATGCCCGCCGGATCGGACGAAAAAAAGTGTTTCACCAGGAGAATGTCAATGTTGTTAATAATCACCTGGCCAATGAAGAAAACGATTGCCTGAAGCGCCTCAGCAAAAGAGAGCGGCTCGCCGGCTTCGCCTTTTTCGCGAAGCTGTTGCGGGATCCGCGGCAAAAAATATGCCGCAATGACAGCAGCAGAGATCGCTCCCACGGCCCCCAGCGCGCCGTATCCCATGACCACCAGGCCCGCGCCCACCACAAATCTGGTGAAAGCTTCCAGAACATAGTTGCCGCCCAGCCGTGGAAACACGCAGACACCTTGCATGGCGCCGCGTTTCACGCCAAGCGGTGCGTAAGCCGCAATGCCAATTGCCAGAACTCCCATCATCCAGTGATTGGGCAGGTTCAGGTAAGAGGAAATCGGCTTCTGGGCCAGAAAGAGCACTGCAGCCATGGCAAGGCTTGCGATCCAGGCTTTGTTCAGCAACGTGCGAACAACAGCGGCCTTTCCGCCGGTTGTCTCATTGCGCGCGACAAACTTTGTGCAAACGAGCTGAAAGGCCAGGCTTACGCATGAAACCATGAGGAGAATGGTGACTGCGGCGTTGATATGGCCGAACTCGGCCGGGCCAAGCATTCGCGCCATTACCACGTTGTAAGAAAAGTTAAAAAGGTTTACCAGCATCATGCTGATCAGCATGATCAGGCTGCCGCTGAGCACCATGGCATGGGCGCTGCGTTGCGGCTTTGCCGTTAGCGGAACAGGCACATCGGTTCTGGGGAGAGTGACGATGCTCTCTGGTTGGGACATAACCCTGAGCTTCTAGGCCGCAGCCGGCGTAGCGGGCCGTTTGTTGTGCAGAAGCTGCTGCCGCATGGCGTTGGGCAGAAATCCGCTGAAGCTGCGGGCAGCATCCGTGGACGTTTCATAGATTTCAAACAGGCGTTCTGTGCGCGTGAGTTCCAGCACTACAGCAGATTGATCCGAGAGCGAGGCCAGCTTCACATCGCCATCGCGCTTGTGCGCTTCAGACATGCAGCGCAACAGCATCTCCACTCCTGCGGCATCCAGTTGCACCACCTGCGAAAGATCAAACACCAGTTGCGGGCGATCGGCATGAAGAAAGGCCTGGACATCGCGCAAAAATTCCCGCGCTGTGCGGCTGTTAAGGCGCTCAGGCATTCTCTTGACGACAACTGGTCTGCTATTGATGTCCATATCTCCTCGCTACAACCATATTGGGAAACTTGTGTGCGGCTTCGGTATCGCAGGCCGGAGCTTCATAACCGGCTGCATTGCCCAACGCGGGTGAAGTCTTGCGCAAAGCTGCGTTCAAGTCGGGCTGTGGCTGCCTGCTTCCGGCAAAACCTCCCCAGGCCATGCGGGGAAGGTAAGTAATAAGCTCTGCCGCAGAGGTCAGAAATTTCTTGCCTGAAGTCGCGGAGATCAGGTCAATCAGCTTGGGATCAGGAATTTCAACGGTTACATCACGGCGAAGATTCGCCACCTGGCGCATTCCAGCCACGGAGTGCGCAAGATCCAGCCCCGCGCCCACGTAACAGTAAGGCAGTACGCTTGAGTTCTCTACAACCGATCCGCAATCTACCTGGGCATGATGTTCAACGGACGAGCAGCGCGTGACCACTGCGCCGGTCCTGATCCGGGCAAGAGCGCCAACAAAAGCTGGCGCCAGAATCCGTGCGCCTTTTTCCACGATAGCTGCGCGCTCCACCCATACGCCTGGCTTAAGCTCTTCTCCAGCCGGGCAGGTTTGCGTCTGGCGGGTAAGAATGTCAATGGCGAACTGGCGGAGATCGCGGGCGCCGCTTAAATAATTGACGTATCCTGCGTGCTCCATGAGCGGGCATTCACTGCGGCAGCGGCTAAGCTGGCTGCGAAACAATGAGGCAGCATCGTTGCGCCGGGAAGCGCTGATACAAAAGATGTCAAGGTTCTTGCCCTCATGGCAGACCTGGCTTACGCGGCTTCCACGGTCCAGATGGAACTGCACAAGCTGTTCAAAGTCGAGTTCCGCGTAGGTACCCAGACGAACCAGCACCACCAGCTCGGCGCCGTTCTGTGCCATTTCATTAAAAGCATTTTCAGCGGCGCGCCAGAAACGATCTGGTGGAGCAGCAATGTAATTGAAACCTGGCGCTCTGGCAATACCTGGACGAGCGGGAAAGGCCGATGTTTCCACCACAGCCGCTGCCGGTGAAATACCGAACTGCTGAAGCCGTTCCGCCATACGCTCCAGCGACGTTTTTCCAGCTACTTCCACAACTCCCAGGGGGCCTGAAGTGAGGAACGATAAATCTTCTTCTCTTTCTCCCACGTTCCCCGAATTCACCAACAACAGCCCGCGGATATCCATTCTTATTCACCTGCCAACGTTCTGCCTGGAACCGCGCAAATGGCCACAGAAGAAAGTAGAAGGAACACCCGGTTTGGAACACTAGCCCAACTTCGAAGCGCGAATGGCTGTACTACCGAACCCATAGGACCCTTCTGCTCTGCAATCCGTGACGTACACTTGTCGCACGCAGCCAGCAGAACTGATTTTGATTGCGTTCTGAATGCCCAGGGCAGAACGCCACCGCCACTCTTTTTTTGGCAGCAGTGTTGAAATAGATGTGTTTAGCCCAGCGCGTGTTGTAAGGTCAGAGCACCTGCTGGAATTTTTATCCGGCACCTTAACCTTGTTAGAATTTACTTATGGCTGAGACCCGGACAATTTTCTTTACGGTCATAGAGTCTCCGGCCGGTCCCTTGTTGATCGCGGCCACAGAAAAGGGTCTGCGCTTCCTGCATTTTTATCGGGGAAAGCCGCCCCAACTCTCCGCAGGAGAAATTTGGGCCGAGTCACGCGACCGCCTGCATACCTATGAAGAGCAAATCATTTCATATTTTCGCGGGGAATTACGTGAATTTACCTTCCCGCTTGATCTGGTGGGCACCACCTTCCAGAAAGACTGCTGGCAGGCCCTGCTGCGGATTCCGTACGGGCAGACCCGCACTTACGCCGAGATCGCCCGCGAGATTGGGCGGCCGCAAGCTTTTCGCGCCGTGGGCCAGGCAAACCATGACAATCCTATTGCGATTGTAGTTCCCTGCCACCGCGTTCTGGGTGCAAACGGTATGCTCACCGGCTACGGCGGCGGACTGACTACCAAAGAGAAGCTTCTTCGCCTGGAGGGCGCAATTTTCCGCCTTCCGCCCAATGAAAAGCGCGCCGTGAACCAGCAGGTCCAGCAGGCGCGCTTTGAATATTGATCTTACTCTTATCTGAGCGGTGGCCGGCGGCTGCCTTTATTAGGCTCTGGGTTGGTCGTCGGATTCGTAGTGCTTGCAGGATTCGTAGTATTTGCTGGGTTTTCCTGCTGCTGAGCGCTCGGTGAGCCCTTCCCGCCAATGGCAAGATGATTCAAAACCTTCTTGCTGCCGGCATACGATTGCACAATACGGGTGGCCGTAAGCTTTTCCTTGCTTGTATTCACGTTACCAGACAATTCAATCGTGTCAGGGGTAACCGTTACATGAGTGCTATCGCCGGTCAAAGTCGGCTCTTTATTCAGCGCGTTTTGGATCTGGCCTTCCAGATCAGAGTCTGAAACAGCAGCTACGCCGGTAGAAGAAGGCTCAATGGGTGAGCTTTGAGTAGCGCTGGAACTGGCAGCCCCGGCAACGCCGCCTGTTGGTGGCGTACTAGGAGTTGTAGTTTGCGGCGCCTGGGCTGAGCCTGTAGGGTTAACCTGTCCCGCAGGACTGGTAGTGGCTGAAGGCGCAGGCGTCCCTGATTTAGTTTGCGCGCCGTTTCCCACCTGGTTTGCAGGTGTTGTTGAGGTTACAGGAGGCGTTTGTGTCTGGCTTGACGGTTGGCTGGAAGTTTGGCCCATCGCGGCCAACGCTACGGAAAACCCTATGCCGAGCAAGAAAAACCGTATCTTCATAAGAAAACCTCCCTGAAAGGAACCCCATCCCCTTGGCGGGCTGCGATCTTGTCCTGGCAGACAAAATACTCTTTTCTTAGGATGCAAATTTGAGGCCAAGTTTTGACTGTTTTTACGTTACCAGAGTCTTTTCAAAACCTTAAAAACTCTGGATTTGTCAGACGGAACAAAGGACAATGATCCCCAGAAAAAGGACGCTGGGACTCCACGCCATGCTCATATTTGGCATAATTCATGCCAGAGTGGGCGTTAAGGTTCCACCTTCCAAGTAAGCTCGAATCCAAACCGAATTCGGCGGTACACTTAAGAATATGCATTCTGCGCATACGCACACGCATGCGCCTCTGAGCGCGAAAGCTTTGCGGTACTCATTGGCGGCTACGCTCGCGTATGTGCTCATCACGCTCATAGCGGGCCTAAAGGCGCATAGCCTGGCGCTGCTTTCTGAAGCAGGGCATAACTTTACCGACTTGATCGCCCTGCTGCTTTCCTGGGTGGCAGTATTTATCCAGACCCGGCCTCCCAGCGCTACCAAAACCTTTGGCTATCACCGGGCAGGTGTTCTGGCGGCCTTCGTCAATGCGCTCACTCTGGTAGCGATTGCGTTTTACATTTTCTATGAAGCGCTTATGCGGATGCGTACCCCGGTTACGGTGCAACCCAAGATCATGATCTGGGTAGCCGTGGTTGGTGTGGTCATGAATGGAGCGATTTCCTGGGTACTGTTCAAAGCTGCCCGTGACGTGAACATTCGCAGTGCCTTTATTCACCAGCTAGGCGACACGCTGTCCACTGCGGCTGTAATCGTGGGCGGCTGGGCGATTCTTTGGACTGGAAGAACGTGGATCGATCCAGCGCTTTCCATCGGCATCGGCTGCCTGATTCTTTGGTCTTCGTTTGGCATTATCCGCGAGACGCTGAATATCCTTCTGGAAGGGGCGCCACAGGGCCTTTCTGCTGAGCATGTAAGCACCGTGCTGAGTAAAATTGATGGTGTGCGCGACGTTCACGATGTCCACGTTTGGAGCCTGGGATCAGATACGCACGCGCTCTCCTGCCACATACGAATCGACGATATAACCGTCTCTGAGAGCCAGATCATCCTGCGCCGGGTGACGCAATTGCTGGCCAACACCTACCATATTGACCACACCACAATTCAGTTGGAAAACGTGGATTGTGAGGTGGCCCACGGCTGCGTGATTCCTTTTGGCCAGATACGGGAACGGGAGCAGGTAAGAACCAGACGTTAGAAACTCTTTATGCTTCGCGCCGTTTCGGGCTGACCTGCTGCCGGGCAAAAATCTCCCTGACCGTCTCCAGCGTATCAATCTCATCTACCGTCTTGTCAGTACGTATGCGCAGGATGCGCGGAAAGCGCAGAGCGTAGCCGCTTTCATGGCGGTTGGAGCGCATCATGTTGTTGAAAGCCACCTCCAGCACAATTTTTGGCTCAACCGCGCGTCGAAAGCCCTGGTCTTGAATGGTGTGTTCCAGGAACCACTGCGTCATCTCTGCGATCTCAGCGTCTGTGAGGCCGGAGTAAGCTTTGCCCACGTTCAAAAGCTCGTCGCCATCACGAATGGCAAAAGTGTAGTCGCTTAAAACTTTGTTGCGCTTGCCATGGCCCCACTCCACAGCGGTAACCACCACGTCCAGCGTGGCGAGCTCTTTCTTAAGTTTCAGCCATGATTTGCCTCGGCGTCCCGGCACATATGGCGAGGTGAGATCTTTGACCATGAGGCCTTCATTGCCTCTCTGGCGCGCGGCTACAAAGATTTCTTCCAGGTGCCCGGCAGAATTCGCAGTGAGCGCCGGAGCAAGGATCACGCGCGGAATTCCCTTGCCCGCGGCAATCACCGGCTCAAAAATCAGTTGGCCCTGTGGATTCTGTGTGGCAAGTGAATGCTCAACAGCAAAACCGTCTGGGGGAACCGAGGCAAACGCCTGCTCAAGGATTTTCCTGCGTTGCTCCAGCGGTCTCTCAATCGTTAATTCGCCTTGCGCATAAAGAATGTCAAATGCCATGTAAATGACGGGCACGGTGCGGACCATCTCTTCAGAAACGGTCTTGCGCCCCAGCCGCTTTTGCAGCTCAGAAAATGGCAAGGCCTGGGCTGTGTCAGGGCTCCAGGCCAGGATTTCACCATCCAGAATTACTGCCTCAGGAAAAGCCTGGAGCGCGGGCGGCAGTTCAGGAAATGACTGGCTGATCCAGCGTGCGCGAAAAAAGACGAACCCGTGGATCGCCCTTGCCGCCGATGTGGGCCTGAGCGCGAATGCCATCATATTTGTCTTCCACAGCAGCATGGGTGAAATAGGAGAAGGCCTCAGCCGCGTCCTGCGCGGGGCTGGCCAGCATGAAGCCGATGGGATGAAAAAGCCTCATGCGTGCGTGATCAAGCTGATGGCGCGCTGCCAGCCGCAGTGTTTCTCTGATGTCGCCTAGCAACATGTTGGCCCGCTGCACAGCGGTGGTTTTTTCATCAAAGGCCTTGGCGATGGCCTCTTCCACCAGGCTTTCCCGCAGGCCAATGCGCAGATCACCGCTAATGATCTTGATCACGTATTTTGCTTCTACAGGCGTTGCGCGACGCAGCAGGTCTTGCAGCAAGTGTGACTTTTGCGCCGCAGCTGAAGTGCGGGCAAGCTCGTCAAAACTTGCCGCGACATCCGCTATAGAAAGAGAAGCCTTGCGAACCGCGGCATGTTCCAGCAGGTCTTGAGCGGCCGATCCCAAATCGCCATGGCGGCGGTAGGCGGCGGTCAGGGCCACTTCTCCCTTGCCTGAGATTTCTCCCAGCGCGCGCCATAATAGCGCACCGCCGACTTGCAGCGTGCGATCTTCCCAGGCGGGAAAAGCGCGTCCGGAAAAGAAGACTGCTGCCTGCGCAGCTTCATCCACGGGGCGAGACGCGAAATATTCTGCCACCAGACGAACCTTCTCAGTCTTCTTGGTGGTGGCTGCAACGGCATCGGCGGTGGTGGAGAAGAACTGCATTTTTTCTGAAATGCGGCTTTTTCTGAAATCCCGAATCCCGCGATTAAGAGAGTGCGTCAGCCTTGAAAAACTCTAACAGAGCGGGTGAGGGACCACTATGGCTGCGAAAAATCCGAAGTCGAGATTTCAACAAATAGGGCGAGCGTCAACCCGTAGAGCTTTAGTGACTATAGCGATCCCTCACCCGTGTCGTTACAGCCTCAAAGAAAGACATATCCTCGTGGCCGCGGGGTTCGGGATTTTAGAATAGGATCAAGCGATCCGCTTTTCCGGCTCCTCATACGCGCTGGCCTTGTTCAGCAGGTCGATTGATGCATGGTCAAGTTCCAGTTGCGTGGCGCGGGCAAGATCATTGAGCTGTTCCACGCTGGTAGCGCTGGCAATCGGCGCTGTAATGCTGGGACGGGCCATCAGCCATGCCAATGCCACCTGGGCGGGCGTGGCCTGGCGCTTTTCTGCCACCTGATCAAGCGCCTGCAAGATGCGGAAGCCGCGATCATTAAGATATTTTTTTGCCGCCTGGCCGCGCGGGCTCTTGGAAAGGTCCGCCTCGGAACGGTATTTGCCGGTAAGAAAGCCGCTGGCCAGCGAGTAATAAGGAATCACGCCCATCTTTTCCTGCAGTACCACAGGCTCGAGAGTGCTCTCATACCTCGCACGCTCATATAGGTTGTAATGTGGCTGCAGGCTCTCATAGCGTGGCCACGCATGTTTGCGGCTGGCGGCCAGAGATTCCTGAATGCGCTCCGCAGTAAAGTTTGAGCAGCCAATCACCCGCACTTTCCCTTGCTGCATCAATTGCGCATACGCTTCCAGCGTTTCGTCAACGGGAGTGCTGGGATCGTCGCGATGCGATTGGTAGAGATCAATGTAATCGGTTTGCAGCCGCTTTAGGGAAGCTTCTGCTTGGCGCATGATCCACGCGCGAGAAAGCCCTTTGCCCTGTCCCGGAAGCTCTGAACCCACTTTGGTCGCGATAATAATCTGATCGCGCTTGCCGCTGCGCTTGAACCAGTTGCCGAGAATGGTCTCAGATTCGCCTCCACTGTGGCCGGAAACCCAGGTGGAGTAGCTATCTGCCGTATCGATAAAGTTCAGGCCGGCAGCAACAAAGGCATCAAGGATTTTGAAAGAGGCCGGCTCATCGGCGGTCCAGCCAAAGACGTTGCCGCCCAACATCAGTGGCGCAACCTGAATTCCCGAATTTCCCAGTTGCCGCATTTTCATACGAGATATCTCCATCCAAATTCTTGTGATCCAAGTTAGAGTCCGCCGGAAGTCCTGGGGATGCAGAGAGTGCGGGTACCCTACGCGTGAACTCAAGCCTTTGCGTTCCGCTCACCGTGCCGCTTTGCCACCTCCGCTGGATTTACAAAAGCCCTGGTAACCGTGCCTCGGCCGATCTCTGCAACGCCGTTGTGCGCCGTGACCCTGAAAACATAAAAACGCCCGTTAGCAGATTCCAGCACAGCTTCAGCTTTTACCAGTGCGCCAATTGCAGTGGGTGCGCGATGCTCAATGTTGATGGCCGTACCCACGCTGATCTCGCCTGGGGCGCAGTAAGGCAGCAGGGCATTGGAGGCAGCCCACTCCATAAGGCCGATCATATTTGGAGTGGAGTAAATGGAAGGCAGCGCCGAATTGTGATAGTTGAGCGTATGGCGGTGCACTACGGTTTCTTCCGCCTGGCCCCGAATGCCAATAGGAACATCTTTTGCCATGGAGAAAATGTATCAAATCAGGCGCAAGCAGGAATAGAAAAGGCCAGGCTGTAAAGGCCCGGCCCAAATCCTTGTTCAGTTCTTGCGACTAATTTAGCGGCGGTCGTGGTCGTGATCGCGATCGCCATGATGATGGCAGCGTTCACGCGCCTCTTCCAACTCATGCCGACGCTGCTCCGCCTGGCGGCTGTGCTCACCGTGCTTACGAATCGCGTTCTGTAATTTGTCTTCCGCCCTGTGGATGCGCTGTTCACACTTCCGATCATCATCGCGAATCAGAGCCCGCACAGGAACTGTCCCGGCAAGGAACATGACCAGAACAACTGCTGACACCACTATTTTGCCTTTGTGAAGCATGCAACCTCCTAAAGGTAAATTGGACACATCTTATCTGCAATTGCAGGTAACGGCCAGAGCTGGAATGTAAGCGAAAGGCGGGAACCCGGCCCGGCCGCACATGGCATACCTTCGTAATCGCGAAAAACCGGATCTGTAAGCGGCCCGAGTTCTAAGCTGGTTTTTCTTAAAACGGGAATAAGCCCTGAAGGGTGATCGGCCCGCCCAGTCAAGGAATCCGCGCTGTATAATAAGAAATTGTCCTCATGACATCTAAACGAACGTTAACTCCCGCCAAAAAACAGAACAAAATCCGTTCTACCACAGTGGTCTGTGTTCGCCGCGGAGGCAGTGTTGTAATGGCTGCTGACGGCCAGGTTACGCTGGGTGAAAACGTAATCAAGCACACCGCGCGCAAGATCCGCAGGCTCTATAACGAGAAGATTCTGGCCGGCTTTGCCGGATCGACCGCAGACGCGTTCTCGCTTTTTGCCCGCTTTGAAGCCAAGCTAGAACAGTACCACGGCAACCTGGGACGCGCCGCGGTGGAGCTGGCCAAGGAGTGGCGCACGGACAAAATGCTGCGCCATCTGGAAGCCCTGCTGCTGGTGGCGGATGCGAGCATGATCTTCCTGATCAGCGGAGCCGGAGACGTGATTGAGCCTGATGGCGGCGTGGCAGCCATTGGCAGCGGCGGATCGTATGCCCTGGCGGCGGCCAGAGCTTTACTGGATAACACTGAGCTTCCTGCGCGGAAGATTGCCGAGGAAGCAATGAAGATTGCCGGCAAGATTTGCATTTTTACCAATGAGAACTTTGTAGTGGAAGAGCTTGCAGGAGTGCAGTAATGGCGATTTATTTGCCCAGCGTGACGGAAGAAGCAGACGTGATGCTGGATGAGCTTACCCCGAAAGAAATTGTTACCGAATTGGATAAGTACGTAGTCGGCCAGCATGACGCCAAACGCGCTGTGGCCATTGCCTTGCGCAATCGCATGCGGCGGCAAAAACTTCCGCCGGACATTGCTGAAGACATCATGCCGAAAAATATCATCATGATTGGGCCAACAGGCGTGGGGAAAACTGAGATCGCGCGGCGACTGGCGCGGCTGGCCAATTCACCGTTCCTGAAAGTTGAGGCTTCAAAATTTACTGAGGTCGGCTACGTTGGCCGCGATGTGGAATCGATGATCCGCGACCTGGTGGAGATCGCCATTGACATGGTGCGCGAAGAAAAGCTGGAAGAGGTCACAGACAAAGCCGAGCTTCAGGCTGAAGAGAGGCTTCTGGACTTGCTGCTTCCCGGCGTTCCCACACCCGCAGCCTCCACTGCAGGGTTTGCGCTGGCAGCGGAAGGAGAAGACTCATCTACCCGCACGCGGGAAAAGCTGCGCCAGCAACTGCGCGAAGGCAAGCTGGATGAACGCACCGTTGAGCTGGAGGTACGTGAGCGCTCAACTCCTGCATTTGAAATCATCTCCAACCAGGGCGTGGAGGAGATGGACATCAACATTAAGGACATGCTGCCCAACATTTTTGGCCAGCGCACTAAAAAACGGAAGATGAAGGTGAGCGAAGCTTTTGAATACCTGGCGCAGGAAGAAGAATCGCGGCTGATTGATATGGACCAGGTGACCCGCACAGCGGTGGAGCGCGTGGAGCAGGCAGGAATCATTTTTTTGGATGAGATTGATAAGATTGCCGGACGCGAGAGCGGTCACGGCCCGGATGTCTCACGCGAAGGCGTCCAGCGCGATATTCTGCCGATCGTAGAGGGAACCACGGTAAACACACGCTACGGCATGGTGCGCACCGACCATATTCTGTTCATCGCCGCAGGAGCGTTCCACGTCTCCAAACCCAGCGACCTGATCCCTGAACTGCAAGGGCGTTTCCCCATCCGGGTGGAATTGAAGTCGTTGACTATGGCGGACTTCATTGCCATTCTCACGGAGCCTAAATCTTCACTGGTGAAGCAGTACACGGCGCTGCTTGAAACCGAAGGCCTGAAGCTGGAGTTCACGCGCGAAGCGCTGAATGAAGTGGCTCACTTTGCTTTCCAGGTGAACGAAGCTACAGAAAATATTGGCGCGCGCCGCCTGCACACCATCATGGAGCGCGTGCTGGATGAGATAAGCTTCAACGCTCCCGACATGGACGATAAATCAGTCAAAGTGGACGCTGATTATGTGAAGAAAATGCTGGTGGATATTGTGAAAGACCAGGACTTGTCGCGGTATATCCTGTAAGCGTTCTTGTGCAAATCCCGAGCGAAACGAGGGAACCCTATAACAACAAGAACTCCAAGGTTGACAAGCCATGCTTTTCCGCCAAAATCCAGCTCTGCTAAGATTTCTTCCGCCTTCAAATTTCTTATGACGATAGGGTTCCCTCACCCGCTCCGTTGCAATCGACAAGCACTGCGCCTATTCGTGGTTGCGGGGTTCGGGATTTTATGCCTCACAAGCTGCGGCGTGCCTGGCGCTCCGCAGCCGCCTTCCACTGGCATTCCCAAATTCGTTGGCGATCTTCAGGCTGTGCGCAAAGGTGACACGGTCACTTTAACCTGGACCACGCCGACGGAAACCAGTGATGGAGAGTTGATCCGCAAACCGGGCAAGATGCTGGTGCAGCGAGCACTGATCTCCGCGCATGACCCAGTGTTGCACTTCCAGACCGTCTCTGAACAGCCGCTGGAGCCAACGCTAAAAGATGAACGGGCTGCTCAAGCCACGGCCAAAGACTCTTTGACTGATTTGCTGCACTCAGGCGGCGCTGAGTTTGCGGTTTACAGCGTGCTGGCACAGAACCGCGGCGGCAAGTCCTTTGGATTGCCTAATCGCGCCACGGTGCCGCTGGTGCCGACTCTGCCCACCCCACAGAAGGTGCAGGCAGAGCCTGTTCCCACAGGTATCCGCATCTCCTGGGACCAGGGCTGGCCGCCGAAGAATGAAACGCAGATCAATGCACAATACATTTACCGGATCATGCGCAAGCTGGTAGACGCGAATGATTCTGCAATGGTCAAGCAGGTGAACGCGGGCAATGAAGCCATTATTTTTGTGGATGATGGCATTGAGTGGGAAAAGAGCTATCAGTATTGGGTTGTTCCGGTAACGCTGTGGCAGGCAGGCAATCGCAAGGGGGAAGTGGAGAGCGACGGTTCGCCCGTTACTACGGTTTTTGCACATGATACGTTTCCGCCCGCCTCTCCCTCTGGAGTGCAGGCTGTGTACTCGGCGGCTCCGGGTGGCTCATTTATTGACCTGACATGGACACCCAATAGCGAACCTGATCTGGCTGGATATAACGTGTATCGCCATATCGGAAGCGAGCCGCCGGTAAAGGTGAATTCTGAGCTGGTCAAAACGCCCCGGTTTGCCGATCCAGGAATCCAAGCCGGGATGAAATATTTCTATTCTGTTTCTGCGGTGGATTTGCGCGGGAATGAGAGCGCGAAGTCGGAAGAGACGTCAGAGACGGTGCCGAAAGAGTAGCTTTTCCCGAAGTCTCTGGCATTGCAAAAAAAGTCGCTACGCGGGATTCGGGGTTTCAGGAGAGCTTTCTTTGTCCGCCGTAACCTTCAAGGCAATCAGCACCTTGTCATCGTCATTCATGCTAGCCGTGGAATAGGCGGAAAGCTCGGCCAGGACGGCGTCCACCATGCCTTGTGCAGTACGTTCGCGATTGCGGCGCACAAAATCTGTCAGGCGGCGTGCGCCGTATTCGTGCTTCTGCTCGTCAGAGATGTGGATGATTCCATCAGTGGTGCAGACCAGCAGGTCGTCTTTTTCCAGCTTGATGGTGCCGCGGGTGTAGTCGGCCTGAGGGAAGAGGCCGATGACTGTGCCGCCTTCTTCCAGCAACTTCACTTCGCCGGTTGAACCTTTCACCAGGATGGGCGGAACGTGACCGGCGTTCACGTATTGCAGCACGTTGCGGCGCGTATCAACCAGACCCAGAAAAACGCTGAGATGCTTGCCTGCCCGCGTGTAGGTATAGAGCATTTCATTCAGCGAGAAGGCCAGCACTTCAAGCGAGTGCAGATGCATGACCAGGGCGCGCAGCGTGGCTTGCAAATTGGCCATGATCAGCGCGGAAGAGACGCCCTTGCCTTCCACCTCGGCACTCACCAGCAGCAGTGACTGCGGGCCAAGATTGATGAAGTCATAGTAGTCAGCAGCTACGTCAAAGCAGAAGTCGCTCAGCACGGCAATGTCATAACCGGGAACCACCGGCGGCGCATCCGGCAACAGGCGCTGCTGGATGCTGCGCGCCAGCGAAAGCTCACGTTCCATACGCTGCTTTTCCAGCGTGTCGCGATGAAGCTGTGCGTTTTCCAGAGCCATGGCCATGTGCCCGGAAAGCTTGGTGAGGAAGCCGATATCTTCAGGAGAAAACTTTCCGCTCTGGGCGTTGAGCAGTTGCAGCACGCCGACGATCTCTCCTGAGTGGTGACGAATTGGAAGAATGAGCAGTGACTTGGTGCGGAAGTTCAAGCGCTGATCGAGAGTGCGATCAAATGATGGCAGCGCATAAGCATCCTCGGTGTTGACCAGTTCGCCGGATACGGCCACCTGCCCGGCAATGCCTTTGCCGAAAGGAATACGGATCTCCTGATGGTCGAGGCCCGAAGCGGCGATCGACCACAGCTCTTCCCGGTATTTATCAACCAGGAAAACCGTGCCACGTTCGGCTTTGACCTCGGTCCGCGCGATTTTGAGAATCAGCTCCAGCAGCTCAGCCAGATCAAGCGTGGAATTCAGCAGGCGCGTGGCTTCAAACAGAAGCGAAAGCTGGTTGATGCGCTTGTCTTTTTCCTGTGTAGCGAGAACATTGTTGAGCTTGGCCGCGCTCATTTCAGAATAGAGCCGCCACCACAGCAGCAGGTCTTCAGGCACCTCGCCCGTGGTGTAAATGGCAAGCACACCGGCAAGCTGTCCGGCGGCCAGCAGAGGATAGCCTGAGATATGGCTCAGGCCCGTAGCGCGGGCAAACTCCTGATCGTCACCGCCAAAAGTTGAGAGAACAATGTTTTCAATCGTGGTCTTATTGTGTGCAATCTTGCCCACAGCGCCTGATCCCGCTGCGGCATAGTCAAGACGGTGCGCAGCCTTCAGGCCTTCCGCGTGGGTAAGATAGCAGGAGCCGGAAGAGCCGTCCCAGAGCCAGAGCTCGGCGCGGGCAGCGTCAAAGTCGCTCACCAGCATTTCCAGGACACGCGCAGTAATGTCCTCACCGGCGCGGCTGAGCGCAGCCACCGCGCTGGCGAATGTGTTTACGTAGTTCTTGCTCTGCGTCTTTGACTTTGCCACGACTGTGCCGTCCATCAAACAACCCCGTCCTGGAGTGTTCACAGGATGGGAAAGAAAATACCAGTCAAGTTTACCGGGATTTTCTGGGAGTTCCTGGGGAGAGTGCCCCTAGTTTATGGAGATGTACCTGGATTGTAAAAGTAACTTCGGTAGGAGCACCTTTAATTTCCCCCGGAATTACCCAAAATCAGGCAGTTGCCAACATTCAGGGTCAGAAGATCGATCCCCAGAATATGGAGCGCCGGCGTTTCACCATGTCATCCAGCGCATTCTGCATTGCACTCCGCACTTCCAGGCTGATGGCTTTTACCACTAAACGGTCGCGCGCAGCCTCTGGAGGATAGCTTTGCTGGGGGTTTATGGCAGGCAGGAACTGGACATGCCATTTTGACGGCAACGGTGCAGGTACCAGGGGAAAAGTTGTGATGGGCAGATAGGGCCAATCCAGATGCCGCGTCCACCAGCGCGACTTAATCCGGGCAAACATGGGCAGGATTTCTGCGTTGCCCACAATGACAAATGGAATGATTGGAGCGCGGTGACAGAGCGCTATCTTTATGAAATCGTCACGGCGGAAGCTCCCGACCTTGTAAGCGTCTCGATACAGTGAAAATGCGCCTTCCACGCCTTCCGGCAAAATGCCCAAAAGTTCGTCAGCCGCCAGGATGCAATCTGCGTTCTCACGGCAGGCCAGCACACCGCCCAGCTTCCTGATGAACTTGGCCATGACGCCAAACTTCAATAATCCTGGATGGACCAGAAAGCGCGGAACCCTGCCGGTGCTGCGCTCGATGAGGTGCAAGACCATCACTGCGTCCCAGGGCATAAAACCGCGATGCGTTCCCGCCAGCACCGCCCGGCCCGCTTGAGGGACGTGCTCCAGGCCTCTGACCTCAATGCGCCAATAATATTTGCGAAGGAAATGAAAGAGCGTTTTACCCCAAGACTCAATGAAGTGGCGGTCCATGCCAAAGGCGTCCAACTGCGACTCTGGCGAATCGACCACCGGGCGGCTCATACAGATTTTTTCTAATCGAGGTAAAGAGCGCAGAGCTAAAAAGCCTTGTGCTTTAGCGGTCAAATATCGCCGGCGATGATCCGCTGGAAAGCGCGCGGTTCAGTGCCCAGCGCAGGTCCTCAGATTGGTCATACAAGAAAGCCGCAGCAGGCGAGACGCCAATCTGCCGGAAAAGCTCATTGCGGTCATAGTCATTCCAGACTTCGGCGATCTTGCCGTTTACCATGCGAAAACGGCTCATGCCACGCATTTGAAAGCGTTTTCCCGTAGGCTTGTTCAGGCCGTTGCCCCGGCCGGTATGCGTACCTCTGGCTATCCATGAAACCGTTACTATATCGTCCTGGACCGACATGTTTTCAGGAACCATCTGGAGATCGGGAGCAGCGGAGCGCCATCCTTTGCCTTCTGATATAGCTTCATCCAGCCTGGTGGTCTTGCCGCCGTGGTGGACGATGCAATCCTGCGCATAAATCTGACTGATCGCGGAGTAATTGCCCCGGCTGAACAGCTCATCAAACACACGGCGCACCACGGCTTTATGCTGTTCCGGAGAAACCCGCTCCTGAATCCGAGGTTGCGGCAGCGGCGCAGTGGGTCTCCTCTGTTCTCCCCAGGCAAAGGCTAATAGACAACAAGCAGCAGCCGCGGACAAACCGAGCATTATGTTCGTGCGCATAGGCCCCCTCCAGAAAATGGAGCTAATGCGGCAAATTATACGCCGGAACGTCGCTATGAATGTCCAGATTTTTAGGTAAGAAGGCCAAGCCCATCGAACCTCTATTCGGGTCGTTACGGCCCTGGCTCTACGTAAAGTGCCTTACCGGTAAATAACTTGCTTGCCTTTGTCTCTGCAGGATGATAAAAAGCGCACCATCCGCCCTTCTGCACGGCAACAAACTGTTTTTTGCCGCGTTGGGCAAGGAGCGAGCAGGAAATGAAGATTATTCAGCGATTGGTGTTTGCGTTGTTCGTGTTCTCCCTCACCGTTTCAGCCACAGCCCAGACGGCCGCCACTGCCGATCTGCACGGCACAGTAAAAGACCCAAATGGCGCTGTAATCCAGGACGCCACGGTGACTGTCCACGACGAAGCAAGAAATTTTGAGCGCTCGGTCCAGACCAATGAGTTCGGGTTCTTTACCCTGCTTTCACTGCCGCCGGGCCACTACACTCTTACCGTCACAGCCAAAGGTTTTGCCAAACTGGTGGCCAAGAACGTGGGCCTCACTGTGGGGCAAGTGGCCGATTACCCGGTGACCATGCAGTTGCCGACGGCAGAAACGGAAGTCCTGGTCACGGGCGAGCCGCTGTTGGTGGAGACGTCTAAAACCTCGACGAGCACCACGATCGGCCAGCAGCGGATTGAGAACCTGCCGATCAATGGCCGCAACTACGTCAATTTCTCGCTGACTAACTCACAAGTCCAACGCGATGTGGCCCCAAGCATTGGCGCAGCGCCGACCTCAGGCCTGAATTTCGGCGGCCAGCGCGCGCGCTCCAACGTGGTGAACGTAGATGGCATGGACGCCGTGGACAACGCAGTGAATGGCATCCGCTCCACGCTTTCCCAGGAAGGCGTGCAGGAATTTCAGATCATCACCAACGGGTATGAAGCGGAATATGGCCGTGCCTCCGGCGGCGTAGTCAACATCATTACCAAGTCCGGAACCAACGATTTCCACGGCAGCGTTTTTGGCTATCTGCGCAATCGCAATTTCCAGGCGCAGAACCCGTTCACCAACACTCCTGACCCGGCTTATACGCGCGTGCAGGCAGGCGTGGCGTTTGGCGGCGCGCTAAAGAAAGACCGCACCTTCTATTTCTTCTCTTTTGAAACCACGCGGCGGCAGGAGACAGGATTCTCCACTATTGGCGCAGACAATTTTGGGCTGGTTCCGCTTTCGAATGCCGCCACCTTCGGGCTGCCCGCGGGCTCACTGGTTACACCGGCACAAGCACAGTTCCTGAGCACCGCGCCGGTTAGTCCTTTCACAGTTGCCTATGCCCAGCTTGCGGCGGGAGGCTCAGGGGTTGCACTGCAGGGAACGCCGGGTGCGCTTACCCCACTGGGTTTCTTTCCCACAACCGGAGCACCGCTGCCGGCGTCATTCCATAACCTGATAAGCCAGACCGGCAACTATCCAATATCAGAAGCCACTGATGTTTACTCTCTTCGCCTCGATCACAAATTCACCAACAACAATTCCATCATGGTCCGCGGAGCGCTCAGTCCCAGCAACCAGACCGGCATCCAGGTAAACGCGCAGAACCAGGACTTTGGCCAGAACGCTTTTTCCCGCACCTCAACACAGAACTATCATGATGGCAGCATCGGCGCGCAGGATACCTGGATCCTGGGCAGCAATAGGATCAATGAGGCCCGCTACGAATTTTCTCGCCGCGGGCTGTTGTACAACTTTTCTCCTGCTCCGGGCGGCGGCGATGTAGCCGTCAACATTCCCGGGTTCGCATTCTTTGGGCGCGAACCTTTCTCCTTTGTTCAGCGGGTGCAAAAACGCAGCCAGGGGGGCGATAACTTCTCCATCATCAAAGGCCGCCACAGTTTCAAATTCGGCGGCGACCTGACGTATCTACCCGTTGTTGCCGACTTCACGGTGAACTTTGGTGGTATCTACAACTTTGCCGAGCTGACCGGCTCCCAGGTGAGCCCCGCCTTTGCCGGTTTTCCGAACTTCTCAGCGGTACAGGCTTACGGGCTGGGCCTTCCGCAGGTGTTCATTCAAGGCATTGGCAATCCGCATGACGAATTCAGCACCACGTACACCGGCGTTTTCGCGCAGGATTCATGGCGCGTCCGCAATAACCTGACTTTCAATTACGGCGTGCGCTATGACTATGAGCTTTCACCGCAGTTCAAAGCTGTGAACTCCATTTCACAAGTAGCGCAGAGCGCGCTGGGGATCACGCAAGGCATACCACGAGACACCAATAACGTGGCTCCTCGCGTTGGCCTGGCCTGGGACCCCAAAGGCGATGGCAAGACGGTAATCCGCAGTTCGTACGGCATGTTCTATGACCATCCGCTGCTGGCGCTGACCTTTGATTCTGACGTGGCGGATGGCAGCCAGGCGCCCCAGTTCATTTTGTTTGGCGGCTCTCCGTGCAATCCGGCTGCACCTCCCTCGCCGGCAAATGCGCTTAACTTAAATGCTGTTAATGCGTTCCAGGGGCTGCTCGGCGTTGGTAATTGTCTCTCGCCCGGGCTTGCAGCAGCGGCAAACTTCCTAGATTCCCAGCAGCGCTTCAATCCTGCGCCTAATGCGCCTTCGGTCTTTGCTAATCAGCAATATCTGACCGCGGGCGTGCCGCTCATCTCACAACCTTTCGGCTTTCCCACGGCCAGCAACTTTGTCTATGGCTATGCCGAGCAGGCTGGGCTTTCCATTGAGCACGATCTGGGGCACGAGTTTGCTGTGAGCGCGACCTACAACTATACGGGCGGTCACCATCTCAATCGTCCCATCAACGTGAACCCGGCTAACCCCAAGGCCATTGTGGAGAACTGGGAACGGGCGAATGCCTGGGCAGTCGCAAACTCGCAGCCGCTCTTTACCAATCCGTTAACGATTGCCACTTGCAATGTTGGACCGGCAGGCGCTTTTGTACCGCCAGCGTTGTTGAGCTTCTTCCGGCCCTCAGGAATCAACCCATCACTCACTTCAGTATTTGCGCCCTGCATGGGCTTGGCTAACCTGGTGGCTGGGCAATACCACCTGGGCCTGGGCCCCACAGTGCCCTTCAGCGATATGGTGGCCAATTTCTCCAATGGCAGCTCCGTTTACAACGGGATGACGCTGAACCTGCGCAAGCGGATGCGGAACCACTATGAGTTCCTGGTTTCGTACACGTGGTCCCACGCAATTGATGATTCCACCGACCTGCAAACGCTGCTCTCACCCCAGAATGACTTGAATCCGGCTGCGGAGCGCTCCAACTCTACCTTTGACCAGCGCCATCGCTTCGTCTTCAGCGGCATCTACCAGAGCGGCAAAGCCGGCGCCAATTTCTGGGGCAAGTTCTTAAGCGATTGGACTCTGGCCCCAATTATTGAGTTCAGTTCGGGCCGTCCGTTCAACATTGTGACCGCTACGGACCAGAACTTTAACTTCAGCACATCCACTGACCGGCCGAACGCCGTTGCGTCAAGTACTCCAACCAACGCCTGCGGCTTCCCAACGGTCCCATCCCAGGCTTCACCCACCGGGGCATTCCAGATTCCATGCTTTATTGATTCCAATCCGCTGGATGGCTCGTTTACCGGCTCTCTTGACGGGAATTTGAGTCGAAACGCCGGCCTGCGGCCAATGACGATCTTTACCGATATGCGCATTGCCCGGAGCTTCAGCATCAATGAACGCATGAAGCTGGAAGGCATGGTGGATATGTTCAACTTTATTAATCGCTTTAACGTTGCAGACGTAAATACGCTTTACACTGAAGCCGGCCAGCCGACTGCGGCGTTTGATCCACGGCAGTTCCAGTTTGGCTTGCGCGTAAGCTGGTAAGTGACCAAAGGTAACCACAGGCCCCGGCGCTTTCTGGGGCCTGTTTGCTTCTATTCGTGTGAAAATAAAAGAACCTGCTTCCGGGTTTACCCTGGAGGAGCCTGCCTGCCTTCGGCCAGGAAAGCTCGTCCAAATTTAAAGCTATGGATGAGCGCTTGCGCGGAATTTGCGCTTTTGCCAAAGGAGTTATTGCTTGAAGCGTTTGAGTTTAACCATTCTGGCCGTGGGACTGGCGGCTGCGCTTGGGTGCACCAGTAAAGATAGCAAGAAAGCTGCCCAGCCAGCACCGCAAGCCATGGCGCCCAGCGTCGATCCCTCAACTCCAACTTCGGCACCTTCTGCGCCTTCAGTATCTACAGCATTTAAGCCAGTGCAACATGTCCCAGTAAAGGCCCAGATACCTGCTGCTGAACAGCAAAGCTCAGATCCAGTGCCAGCCGTTATTGCCGAAGCCGAAAAGGCTTATGCCTCAGGCGAGAGTAACTTTGTTGCCGGCAAGCTCGACGCTGCCAGACAGGACCTCAATCACGCACTGGAAATCCTGACGCAAATCCAGGTAGACATAAAATCCGATGATCGCCTGCAACAGGAGTTCGACAAGATTACAGATGCAATCAGCATGCTTGGAACAGAGACGCCCAAAGACGCAGAGAACTTGCCGGAACAGCAGCCGGTGCCTGCACCCATTGATGAGGCCAACCAGGTAGAGCCCTCCGCCGATGCCCACGTTAAAGCTGAAGCGGAAGCTGATCTGCAACACACTCGATCTGACCTGCCGTTGATGATCAATGACTACGTGGCCGGCTACATCAATTATTTTTCTACGCATGGCCGCGGCGTTTTTGAAGGCGCATGGGCGCGATCCGGGCGCTATCGCGACATGATTTTGCGCATTTTCAAGGAAGAAGGCATTCCTCAAGACCTGATTTATCTGGCCCAGGCTGAATCTGGATTCAAACCGCAGGCGCTATCCCGCGCTCGCGCGCGTGGAATGTGGCAGTTTATGGCCAGCCGTAGCGTGGGCTATGGCCTGCGACGCACCTGGTGGGTCGATGACCGGCAGGATCCGGAAAAGTCAACGCGTGCTGCGGCGCGGCACCTGAAAGATCTTTATAACCAGTTTGGCGATTGGTATCTGGCCATGGCGGCCTATAACTCCGGCCCAGGCAACGTGCAACAAGCGGTCAGGCGTACCGGCTATGCCGATTTCTGGGAGCTTTATAAGCGCAACGTGCTGCCCGCCGAAACTAAGAATTACGTTCCTATCATCCTGGCCATGACCATCATGTCCAAGAACCCGGCACAGTACGGGCTGGATGAAATACAACCCGATCCGCCTTTGCGATTTGACGTGGAAAAGGTTGATTATCCGGTGGACCTGCGCCTGGTGGCAGAGTGCGTGGATGCGCCGGTGGATGAGTTGATTGAGCTGAACCCCAGCCTGCTGCGCCGCACAACCCCTAAAAATGAGGAATTTGATCTTCATCTGCCTGAGGGTTCAAAGGCACAGTATGAAGCCGCCATCGCCACCATTCCTACGGAGAAACGCGCAGTGTGGCGGTATTACCGCGTTCAGCCGGGCGATACGCTGGCAGGCATTGCGCGCAAATATCGCACCACGGAACGGGCCATTGAACAGGCCAATCATCTTGAGGACAACTCCCTTCTAAGCGAAGCAAAGTTGGTAATTCCGGTAAACGGCTCAGGAATCAATGGCAGGATTGTCTATTCACGATATCCCTCACATTACAGGACTCATACCGGGGACACGATCCTCTCTGTAGCTGAAGATTTTGGTGTGCCTCCGGAGCGCCTGCGTCGCTGGAACGGATTGAAAGGAAACAGCTTACGTCGAGGCAGGGTGCTGGTGATCTATAAACCTCTGGCGCCTGGAGAGCCGGATCGCGCACCCAGAAGACGGAAAACGACCCATAAAGCCCTTGCCAAGTCCAAACCCAAGACTGCCCCTGCAGCGGGACAAAATGAATCTCTGAACGCCAAGAGCCAATGAAACTTGATTATTCAGGCGGCGCGTTGCACACTTGATGCGCGGGTGTTGACACGCAATTCATATAGCTTGGTATAATCCGCGCCTGTTTGTTTTGTGCATTGTTGTGGCATGGCTAGCGGCCTTAATTCTGGAGGAAACATGAGCTTTTACGACGAGACCCTCAAAGCAAGACGTGAGGACGATATGGACGAAGAATACAGCGACATCGGTGGCTACGGTGGCGGCTCTACAGAAGAAGATTACGACGAGGAAGAAGAAGAATCGATTGGCGCTGAAACAGGCGGCGGTGGCGATGAAGAGCCAACGGACGAAGCTCCCGCTCCCGTGAGCACGCCTGCTCCTCCACGCAGCAGCGGCGGCGGTGGCGGCGGAAAAAAGAAAGCCGCTAAAAAGAAAACAGCCAAGAAAGCCAAGAAAAAAGCTGCGAAGAAAAAGAGCGCAAGCAAGAAGGGATCAGGCGGCCGGGGCAAGAAGGCGCCAGCCAGGAAAAAGGCCGCAAAAAAGGGCGGCAAGAAAAAAGGCGGAAGCAAGAAAAAGAAAAGCCGTCGCTAAAGGTCTTTAAAATTCCAACAGAAAAGGCCGCGAGCTGATCGCGGCCATTTTTTATTGCTTGCTTCACGTTATAGACTGAACATTACAACTGTTTTCATACTCCTATATGACGCAAAAGATTGATGATTTAAACGAGGGTGAAAGAGCTTGGGTAAAAGCTCAGCTTGAGAATGCCGTTAAGTTCGTAGAAGGTTTTTCACCAGAAGATATGAGTGTGCCGCTCACATTGGCAGCTCTTGATCGGGCTTTCGCAGCATGGTTAGCATCAAAGCCAACCGATAATGGTTTGATCAATGCGATTATTAATTATGTCGGAATAGCTTTGGGTCAAGCCTTAGTGGATGGGATGGGGCTTAACTGGGTCATTGCTACTGACGACCAAGGCACTGAGTTAGCGGTCTACGGGCTTCCGGGACGAGGAGACATTCTAGTTTATCCAACAAATTTTGTTGCTAAACGATGGGAACGACGTGAAACTAACTTCCTTGAGGAGGCATATCGGAAGATCTCCCATGACGTCCGCGCAACCTTTAGGCAATGGAATCGTTTGAGCCAAGTTGATTAGCGCGAAATGATATGTGACTGTGCTTCCTCCAAAAACATTGTAGGCGATTCAGGTGCAAGTTTTTGAATGGTGTTGATTACAGCTGCGTTCGTACCATAAAAAGCTTCATCAAATAACCGGATTCCCAGAGCCTCACAGTAACGCTGTAGCATTTGATCGGTAAAACGGTCCGCGATTCGACGTGCTCTATACCTTTCCGGCTCTTCAAAGGGCTGTTCAATTCCTTCGGCAGAGAAGAGCCACGATCCCCCGTCGTTCATGGCAACGATGGATCTTTCTCGATTTAACCAGTCGGTTCGATGAGGTGCGAACATCTTAAAACTCACAATTCCGTAAACCCGAAGTGCATCTTCATCTTTTGTCTGGCTGCGGTCAGGAGCGCAATGAACAACAACTCCCCTACACGGCATGATCGAACATAAGTGGCCAACGGCACTCTCCGGATCACTCATTCGAAGTCCGTTATCTAAGAACGCGGTCCATCGGGAGCAAGTTTCGATGAGCAAAACTTTTGTCGGCGGCGTCGTGAGCGGATCCAAACGGGCAAGAGCCTCAGGCAATGATCCGACAAACATTTCATGTTTTGGCCGCCTATCAAACTTTGCTCCTATGTCGAACTGCCACTTAAGAAATCTCTCCAGTGTGTTTTCAAACGGAGCTTCCAGGAATCCCATTTGATGCGTCAAGGGAGCAAATTTATCATTTAGCAAAGTCTTCACGCGAAAACTCCATTAGTGGTCGATCTTGGTATGTGTCACGCCATTTGGATCATTAGCCTGTGTTCGCTGTGCATGGGCGTCAGCATTTGTTGAGCTGCGATCATATTCCGTATAATGTCGTACGCCATTTGCATCAGTAGATTGAAGGTCTGGCCGATTGATGCCAACCCTCTCACCGCGCGCGTTAACCTGCTGCTGATTCATCCGAATGTCAGTGTGACCCGCCGCTCTTGCAGCCTCGGCATCTGCTTGAGCCTGTGCATTCTGAGTCGGACTTGGCCCCACGGTTCCCTTGCCATTGTTGGCAGCAGGGGGCTTTGGGTTCGCGTTCTTGTCCTGTGGCAATCGTTCACCTGACGCATTCTGATTCTTGGATTGTGAATTGTTGTTGTTCTGCTTATTATTATTTTGTTCTTGCGGCTCCCGGCACGAGCAATTGAATATCGGAAACCGCGAATTGCTTAACTGCCCTCCTGCAGTTGCAGCTCGCTTTAAGAATTCCCCAATAGACTTTAGGACATGAATGGCTGCTTCAGTGTTTCTTGAGAAGTTCTCCCCAATCGTTTGTGCTGATTTGGGATCTAAGGGAATTTCATGTCCATCTACATCGGCTTTGCTCGCCGGATTGCCGCCGACAAATTGGTACAAATTCAGTGACTGCGGATCATTAAAATCCGCGTATGGCACCGGAATAGGCGTGGACGACCAGTCCGCGCTCACCCAGCGTCCTAATCCGTTCGAGTAATATCGTGCGCCGAAGTAGTCGAGGCCGGTTTCACCGTCACGTTCTTTGCCGGTGAATTTGTAGTGATTCGAGTCGTTGTTAACGAACTGCAGCTCGCCGCCCCAGGGATAATAGTCTGATTCAGCTTTGATGGTTCCCGCAGAGTCAGCGACGACCGACGCAGTCTTCAGATGGTCAGAGATGTAATAGAACACTCCGCCTGCCCCGTTCACACCATCGCGGCGTGCTACCCGCTCGCCATCAAAGAACACATATTCAGATTTCAGCGCGCCGTCCAGCTGGCTTTCAGCCACCACGCCCGGCGTCATGTACCAGTAGAGCGTGCCGTTGCCGGCAAGATTGCCGTTTGACTTGCGCACGCGGTTGCCGTCGCCATCGTAAATGTAGGTGTAACCAGCAGTGCCGGTGATACGGTTTTCCTGATCATAAACTGTAATTCAGGCTGACAAAGCTTCTGCCGTCGCGAGTTACACTTAATTTTTATGAGCCTCGTCTGCGGAAATAAAATTTTTTAGACCAAGCTTGCTAACATTCTCAATAGCCCAGGCCGCCAACTGCGCGTCAGCTTTCTTAGGATTCTCTCGCAATGTTGCACCTATAAATTGGGCCCGCGACGCTATTTCATTCTCCCATGCCACTGCAAGATTTGCACGTTTCAAAAGCATTTCTATGACATCTAATGCTCTACTATGATCTCCGATCTTTGCCAGAGTATAAGCAAAAGCTTCATAACAGTGGGGATTAACATAGTCGACATCATTGGGTTGCGTCAGCGTTTCCAGAGCGCCTGCTACGCCTTGAAGAGTCTGCAGTGTGCGCAGGAATTCTAGTTCTTTTCGCATTGTTTCACGTAAGATAAATTCTAAACGTGGCATTTCGATACTCCATCGATCACCTTTCTCATCTCGAATACGATGGCCGAAAGTAAAGTGAATTTGCTCAGCAGGAACATACAACGGCATAAAAAAAGCATTGACATAGAATGATTTCTTGTCGAAACTGGAGCCGTCAAAATGAAATCCCCTAAGCGTATGTTCAGTCGGCTGCAAGATCATTAGCTGATCTTTCACAGCAAACTCTTGAAATATTTGCTCCAGACGCTTTTCTAATGAAACAAACTCCTTTACTCTCATGGCTGTGGTTTAATCTCCTTGACAGGAACTCTAGATCCGCCTGGAATATGCGATTGTATCTGCTGCGTCCGTGCTGGTGTGAGTTTCGCATCACCGGTCTTAAGATCATAGGCGGCTGTGGGAGCATTTTTCTGCCCTTCAACAACATCGACGCGAATGGATCCTGGGGTACCTCGAGGAACTTCTACTCCATTCTTGTATGATACCTCTGTTGAGAGATTACTCTTGCCAAGAGAGTTTACTTCCGCGGCAAATTCACTGTGCACTGCCGTTCCGTGAACTGGCCCCTTGCCAGGACCAATCGTCGTGGCGGCACGGTTTGCTGCACCCTGCAATTGCGCTGCCGAGGCCTCTCCTGGCGCTGTTTCCTCAACTGTTTGTCCTGATGTAGAGCTGCTTGTTTGACCTGGGAGAGTCTCCCCTAAAGCCACTAGCGTCATCATAACCAAAGTCTGCTGGTTTTCTGGGCGATGCAAAGCGATTTGCATGGCAAGTACATTTGCTTCACCTTGTTCTTGGAGCTTCCTTCGCGACTCTTCGGCTTCCGCCCCCTCACACCAGCAGTGGGCTGTGCCCATAGAGTTCTTGAATTTCTCCCACCATCCGTGGCCATCAATATCAGCTTTTGTGGTTGGCAAAGCGCGTACATAGCTGTAAAGACTTAACGTTTGTGGATCAGCAAAATCAGCGTATGGCACGGGAACGGGTGTAGCGCTCCAATCCGCCGAGATCCAGCGTCCTAGCTCGTTGGAGTAATAGCGCGCGCCGAAGTAGTCGAGGCCGGTTTCTGCATCGCGCTTCTTGCCGGTGAATTTGTAGTCGTTGGAGTCATTATTGACGAATTGAATTTCGCCACCCCAGGGGTAATAGTCGGATTCAGCCTTGATCATGCCGCCAGCGTCGGCGATAACTGACGCAGTCTTCAGATTATCCGAAAAATAATATGTGACAGTGTTGCCAGGGAAATCCTTACGAGCCACGCGGCTGCCATCAAAAAATACATATTCAGATTTCAGTGTTCCGGCTAGATCAGATTCTGCAACGATTCCGGGTTTCATGTACCAGTAGAGCATACCGCTGGTGGGATTGGTTGGCGGCGTGACTTTTTCTACACGGTTGCCGTCACCGTCGTAAATGTAACCATGGCCTGCAGCACCGGTGATGCGGTTCTCCTGATCGTAGCTCAGATTCACATTTTCCGTCGTATCAAAGGTCATGTTGCCGGCAACGTCATACTGGTAATCATTAGGGCTGATGTGCAGCCAGTTGTGCGCGTCAGCGGTTACGCTCAGGTTCTCCGCGCCGCATTTGGTGACAGTCTTCCCGAGCAGATTGCCCCAGGCATCGTAGCTATAGCTGTTGCCCCAATACTCGGTCTTGCCGTTAGCGGTGGTGGCGGCACAGTTGGTTCCCGCGTTCTGCGCAGAGATCAGGCGGTTCAATGGGTCATAGGTGAAGGTCTGGTTGCGGCTGGTGTCTTTGTAGTTAGTGATGCCGAACACATTGCCGTTATCTCCATTGCCGAGATGAAAATCGTAGCCAATGGAGAACACCGTTTGGCTCGGTGTGGTGGCAGACATGGTCACCGGCTGCAGGCGCTTACTGTAAGTGAATGTGTTGGTGATGGCCGCAACTCCGCCGCTGCCGCTGATAAATCCCGTCAATGCGCTCGTGGCGTCATAGGTTGCCGCGGTAACGTAGTTGATGCCGTTGCCGCTGTCAACGGCTTGGGTAACGCGTCCTGCTGAATCAGGCGTATAGGTAACAACTGCTCCGCTGGGATAATGCAACTTGGCCAGAGAGCCATCGAGGTTGTATTCGTAGCTGAGTGTCTTCGGAATTAAAGCATTGTTTGCACCGATGAGCGACCGGGTCTCAGTCGACAGACGTCCCAAAATGTCATAGCTGTACGTCGCCGACCCTGCCTGATCTGCCATTGATGTGAGCTTGCCCTTGGCGTTCGTGCCCAAGTCATACGCGTAGCTGACAACCGGTGAGGCCAGCGGGCAGCTTAGCGCACCATATGCGCGGCCGGTGACGCGATGCAGCTCGTCATAGCAGTAGCTGATGGTCTGTGTGGCTGAGCCGGTCTGGTTGGGAGCCGGTGAGGTCTTTTGCAGCAGGTTGCTGTCATTGTCATAGCTGTAGCTGATGGTCCCTGACTCAGGATTTTTTGCCGTGAGCAGACGTCCCACGGAGTCATAGGTAAAACGGCGCACGCGCCACGGGCTGGTGGCGTCATTGGTGGGCGATGAACTGCATCCCGTTCCCATAACTCCGCCGTGCTGCTCCACACAGGTCAGGTTGCCCAAGCCGTCATACTGATACAACGTAATCAGCGGGTTATTGTTCACGTCGCCGGCGTTCAAGCCATTCGCCAGGCTCGTTCCCGCGCTTGAAAACGATGGCGGTGAGAATGTCCACTGTGTCTGCGTGCTCTGCGAGCTTCCGGCTACAACCACGCCGTTGCCCGCTGCTCCCGCTGTGCCGTAGTTGATAGTGATGTTGGCTCCGTTGGCCGTGGCGCTTACCGGAGAACCAGCACGGTTCAGCCCCGTTGAGCCGGTGCCCACCAGCGCCGTTGCAATCTGCGCCGCCGTGCTGTTGCCGCTCTGGCTATAGGGAGCGCTGGCGGTAAAGGAACCGATGGTGAGCGTGACCGTTCCCTGGTCATAGGTAGTCACCGGATTCACCGCATCCGCACCGCCCCCCAGCGCGGCGCCCGATGGATTGCCGCCAAATGAGCCACCGCCAAAGTCGCCAGGGTCATTGGAAGCCGATGTCACGGACAAAGTAATGCTGTTGCCCGCGGCTCCGGCTGTCTTGGCCTGGAGGGTGATGGTGGTGCTATTGGCGCT
>DATEHN010000079.1:0-73361 GCA_035279585.1 Candidatus Angelobacter sp. | reverse complement strand
CCTGGTGGTTCACGCTCAGGGCCGTCTGCGACTTGGTCACCTTCGCCAGCACCCCCAGCGGCACCTGGCCGCCGCTGGCGGTGCGCACGTAGAGCTTGTCCAGCTGGTCGGGCGCGGTCTGGAACTCCGGCTGCACCTCCAGCACCACCCGGTACTGGTTGAGCTGCGTGTAGATGGTGGCCACCTGCCGCTGGCCGAAGGCGTCGTAGAGCGTGTCGTCGATGAGCTGCTGGGAGATCCCCAGCTTCGAGGCCGTGTCCCGGTCGATCTGCACGTTCAGCTTCAGGCCCTGCGTCTGCTGGTCGCTGTTCACGTCGCGCAGCTCCGGCAGCGAGCGCAGGCGGGCGAGCACCTTGGGCGCCCACTCGTTCAGCTCGTCGAGGTTCGCGTCCACCAGCGTGTACTGGTACTGGGTGCGGGAGATCCGCCCGCCCAGCCGCACGTCCTGCACGTTCTGCAGGAAGAGGTTCATCCCCGGCACCCGCGCCAGCTTCGGCCGCAGCTGGCCGATCACCTGGTCGGCGGTCAGCTTGCGCACCCCCCAGGGCTTGAGCTGGATGAAGACGAAGCCCGTGTTTCCCTGGCCGATGAAGGAGACGAAATGGTCGATGTTGGGGTCGGCCGCGACGACCGCGTTGACTGCCTCCTGCCTGGCCTTCATGGCCGGGAAGGAGACGTCCTGGGGCGCCTCGGTGGTCCCGGCGAGCGACCCGGTGTCCTGCTGGGGGAAGAGGCCCTTGGGGATGACGATGTACAGGTAGATGGTGAAGGCGACGGTGGCGACGGTGACGAGCAGCATCAGGGGCTCGTGGTCGAGCACCCAGCGCAACGCACGGTCGTAGGTGCGGTGCATCGCCTCGAAGGCGCGCTCCGAGGCGCGGAACAGGCGGCCCGGCTTGCGCTCCTCGCGCGAGCGCAAGAGGCGGGAGGCCATCATCGGCGTCAGCGTCAAGGAGACGATCGCCGACATGGCGATGGCGATGCTCAGGGTGACGGCAAACTCGCGAAAGAGCCGGCCGATGTAGCCGCCCATGAGGAGGACGGGGATGAAGACCGCCAGGAGCGAGATGGTGATGGAGACGATGGTGAACCCGATCTGCTTCGCGCCCTTGAGCGCTGCCTGCATGGGCCGGTCGCCCATCTCGATGAAGCGGGTGACGTTCTCGGTGACGACGATGGCGTCGTCCACCACGAATCCGGTGGAGATGGTGAGCGCCATCAGCGAGAGGTTGTTGAGCGAGTACCCGAGCAGGTACATGAAGCCGAAAGTGGCGAGCAGGCTGAGGGGCACGGCCACGCTGGGGATGGAGGTGGCCCAGGCGCTGCGGAGGAAGAGGAAGACCACCAGCACCACCAGCGCCACGCTCACCATCAGGGCGAACTGGACGTCGGCCACCGAGGCGCGGATGGTGGTGCTCCGGTCGAGGGCGATCTTCACGTCGATCCCCGGGGAGATCGAGCCGGTCAGCTCGGGGAGGAGCGTCTTCACGCGCTCGATCACGTCGATGATGTTCGCCCCCGGCTGGCGGCGGATGATGAGCAGCACCGCGCGCTGCCCGTCGCACCACGCCGCGGCCCGCTGGTTCTCCACGTCGTCGATCACCGTGGCCACATCGCCCAGGCGCACCGGGGACCCGTTGCGGTAGGCGAGGATCAGCGGCCGGTAGCCGGCCGCGGTGGAGAGCTGGTCGTTGGCGTCGATGCTCCGCGCCTGCGTCGTGCCGGAGAAGGATCCCTTGGGCGAGTTGGCGGTGGCGGTAGAGAGGGTGTTGCGCACGTCCTCCAGCGACAGCCCCACCCCCGCCAGGGCCACCGGGTCGACGGAGACGCGCACGGCGGGCTGCTGCGCCCCGCCCACCACCACCTGCCCCACGCCCGAGACCTGGGAGATCTTCTGCGCCAGGATGGTGTTCGCCACGTCGAACATCTGGCTGAGCTGCATCGTCTTCGAGGTGAGGGCGACGATGAGGATGGGCGCGTCCGCCGGGTTCACCTTGCGGTAGTTGGGGCGGCTGGGCAGGTTCGCCGGCAGATCGCCGGCGGAGGCGTTCATCGCCGCCTGCACGTCGCGCGCGGCCGCGTCGACATCGCGATCGAGGCTGAACTGGAGGGTGAGCGAGCTCTGGCCCAGGGTGCTGGAGGAGGTGATCTCGGTGATCCCGGCGATGCGCCCGAAGCGGCGCTCGAGCGGCGTGGCCACGGCGGAAGCCATCGTCTCCGGGCTCCCGCCCGGCAGGCTCGCGTTGGCGTTGATGGTCGGGTTGTCCACCCGGGGAAGGGGAGCGACGGGGAGGAGGGTGTAGGCCGCGCCTCCCGCCAGCACCACCGCCACCGCCAGGAGAGTGGTGGCGACGGGCCGGCGGATGAAGGGGGCGGAGACGTTCACGACGCCGGCGCCTCCGCGGGCACCGGCTCTGCCGGCTTGCCCTTGCGGCCGCGGCCGAGGAAGGCGCCCAGCCGGCCCATGGACAGGTCGATCACCGGGGTGGTGTAGAGCGTCAGCACCTGGGAGATCAGCAGGACGCCGACGATGGAGATGCCCAGCGGCGTGCGCAGCTCGCTGCCGGTGCCGGTGCCCAGCGCCAAGGGGATGCCACCGAGGAGCGCGGCCATGGTGGTCATCATGATCGGGCGGAAGCGCAGCAGGCTTGCCTGATAGATCGCCTCTTCCGGCGGCTTGCCTTCCTGGCGCTCAGCCACCAGCGCAAAGTCAATCATCATGATGGCGTTTTTCTTCACAATGCCGATTAAAAGGATGATTCCTATGAGCGCCACCACCGTCAGATCATTGCGCGTAAGAATCAGGGCCAATATAGCGCCTACTCCAGCCGAAGGCAGCGTAGAGAGAATGGTCAGGGGATGGATATAGCTTTCATACAGCACGCCCAGCACGATGTAGACAGTGACGAGCGCAGCCAGAATCAGCCACGGCTCTGACGAGAGCGAATTCTGGAAGGCCGCCGCGGTCCCCTGAAAGCTGGGATGGATGCTGGCCGGCATTCCCAAATCCTGCTCCACTTCTGCAATCGCTGTTGTGGCCCTGCCCAGCGATTCTCCCGGCGCCAGATTGAATGAAATGGTTACTACAGGAAACTGGCCTTCATGATTGATGGCCAGAGGAGCGTGCGCCGTTTCAAAATGACTGAAAGTTGAGAGCGGCACCTGCTGCCCGCTCACTGACTTCACGTAGATGTGGGTCAGATCGCTGGGATCGTTCTGGAATTGCGGTCCGACCTCCAGCACCACATGGTACTGGTTCAGTTGGGTGAAAATCGTGGAGACCTGGCGCTGGCCAAAAGCGTCATAGAGCGTATCGTCAATCGCCTGCGGCAGAATGCCAAAACGCGCCGCCGTATCACGATCAATGACCAGATCAGCTTTCATGCCGCCGTTCTGCTGGTCGCTGGCCACATCGCGTAGCTCAGGCACGGTGCGCAGTTTGGCCAAAATCTTGCCTGACCAGTCATTCAGCTCGGTGGCGTCAGCGTCTTCCAGCGAATACTGATATTGCGTCCGGCTCACGCGGTCTTCCACCGTCAAGTCCTGCACCGGCTGCATGTAAAGCGTTATGCCCTCCACCTGCGCCACCTTGGGTTGCAGGCGGCGGATGATGTCTGATGCGGAGTCGTTGCGTTCCTCATGCGGCTTCAGGTTGATCTGTATGCGCCCGCTGTTCTGCGTGGTATTGGTGCCGTCGATCCCGATAAACGATGACAGGCTGGCTACGTCCGGATCTTCCAGAATGACCTTGGCCACCTTCTGCTGCCGGTCTGCCATGGAAGTAAACGACACATTTTCCGGGCCTTCTGTAATGCCCAGAATCACGCCTGTATCCTGCACCGGAAAGAAGCCCTTGGGCACAATCACGTAGAGGTAAAGGGTCAGGGCCAGGGCTGCTACAGTCGCCAACAAAGTAGCTGTCTGGTGCTTCAGCACAAATTGCAGCGTCTTGCCGTAGTACGCAATCACCCGTTCATAAGCGCGCTCTGAAGCGTCATAGATCCGTCCGTGCTTCACCTTTTTTGGATCTTTGAGCAGGCGCGCCGCCATCATGGGCGTGAGCGTGAGTGATACCAGGGCAGAAATCACAATGGTCACAGCCAGCGTAACGGCGAATTCGCGAAAGAGCCGGCCAACAACATCGCCCATAAATAACAGCGGTATCAAAACCGCAATCAGAGAGACCGTCAGAGAGATGATGGTGAAGCCAATTTGTCCTGCGCCTTTCAGCGCTGCTTCCAGCGGCGGATGTCCCTCTTCCAGGAAGCGATCGATATTTTCAATCATGACGATGGCGTCATCCACCACAAACCCGGTGGAGATGGTAAGCGCCATGAGAGAGAGGTTGTCCAGGCTGTAGCCCAGCAGGTACATCACCGCAAATGTGCCCACGATGGAAAGCGGCACGGCTACGCTGGGGATAATGGTTGCGGACAAATTCCTCAGGAAGAGAAAAATCACCATCACCACCAGCGCGACGGTGAGCATCAATTCAAACTGCACATCTTTGACTGAAGCGCGAATGGTTTCCGTGCGGTCAGTAAGAACGGCCACCTTCACAGAGCTGGGCATGGCGCCCTGCAGTTGCGGCAACACCTTCTTGATGCGGTCAACCACGCTGATGATGTTGGCCCCAGGCTGGCGCTGTATGTTCACAATCACCGCCGGCGCCAGGTTCATCCACGCGGCCTGCTTCACGTTTTCCGCGCCATCGATCACGTCAGCAACATCGGTCAGCCGCACCGGTGCGCCGTTGCGATAAGCAATGATTACGTTCTTATAGTCATTGCCGGAGAGCAACTGATCATTGGAGGCAATGGTAAAAGCCTGGCGCTTGTTCTCCAGAACTCCTTTGGCCTGGTCAACATTGGCCTGGCCCAGCACTGTGCGCAGGTCTTCCAGGCTCAGCCCGTATGAGGCCAGCGCCGTGGGGTTCGCCTGTATCCGCACGGCCGGCTTTTGTCCGCCGCTGATGGAAACCAGCCCAACGCCGGTGAGCTGGGAAATCTTCTGCGCCAGCGTTGTATCGGCCAGGTCTTCCACTTTGTAAAGCGGCAGGCTGTCAGAAGTTATGGCCAGCGTCAGCACCGGCGCGTCTGCGGGATTTACCTTGCTGTAGATCGGCGGATTAGGCAGGTCGCGGGGCAGGAAAGTAGCGGCAGCGTTGATTGACGCCTGCACTTCCTGCTCAGCGATGTCGATGTTTGTCTCCAGGGTAAATTGCAGCGTGACGACTGAGCTGCCAAACGAACTGCTGGAGGTCATTTGGCTCAGGCCGGCAAGCTGCCCGAATTGGCGCTCCATGGGCGCGGTAACAGAAGAAGCCATTACCTCCGGTCCGGCGCCGGGATAAAACGTGGTTACCTGGATGGTCGGATAATCAACCTGCGGCAGCGCTGAAACCGGCAGTTGCAGATACGCGACAACGCCAACCAGCAACACCCCGATCATCAGCAGTGAAGTTGCTACCGGACGCAGGATGAATATTTTTGATGGACCGCCGCCGTTGGCCATAAGTGTGTTTTGTGTTCAAAAACCTTCAATAACTCTTGTCACGTGCGCGCGTACTTAACGCGCTGGAGCTGGTTACGGGATTTTCTGGTGCAATCGCGAACCAAGGCCCAAAACCACGCTATTGACCTGCGTCCGTTTCCCCTTGCTGTCCGTTTTGTTGCGGTTGTTGTCCGCCGCTTCTTATCTCCACGTGCGAGCCGGGCTGGAGTTTGTCCTGGCCATCGGTAACAACAAGATCACCCGGATTTACGCCCTTGGTAATGGAGGAAAAATTCCCTTCACTAAACGCCACGGTCACCGGATGCATCTCCGCAGTCTTGTCCGGCTTTACGGTATAAACATAAGTCCCTTGCGGGCCGCGCTGGATGGCCGCGGCCGGAACCACAATGTTGTTCTTGCGCACTTCCAGCAGCAGATGAACGTTCACAAACTGGTTCGGCCACAGAGACCGGTCGCGATTATCAAACACAGCCTTCAACTTGTCTGTGCCTGTAGTGGTATCAATCTGGTTGTCAATGGTAAGCAGGATGCCCGTGGCCAGCTTGGTTTGGTCATCGCGGCTGTATGCATCCACTGAAAGCCGCGCGTTGCGCATGTGCTTTGCAACCTCCGGCAGGTCGTCCTGGGGAAGACTGAAGATGACGGAGATAGGCTGCAACTGGGTAATCACCAGCAGCCCGTTCGGGTCCGACGCATGCACGATGTTGCCTACGTCAATCTGGCGCAGCCCGATGCGCCCACTTACCGGCGCCGTAATGCGCGTATAAGCCAGGTTCAACTTTACGTTATCAACCTGTGCCTGGTCGGCGCGCACGGAGCCATCCAGTTGCCCTACCAGAGAATCCTGCGTATCCAACTGCTGCTTGGGAATCACGCCGTCTTTATAGAGTTGCTGGAATCGCTCCAGGTTGACGCGTGCATCCTTCAAGGCTGATTGGTCTTTAAAGAGCGTGGCCTCGGTCTGTGCCAACTGCACCTGGTAAGGCCGTGGGTCGATTTCCGCCAGAAGATCGCCCTCCTTCACCTCCTGCCCTTCCCTAAAAGCTACCTGTACCAGTTGACCATCAATGCGGGTCTTGACCGCTACCGTGTTGTAGGCTTCCACAGAACCCAGCCCGCTCAGTGTTACCGGGAGGTCGCGCACGGCAACCTTGGCCACGGCAACGGGAATTACCAGTTGGCCGCCACGCCCGCCTTTGCCGCCTTTTTTGGTATCGGCACTGGTTTTGCCGCAGCCAATCAGGGCAAATGCCAGGCAGGCGCACAACAGCGCATGACCGGCCAAAGTACAAGGTGAAGATTTCAGCATCTGTCCTCTCAGGGCAGGATCTTGGAAATCTGCAATCCTATACAGACTTCAATTTTTCAGCAATTGCCGGTGAGATACCGTTAGGAATGTGCCGATTGGGCTTTCCGCGCCAACTCATCTATTTGAAGGCATTTCCGAGTTTTACGGCGCTAGGTTTTGTAAATAATTGTTAATGGATATTGGGCAGTTTGTTAATGAAACATTTGTTAGCACGTTACCACCAAAGATGGGATCAAGAGCATGAGCGGCATTTTCATGCTAAAGTCGCGCCGGAACGTTTTAACATACTTAGAAAGCTTCCCCTCAGGGATTATGAGCACAACCACCAGGCTGACATTTACGGAATTTGAGATGCTTTCGGAAAAGGAAGGCGTTCATTATGAGCTTGATGAAGGAACTCTTTTGATGGAGCCATCGCCCGCGCTGCGCCACAACTTGATCCGGCAAAGGATCGCAGAACGCCTTACTCAGTTCATTCGCGCTCATCGATTAGGAGTGGCGGTTGAGGAAATGGATTTCCGGCTTGGGACGGATACAGTGCGAAATCCTGACGTGGCCTTTATTACAAATGACCATCTGCGAAACATTGATCCCGATCATTCCCCGGTTGAGGGAGCGCCCACGCTGGCAATAGCGGTCATTTCACCCACCAATCTCGCCCAGGATACGGCCAAAAAAGTTCGTCAGTACCTGGAAGGGGGATGCCGGGCAGTTTGGCTCGTCTATCCCGCGCTCCGTTTAGTTGAGATACATGACAACTCCGGCGCAAGACGGGTCAGCGAGCCAGGATCGATTGCGGAATCAAAACTCTTTTCCGGCTTTGATTTTTCAGTATCACTTGCCGCGCTGTTTGACGACGTATTTAAACAATAAGCAATCCTGTTTTGCGCTGTTTACTTTGCGCCCTGTCCTTTGAGCGCCCTTCCTCCCATTGCGCCGGTGGCTTTTCCGTTTTCAAATGCCACCTGTCCATTCACCAGCACATACTTCACGCCTACGGGTAGTTGCGCCGGTTCGGTATAAGTGCCTTTGTCATTGATGGAGCCGGGATCAAAAACCGTTACGTCGGCAAAGAACCCTTCTTTGATCAGCCCGCGGCCTGCCAGGTGCTCGCGCTGAGCGGGCAGTGAGGTGATCTTACGAATGGCTTGTTCCAGCGGCATCAGTTGCAGGTCGCGAACATAGCGCCCCAGAAAGCGCGGCATACTGCCGAAAGCGCGCGGATGAGTGTGCGGCTCAAACAGCGGCCCATCCAGTGAAAGCTCATTTGCGTCCAGGCCGATGCTGGTCCACGGCTGGCGCAACCCGGTCTGCAGATCATCTTCACTGGCAATGAAGTAAAGCGCGCCAGAAAGGCCGTTATCTGCCAATACAAAATCCATGAGCGCATCCAGCGGATCTTTTTTCTGCAGCTCTGCGATCTCCGCCACGGTCTTTCCCGTGTATTGCTTCAAATCAGGGTTCACCACAGAAGAGACCATCACGCCCAGCGCCCCGCCGGCATCAAGATAAAGGTTTTCCCAAGCGTGATCGCCGGTTGCTGACATCTCTGTCTTGATCCGCTGGCGCACCGCGGGATCACGCAGCCGCTCCAGCAATTTGCCAGTACCACCATCAGCCACCCACGGCGGCAAGCTGGAAGCGAGCGCCGTTGCTCCAGCCAGATAAGGATACATATCGGCAGTCACGTCCTGGCCGGAGTTGCGCGCTTCCTGGATCATGCGAACAATATCGATCATTTTTCCGGCGCGGGTCTTGCCGCTGACCTTCAGATGAAAGATCTCCACAGGAATGTGCGCTTCCTGGCCAATGCGCAGCGCTTCACGCACGGCAGCAACCTCGTTCAGGCCTTCACTACGCATGTGTGTGGCGTAGATGCCGCCGTACTGAGCGGCCACCTTGGCCAGCTCTATCAATTCATCTGTCTTGGCGTAAAAGCCGGGTGGATAAATCAGCGCCGTGGAAATCCCCAGCGCGCCCTGCTGCATGGCCTGAGCCACCAGCGCCTTCATCTTTTCCAATTCTTGGGCTGTCGGTGCGCGATCCACGTCACCCAGCACAGCTTCACGCACCTGCGCCGCGCCAACGTACGTCCCAATATTGATAGGCGTACCTTTTTTGTCCAGCCGCATCCAGTAATCGTCCAGCGTGGTCCAATCAATCTTCAGGTGATAAGGATCAAGGCTGGGCTGGGCCGCAGCAATGGTAAGAGCGTCCTGCGGAGCAATGGAGCCGCCTTCACCCGTGATCTCACTGGTGATGCCCTGCGCCAGCTTGCTGACCGAGCGATTATCGATCAGCAGCGCCGTTTCAGACTGGCCAAGCATGTCTATAAAGCCCGGTGAGACAACCATGCCGGTGGCATCGATCACGCGCTTGGCCGTGGCGTTCTGCAGCTTGCCGATGGCAACAATCCGATCAGCGCGAATCGCCACGTCACCCATGTACCAGGGATTGCCGGTGCCATCGATGATGCGGCCGTTGCGGATGAGAATGTCGTAGGGCTGGACAGATTGGGAGAATGCCACTACGCTGAGCACAAAAAGGGAAAGCAGGCACAAGCGAAAACGAAGAGTCATGCGAGGAAGAGTAAATCAGCCGGACAAACATGCCAAGCCGCAGATCGCCACTGTAGCGGATGCTGCTACATCAGCGCAGCGCCGCTGTGGTTATCTTCACCCTCCCGCCCTGCACACCATAGAATTCGAATCCATCTTTCCTGCTGAAGCACATTACGCCTGCAGTGACCCCCGTTGGCGGGGTGTAGATCGCGAAAGGTTCCTGGGTTTGGCCATCAATCACCAACAGTTTCTCCGTCACCTGAAACTTCTTGTCATGCTCGGTCAGAGAAATGGCAATCCAACCACCTGAAACGGCAAGCTTCGTAGGAGCAGCCTCTTTGCTGGGTTTATCGAACATGATGCGCCTGACCAATGTTCCTGACTCCGAAATCACAAGAACACTCTGCTCGTGGAGCAGATACAAAAACCCATCATCCGCAAAAATTGCGGAACCAGCGTGGATCGACTTTCCAACATCGGCCAGGTCCACTTTGCCCAGATCACTATTCAAGCGGCGTAGTAACTTGCCGGAAGGTTGAAACAGGCCCACAAAGCTCTGGCCCTGCAGATTCGGCGCAGCTTTTGGTCCGAAGTATCCGGAAAGTAATGTGACTCCTCGGTCAGATATTGCAAAATCCTCGGCAAACAGTCCCGCAGGAACATCCAGTTTCGTTTTGCCGCTCATCTTTCCGTCGGAGTCAAACGCGAAAACGTACTGCTCGCCGTCTAAAGCTCCGTCATTTCCCAATATGTGAACTTCTCCGGACGGACTGACGCTGTATTCGCCAAAATAAATTTTTTCCGAAGCGTCAGATGCTCTGAAGATTGTGGGCTCCCATGACCCGGACTTTAACTTCAGGATGCTGGGATCGTTGTATACCTCAGTGGTGGTATGAAAAAACAGGTTGCCGTCCCGGTCACATTGTGCAGGTCCGTAGAATCCGAACGCGGGAACCTCCAGAACTTTCGTGGAAGAAGAAAGCAGCACCCGGGAGGGAATGCCATTACGATCCGTGGTAATGCCATTCTGATCCTGGGCGCTGAAAAACAACAGCAAGCTAAAAAACAAAGCCTTGAACATGGCGCTTGCCTCGCTCGCCTCAAAGGTTAGCACCTCCAAACCTTGGCTTCCAAGCGTCTGTTGAGCCAATCGATACAACTAATCTGGCCGGAAGCGCCAACCGGAAACAGACTTATGCCATAAGGAAAAACAAAAGGCACAGCTTCTATCGGCTGTGCCTTGGCAAAAACTTCGAATAATTATTGCGGTGGCGGTGTAGGCTGCGGTACCGGAGTTGGCTGCTGATCTGCTGCAGGCGGCTGGTCTGCCGGCGGCTGCTGTGCCGGCTGAGCTGACTGATCCTGTGGAGCAGCTCCCTGAGGTGGTTGCGCTGCGGGCGTGGTTCCCGGCATTGTGGCGCCAGGAGGCACAGCCCAGATTTCCACCTTAAGCCCTGGCTCGGTTCCTTCCTCTACCTTCATCCGCTCCGGGTTGATGCCCTTTGACTTTGCCAGATAGTCTCTCGCGTTCTCCGCCCGGCGCAGCCCCATGGCTTTGCCTTCACCCGGTTCAGCCGATCCTATGAGCACCGCATTTAGATTTGGGTCCTGCTGCATCTTCAGTGAAACATCGTCCAGCACCGCTTTGGAGCGATTGTCCACATAAGCGCTGCCGGTTTTAAAATTCAGCTCCATCAGCTTTTGCGCCGTCGGAATGGACGGCGGAGGCGCTTCCACATTGACTGTTACCACGGTTGAGGCGCTCATCTGGCGGTCATCAAAAGCGGTGGCACGGACCGCGATGGGACCGGCAGGAGTATCCGTGGTATCAAGCGTGGCCTGGTTGCGGTTGGAAGAAAGCTTGCCGCCGTTGGCGACAAAGGTAATGTTCAGGGGACGATTGTCCGGGCTGGCAGCTTCACAGCTTACATTGACGCTCTCACCTGCGCGCAGGCTGGTGGGATTGGCGGTGCATTTAATGGTCGGCGGCGCGGCATTGGCGGCGCTATTTGCGCCCGGCTCCGGAGCATTGCTAAACGAAGGCTGGATAGCCGGCAGCACGGGAGCATCGCTCACATCCATCAGTTCCACGCCATCGCCAACGTGAATGTCCTCCAGCGAGGTCAGGATCATGGCCGTCGCGCTGTGCTTGTGCACCTGCAGCACCATCATGTCACCCAGAGTCCGGCGCGGCAGGCTGGAAACATCGCCCCGCGGCAGCATCTCCGGATGCACCTGAGTGTCTTCATAATTGCTGGCTTTCAGTGAAAGCCCGGCTTCAGGATCGTTATACGTGGCGGAATAAGTGCGGGTGGCGCGCAGGTAATCGCCCGGCTTTAACCCCTTGTCTGCGCCAATGCTGAGATACACCTTATATTTGGAGCCAAGGAAGGTATCAAACTCTTTGGCCATGATGATGCGCCCCTGAGTTTTGCCGTTGGGCGGCGTATATCGCTCCAGAGAAACGTTGCGGAACGGCGGCGCATCACGCTCGGTTAAAGGAATGGCAACGTCACCGGGCAATACGTCAGAACAGCTCAACTCAAACTTTGCCATGCCGGTATTTTTTTGCACGTCAATGATTCTGACAATCGCGATTTCAAAATATGGTTCGCCCGCCGCCCGCACTGCAGAGCGCTGCCCGCGATATGCTTCATAGTGGTTGCTGTCCCTTACGTGCCGGACAATCTGGTAACGCTCCCCTGCCTGCATTCCCTGGCCATGAATAAAAATCAAATCCATCGGTCCGGCATAACGCGATTGGTCAGGGCTGTTGTGCCCGCCGGCCACAAACAGCTTGTCCGGAACCTGGTCTGCGGTGATGTACCCGGAGCAATACATATCGTTCTGGGTGGGCGTGTTGCCAACGATGGTGCCGGTAGAATTCAGCGGCGCAGCCGGTGTGGGTTGCGGTTGCTGCGCGTGACCCGGCTTAGGCAAAAGAAATCCTGTTAATACCAGCAACATCAATCCCGTTTTCCGCATGCTACCTCCAAATATCTTTTGCCCCGAGCGCAGAGCATTCCGGATTGGAACATATCACCGCTTTTCCTGCCGCTTCAACTAAACTCTTATTTACTAAGCAGATACGCTTAATTACAGAAGTTCATTCCCTTCTTGCATTCGGCACTTGAATCTGTGATTTTCGCTACGTATGATGGCCAGCCCTGTCTAAATCTAATGAATGGAACATCATCCAGTTACGCTCCACGCTTTTTGCCGGCCCGGCTGCCCCGGGTCTGCGTCGCCATTGCCGCCGATGACCCCTCGGAAATGGTACAAAAAGCCGATCTGGTAGTTCGCGATAACCCTTTTATTGAGTTCAGGTTAGACTATCTTTCCAAGCCGGCCTTGGGTTTGGCCAAGCTCAAGACTTTTGTTGAATTCCACCCTGAAGCGCTGATCGCGGCTACCTGCCGCCGGGCCGTGAATGGAGGAAGATTCCGCGGCTCGGTAGCTTCGCAAGTGGATTTGCTGGCTAAAGCCGCCAATCTTGGCTGCCATCTGCTAGATGTTGAGCTTGAAACCGCCGCACAGCTCAAGCCATCAGACTTTAACCGGTTGCGCCGCTCCGCCAACCTGATTCTTTCCTTCCATGATTATCGCGGCACCAAGAAGCTGGAAGAAACGTTTGCCAGGATGCAGCAGTATCCTTCTGACTTCATCAAGATCGTAACCACTGCCAACTCGCTTTATGACAACGTGGTAATGATGAAGTTCCTGGAGAAATACAGCCACTCGCATTCCATGATCGGCTTGTGCATGGGCGAGCAGGGGGTCATTAGCCGCTTGCTCTGTACACGCGCAGGCAGCCAGTTTACTTTTGCTGCTCTCAATCCCGGCGAAGAGACTGCTCCCGGACAGTTAACAGCGCGTACCCTGCGTGAAACCTTCCGCATTGACCAGGTTGACGCAGCCACCAGGGTTTACGGCGTAGCGGGCGATCCCGTGGCGCATTCGCTTTCACCGGTAATGCTGAATACAGCGTTCCGGCGTGAGAACGTCAACGGCGTTTACCTTGCGCTTCATGCCAAATCCATTGAAGATCTGCTGGCTTGCGTGCGTGATATTCCTATTGCCGGCCTCAGCATCACCATGCCGTATAAAGAGCAACTGCTGAAACACCTGGACAAGAGCGATCCGTGGACCACCAAGATCGGCGCCTGCAACACACTGGTGCGCGGCCAGGATGGAAAGCTCTTCGGCTTCAATACTGACGTGAACGGGGTTGTCCGTCCACTGGAGCTTCGCATTCGCCTGCAGGGCGCCAAGGTATTGGTGCTGGGCGCCGGAGGCGCGGCCCGTGCCGCTGTCTTTGGCTTGAAAGAGCGCGGGGCGGAAGTTTCCATCCTGAATCGCACGGCTGCTGCCGCGCAAAAACTGGCCAAGCAGGCGCGCGCCAAGGTCATCAATCGCACAATGCTTAAAAAGCTGGCCTTTGATGTAATCGTCAATGCTACGCCGGTAGGCATGGAAGGCAATCGTGATCCCCTGCCGATCTCCGAGCAGGAGATGAATGCCAAGTATTTCTTTGAGATGGTCTATAACCCGGCCGAAACGCGCATGACCAAGATGGCCCGCGCCCACGGCCTGCACGTGATTGCCGGCTCAGAGATGTTTGTGCAGCAGGGCGCCCGCCAATTTGAGATTTGGACCGGCAAGCCCGCGCCTCTGCTGGAGATGCAGCGCGTGGTGGAACACGCTCTGGCCCAGCAAGCCGCCGCCAAAGCGGCGGAAGGCAAGGGCAACGGTAAACAGACGAAAACAGCAAAAAACCGCTCATAAATAATTCAGGCAGGCGTTGAGGCTGCCTGAAGAAATCAAAAGCACTTCGCTTATTTATTGCAGAAACTCATAATCTTCGCGCCCGCTCAATCTATAAGGCGCTTACTTTCGTCATCTTTCGCCTCAATCAAAGTTGAACCACAATGGCACAATGGCAAGCGCAACAACCTACGAACTACGGCCAGATACGGTTGAGTCAGTGGCAGCCGGGCGTGTGCAGTTCATTGAGCACGCAGGCAAGCGAGTTCTTTTCATCAATTATTCTCATTGTGACGTGGCTATGCTGAAAGCGGTGGCGGAGGAAGGGCATCGCGTGATTGCCCGCGAGCCGCTCAACTCAGTGCTGACGCTCAACGACGTGGCCGGAACCACTTTTGATAAGGAATCCGTCGCGGTGCTGCAAGCCAAAGTCGCAGCCAATGCGCCGCATGTGAGGCGGGCGGCAGTAATCGGCATCAGCGGCCTGCAGCGCTTGATTTATGAAGGTGTGCAGGCATTTTCACGGCGCCGCATTCCGCACTTTGAAACTCGCCAGGAAGCCCTGAACTGGCTGGTGCAGGACTGATATTTGTTTCGGATAAAGATTTCCTAAGTGCTTAAAGTAGTTGTGATTGGCCTTGTTCTCCTGTAAAGTTTTAGCCGCTTTAGACCCCCTTGAAAAATTGTGTCCGCCTAGGAGCGAAACCATGTCGCGAATGATCCGATTGTTTTGCACTCTTGTTCTTTTGGCTTTGAGTTGCACGGCGCAAACCTCCGGGAAAAAGCGCGTTGCCGTGCTCGATTTTGACTACGGTACAGTGCAGTCGTACGTGAATGCGATTTACGGCAGCAACCAGGATGTGGGCAAAGGCATTACCGACATGCTGGTGGAAAAGCTGGTGAGCGACGGGAAATTCTCCGTGATCGAGCGCAAAGCTCTCGACAAGATCATGGCGGAGCAGAACTTCAGCAATTCCGATCGCGCCAACCCCGCCACCGCGCAGAAGATCGGCCAGATTCTTGGCGTTGATGCCATCATCATGGGGTCCATCACCAAGTTCGGCCGCGACGATCACAGCAAGTCCATTGGCGGCGTGGGTTTTGGACGCGCTGGCTTTGGCATCGGCGGCATCAAGAAGAACGAGTCGAAGGCCGTGTGCGCGATCAGCGCCCGCCTGGTTGATACGACCACCGGGGAAATCCTGGCAGCGGTTACCGGCGAGGGAGAATCGAAGCGCTCCGGGACATCTCTGATTGGCGCCGGTGCGGGCACTGGCGGCGGAGGCGGCGGTGGCTTTGACAGCCATGCTTCCAATTTTGGCCAAACGCTTCTGGGCGAGGCTGTAACCCAGGCAGTGACCGATGTGGGAGCAAAGCTCGATAACTCAGCCGCCAACGTTCCCACCAAAAAAGTTGATGTCTCCGGTATTGTGGCCGATGTAAGCGGAAGCACTTTGATAATCAATGTAGGCAGCAAAACCGGGTTAAGGGTCGGCGACAAGCTGGAAATCAGCCGTCCTCTTCGCCAGATCAAAGATCCCACGACCGGAAAAGTTATCAAGACGGTGACCAGCAAGGTTGGCGATGGCACAGTAACGGACATCGACGCCGATACAGCTACACTCAGCTTCAGCGGCAGCGGCCCAGCCAAAGTGGGCGACGTGGCCAAGACGCCGCAGCAGTAAAAATCATCAATTTCTCCCGCGGGCCTGTCAGCAAAATAAAGACAGGCCCAAATTTTTTCCCACTGTTGAGCACTGCAACAAGCGATCCTTAAGCCACAATGCACTGAATCAATATATGCATTACATTCTTTTTTATGATGTCCGGCCTGACTACGTGAAAAAACGCGGCCAATTCCGCGATTTGCACTTAAAACACGCCCGCGCTGCTTATGACCGTGGCGAACTTCTGTTGGGCGGCGCATTGGCTGATCCGGTGGATGGAGCCATCCTGGTTTTCCGCGGCGACTCTCCCGCCGCAAGCCGTTTATCGCCAAGTCGTTCATTGGCGCCCCCGTGCATTGCCAAATCGTTCGATTGGCAAATCGTTCATTGACATGTCGTTTATTGGCAAACCAAGGAAGCTTGCCCGGTAAACGTTCCGCCGCTGGCCTGGGCCGCCGTGATGGTCACCGGATTCGTAAGCGCCGCAGTGCATGTGGCCGTCACCTGTCCAGACGGCGACGGCGAAAGATGCACTGACGGATCGCTGGCCGTCCAGTTGGAAACCACCAGCGCTGCCGTGGCTATGCCTATGCAGCCATTCTGGTTTTTGAATTTAACTGTAGCGCTGAAGGTCTGGCTGTTGGCAGGGGCAGCGGCCACATGGCTTACCGTGGCTGATGCTGGGCCTACGATTAGCCCAGTCACTCCGCAATCAGCGGTTGAGCTTCCGCAACTTATGGTTAGCGGAAGCGCCAGGCTCAGGCAAACACCAGCCACAAGCTTGCCCAGAAAATTGTTCGCAAAAAACCCAGATGTAAACGATGTAAACATTTGGCTTACTCCTTAGTCTCTGCTGAAAGAACTGTAAACGCAGGGGGCGCACCCGCCTGGGAATCGACTCCAATTTCGTTCATCCCGGTTTACATACCCTTAGATCGCACAACCAGCTCTCTTTTGCTGCTAATCTTAGTAGCTTGGCGGTTCCCATGATGTCCCTTCCTTTCCCCCGGAGGTCTCCCATGCGGCTCGTCTTCGCGCTCCTTCTAGTTCCCGCTTTCTTGTTCGCGCAAAATGATGGAACTCGCGCCCCAAACGCTCCGCGCGCTGTCAAAACTCATGCTCGCGCCACTGCCATTCAAAAGCCCATCAACGCCCACTTTGTTTTGTGGGAGACCATCGAGCACCTGCGCCATCGTGTCGGCATTCCCCGCCAATACTACGTTCCCGCCATCGACAAGATGATTCTCCCCGACGAATACAGCTTCTACCAGGTCCGCTATAAAAAGGTTTATGACGTCTTCTATCGCGATACGCCCCTGGGCATGGTCAGGATTCTGGTGGCTTACGTAAAAGACGATTCGCGTTCGCACCTTGATCCTGAGGTGCGCGTGGGCCACGTTTTCTTCATCTTTGATAAAGATGTGCAGTTGCGCTCTGCGCTCAATGATATTTATGAAGCGCAGGAGGTCTGTGCCGAAGGCTGTGCCATGAACGGCTTTGCCGCCAGCGTGGTTGCCCAGCCTCGGTCGCCCAGCGATGCGCAGCTCATGCTGGCCCGCCAGATGCGTCCGCAGTGGCATGGTCAAGAGATGCCGGACGCCTCGCCCGGCCTGCAAATCTTCTACCAGGACAGTCCATATCCGGTGGACTTTGAGCATAGCTTTGTAGAGCGGATCGATCTCAGCCTGGTCAGCAACGCCAGCCTGGAGCGCTACAGCATTGAGATACGCGGCAAGCAGCCCACCATGCTCAATGTGTGGCGGCCGCGCCGCCATCCCAGCGAAACCGCGGCTGCCCAGTAAGGAAAAGCAAGCGCTCCAATTTTGGCGATTTTGGCAATCCCAAGGCTCCCCTCCCCCCTCCCAGGTATCCCACTGCATCCCAGGTCATTCCTATTTGGCGTAGGTTTCAGCGATTTCTAGACATTGGCGGGTTCATGTGTTTTGCAACCCTCTGCCTGTACGCTCAGCCGACTACCCCTACCCTACCCCCTATGTTGACCCAATTTGACCCAAGGTGACCCAACATGACCCAATGCCGGGGTCCCCGACACGCGCGGGTTTCGCGTGGTGGGGTGGAAGGCTGAGAGAACCGGCAGAGGGTCGCAAAGCCTTTTCTCAATGTTTAGCGTTCGAATCGGGTGTTGTTTTTTGCCGTGTCCGGCTAAAGGCTAAGGGCCAATAGCTAAGAGCTGTTTCTGTTTTCCAAGAGCATTCACTTACTGCTTTTCCTCACTGGGAGGAAAATGGTTTACTTTACCATTTCTTCGCCTTATTGTCAACATAAAAGTGCAGCGTTTAGCGCCAATTTACCTCTGGATTTGGGCTGGCGGCAATGGCGCATGGTTCCGTCGCGGGGAGGTGGAACCGGGTGTGGATTGAGTTTGAATTTTGGACACGATCCCAAAAAGTGCGACGTGATTGTGTGCTGGGTGCACAACTGGCCGGAGTGTCCTAAGCATATTGAAGTGATTGAGCTGAGCAAGGTGATCAGGGAGATGTGGGGATGCGAGGAGTTCCTGGCGAAGTAAGAAAGGGATTTAGCCGCGAATGCCGCGAAAAGCACGATACCAGTCCTGCGCAGCAGGACGATATAACCTGTAGCCGGGCACGGCAGTGCCCGGATAGGAGAAAGTAAATCAGAGTCCCGTAGGGACGACACTCTCTTCAAAACCATGTCTTTTCAGAAGTAGCCTGAACTCAGCCGCAAAATCGCGTTTCTTGTGGTGCTCGCGCTGATTGGCAATGTATTTACTTACTCTCGGAATCTGTGAACGACTCACGCTACAAGCGAAATATCCTTCCTGCCATTCAAAGCGGCTCCGGCGCGATCGGTTGATCCATCCCGACGAGTTGGTTTTGAGCAACTGCACAGCCTCGGCAATACTCATGGTTGCCGGTAGCGAGATCAAGGCGTGCACATGGTCTTCAATCCCGCCGATGGCCAGCGCGCGCGGCCGTGGTTAGCGGCAATTCCGGCCGTGTAGGCCCACAATTTTGGTTGAAGTGTCTCCGGGATGGAGGGCACGCGTTCTTTGGTGCTGTAAACGATATGAAAATGGCTGCTGACGTAAGACATTTGTGCCGTCCCTCCGGGACTCTGAATTGTATCGATTGTTACCGGACACTCTGCCCCAGCACGCGAAAACCGCGCGTGCCGGGAACCCCGTGCCGTGTCCGGCTACAGATTGTAACGTCCCTGCGGGACTCTGTACGTTCCTCCGGAGTGGGCACATCCGAAAAGTGTGACGCAATTGTGCGCCTGGCTGCACAACTGGCCGGAGTGTCTCAAGCATATCGAGGTAATTGAGTTGAAAAAGGTGATCAGGGAGATATGGGGTTGTGAGGAGTTTCTAAGTTCCAGCTTTGCAGTCCTTTCATCTCGAGTGTAGGTGTTCTCCAAAAATAATAACTGGAGGTACAAATTAGTACTGTAAGTTGTTTTACTGCGTGGAATACAACCCCCATTAGATGGACGCGGTGCCTTTGCCTATGTTTTCATAGGTTCCAGACATTTCTATGCCAGCAAAGGATCGACTCCATTTGGCTTTTGGTGATTGCCTCCGCACTTGGCGCCAGGAACGCGGGCTCAGTCAGGAGCAATTGGCGCACGACATTAGTGTAACCGCATCATTCGTGGGGATGCTGGAGAGAGGTGAGAAGACTACTACCCTCACGCAAATTGGGAAAATTGCCGATGCTTTGAGCATAGAGGTAAAGGATCTCTTCCTCGCCAACGAAGAAGTACCTCACACATATCGTGAAGCAGAGGTCTTGGTTCAAAACATTCTCGCGAATTCCAGCCCGCAAGAACTCAAGTTATTTATTGGCCTCTGCGAGGTCGTGAATACTTACGTTTCACGCGAGACCAAATGATGGATTCTCTTCCAGACATTTTCACTTCGCTTAGCAAGTACCACACCATTCGCGACCACTACGAAATCCTGAAGTCCATTACTTCCGATGGGGCGGAAAGCGATCTTACGGCGCGAAAGGAGAACCCAGATGTCTTTGCAACCGCGAGAAGGTACTTACTCGTCAGAAATGGAATTGTAGTAAGAGATCGACTGATCGATTTTATTCATAGCGAAGGCGAGTTTTCCGAAAACGTAAAAAGGGTAATGTATTTCCTCTTCATGTTCCGAGATGCTCGCTGCAGAGATGTCATTTGCAATCACGTCGCAGCTGAAAATGGAAAATGGAGAGCTGAAGTATTTAGAGCGACCCACACTTCATTCTTCCGAGGAGCGGGGGGACACAAGGCTTTTACTAACCTGCGTCGTCTTCTATTCGATGCAGGAGTATTAGTCGAATCCACACTTGCGATCAATATGGGTGATGTTGGAGCATGGCTGCCTATTGCCTTAGATATCGCCGCGCAACACCTTGATGATGAAAGTAGGACAAGGCTGATTGCAAGTCCTCATGGTTTTCTGATTCGCAATAAATTGAATGCGATTGTGAACAGTACACCACAACAGCTTGCCAACGTCATCATCGGTGGAACATATGAAGAAGCGCCCGATCTCATGCCGCGAATCGAATTGAAGGCAGGCAACAGGCATTTTGAGCCCGGGACACTGAAACGATGGAACAGGAGGCGCCCTGCTGAACGAACAGCAACGCGATATGACTACTCTACAGACTCAGTTGCATTTGAACGGGCACATCACCAGCACTGGCTGCTTGAGAGTCTCACTGTTAAAGCCCTGGCGGAAGCGGGGGTCGAGGCAACAACAAACCAATTGATCGATCTGGTTGCCGGGCTAGAAACAGCATGCGTGTTGTTTGAAATGAAAAGTTGCAATCAGACCTCGATGCGTTCTCAATTCCGCCGAGCGATCAGCCAATTGCTGGAATACCGTTTCCTTCATAAGTCTGCCCTCCCGGAAAAAGTTTATTTATGTGTTGTACTTGAACGAAAACCTCGAGCAGGTACCGAATGGATGCTCGCCTATGCAGAGTCGTTGGGGATTGGCGTGATCTGGAAGGAGGACACCGACGAGCAACTCGTTTGTTCAAAATTAGCGTACTCGTTCCTGCGTCGATTTCGATGCCACACGCAATTCAGGGCTGACAAATGACGAGGGCTTCTTTTACCTTGCGAGTTTTGTCACCACGTCTTCCCATTGTCGCATGAAGATAACTGTTCGTCTTAACCTGCACTTGCCGGAATGAGTGTTCGCAAAGGGTCCTCAAATCGCCAATGTCTATCATCCCGGTGTTGGAATAGCTCAGGACAAGTTTTTTCTTATTGGCGGCGGTTGGTTCAATGATGCGAAGAAAAGCATCCTTCACCTGCACTTTTACGCAAAAAGGCGATTGATGCCGATCAGTGCGGTAGCGGCCATAAAACTCTGAGCCCGGATAATCATACCGAACGAGTGTTTCCAAGGCATGATAGAAGCGACTGTAATGCACGAAGCTATACGGCGGATCTGCGTAGACGAGATCGGCATCGCTAACATAATTTGCTAAGGCGTCTCCATAATCCAATGTCTCGCATGTATTATCATGCATCGGTCGACGAAACCTATCGCGGAATTCGTCCCATTTCTTCAAAAAATAATCCCTCACAGACCGTCCACGATAACGAAGGATGTCTTCACAAACAGGAAGTGAATTTAGCGCTCTAAACTGAGCAAAATGCCCGGGACCCGGCGTGCAATAGCTTGCTGCGTGCATGAGACATGAAAGAGCAAGCGACCTCAATTCGGTTCCTTCCGGCATCACACAATCAAGCGCGTATCTCAGGCTGTCAATATCAATGGCCTGTTGGAGCCCAAAATATGCGTTAGCAAAATAAGCTGTGAATAGACAGTACGGAAAACCAGCTGGGTTTTCTTTTCTGCTCGCAATCAATCTTTGAAATTTCGTTCCAAGACCATTAAAAATTTCACTGTGCTGGAAGTTACCTGCATGAGGATATTGATTTTGAAATTCGCGGTAATTTCTTACGACGTCCCATGTGATTGCAAGCTGATTGATGAACTTGGCTTCCAAGAGCAAATGTGTCTTTAAAGTTTTTGCAAGTGTCTTACGGTTCTGCTCGAAATAGGGAACTAAGATTGTCCAAACGCTATCCGCGTGTGGGACATCAGCAGTCGTCTGCAGCAGAGCGCGAGCAAGAACTGTACTGTAAGCCTGGATATCGTTGGAGATAATTCGGTGGCGTGGCGCAAGTGCGTAGCCTACTCCACCGGTCCCCGCCATCAGATCCAAAACCGTGCCTGATTCTCGCCCCAGAGTGGACTCAATTTCAGATCCCACCCATTCAATGATCTCCCGCTTGGAACCCATATACTTGATGAAGTGCAGATTGGGATATTGGACGATAGGGGCATTCGCTGCTTGGAAAATCGGCAATTGTGAAGTTGTGGGCATTTTCATTGTTAACAACAACCGGCAGTACATATTTATATCAAATAGAAACCAGCAGTCAAGGATAAATTAGGAGCTAGAACTTACCTGAGGCGGCATGGTTACTGCCAGCAGAACGACAAGATTTAAAATTCATCGATAAAATTTGGGAGTTCTTAAAAAATTTGGAGTGTACAGCGAGTTGGAATTGAACCTGTGTTGGAGTCTGGACTAAAGAGAGAGCAGTTCTTCCTGCTGCCACTCTGTCGTTGCGACCTTCGGCTCTTCGCAGAGATGAATCACCAGATTTTCCAGCACCAGGCGCTTGCTGGGAGGGTTGGTGCGCAGGGAGAAATCGGCGCGGGCGATCAGCTTAAGCGCGCGCGTGAGTTCGCGGCGGGATTTATAGCGGCGGGCCTGGCGGATCACGTCTTCGGCGGCAAAGGGCGGCAGGCGGAAGCCCTGCCACAGCGCCTGCCAGATGGCGCGCGAGTCGCGGACGTTCTTTTCCAGGATCACCAGCATCTGGCGGAAGGTGCGGGCCAGCATGTAAAGGTGGCCGATGGCGGCGTCATCGCCTTCACTGGTGGAGAGCAGCGCGTCCATCACGGCCAGGGTGCGCGTCTTGTCTTTCGCTGAGATGGCGTCAGTAAGCTCATAGAGCGAGCGCTGCTTGGCCGCCAGCACCATGGTTTCAACGTCGCCCAGCGTGATGTGCTTTTTCTCGCCGGCAAAGAGGATGAGCTTTTCCAGTTCGCGGCTCACCAGCATCATGTCCGCGCCCAGCGCATCCACCAGCTCGCGCGCGGCATCCTGGTCAACTTTCACTTGCTCTTTCTGCGCCTGGTCAATCACCCAGCGGATGCCGTCGCTTTCATCCACCCGCGCCAGCTCCACCATGCCGCAATACTCGCCCAGCGTCTCACGGATGCGCTCATAGCGGTCTTTATCCTGCAATTCCATGCGGCGGGCGTCAGCGGGAATGCTGATGTGGTCCGCCACAAAGATGAGCACCGCCGCCGGGTTGGGATCTTTTACGTAAGCTTCAATGGCGGCAAATTCATCGGCATGAGAGCCGCGCCCGTAAAGCTCTTTGACGCCGCGCACAAAGAAGACCTGAAACGGCGCCATGAGTGAAGGCGTGCGCGCGCGGTCCAGTACCTCAGCCACGCTTACCTCGGCAAGATCAAGGTCATGCAGGCTGAAGTCGCGCAGGTCGGCCGGCACAAGGTGCTCAAGCAGCGCCTGGCGGCATTGGTCGCGAAAGAAAACCTCGTCGCCGATGAGAACATACGCGGGACGCAGCTTGTTGGCGGCAATCTCAGAAGCAAACTTTTCTGCCTGGGCGAAGCTGCGGCCAGAACCCCCGGGGCGCGGGGTCTTCGCGTCATGGGGTGGAAGGCCGGCCACTAATATGCCTCCAGAACGTCACTGACCAGAGTGCGGGAAAAATCCTGTGACATGCGCTGCAACGCCGGCGTTTCTTCCTCAAAGAAGCTCTTGACCTCGCGCGAGACCTGATATTCCTGCCGGAAGGTGTAGTTCTGGTTCTCAAAAAAAACGCGACCGCGATGGTCAGTAAGAGAAACCTTCATCGACACGGTGACCACGGCGCTGGAGATGCGTCCGCTTTGCGCGTCATAGGTGAGCGGTGCAGCCTGGGCGGAGACCACGGTGCCTTTAAGCACCAGGTCAGCGTCCTGGCCCGCATTATTCACCACGTGATAGTGTGTGCGCGCCACCAGCTCACGCACAACGTCGCGGGTAAGCACCTGCTCAATGCGATATGTCTGTGTCTGGTTCACAAACATAGGCACAGCGATAGTGCTGACGCTGGGCGGCAATCGCGTGGCTTTGCCGGCAACGTGATAACCGCAGCCGGTGAGAGCGGCTAGAGCCAGCAGCGCACTGGTCGCAAAAAAGCAGGCCGCGGGAAATCGTGTGACTGTGCGCTTCGCCGGGCCTTTCCGTGCGGCGATGTGCACCGCGCCGTCGCTTGGGAGACGCTGCTTCACTGGACCTTTCCATGCGGCCGTACGGCGGCCAGCGCAGTGGCACAGTCTGCGGCAGTAAGGGCTGCCAGGCGCAGGTTATCGGCCGCGGCCCAGAGCCAGAAGCCGTTTTCATGGAGAGAGTCGCGGCGCGCGGCCACCATGATCTCGTCCTTGCCCGCCACGTTCACGTTGCTGGGAGGATCGTCAGCTCCGCGCGCAAGCTGGATGTGCTCGCCGGCCAAAGCGCGGGTAAGATCGCCCAGGGCTACAGGCTGCTCCAGTTCGATATACACAGAAAACGTATGCGCGTGAAATACCGGCGCCTGCAACAACATGATGGCAGGCAATGTGGCGTTTGCGCCCAGAAGCCGCCGGAGATGGCCGCTGATGCGTTGCTGCGTAGCCTCAAGCTTGTGCGGTGAGTTCCGCCCATAGCGGTCAACCATGTTGAATGCAACCTGCGAATCGAATACGCCTGTGGGCATCTGCTGAAACGAGAAAAGATTAACCGTTTGCTCCTGCAACTCATCTGTGCCGCGGCGCCCTTTCTCAGAGACAGGCTCAAAGACGTTGGCCACAGCCCTCCGCAGCGGGCCGGCCTTGCCTGCTCGCAGCAACAGCAACGCCAGCACTGTTGCCGCCGGATGCGCGGTAACAATCGCGCTCGACTCCAGCGTGAATTGCAGAGGCTGGGCCAGCTCGCGCTCAATCCACGGCGCGCTCACCGGAACACCAGGCTCGTTCTCCAGCGCGTAGGACATATCAACAATGGCGCTGCCGGCCTCGCGTGCCAGCTTCCAGTTGCGGCGGGTAAATTCTTCTTCAGACGCAAAGAAGGTGAAATCCATGTTGGCCAGTTCATCGCGGCCCACGGGCTGCACCAGCGCAACCTCATCTTGTACGCGCTCCAGTTGGCCCAGCGATTCGTCGTCATCCAGCAGCTTGATGCCGGCGGCGGGGAAGTTGCGTTCTTCCAGCGCTTCTTTCAGTTCCTTGCCCTTAAGGGTTGCCGCGCCCACAATGGCCACGCGAAAGAGGTTCTGCGTCTCAGTCTTCATCATCTGGATTCTGGGGCCTCATTATAGGCCTGCGATGGCTCCTGCGGCTTGCGCCGCAAGCTGTATGAAACTCGCGTAAACACCCCGCTCAGCATGTACGTAAAAGCCATGATGAAGAGCATGTAGTGGTGGAACGCGAACAACAGGCCGAAAAATGCGCAAATCAGGATCAGGCTCTGGAAAGGATGGCGACTACGCAGGTTCAGGTCTTTAAAACTGTAAAAGCGCCAGGTGCTTACCATCAGGAAGCCAACTATCAGCAGCAGGGCGATCCACAGCGGAGCTATGGGCAAATAGAGAATAGGTTCGCCTCTAAAAAGATGGACCGTTGCAGCTACTACACCCGCGCCGGCAGGAATGGGCAGGCCGACAAAATACTTTCTGCCCGGCCGCCCCGGGTTTGATGGCTGCGGATTTACCTGAATATTGAAGCGGGCCAGCCGGCTGGCCCCAGCAACAAGAAAAATAAACGTTGCCAGCAGGCCGATTTGCAGCGTGCGATCATGCACGCCGGGAAATGCGGACTGCGGCAGTTGATGAAAGCCCCACAACCAGGCCAGCACTGCCGGGGCCACGCCGAATGTAATCACATCTGCCAGCGAATCAAACTCGCGGCCAAAAGCGCTGGTGGTGTTGGTCATGCGCGCAATGCGGCCATCCAATCCGTCTGCCACCACCGCCACGCCAATCGCCAGCGCGGCATAATCAAAATGCCAGGGCTCCGTGGGTGAGCCCAGCACGGTCTGCGTCAGCGCGTAATACCCAGCGCCGATATTTGCCGCCGTAAATAGTGAAGGCAGTATGTACATGCCTTTGCGCAGCCGTCGTTTTTCCGGCGGGTGCTGGTCATCCCAGCGGCGCATCTGCCCAGGCATTTTCATCGCAGGGCCCCAGTGCTCTCATGCGTCGGGGCAGGAGCGGATTCTTGCGGCACGGCCACCTGGGCCAGCACAGTTGATGCTCCGGCTACGCGGTCGCCTACCTTTACCTTGATCTGCGCCGGCCGTGGGAAAATCACGTCAGTGCGTGAGCCGAACTTGATCAGCCCCACGCGCTGCCCGCGCACCAGCGTTTCACCCGGTTTGTGATTGAAGACGATGCGCCGCGCCAGCACGCCTGCAATCTGCTTGAACACCACCGTCATCCCCTCGCCTTCCACGGTAACGATGTTCTGTTCATTGTTTGCCGCGGAAGACTCGCTCATGGCGTTTCCAAACTGGCCTTTCTGGTATACGGCGCTCTTGATCACGCCGCTGATAGGTGAGCGGTTCACGTGCACGTTAAACACATTCAAAAAAATGCTGACGCGCGTGCACGGAATTCCATTCAACAGGGTGGCGGAAACATCGGTCACCTTGCCGTCTGCCGGCGAAACAATCAGCCCCTCGCCAGAAGGCACAACCCGTTCCGGATCGCGGAAAAACCAGAGGAAAAACGCCGCCAGCAACACTGGAAGCAGCACAAGGACAAGCGAGTGCGTCAGCCATCCGATCACAAAAGCGACCGCCAGCATTCCCAGGGCGTAATAGATTCCGTCACGAACCATGCAATTCGATTATAGCTATCATCCCCTTTGGGAATATGAAGTTATTGGGAAACGTTGTCTAGTTAGGCGCTAGCCGCGGCCGTATCTTCTGGCAGAAAAATGACTTACAGGCTTGCAGAATTGAAGGCCCGCGACTTCTCTGTAAATTCAATCAGCAGTTTTTCCAACTGACCTATATTTTTAGGCCTTCAGCCGACTCTACTGTTATGAGAGGCACGTTCATCCGCAAGACTTGATAAATAAATATAAGGAGCATGGACCCGGAAGCCATGCTCCTTTAAATTTTTGCGCGCATAACGCTTTGGCTTGAGCTTCCTTACTGGGCCGGCAGCCCGCCGGTGAAGCAACCGATCGGCGCCCTTGGTATTTATCTGTTCTGTCGCTTGCGGTTCGCCCGCGCCTTGGCCCACGATGCGTAGTTCTTGGGAGCGTCGAGCTCCTTAAGCATCTTCCATGCGGCGATTGCCTCGGCACGCGTCGCTCCGTTTTCGGCTTTGAGGAAGTCAGCCAGGAAATTGATGTAGCGGACGTGAGAGATCCTTTCGAATCGCGGCATCTTGTTCAGGACAATGCACTGCCGGACAAGATCGCCGTACGTTGGATGCTTGCCGCCCGTGATCTGTTCTTCTCGCCAGCGGTTCAGGCGATACCAAACCCCCGATCTCTCACCCACATTCGGCGCCATCATACGGGCCTGTTGCATGATGAAATCCTTCGTTTCATGATTACTCGTGTAGTTCTCAATCCGGAGCTTCAGGCTGAGGCCACGTTCAACGTCCTTTATGCCTGTCCTGCGCAAAGAACGATTCGTGGGCAATGCTGCCTTGCCCGTGCGGAGGAACGCCACAATGGCCTTTTCAAGTTCGTCTTTTCGCAGCTTCTTGGCGGTTGGGACACCGATGCGCTGGGCGAACTCCTTCAATTGTTCAAGGTACCAGTAGCCGTTCTCGAACTCGCGTAGCGTCATTTTCGGAGAGAGGGCGTTGATCATAACTGCCACAGCGGATTGCACACTGGTTGTAAGCCCTTTCCAGAAACCCTGACAAAATAACAAGCCTCTCCGCGCAGGCAATTGGCCCGCACAAGGAGAGGCTGATCTTTCGATCTTCTCGGTCCTGGCTCTACGCTACCTGAGTCTGCCCGCGCTTGTACTCCTGCTCAATCAACTGCATCTGGTCTTTCAAATGCAGCTTGAGCTTCTTAATACGCACCTCTTCCAGCTTTTCATCTTCAGTGAGGTATCTTTTTTCGATGAGAGAGTGGAGGCGGTCGCAGTGTTGACTGTGTTCCTGGGCCAGCCGACGAAACTCTTCGTGGCTGGCAAGAAGCTGTTCGCGAACGGAATCTACCATCCGGAAGAACCTCCTGCAAAGTTCTTTCACGGAAAGTTAACATAGCGCCAGAGCTGGTTCAACGGAAATTCAGTGCCATTATGGAAAAATAAATTTCAAGATCAAAGCATCCTCCATGGGGTCCTCGTAGTAAGCCTTCCTTCGGCTTGTCTCAACAAAGGCCCATTTCTCGTAAAGTGCTCTGGCAGCAAGGTTTGACTCGCGTACCTCAAGCCAAATTTCCTGCCCGCCCAGGCTGCGGACCGTCTCAAGAAACTCACCCAGCAGCCGTGTGCCCAGCCCGCGCCGTCGCGCCGTGCCGTTGATAGCAATGTTCTCTATCTCGCACTCTTGGGCAACCTGCCTTCCCACAATAAATCCAACAACTTCCGCATTCTCCTCCACCACCAGCGTCAGCCGCCTGTGCAGCGTTTCCGGTGCAAAAAGCTGTAGGTATTCATTCTGGTTCCACTGGGCAGCCGTTACCGAATGGGTGGCAATTTCCACAAGCCGGGGAATATCTGCAACAGCAGCTAGACGCACGCGGATCATTCACCGCGTCCCTTTGAAAAAGATCTCGGCGTCAGAGCGGCGCAGATAGTTGGCGTCCAGCGCTTCCACCGTGGCTGTCTCTCCGGACAGCAATTTGCCTGCGCCGATGCGCGCAATCATCTCGCTCCCCGGCCGCTCAACTACGCTCACAGCGCAGTGCAAGCCTGCGGCAAGCTCGGCAATCGATGTCTCATTGGTGATGAGCCAAATGTCTTCTTCGCGTGAGAGAGCAGCCAGAAAATCCTGTTGGGTTAGCAGCTCTTCCCGCTCTTTAAACAATGACCGATCTGACTTTTCGTACAGACCTAAAAAAATTTCTTTTCGCCCGGCATCCAGCGCAGATGCAATCTTTCCATTGTGGTCAGAAAGCGCAGCCAATGCTTCCAGCACAGAAACTGTCGCAATCGGCTTGTGCAGTGTCTCTGCCAGACCTTTGATCGCGCTCAATCCAACGCGTAATCCGGTGAATGATCCCGGCCCTGAGGCAGCAGCAAAACCGCCGATGTCTGCTGCGCGATATCCGTGTTTGCTGAGCAGCGCAGCCACAGTGGGAATAAGCTGCGCGGAAAAAGTTCCGCCCGCAATTGGCGCAGATTCAATCTTGCGAAAAGATTTCTCATCAGCTTCAGCCAGCGTGATGCCGCCGGATTGTCCAGATGTGTCGATGGCGAGGATCAGCATTTGTTTTTTCTGTAATCCCGAAGCGGAGCGAGGGAGCCCTATGACCAGAATAAACTAGAGACACAATCTAGAAATCAACCGGCGATCTAAATTGTGACATTTCTACAAGAGCTTGCAACTAGCGGAAATGCCAGTAAAATGCACTCAGAAAGGAAAGTGATCCGCGAATGAAAGTCGATATTGAAATTATCTTTACGCTTGTTCAAGTTTTTGGGAAAGCAAATAAGCTCACAATTTTAAATAAGAGCGTTATTGACCCAGGCGCTGAACAACAATTGATGTTTTTGCGCGATAAAGGGCCATTTTTAATCAAGAACAGCGATGTGCAATCTACCAACGACCAAATAACGCTTGTAAACAGAGCGAGCAAGCGGTATGAAGAACTATGGAAACAGGGCTTTTTTAAGCTTGAGAGTTCTCCAGAAACCACCTTTACACCTGAAGATTGGCAAGTATCGCGAGTGGAAGTGAATACGCAACCATCTGTATATCCCGCAGGTACTCAACAATTCCCCAACAATATCACTATCCTTATCGACTCAAAATAAGAATGGACAGAACGCAAATAATCACACTCATTCTTGGGTCGGCTGCAATTGGTGCTCTGGTTTCAAGCGCGATCACCCTTATTGCTCAGGCTCTTGAACGCAAAGCTCGCCGACGTGAATTGCTTCTTCAGCTTTCCGCTGACTTCGCTAAGCTGCTTTATGAACATAAAACAAGTGGTCTAGGTTTCGCGCAACTCGCATTGATTGGCCAGTATTACGTGATTCTGGAAGAGGTTCTTAAACATGGCAAGAATTCGCCCGAAATGGAAGAAGAACTAGGAAAAGTCCTGGACGAGTTTGACCCGGCACGGAAAAAGGGAAAAGAAGCTTGAATTACACGCGCGGTATAAACGATCCCTGACCGAAAGGAGCGTTTTCGTCTCTGATATATGCCCCTTTCCTGATATAACCGCGCATCAATAGCTCCAACGAAGATGATACACTCCACCCTTTTCTCCTGCTTTGAGAGCCATGATCGGAAAATGTTTAACCAGTTAAAAGGTGAATGTCTTTTGATCACAACTACAGTCGCCATATTGCTCCAGAAGCTGTAGGCATTCCCTGGCTCGGTGCGCCCGCTGCTTGTTGCGTCGGGCTACTTCAGCAAAGTTGGCGCAGGGAAACGCAAAAACATTCAGAATTCCTGCAAAAACAGAGTAGCTCGCTCGTTCTTCCATTCAATAGAAGTTTGAAGACTGCTGATTCGGCCAACAGGCGTCTCTGGAGGGGCCGCAGGCCGTAGTGCGTTTACATCAATCCATAACTTGCGCATTCAAGGAGGAGTAGTGAACATCAAGCCTTTCTTGCTCTCTTTTCTAGTCTTCTTGTTTTCAACCATGGCCGTGGCGCAAAGGGCCGATGTTGGCTTTTCTGTCGGCGCGTCTAGTGTTTCTGATACCCATTTGACGTCTGATTGTCCGCTTGGCGTTTTGTGCATCAGCGTACCTGCGGAATCCGTCAAGACAGGCCATGCTGCTTTTTGGGAAGCCAACTTCAGCTCGCGCCTGATCGATGCCAAGCTGGCATCCATCCATCTTGAAATACCGTTTGCCTGGAGCGCTCATCAGCAGGCAACGTTCACGCAATCGCCCAATGTCTTCGTCGCACATTTCTCTTCGTTCTACATCACGCCCTCAATCAAAACTAAGTTTTTCCCCGCGGCGCCTGTCTCTCCCTGGATCAGCCTGGGCGGAGGGCTGGCCCACTTTTCATTTCCCAGTGATCCCACCAGCAAGCTCGCAATCCAATTAGGGACTGGTGCGGACATAAAAACTCCTTTTCCGCGTCTTGGCTTTCGCGTTGAGCTGCGCGATTTCCTGAGCGGCCAGCCCAGCTTTGCCACGCCGGGCATCGGGCTTGCCGGCAACCCGGAGAGCGGATTCAGCCGGCACAATGTATTTGCCGGGGGCGGATTCGTGTTTCACTTCTAGTCTTTTTTTACATTTTACAGAAAAGGTTTTGCAGAAAAAGGCTTCACACAAAAGGTCTCGCAAAAAAAGGTTTCGCAAGAAAGGTCTCCCAATCGCGGGAGACCTTCACTAAATATTTATTCTTTTTTTAGCAAGCAGGAGCCCCGGGTGCAAAATCGCAAAATTGATTGCTTCGCCAGGCTGCCCGTACAGCAGCTTTTCAATTCGCACTTTTGGCAATTTCGGCGATTTTCGCAATTCTTTTCGCTATCGGTTTCTCTTGAACCGCAGCTCGTATTCCTGGCCGTCGACGGAGCTGGTCCGCATGAGATAGAAGACGTCCGCCCAGGTGCGTCCGTCTTTCGTTTCCTGCTCCACGCGGAAGAAGCCTGGAATGATCTTTTTATCATCCTGCGTCATCGTGATGGCATTGCCTCGCAGCGTGTAGCTCCCGTTGCCGAAATAAGCCTGCGTGGTGGTGATTAACTCATTTGGGGTCAGATGATACTGCTGGGCAGCGGCCGCGTTGGCAAAGCGGCCATTGCCGGCGAAGGTGATCAGGTCGCCAGCGGTGGCCGTGGCGGCGATCCACTCTCCCGCCAGCAGCTTGCGCATCTGCTGCGTGTGGTCTGCCTGCGGCCACCCTTTGAAGCTTAGGCCGTAGAAGAATTTGGGCCAGACAGTAGAAGCAATGTTTTCGCCCATGCAGGCGCTCACCAGAGGATCTTTGGAGAGGCCGGAGATGACAGCCATGCGATTATCAAGTTTTGCGACCATCACGAAGGCCAGGCGGCTCTCTTGCGAATTCGGCGGAGCGATGCCTCTTCTCACGATCACATACTCCCAGCCCTGGCCTGAAGCGCCGTGAATGATCGATTCAGGGAAAGCGAACCCGGCAGGTGTCTGGTTGCGGAGCACATAGTTGCGCAGCCATACGTCGCGGAACGCATTGTTCGCGTCCTGAAGGAGATCGGCGCCGGCGGCGCGCATGGGCCACATGCTGATGAAGCATTTTTCCTGCGTCGAAGAAAAAGGCGAGGAGAGGACGATGCCATCAGGAAAGCGCTGCGCAGTCCAGCCTGCGGGAACGGTATAGACATAGTCATCGAGCGTGCCTGCGCCGGTTGCGGTAGAGGCGGGTGCACTGCTCGCATCGTTGGCAGGCGCATTTGCAGCGCCAGACCCTGGGGTTGCGCCGCTCAGGGTGGCGTTAGTCAGCATCGCTTCCACTGCGCGAAGGTTCCTGGCAAGCAATTCCGGGCGCGTCGTTTCCACCCCAACTGCCACGTAGGTGGACCCCGCTTTTGCGCTGTACAAGACCATGGTTTCGCCCTGCCCGGTTGGAAGTTGCAACTCCATTCTCGTCCAGATGAACTTGCCTGTTGTGCCATTTTGCGGCACAGAGCCAGGCCGCATGATGCCGGCCAGGTTCCCCACAATCGTAGAGTGGCGTTGACGCACGTCCTGTGTGGTCTGCTCGGCGGGTTCAAACGTCACCTTAAAAAACTGCAGCGGAGTTGAATCCGGGGAAAAGAGCATCATGGGCCCAAACGTTGATTGCGTGGTCCAGCCTGGGGGAACCGTCACCGTGAGCGGCCCCACCGTCAGAGGGGTGCCTTGAGCAAAAACAGAGATTGGGCCGGCGAGCGCAAAAACTGCTATGAGCAGAGCGAGCCTTGCTTGTGATCGAGCCATATCATCTCCCGGAGAGTGCTGAATAGATGGTTGCGGATTGTAGCCTTTCGTTACAGGAAATGCGAGAGGGGAATCAAGAGAGAGCGCAAGTCCTTCCGCAGCTGCCAGTAACCTGGCGGGAGCAAAACCTGCAACGCCGGTGTCCAATGATGCCATGACCCAAGACTGATCGACACTCCGGGAGAAAATCATGACCCCAACGACACAGCGAGACAAAGAAGCAAAAATCAATTCCGCCATCAACGTCACGCCCATGGTTGATGTAATGCTGGTCCTGCTGATTATTTTCATGGTAATCACGCCGATGTTGCAGCCCGGCAGGGCTGAGGAACTGGCAAAAACAGCCAACCCGACTGACATGGCTGATGCCAACAAGGCAGACGCGCTGATTGTCGCAGTGGAGCGGGATGGCAGAGTTTTTCTTGGCAGTGAAATGGTAAGCGGCGAAACTCTGACTCAACGGCTCAAAGAGCGGTTAGCCAATCGCAGCGACAAAACCATCTATGTGCGCGCGGATGCGCGCGCACGGTACAAGTTTGTGGTTAATGCAGTGGATGATGTTCGCTCTGCTGGTGTTGATCAATTAGGCTTGCTGACAGAGCAGAAACTGGGCCCAAAGCGATTGTGAATGCTTCTCTGGAAATTTCATACTAGATTGAGTAAGCTTCGTTGCCAGATAAGGTCCACCATGAATAAACCACTGCTGCTCTTTTTCATGTCTATTCTGATGAGCATATCTGGCATCAGTAAGGATCAAGGGGTTTGTCCATCCGGCCCGTTCCATGCACCTAAAACGCTCCCAGCTAAGCACGGGCCCACGCAACCGCCGCCGAATCCCGACGCTAAATATGCCGGCACAGTTGTTCTAGGCGTGATCGTCAGCACCACGGGATACGTTTGCAATGTTCAATTGATACGGGGCTTCGACAAGACTGCAGATGAGCAGGCTATGCAAACCGCTCGTGAATGGCACTTTGATTCTGCCAGAAAAAATGGGGCTCCTGTAGCTGTGGAGCTAGTGGTGCCCGTGGATTTCTGGCGCAATGCAAATGGTGAATTGGTTCAATCGCAGCCTGGACCAACTAAGACTAAACCAACTAACTGAGGGTATGCGCTATCAAACGACTTTCCTCCCTGAGCTGTTACTCCCAAATATGGCCAAGAAATCTTTCCCAACGGGTTAGTGGCCGTGCGAACAATACCAGTTCACCGGGCTTGCTTTGGATATTCGATACTTGCGCGCTGAATTTGCAGCGGCAACCCTCGGTTGGTTTGGCACAGCGTGAGACAAGTCCGTCACGAATGACCGTCCGGGTATCAATCGGGAAACTGCGGTAACACGGGTAGAGCCGTTCATTCGTGGCGATTACGGCTATCTTTGACGATATCGTCTCAGGCAGATGAAATTCAGCACCTCCGTCAATTGCCGTCTTGCCTTCAAGCGTCTGAAGCTCAGCTACCTGTGGAATATGGAATTGCACCTGTATCGTCTCATTGGCGTATGCCCGACCACTGCTCACGTCTACGAGCCGGATGCTTATCTTCTGCGTTGAACCACTTGGACCTTGCGCAGGACTTATCCACGTAAGCAGTAAAAGAGTGGCCGCAGCCCAACGAGTTATCCACATAATGCTTCCGCTCCATACCTCCCGGAACCGGATCACTGGGACCTAAACCCCTTCGGGCACGTCCTGCACCAGTTCCAGCAGCACGCCGCCGGTGCTTGAAGGATGGACGAACACATACAGATGGCCGCCGGCGCCTATCTTCACTTCCTCATTCACAAAGCGTGTGCCTGTGGCCTTGAGCTGCTCGACTGCGCGATTGATATCCGGAACGTGGATGGCAACGTGGTGAAGCCCTTCGCCGCGTTTTTCAATAAACTTGGCGATGACCGAGTCGGCGCTTGTGGCTTCCAGCAGTTCAATGCGGCTCTCGCCCAGCGGCACCATGGCCACCTTGACCTTCTCATGCGGCACGGTTTCTTCAGCCATCACGTCCAGGCCAAGCTGCTCGTAGAATTTGCGCGCCTGCGCCAGCGATTTCACCGCGATTCCGAGATGGTCGATGGTGTGGGGCATAAGAGTCCTTAGTAGTTAGTACTTGGTATTTAGCAAAGCCAATATTTGGGTCGCGCGGTCATGCTGCTAACTACTAAATACTAACTGCTAAATTCTCGCGCAGCGCTGAAACTTCCCACGATCTCCTCCACCAAAGAATACGGATCGCGCTTGTGCTCCGCTATCTCCTCAGCCAGGCGCGCAATCTCGGCTTCCGGCAGGCGTTCGTTCAGCAGCCGCTCCAGCAGCGAATCGCGCAGCATCTCCACCAGCCGCTCACGCCAGTTGGTGATCTTTTTCTTGAGCAGCAGGTCCTGCTGTTGCAGATGGCGCTCATACTCTGCAATTGCCGCCGCCAGCTCTGCAATGCCTTTGCCCTCGCTGGCTACGGTCCTAACAATGGGAGGCGTCCATTTGTCGGCGCGCACCGCTAGTGATTGCATGGAGCGTATCTCGCGCTCCACCCGGTCTGCGCCTTCACGGTCGCTTTTATTGATGACGAAAATATCGGCAATTTCCATGATGCCGGCTTTAATCGTCTGCACGTCATCGCCCATGCCGGGCACAAGAATCACCACCGTGATATCGGCCAGCCGCACAATATCGATTTCATCCTGGCCCACGCCCACGGTTTCAATCAACACCAGGTCTTTGCCCGCGGCATCGAGGACCGTTGCGGCATCGGTGGTGGCCCGCGCCAGCCCGCCCAGGTTGCCGCGCGTGGCCATGCTGCGGATGTAGATGCCAGGATCAGCGTGATGGGCCTGCATGCGTATGCGGTCACCCAAGATTGCGCCGCCGGTGTATGGGCTGGTGGGATCAACCGCCAGAACCCCCGCTGTTCGCCCCTGCTTGCGATATTCGCGGGCAAGATGATCAACCAGAGTACTTTTTCCTGCGCCGGGCGCGCCGGTCAGTCCAATCACGCGCGCGTGCCCGGTATGGGTGAAGAGCGCCTTCAGCAGCTCTCGGGCTTCCGGATGGTTATCTTCAATCGTGCTGATGGCCCGCGCCAGAGCGCGTACGTCTCCGCTGCAAATGCGGTTGACCCAGGATTGGAGATCGCTCATTGCCATCTTATTTGGGTTAAAGGACATTGCTCCAGCCAAATCAGCAAAGGACTGATAAGCGGTAGCAAAATCCAGACTACCATGATGCCCCGGACCCCTTCCCAAAACCAGCGCCCGGCGGGATAATATCTATTTATCTGGTACTTATCTTGTCCCGCTTGGAGCCCCGGACCCTCTTGACCAACAGCTAGCAGTCCAAGTAGAACTCATCGAGTCGAAATTGCCTGCTAATCTGGCCGGGCCCATTGTTGCAAGGAGGCACTTTGAAGGTTTACGAAGGCAAGGACATCCGCAATCTGGTGGTGATAGGCCACTCTCACTCCGGCAAGACCTCCCTGGTTTCCGCCATGTTGTACACGGGCGGCGCTACGCCCAAGCTGGGCCGTGTGGACGACGGTTCCACAGTAACCGACCACGATGATGAAGAGATCGCGCGGCAAATGACCATCTCCGCCTCGATTGCCTCAGTGGAATGGCACAACTCCAAGATCAATCTGCTGGATACTCCCGGCTTCACCATGTTTGCCCATGAGGCCAAGGTCGCGATGTCTGCCGCAGAAGCAGCTCTGGTTGTGGTGGATGGCGTCTCTGGCGTTGAAGTTGTTACCGAGAAAGTCTGGCAGTATGCGGAAGAGATCAACCTGCCTCGCGTGATCTGCGTAAGCCGCATGGACCGCGAACGCGCCAATTATGAAACAGCGCTGGAAAGCCTGGTCAACTCGTTTGGTCGTCAGGTTGTCCCGGTACAGATTCCCATTGGGAGTGAGAAGAGCCTGAAGGGCGTAGTCGATCTGGTTACCATGAAGGCCTACACCTACGATATGGGCGGAAACGGAAAGGGCAAAGAAGGCCCTATCCCTGCCGATCTGGAAGCCGCAGCCAAAGAAGCGCATGAAAAGCTGGTGGAGATTGTGGCCGAAGGCAAAGACGAGCTGATGGAAGAGTTTTTTGACAAGGGAACGATTTCTGAAGACCATCTGGTTCCCGCGCTGCATGAAGCCATTCGCGATGACAGAATTTTCCCTGTGCTGTTTGCGTCCGGCCTGGGCAATATCGGCACTGATCACCTGCTGGATTTCGTGGTGGATTACTTCCCCACCGCTTCCGAACATGCTGCCGTGCATTCAGCGGCGGCAGCATCCGGGAACGGCAACGGCGCAGAGCGCAAAGTCAGTGACGCCGAACCGGCTTCAGTCTATGTTTTCAAAACCGCCAATGATCCCTTTGCCGGCCGCATTACCTATTTCAAGGTTTTTTCCGGTGTAGTAAAAAATGACGCAACGCTGCAGAACTTCACCCGCAGCACATCAGAGAAGCTCTCGCATCTGTCAATTCCCCAGGGCAAGAACCTTGTTGCGGTGCCGGAACTTCACGCAGGCGATATTGGCGCTGTAGCCAAGCTGCGTGACACCCTTACCGGTGACACGCTGGGAGATAAAGCTAATCCTATTCAGTTCCCTGGCGTCTCTCTGCCTGAGCCGGCCATTACCTTCGCGATTGAACCTAAATCACGCAACGATGAAGACAAGCTTTCAAACGGCCTGCATAAGCTGATGGAAGAAGACCCCATGGTGCGCTTCTTCCGCGATGAACAAACCAAGGAATTCCTGATCGCCGGAACCGGCCAGCAGCACATTGAAGTGATGGTATCGAAGCTCAAGCGCCGCTATCACACAGAAGTTGTATTGAAAGCGCCCAAAGTCCCATACCGCGAAACCATCCGCGGCAAGGCCGATGTGCAGGGCCGGCACAAAAAGCAGAGCGGCGGTCACGGCCAGTATGGCGACTGCAAGATCAAAATGGAGCCGCTGGAGCGGGGCAAGAATTTTGAATTTGTGAATGACATTTTTGGCGGCGCCATCCCCAAGAACTACATTCCCGCCGTGGAAAAGGGAATTGTGGAAGCGGCCGCGCGCGGCTATCTGGCGGGATATCCGGTAGTGGATTTCCGCGTGATTCTCTATGACGGCAGCTACCACGATGTAGACTCGAACGAACTCTCATTCAAGACCGCAGGCCGCATTGCCTTCAAAAAAGCCATGGAGCAGGCCAAGCCAACGTTGTTGGAGCCGATCATGAAAGTCGAGATCACCATTCCTGACGAATTTGCCGGCAGCATCATGGGCGATCTGAACTCGCGTCGCGGGCGCATTCAAGGCATGGACAACAAAGCGGGCAAGACCGTGGTAAAAGCCGAATGTCCCATGGCAGAGATGCTCAGCTACGGCGCTGATCTGACATCAATGACGCAGGGCCGCGGCAGCTTCAACATGGAAATGTCACACTATGATTACGTGCCGGCCATGCTGCAAGAGAAAGTGATCACCCAGGCCAAAGCGGAGAGAGGCGAAGTGGTGGAGGTGGAAGAGTAGGGCTTCTATCCCGAACTGGGCCCATTTTTGAAACGCTGAGCAACGCGAGGTCCCTATCATCGGCAATAACTCTGTCTGCACCGGTTCGCTTTTCACATCGAAAGATCGCTCTTGAGCGGTAAAATCAGGGCTACAAAATGGCCCTGATTTAAAGTTTAAAGCTCCCTCCTCCTCACTTTCTTTTCTTGGACGTAATGCGAGTTGACGTAATCCCTTATACTAAAAGGCTTTTATGTCCTCGCCTGCAACCCCGCCCAGCGAGAAAAAATTCCGCTTCAAGCTGCTTCCCACGCTCAAGCGCGGAGAGATGTGGCGTTACTTTGGCCCGGCATTTGTGGCTAGCGTGGCGTATATCGACCCGGGAAATTTTGCCAGCAATTTTGAAGGCGGGGCCAGGTTCGGCTACATGCTGCTGTGGGTGCTGCTGTGGTCAAACGCCATGGCCATCCTGATCCAATACCTCTCTGCCAAGCTTGGGATCGCCACCGGCAGGACGCTGCCGCAGAATTGCCGCGTTCACTTTCCCCGCAAGATCAATTTTGGATTGTGGATTGCGGCGGAACTGGCTGCTCTGGCCACTGACCTGGCGGAATTCCTCGGCGCGGCGCTCGGTTTCTATCTTCTGTTCGGCATCCCCTTGTTTGTTGCCGCTCTCATCACGGCGGGTGTGGTTTTCCTGATGTTGGCTGTAGAGCTTTACGGTTTCCGGCGGCTTGAACAGCTTGTGATGGCGTTCGTCTTCGCCATCGCTGCGTGCTACGCGTTTGAAATGTTCATCGTGCACCCGGACTGGGGCGCGGTTGCCAAAGGCGTGCTGGTGCCAAGGATCAATTCGCAAAGCATCTATGTCGCCGTAAGCATGCTGGGCGCCACCGTGATGCCGCACGTAATTTACCTGCACTCTGCCCTGGTGCAGCATCGCGTACAAGAGGATGCCAAGCGCGACCATCCGGAGAAGTGGATCCTTACCATGCGCCACCTGCGCTATGAGCTGTTTGATGTGCTGGCGGCGATGAACGGCGCTTGGCTCATCAACTCCGCCATGATCGTGATGGCTGCCGCAGTTTTCTATACCAATCGAGTGAATTTCAGCTTTGACGCAGCTCACCTGACCTTGCAGCCTCTGCTCCCTGCCGTATCCGGGACGGCTTTTGCTCTGGCGCTTTTGTTTTCTGGTCTATCGTCTTCCACGGTTGGCACCATGGCCGGCCAGGTAATCATTGAAGGATTCTTAGATATCAAGTTCAGCGTGTTTCTGCGCCGCCTGATCACGATTGTTCCTGCACTGGTGGTAATCGCGCTGAAACTCGACCCCCTGAAAATTTTGTTACTATCTCAGGTTGTGCTGAGCTTCGCGATTCCATTTGCTCTGGTTCCGTTGGTTCTGCTGACCCGCTCGCAAAAAGTAATGTCTGACCTGGTCAATAGCCGCCGGACAAACTACATGGCTTACGTGGTCACAGCCGTCATTGTTGGCTTGAACCTTCTGCTGCTCTATCGCATGGTTGGCGGCGAATTCTAAGCGCCAGCAGGTTTTGTAACTTCCTCGAGCGATTGTGAATCCAAATTAAGGGAGGGTGGATCATGAACACATTTGGCAGTCGCTCAAAGTTACGCGCCGGCAACCAGGAATACGAAATTTACCGGCTGGACGCGCTGGAAAAGCACAATTGCTCGCCGCATCGCCTTCCTTTTTCTCTGAAAGTGCTTCTGGAAAATCTTTTACGAGCTGAGAATGGGCGCAGCGTGACAGCGGACGACGTTCGCTTTCTGGCTGATTGGAAGCCACAGGCAGTTCCTGACAAGGAAATTGCCTTCACGCCGGCCCGCGTGCTGATGCAGGATTTTACCGGCGTGCCCGCGGTGGTTGACTTAGGCGCCATGCGCAATGCCATGAAAAAGATGGGCGGCGACCCCGCGCTGATTAATCCTCTGCAACCTGCTGAGCTGGTGATTGACCATTCTGTGCAAGTTGACGAGTTCGCCACCAGAGGAGCTTTCGCCGTAAACGCGCAGCTTGAATTTGAGCGCAATAAAGAGCGCTATGCCTTCCTGCGCTGGGGCCAGTCCGCCTTCAGGAATTTCAAGGTCGTGCCGCCGGATATGGGCATTGTGCACCAGGTAAACCTGGAATATTTGGCCCGCGTTGTCTTTTCTGAAAAGCGCGATGGCGTAGCCGTGGCTTATCCAGACACGCTGGTGGGAACGGACTCGCATACCACCATGATTAACGGCCTGGGCGTGCTGGGCTGGGGCGTTGGCGGAATTGAAGCTGAGGCGGCAATGCTGGGGCAGCCGGTTTCCATGCTGGTCCCGCAGGTTGTAGGGTTCAAGCTGAAAGGACAATTGCGCGAAGGTTCCACAGCAACAGATTTGGTCCTGACAGTTACGGAAATCCTGCGCAAAACGGGCGTGGTGGGCAAGTTTGTGGAGTTCTTTGGGCCGGGCTTGGCCTCACTGCCGTTAGCTGATCGCGCCACCATTGCCAACATGTCGCCGGAATATGGCGCTACCTGCGGTATCTTCCCCGTGGATGAGACAACATTGAATTATCTGCGCACCACGGGCCGCAAGCCGGAGCAGATTGCCCTGGTTGAAGCCTATTGCAAAGAGCAGGGGCTGTTCCACACGGCGCAGACGGCAGATGCCGAATATTCGCAGGTAGTGGAGTTGGATTTGAGCACCGTGGAGCCGAGCGTGGCTGGGCCGCGCCGTCCGCAGGACCGGGCGCCGCTTTCCAGGGCCAAAGAATCATTTGAGCAGGCACTGCCTACATTGATCGGGCCACGTCCGGCGATACAGGCCAGAAAAGTTGCTCCTGTGCAGGTTGAACGCTTTGAAGGCGAAGGCGGCACGCCGATTGGCATTGCAGAAGACCCCTCTCTCCCTGCAGGCACAAAAGAAGTGAGTGAGGATGTTTTTGACCAACTGCATGATGGTTCTGTCGTTATTGCCGCCATCACCAGTTGCACTAATACGTCCAATCCATCAGTAATGATGGCTGCCGGCCTGCTCGCAAAAAAAGCCGTGGAAAAAGGGCTGAAGAGCAAGCCCTGGGTCAAGACCTCCCTGGCGCCAGGCTCACGCGTAGTGGCGGAGTATTACCAGAAAGCCGGCCTCATTCCGTACCTGGAGCAGCTTGGCTTTCACATTGTGGGTTATGGATGCACCACCTGTATCGGCAACTCCGGGCCGCTGCCGCAGGACGTTTCCTACGCGATCACAGAAAAACAACTGGTGGCGGTGTCAGTTCTATCCGGGAACCGCAATTTTGAAGGCCGCATTAACTCTGAGGTGCGGGCCAATTATTTGATGTCGCCGCCGCTGGTGGTAGCGTATGCGCTGGCTGGGCGCATTGATCTTGACATCACGCAGGCCCCTCTGGGTCATAGCAAAGACGGAAAACCGGTTTATCTGCGCGACATCTGGCCCACACAAAAAGAAGTTCAGGATGCGGTAGGGCAGGCCATCAATTCAGGCATGTTCAGCAAAAATTACGAAACAATCTTTGATGGCGACCGAGAATGGAAACAGCTGCGCGTTCCTGAAGGCGAGACTTACGCGTGGGACACTGACTCCACTTACATCAAGCAGGCGCCGTACTTTGATGATATGCCAGCGCGTCCTGCGGCGGTCAGGGAGATCAATGGCGCACGGGTGCTGGCCAAGCTGGGTGATAGCGTCACCACTGACCACATCTCTCCCGCAGGCTCAATCAAAACCAACAGCCCTGCGGGAAAATATCTGCAAGAACATGGAGTTGAGGTGAAAGACTTTAACTCCTATGGATCGCGCCGGGGCAATCATGAGGTGATGGTGCGTGGAACGTTTGCCAACGTTCGCCTGCGCAATCAGCTTGCGCCCGGCTCAGAAGGCGGCGTAACGCGGCACTTTCCTGACGGCCAGACCATGTCAATCTTTGACGCCTCAGTGAAATACCAGGCTGATGGCGTGCCATTGATCGTGCTGGCAGGCAAGGAATATGGCTCAGGCTCATCGCGCGACTGGGCGGCGAAGGGGCCGCTATTGCTGGGCATCCGCGCCGTGATCGCAGAGAGCTATGAGCGCATTCATCGCTCCAATCTGGTAGGGATGGGAATCCTGCCCTTGCAATTCCTGCCGGAAGAAAATGCTGAAACGCTGGGCCTGCAAGGCGATGAGGTCTATGAAATCAGCGGTCTCCCTGCTCTGCTGGCAGGAAAATTTGCCGGCGGGAAACAGCTCCTGGTTCGGGCCACAAATGCTGACGGAGTTGTCACTGAATTTCATGCCCTGGTCAGGATCGATACGCCACAGGAAATCCAATATTACGAGCACGGCGGCATTCTGCAGTACGTGTTGCGCCAGTTGCTGGCAACAAAGTCGAAGCCAGAGCCGGTGGGAGCGCGATAAGCCCATTTTGCCGCAGATTTATGCTCATGAAGCGCAGATAAATCGGTTGTTGATCATGAGGTCAATCTGCGAGCTAGTCCTCATCTGGTTCATTGGCCTCTGACAGGATCTGCCAAAGAGCTTTGCCGCAATCAACAATTTGCTTGCGTCCGCACCTTGGACATTGATATTCACGCATGTCGCGGCCAGTGAAGGTGGTGCGCTCAATCTGGTCCATCTCAACAGCGCAATCGGGGCAAGTCGTATCGTCCATAATCGTTAAGTGTAGTTCAACCTGAAAAAATGGGAAGCTTACCACTGATCAACACTGATGACGCTGATCTGGCGAGATCAGCGGATGCCAGGCGCCAGGCCTGAATCGTTTGACAGGGGCTGACGCCCAAGCCCGGAATGCTATATCCTCACAAGTCGCGGTATTGAGCTATCTCGTTATGAAGGTACTGGTCATTGGCGGAGGAGGCAGGGAGCACGCTCTGGTGTGGAAGCTGCGCCAGTCGCCCCGGATTGAGCAGGTATATTGCCTGCCGGGGAATGGCGGCATCTGTGAAGAAGCCACGTGCCTGCCCGGCGATCCCAAGAGCCTGGCTAGCCTGCTCTCTGCTGCTCACCAGGTACATCCTGACGTTACTGTGGTGGGCCCGGAATTGCCGCTCTCGCTGGGCGTAGTGGACGAATTTTCCCGCCGCGGCCTGAGAATTTTTGGGCCTACACAAAAGGCCGCTCAACTGGAGACCAGCAAGAGCTTCGCCAAAGAGTTCATGCAGCGGCACAAGATCCCTACGGCGCACTATGCCGTGTGTACCTCAGAAGAAGAGTTGAGGAAGTCCTTGGGGCTGTTCTCAACCCCGGTGGTGGTGAAGGCCGATGGGCTTGCTGCCGGCAAAGGCGTGGTGATTGCCGCCACTAAAGAAGAAGCCGCAAAAGCAGCGCTGGAAATGTTCAGCGGCAAGCTGCTGGGCATGCCGGTGACTCACGTGGTGCTGGAAGAATTTCTTGAAGGCGAGGAAGTTTCCTTCCTGGTGCTGAGTGATGGCGAACGCGTGGCGCCGCTGGTGCCATCACAAGACCACAAACGCGTAGGCGAAGGCGACAAAGGCGCAAACACAGGCGGCATGGGCGCATACTCCACCGATTCACTGCTGGAACCAGGCATGGCGGAGTGGCTGGTGAACCACATCGCGAAGCCTGTGGTGGCAGGCATGAAGTCAGAGGGCGCGGAGTATCGCGGCGTTCTCTACTGCGGTTTGATGATGACAGCGCGCGGGCCAATGGTGCTGGAGTTCAACTGTCGCTTCGGCGATCCGGAAACCCAGGCTGTGCTCATGCGGCTGGATAGCGACCTGCTTGACGCGATTGAAGCTTCCATTGATGGGCGCGTGAGCGACGGGGACTTCAAATGGTCGAAGGACGCTTCCTGCTGTGTGGTGGTGGCTTCAGGGGGATATCCGGCTGGCTTTGTCAGCGGCAAACAGATTTCCGGGCTGGACCAGGCAAACCAACTGCCCAACGTGAAGGTCTTCCACGCAGGAACCAGCAAACGTGATGGCGTGATTTATACCAATGGCGGACGTGTGCTGGGCGTGACGGCGCGTGCGCCACAGCTGAACGAAGCGATCAACCGCGCCTATGAAGCCGTACGGCTGATCAGTTTTGAAGACATGTATTGCCGCAAAGATATTGGAGCACGAGCGCTGAGAGCGCAAAAATAAATAACCGAGGAAAAAGGACCCAATGGCAGAGAACCCGCTTGTTTCAATTGTGATGGGATCAGATTCAGACCTTGAAATTATGAATGAAGCCGCCAAGGCGTTGGACGACTTTGGCATCGCTTATGAGATGGATGTGACCTCGGCACATCGCTCGCCGGCGCGGACCTCAGAATACGCGCGCAACGCCGCGGGGCGCGGGATCAAAGTCATTATCGCCGGCGCTGGCGGGGCAGCGCATCTGGCCGGCGTGATTGCCGCCGAAACGACTATTCCGGTCATCGGCGTGCCCATTCCTTCCACGCCGCTCAATGGCATGGACTCACTTCTGGCGATTGTGCAGATGCCCGCCGGAATTCCCGTAGCCACTACCGCCATTGGCAAGGCGGGCGCAACCAACGCTGGAATCCTGGCGGCCCAGATTCTTGGCCTGAGCAATGCCACCGTGGCCGGGAAGCTCAAGGAGATGAAAGGCAAGCTGGTAAAGAGCGTGGAAGAGAAGTCGCAAAAGCTGCAGCAGTTGAGGAAGCGGTGACCACTTCTTTCAGCGCAATTGCGGTCATCCCTGCGCGGCTTGGCTCTACGCGTCTTTCGCGCAAGGTGTTGCGCGAAATTGCTGGCAAACCGATGGTCGGGCATGTGTACGAGTCGGCCCAAAAATGTTCGTTGCTGCGCGAGGTAATCATCGCCACGGATTCTGACGAGGTAATGCAACTGGCCCAGGCGCGCGGCTGGAATGCGCAGATGACTTCCGCGCAACATCGCAGCGGAACTGACCGGATGTATGAGGTAGCGCAGCGCGTGCCGGCTGATGTGTACGTCAACATCCAGGGCGATCTGCCCATGGTGAAGCCGGAACACATTGATGCTCTGCTGAAGCCAATGCGCCGGCCTGAGGTGGTGGTTTCCACGGTTAAGACACGCTGCAAGCCGGAGGAAATTGCCAATCCCAACGCGGTGAAGGTGGTAACGGACAAGAATGGCCGCGCACTGTATTTTTCGCGTTCCACCATCCCGTATGATCGCGACAAGAGCGGCGCTATCGAATATTTCAAACATCTGGGCCTCTATGCTTATCGCCGGGCGGCTCTGGATCAGTTTTGCCACCTGCCGGAATCAAAGCTGGAAGCTGCCGAGCGTCTGGAGCAGTTGCGGCTGCTGGAAAATGGAATCGATATTTACGTGGAAGAGACGCCGTTTAATACCGTGGAGGTCGATACGGAAGAAGACTTGCGGCGGGTGGAAGAGATCTTTAGAGCGTCTATGTAGCCAGGCTTGGTCGATGGCTCTTGGCCCAGGCTTCCGCCGCTGCTATGCGCTTGGAGATGGGCGGATGCGAGTGGAAGAGCAGCTCTACCACGCGCGAGGGGTGGCTCTCACTCAGGTTCTGCTTGCCCAGCTTTTCCATTGCAGTGATATACGGCGTTACGTTGGCCACAGACTTCCAGCAATAGAGGTCGGCCTGGCGCTCAGTAAAGCGAGAAAAGGCGTTCAGCGCAGGCATAAGCAGTAAGGAGATGCCGCTGGCCACCAGCGCGAGCAACGGCAGGTTGGCGAAGTCAGAAAGATGCTGAAACATCCTTTGCTCATCAATGGCGTAGCGCAGCACCTCATTCGCGGCCCAGAAGCCAGCCAGCGTAACCACCGCCTGCACCGCAATCATCTTGACCAGATGGCCATGAACGTGGTGGCCAAGCTCATGGGCCAGGACGGCCTCAATCTCATCATTGCTATAGTTCTGCAGAAGCGTATCCGCAATAATGATGCGCCGCGTATTGCCCAAACCGGTCAGCGCAGCGTTGCCCTTCCTGCTCTTATCTGAAAGCTTCCACTCGTAAACGCCGCGCACACGCGTTCCTGCGCGCTCACCCAGCCGCACCAGGCGAGCTTTGAGCTCTTCATTCTGCAGGGGAGCAAATTTATAAAACAGCGGAAAAAGAACCACTGGTGCAATCTGGGCAAAAAAGATGAACAGACCAATAAAGATGATCCAGCCCAGCAGCCACCAATATTGCGGCGAGATACGGATCAGGGCATAGACAATCTCAGCCAGAAATGTTCCCAGCACCAATCCAAGCACCCAGCCCTTGATCTCATCTCTGATCCACGAGCCGGTCCGCTGGTTGGAGAGGCCAAAGCGATGCTCCAGGCGAAAGCCGTAAACATCCAGCGCAAACCCAAGTATCTTGCTCAGAATGCTCAGGTACAGGACATAAAGGAAGAGGTTCAGCGCATAATGGTCGCCCCCCATGCGCCGGGCCAATGCGCTGAGCGTGTTGGTCCAGCCGGTAACCAGCAGCACGATGAGAAAACCAAAGCTCAAAACCAGGTCTCCAATGTCCAGCCAGCGCTTGGTGCGGTTGTATTCGCGCGCCTCGGCAGTATCAGATTGCGGGTTGGCTTCAGTCATGGTCATTGCGCTTGCTTCTCCGCTTTGAATTCAACGGTAACAAACTGCATGGGATGCGGGGTGTTGTTCACCAATGTGTGGGCCACGCCACCGCCGGGTATCCAGGCAACTTCACCAGACGCTCGCTGGACCTTTCTGCTGGATGAATCCAGTTCCTGTGTGAGTTCCAGATCGGAAACCGGAACGAATAGGTGCGGAGCGTAGCGTTCGTGGCTCTCCAGGCGTGATCCGGGCGGAAACTTGATCAGCAAAACGGTCCATTGATCGGAAGAGATCAGCGGGAGGATTCTGGGACAATTGCCCTTCTCTGCTGAGCACGGAACCGGCATCTCGCATGATTCCGTACAGGTCTTTACGTTGCTGGAAGGCTTGAGCAATTCAATGGTGATGTTGTGGAAGGGACGATCACTGTTATTGATGGCGGCATGGGCAAAGTTCCCCGGCGTATAGCGGACATCGCCGTCCTTCAACTGCAGGGAAGCAGGTTTTTCACCCACGCGGGCGCTGGTTACGTCAGAGTCGCCCAGAGTGACAAATAGATAATCGTAATTATGGCGATGAATGAGGGTTGATGCCTTAGGCGCAACCGTGACGTTGAACACGCGTACGTATTCATTTTGGAGAACCAGGTGATGACTAGGCTCGGAGGTGATCTCCACGGACTGTTGTTGCTGCGCCATAGTGGCTGTGGCCAGAAACAGCAGTCCCACAACACGGGACTTTCTCATAGATAAGATTGTAAAAACATCCGCTGCAGCCCGCAAGCCGGTAAACGCCTGAAAAACCGGGTTCAAAAGGCCAGTGAACCTGCGGATGGAACGGATGTTTTTAGCCTGCTCTTTGCCTTGCAACTCAGTGATCGTGAGCCTTCGATGCGTCCGGGGATTCCGATCCTTCTCCGGCAGGCCGGCCGCGGAACTCAAGCACCACAGATTTCGCCGTAGTCTTGCCGGTATTCGTAATCGAATGCACCACTGGATTGTTCCAGGTGACTTCGCCTGTCTTTGAATGCACCGTGGTCTTGGCTTTGTCCTGGTTCTTCATCGCCAGTTGAGCATCGGTGAGCGGGACCACCAGGAAATTCGCCAGATGGGTATGCTGCGGATATGTTGCTCCGGCAGGCACCGTCACCTGCGTAACTGTCCACTGGTCCGCGGTGATGAGCTTGGTTACAGTAGCGCACTTGGATTTATCGGCAGAGTTGCAAGTTACTGGAACCGAGCATGAATCAGTGCACGTCTTCTCATTGGTAGTCGGCCCAAGCAGCTCAATGGTCACGTTGCGGAAAGGCGTGGAGGCGGTATTGGTGATGGCATGGTTCAGGCTGGCGGGGGTGTATCTGACATCGCCATCCTTGAGTGTGGCCGCCGCAGGCTGCGCGCCTTCTTTGGTGTTGGTGAACTGCGCGTCGCCAATGGATATGCCCAGATAGTTGTGGCCGTGATGGTGCATGAGGGTGGACGCGCCGGGATCAATAGAGACTGCGAAAACGCGAACAAACAGATTGTCGAGCACCTGATGGTGGTGCGGTTCAGAGGTTATCTCCACCGGAGCTTGCGCTTGCTGGGCCAGTAGAGGCAGCACAAATAGCAAAAGCAGAGTGAAAGGTTTTCGCATAGCAGAGACATTCTAGACGCGGCGGCACAGAATGCAACTGGAAAGCTCAGCGCAGGAGTTGCCACCAAAAGACGAGCAGGGCGGCGCAGAGGATGGAGCCGCCGCCTGCGCCGATCCAAAAGTTCTGCCACCAGCTATTGGCAGTGCGCATAAGACTGCGACTGTTGGCCACCAGCAAAACAAAGCCGAGGACCGGCAGCGTGAGCACGCCAGCAAGAATTTGCGACCAGTAGAGCACGCTCACCGGATTGATGCGAGCAAAGCTGAAAGCGCCGGCAACAAAGACCGCACAGGAGATCAGCACATAAAATCGCTTGGCTTCCCAGGGCTTTTCATCCAAGCCGCTGCGCCAGCCCATGGCTTGAGACGCACTGTTACACATTGCAGCAATGAGCGCCGGCAGCGCCGCCATGCCTGCGCCAATCATGCCGAGCGCAAAAACAACAGTAGCCAGTCCTGAACCAACCGCTGGCGCAAGCGCTCCAGCCGCCATTCGCGCAGTAAGGCTGTCAGCACTGGGCGCGGAAAGCATCTTCCCGGCAGCAATCATGATGACGAAGCAAAGGCAGGTGGTAAGAACAGCGCTGGCGCGATGTCCCGCATCTCCAATACCGGCGCGATGCTTATCGCCGGGCGCGCCGGACTGCCATCCCAGCACATAGGGCGTGAGCAGGCTGCCAAGAATAGCGATAAAAGCAACCGGATAACCAGCGCCGGGCGGAATGCTTGGAATTACAGTGTGATAAACCACTTGCGGCCAACTCGGACGGGCCAGCAAGACAGCGGCAAAGTAGATAAGCAGAGGCAAGGCCAGCAAGGCCGCCATTCGCGTGATGCGGCGATAATCGCGGAAGATGAGGACGTACCAAACAGAAAACGCTGCGGCCGCAACAAAGAACATTCTGGGCAATTCCAGGATCATGGAAAAGCCCTCAGTCACAGCCACAAAGTCGGCAACAATCAATGCCATGTTGATGGCCAGCACGATGGCGGCGCAGCCAATCGCTACGGCTTGTCCATAGTCGCGGCGCAGCAGTTCAATCAGGCCCTGGCCCGTTTCAGAACGAATGCGTCTTGAAACTGCAAAGACAGAAATCAGAATGGGCGCTGCCAGCAGCACTGACCACAAAAGTGAATAGTGATAGACGGCTCCGGCAACCGTGGCGGTAAGCACCAGCGCGGGATTTGCCTCAGCCACGCCAGACACAATCTTGGGAAAGATACGCCGATCTCGGCCTTTTTCGCCCGGTGGCCCCGTTTGCTCTGCTGCCGGCCAGCGCAGGGCCTCCGCGGCGGCAACTGCGCCCTCTTCACGGGATCTTAGGTAGCTCACGTCGCAAATCCCTTTCAATGCGCCGTTCATGCCAGAGGCGAAGCGGCCGGGAGTAGTTGATGATCCCGAAAGCTGCAATGGCAGCCATCAACAGCAAGCTACTGATGATTAGAAAGACTCGCGCAGCCCCTGTCTGTGCTACCTGCAGGATCACCAGGGCGTTGCGCGGAGTGAGCAACATGGAAGCCGAGAGGGCCAGCATGCCTAAACCAGCCAGCAGGCCGGTTACGTTCTTGGCCCAGCGGCCAGTGGCGTGATATCCAGCAAAAAGCTTGAACCCGTATGAGATAAGCCCTGCAATCACAACGAAATTAGCAACAATGGCTATCCAGTCTTTTACATCCATAACAATAGGGTATGACGCATCCAGAGCACATGCAGGTTGCGGCTGGCGGGAAAAAGAATCGGGCCTTAGAAGACCAGGAACTAGAACACCAGGAATTAGAACACCAGGAATTAGAACACCAGGAATTTTTTCTTCTTTTTCGCTGGCTTGCCTGCCGATCTTGGGCCTTCACCATTAGCAGCCAGAATTACCGGCTTATTGCTCTGGTTTGGGCTGGCGCCGGTATCGGTGAATCCGGGTTTGATGTCAATGTAAGCCTGTTCCCGCAATTTAGTCAGATAAGCACGAGCGGCCGGCTCCAGGCGCTCACTGTAAATGGCCTCTTTAATTCTTTCAGATATTTCATTCAATGGCGGAACGCCCGCGGGACGATGCGCCGTAACCTTCAGGATAATGAATCCCTGCTTTGTGCGAATCACACCGGTGTTTTCGCCCGCTTTTAGGGCAAAGGTTTTATCCTCAAGGTCCTTGGCAAGCTCACCGCGCTTAAAGTCACCCAGCGCTCCACCCTGGGCCGCAGTTGGCCCGTCAGAGCTTTTCTTGGCTATGTCTTCAAATTTGGCGCCTTTTTTGAGTTCATCAAGAAGCTGGTTGGCCTTGGCCTCAGCCGCTGCAACTTTCGCGGGATCCTCAACAGCGGGCTGATCCTGAGTAGTGCCCTGCTGCTTGTCCTTATCTTCCGCCTTTGGCTGCGTAGAGACCATAATTTCGCTCAGGGCGACTTGTTCCGGGCCTTCCAGCTCTTTCTGATGTTTGTCGTACCAATCCTTAATGTCTTCATTGGTGATCTGGCTTCCCAGCTTGGCCCCAACTTCCTGCCCGATCACCTGCTGGGTAACTGCCCCGATCCTGATTTGCTCTTTGAAGTCTTCAAAGGATACGCCCTGTTTCTGCGCTTCTTTCTCCAGATCGTCAATGCTGGCAAGCCCCATCTGTTGCCGCATCTGGTTGAGCCGCTTGATCACATCTGTCTCACCTGTAATGCCCAGATCTTTGCCTTTTTGCAGCAGAAGTTGCTGGTCAATCAGGTCACGCAGAAGATTTTTCTGTGTTTTATTCCATTGCGCCTGCCAGTTTGAGGGATCACGCTGCTTAAGCTCTTCCAAACTGGATTGCTTTGCCTTTTCCATGTCGGAGCGCGTGATGATGTCATCATTCACGCGGGCAACAATTTCATCCACAATGTTGTCAGCGTGCAGCGCAATCGTCACCAGAAGCAAAGCAGACGCAAGCAAAGATATTTTTTTGAACATAGTAATGAGGACCTTCTGCAATTTTGGGCTATTAAGCCTATTTTAGCAGTGATGCGCCTGCTCTTAGAACGGTAGCTCGGCTTATTGTTGCGATTTTTTCTTTTTGTTCAGCAAGCCGCCCAGCACGCCTTTCAGGTCAGGTTTCTGCTGCTGGTCTTGCACTTGCGAGTTGTTACCGCCGCCCAGGGTCTGCATCAGCGTATTTTGCAGATTGCCCTTCACGGCTTCTCCCAGTGCGGGGCGGAACACCGGATTCGACGTTGTACCTTCAATCAGGAAAGGCAGGCCTTTGCTCTGGGTTGAAGCGGAAATGCCGGTCAGGCTCCCCAACAGATTGCTGGTTCCCCCGGAAAGCTTGAGCAACATCTTGAAGTCCAGCGCATTGTTGCTGGCGATAACGCCATTGCCGGTGAGAGTCCCTATGGATGGCACGTCAAGCACGATGTTGTCTGCGCGGATACCATCCGGCGCCACGTGCAGGGCGGAGCTGAAAGTTTGAATCAGCGTATCCATGCTTCCGGATTTGTTGCCGGTGAACGCCGCCAGCGCTCCCAGCTTTGAAGTCAGGTTATAACCAGAAAGATGAGTGCCGGAAATGTTGATCGGGCCGGCGATCACCAGCCTGTCGAGCGGCCCCTCAGCGGCCAGATCCATATTGATGGCGCCGCCCTGCAGCGATGCTCCAGAGGGCAGCACTACGCCGAATGCGGGCAGTAATCCTGCCACATCATTCACAGGCATGTCTTTGCCCTGAATCTTCAGATTGGCAACGGTGTCTTCACCCTTTGCGGCCAGCGTTCCGGACGCGGTCGTCACGCTCTTTCCCGTATGCAGATTGGCATTGATGGTCCCGGTTTCAGAGGCAAGCCTGTAATCGGACTTGTAATCCATGGTCACCGGTTGTTTGGCTGGCTGGCCGCCCTGTACAGCTTTCAGTCCGGTCACTGTTGCTTTGCCTTCTGAATGCGCGCGCTGTCCGTCGGATTTCACCTGGCCATCAAAGTCTAATGTGCCGGCCAGCCCAGAACTGGGATCGACAAAGCCTGTAGCGGCCAGGTTAACGTGATTGAGCGTGATCCTGGCATCAAGGGGGCTTTTGGCCGCGTCCGTTTGGTTCAGCGGTCCAGCCTGGCCTTCAAGCGACAGCTTGCCGCCACCCGGCAACGACGCAGAAAGCGTGAATGGCATGGCAGTGGTGGTTGAGATGTTGCGCGCCACCAGGTCAACGTTCTGGTAAACAGTCTCTTTGCCGGCGGAGTGGCCGCTGCTGTGGCCCAGGCGAACCGTGCCGTCGGCAATCTCAAATTTCCCTACAGAAACTTCAGGCGCTGACTTGCTTTCGCCGGTAGAAGGCGCACTCGGTTGTGACGCGCCCAATGTGGAGTAATTCCACTTTCCCGCGGCATTCTTCAGCAAAGTGATTGCCGGCTTCTGCACCGTGATGGACGTAACCTTGAGCTGCCGGGAAAAGATCAGCGGCATCAGCTCCACGCCAACCTTTACCGAAGAAGCGCTCAGAAATGGGCCTTTGCTGAAGGCAGGATCATCTGCGATCGAGATATTGCTGGCTGAAGCGCCGCCGCTCAAGATGGAGGCTTCCAGCTTTCCGATCTGCACATTGCGGTTGAGCGCCGCGGAAAGCTTCTTTTCCAAGTCTGGCCGAAAACTGTCAACGTTAATGAACAGCGGAACCAGAACCACAATCAGCACCAGTACTGCTACCACAATCCCGGAGATAACTAGTAAGCGTTTCATGCAGAAATGCTATCAGAAAGCGCCCCAAGATTTTATTGACATAGCAGCTGTTTTGCTACAGCATACAGGGCCATACGGTTTGCGAAGTTGTTCGTTATTACGGCCATTTCGGGCCTGAGCGTTCGGATTTGCGCGGCAAACGAACGTCCTTATTTATTCTTCAGGGCGATCCGGGTAACAACGATCAAATTTCCAAGTTTCACTCTGTTAAAAGCGCTCGCTCGGAGGCTTTAATATGAAACGCTGTTTGGCCTGGATGATGGTAGGGGGATTTCTGTATCTGGGGGTTGCAGCCCAGGCTCCGCAAGGCCCCAACTCAACAAACCCCGCAGAAAGCTCCACTTCATCGGTTTCGGAAAAATCGGTTTTGGAAAACGGCACCCTCATGTATCTGGAGTTGTCTAAAACCGTTGACGCCAAAAAAGCCAGGGTCGGTGATCAAGTCACTGCCGTATTGCTGGCGGATGTGCTCTCACACGGAAAGATCGCGGTGCACAGGGACTCCAAAGTGATCGGCCATGTAACTGTTGCCCAAGCACACACGAAAGATAATCCAGAATCGCGTCTGGGGATTGTTTTCGATAAGGTCCTTGCCAAGCACAAACAGGAAATAGACTTCAACGCTATGCTCCTGGCCATACGGCCTGCGCCGCAAATCCAGATTGAGACGATTTCTGCAACAGGGCCGATCACGCCAGGACGCAACCAGGCCGGCTCACAGCAATCAGAGTTGCACTATCCCATGCCGAGCGGCTCTTCAGGCAGGCTAAATGCCATGCGCACCCGTGAACTAGACGACGCATACAACAGCCCTACCGACCTACGGCACACAGTTATGGAAGGATACAGCCTGGAGTCCTCTTCCGGAGTGGTTGTCTCAATCAAGCGAACGGTAAAACTGGAAAGCCGGGTGAGGCTGGAGTTGCGCGTCGGCGCCCAACAAAAATAAAGCCGCTTATCCGCCATAAGTCTTCTTCAGATAGTTGGAGATTTCAGTTTCCATCTCAGCATAGCCACCGTGGATGGTGCTGCGTAGCGCTGACTCCGCTGACTGGCCGGCGCCCAGCCGCTGCAGCAGGCGCGCGAGATCGCCCATGCCATAGGTAGCGCGGATGTATTCCACTGCAGAGAGGCTTTCCGCATAAGCCACTGAGGCCTCCTCAGAGCTGTAACTCTGGAACTCGCCTTCCAACTGGTTCAGCGGGATCTGGTGCCCGGAAGCGTAGAGTAAAGCCAGCCGATGCCCGATTTCCGCCGTGGTTCTGCCCTCTTCCACCTCCGCGATTCCTTCATTCAACCAAGTAGGAGCGCGGCCATGCGTGATTTCCAGCACAAACGAGTGGGTCAGCTCATGGCGCAGAACGTGGGCCAGCTCTGGAGTCACAGCCGTCATGCCGGAAGTGGGAATGCGAATTTTGCCGTCATTGAGCGCTGCGGTCCACGCGGCGGCATGTGTGACATCGAAAAATGCTTCGTCAGTGTACAGAGAAACAAACACATTCCTTGGCGCAGCACCAAGATCGTTGGAAAGGTCGCGATAGTCCTGCTCCAGGACTTCGAGAATCTGCTGGCGCAACGCATCCGGCGCCTGGCTGCCTTCATAGCGCAGGGTAAAGTGGCTGCTCTCCTGCTGGCGAAAGTCAGCTTCAGTCTTTGATTCGCGCTCCACTCGCGCCAGCAATGCCTGCGTCTGCTCGTCGGGACGAAGCTCTACCGATTTTTTCAGCGCCGTAATGGCATCATGATTGTGGTCATTCTGGTAGTACGCGTAACCCAGCAACAGGAACGCCTCAGCCGACTCCGGCCTTACACGCGTCGCCTGGCGCGCACGCTCTTGCGCTTCTTCATTCCGGCCCAGGCGCAGGAGTACTGCGGCATAGTTTTCCAGCAAGTCTGGCTGGTCCGGCTGGTGGACGAGCGCTGCCTGCAAGTAACGCGCAGCGGCGGCATAATTGCTGTGTTTTTCTTCAAAATTCGCGGCAATGGCGTTGGCAGCGGCTGATTGCGCGGGAACATTTTCGTTCTCAATGGCTTTTAATGCAGAAGTATCGATGGCGCCATTGCGGATAACACGGCCTGCCAGATCGCCTGAGACTGGCATCTCGTCATGCATCGCGGGCGGCTCAATGGCGGCCGCCGAACGGGCCGTGGATGCCCCAGGCGCTGGCCCTTTTTCTATGCGCGCCACAATGGATTTGGGAATCGTCAACGTGTTATCGCCAACGCTGTATTCAACGCGCCCATTGCGTTCCTGCGCGGAATCCGCGTAAATGCGGTCCCCGTTTTTGAGCACGATCGTGTCTGCCAATGCGACAGCCGGCAACACGAGAGACAAACAAAATGTAATAATCGATTTCAAGTTAAAAAAGTCTAAGCGATTTACGGCGTTTCTATGAAGCGTGTCTTCATCAGGGGAGTAACCAAGGTACTACTGCCGATCTTTGTTCTGGCCTGCATGCAAGCCTTCAGCCAGGAAACGGCACAGCCCACTGGTGCGGTTGCCATTTACCGTGAGCTGCTGAATCCAACGCTCGATCTCAAAGACGTTTACACCATTCGCGAAGTTTCCATCCTGCGCGAAGACCTGCACATCTCCATCAGCGACGGCACCATCGCCTTCACGCGGAGTGTTGACGGCCACGTGACCGGAGCAGTTTTTGAAGGCGTTGGCGAAGTCCTCCTGGTCCCACCCAACCGTGCAGAGCGCACCTCTCTGGCGCTTTTTACCGGTGCAGCAATTCTGGAAGATCGTTTCCAATCTGCCTATTTCCGTTTTTCTGATGACAAGCTTGCCGACGAACTGCGCTCCGGCTTCCGCGGCCACCCTGATAATGCCGCGGAATTTATTGCCCGCTGGCAGGAGCCTGCCCGCTTGCTTGCTCGCGGTGACGCTCTGCCCATTTTGCAGGGACTGACCAGCGCTCCCTCGGCCAATTCCCGGTTCCTGCATCTCCGCATTGACGCAACGGAGGCCGGTGTCTTTGACATGTTTTTTGATACCAATGCCTCCGAACAAATCAGCGTGGCCCAGACTCGCGTCATTGACAACGTTTCTTATTACGATACCTGGACCTCTTTTCCCATGCGTTCCGTTCGCGATGCTGCTGGCGAAGAAGATCCGGCCACGCACGCCAACTATGAAATGTCTGACTACATGTTGCATGTCCAGGTGCAGCCGCCCTCTGATCTGAGTGCTGAAGCGGAGTTCACGCTCATACCGCGGCAATCCGGCCAGCGCACCGTTGTTTTGGAGCTTTCGCGTTACCTCAAGCTCACTGAAGTGACGATGAACGGCGCCCCAGTCGAGTTCATCCAGAATGAAGCCATCAGCGGCAGTGACCTTTCCCGGCGCGGCGATGACCTGATCGGCGTGGTCCTTGCTGCGCCTCTGATCAAAGACCAGCCAATAAAATTGTCCTTCAAGTACTCCGGCCCGGTCATGTTCGATACCGGCGGTGACCTCATCTATGTTGGCTCGCGCGGCACCTGGTATCCCAATATTGGGCCTGCATTCAGCAAATTCGATATCACATTTGAATATCCCTCTGACTGGTCCGTGGTGGCCACCGGTAAGCAGGTTTCAAGCACCGTGGCCGCCGGGCAGCGCACCACCCGCTTTGTTACAGATAAACCCATCAGCCGCGCCGGTTTTAACCTGGGCAAATTTGTTGCTGCTTCGGCAGAAGCTGGCGGCATAGCCATCCACGCTTATGGCGCCAGAAACGTTGAAAAATCGCTGGCTGGAGCTGAGGCCCGCGCCGGCCAGAATCCTGATCCCGCAAAAGAAACACAGCAGATCGCCGACCAGGCCGCTACCACCGTGGATTTTCTCTCCTCTGAACTTTCTCCTTTCCCTTACTCCAATCTGGAAATTGCGCAGCTTCCCGGACTGGTCAGCCAGTCATGGCCGGGCTTGATTTATCTCTCCAGCACCGCATATCTCTCGCCTCCAGAGCGCCAGGCTATTGGCATAAAAGACCCCTATGTTGAATTGCTGTTAAGCCGTCTCATGTTGTCGCATGAAACCGCTCACCAGTGGTGGGGAGACGCCGTGGATTGGGTCAGCTATCGCGATGAGTGGATTGTGGAAGCTGTGGCCAATTACTGCGCTCTGCTCATGCTTGAGAAAACCCATCCCGGCGATATGAAGACCACCCTGGACTACTATCGCGGCGCCCTTCTACGCGAAACCAAGAACGGGATCATTGCCAATGCCGGCCCAGTCACGCTGGGCCGCCGCCTGGTCTCTTCAAAATTTCCCGATGCCTATGACCACGTTCTCTATGGCCGGGGCACCTGGCTGATTCACATGCTGCGCACCATGCTGCGTGAAGCCAGCGGCCAGAAAAATGATGCCCTGTTCTTCACCGCGCTAAGAGGCTTGCTGGCCGCATCGCCCACCCATAAGATCTCCACGCTCGATCTCCAGCGCGCCTTTGAGAAGATCATGCCCGCCAAGCTCAGCTATGACGGCAAAAAATCGCTCGACTGGTTTTTCGATAGCTGGATCAATGGCGATTCCATCCCGCAGTTCTCCCTGCAAAACATCCGCCTGGCCTCTTTACCAGGCGGCAAGCTCAAAGTAAGAGGCGTTATAGCTGAAGAACATGCAGCCAAAGACATGGTCACCGCCGTCCCCCTGTATGCCGTGGATGCCAGCGGAAAAGCCGGCTTCCTGGACTTCGTTTTTGCAGACGACGTTAAAACCTCGTTCACTCTGACCGCCCCCGCCGGAACAAAGCAGATATTGCTCGATCCGGAAGAAACCCTGCTGCGGAGGTGATTGGATTAGGTTTTGTCTTTCCGATCACGCGCGATTGAACAGCCTGAACGGGGGAAGAACTCTGACATCTCAGACCGGGCACATCCCTGACACTTCTTCTCCTCCCCCGCCCCTCCCTATGTCGACCCAATTCGACCCAATGTCACCCAAAACGACCCAATGCTGAGAGATCAAGCAGAGGGTCGCTACTGCTGGCTTTGGTTTGGCTGATCGCTGAACGCTGACCACTGAATGCTAAAGAGCAGTAGGTCGCAACTCCCTGTGTACCCCCACCCGGGGTAGAGCAATTTTATTGCAGGCAAAAGACTTCGGCCATTCAACAAGCCAGTCATAAGCCAGTGACAAGACAGTCATAAGCCAGTCGAAGCTCTATTCTCGGCGATTTTTGGGGTTGCTTTAGCTGAGTGCTGGCTACTGATCGCTGACAGCTAATTTTCAAAGAGCTGCACAAATTTTTACCCCTGAGGGCTGCCAGAGAATAGCGCAATTCTGGTGGCGAATCAATCGCGAAGAAGTACATCTTGACAAGGGTTGTTTATAAAGGTGCTCGGTTTTCGCATGGAGTTTTGGAGTGCCGCTACTATCTGCTCTGGATTCTTCAAAGGCTGCCCGCATCGTTCTCCTTTGTGTTAACGCTCGTACCCGGTGTATTGGCGCTCGTACCCGCGTGTTAGTGCTCGTACCCGGCAAGCTGCCTCATGGAACTACCCATACCCTTTAACCCTTGTCACCCTAAGCGGAGCGCATCGCAAACTCTGTCTCCAATCGAACATCACAGGCGCGGAGTCGAAGGGCCCGACAATCTATCCGCCACCACGCCGATGTAGGGAGTTCTTCCGAAACTGCATCTCTGTTGATACAAACCAACCTCGGTTGTTTCAACTTTGCGAAATCAGGCGTGACACTGGGGTCCCCACGCGGCGCCGGTGTTGCGCGCTGAGGTGGGGGCACATCATCCAATGTAACCGCGAAATCAACGGGACGGGATTTATGCGGATTTCGCGTGAAAACCATTGACTCCGAAAAATGAGGCAGTGAAATCCGGTCAGGATCTCTCCACTCCACTTCAGTCGCGCACTCCTTCGCCGTCGATCGAGATGGTAGAAAAAGCAGAAGTATCTTTGTTCCCGGACAAAAAATGACTATAATGACCATTATGACTATAAAAATGCCCTGATCGATCAGGGCTATCACGAACTGGAATGGTCCGGAAATCAATAGGGAGGTGGGGGTGAGCAATCACACATGGACAGTAGCGGAGGCAAAGGCCAAATTTAGTGAGGTCATTGATCGTGCGGAATCGGATGGACCGCAGACGATTACGCGCAATGGGCACACCACCGCGGTCATCGTGGCTGCCCGGGAATGGGAGCGGAAAACCAAACGCAAAGGGACCCTGGCCGATTTCTTTGCTGCTTCGCCCTTGCGCGGTTCGGGTGTGCAGATTAAACGCCTTCGCGGCCGCCTCCGCAAGGCTGGCCTATGAGCCTTTTGCTGGACACCAATGTGGTTTCCGAAGCGATGAAACCGCAGCCCAATCCCGGCTTGGCCGCCTGGATGAATACCGTGGATGAAGATCGCGTCCACCTGAGCGTGGTAAGCCTCACCGAATTGCGGTATGGGATCGAGCGGTTGGCCTCCGGCGGTCGGCGCAAGCGCCTTGAGGAGTGGCTGCTGGAATTGGCCCTGAGGTTCGATGGACGTATTTTGCCGGTCGATGCAGCCATCGCAGATACCGCCGGCCGCATGGTCGCACGCAGTGAGGCTGCAGGTCGGCCTATGGAAGCAATGGATGCCTTCATAGCTGCCACCGCTGAAGTTCACCGGCTCACTCTCGTAACTCGAAACCAATCGGATTTTAAGGCCGTATTGAAGAACACTTTGAACCCCTGGACTTGATTTCCCCGAGTCCAATGCAAGTTTAGAAAGTCAGATTGACGGGTTTACTCTCTCCCCTTCGCGCCTTAAAATGCCTGCGCTGCCCTTTGGAGGCCCATGCGCAAGCTCATCCTGCAATCTCTGTTCATACTTTTCGCGCTCTCAACTTTCTCTGCCGCACAATCCACCTCTCCGCAAACCTATCATCTCCCTGCCACGCCCAAGACCGTCGCCTGGGGATACTATGACGCTGCCGCTCAGCCGGTGCTGCACATTCACTCCGGCGATACCGTGGTGTTTGACACGCTCATCACCAACAGCCCCACCGGCCTGGAGCGCGCGGGCGTTCCCGCTGACCAGGTCCAGCAGAGCCTGCGCGACATTTACAAGGAAGTCACCAACAAAGGCCCGGGCGGCCACATTCTGAACGGGCCGGTCTATGTGGAAGAGGCCGAGCCGGGAGACACCTTGGAAGTTCGCATTCAAAAAATCGATTTGGCGATTCCCTACGCTTACAACGCCTTCGGCCCCATGCGCGGCTTCCTGCCGGAAGATTTTCCCTATCGCAAGATGAAGATCATCCCGCTCGATAAAGACCGCATGGTGGCCAAATTTGCTCCCAATATTGAAATTCCGCTGCATCCGTTCTTTGGCAGCATGGGTGTTGCGCCGCCGGAAGCTTATGGCCGCGTGGATAGCGCTCCTCCCAGCCTGCACGCAGGCAACATGGACAACAAAGAATTGGTGGCCGGGACCACGCTCTTTCTTCCTGTGCACGCCAAGGGCGCGCTCTTTGAAATCGGCGACGGCCACGCCGGCCAGGGCAATGGTGAAGTGGATATCACCGCGCTGGAGACTTCTCTGGTCGGCACCTGCCAGTTCATCGTGCACAAAGGCACCAACCAGAAATATCCGCGCGCAGAGACGCCCACCCACTACATCAGCATGGGCTTTCACCAGGAGCTGTATGAGGCCACGCAGATTGCCGTGCGCCAGATGATTGATTTCCTGATGAGTGAAAAACATCTCAGCCACGATGACGCTTACATGCTGGTCAGCGTTGCCGGCGACGTGGATATTACTGAGCTGGTGGACGGCAATAAGGGCGTCCACGTGATGCTGCCGAAGGCCATCTTCAAGTGAGGAGTTCCTGATTCTTTAGAATGATCTGGCTCACATGATCAAACTTGTTTACTGCATCACCAGGAAGCCGGGGCTGACAGACCAGGCCTTCTTTTCCTACTGGAAAGATGTTCACGGCATCATCGGCGCCAGGATTCCGGGATTGCGTAAGTTGGTCCAGAGCCGGCGGCTGGCTGTTCCCGGCGATAAATACCAACCTGACTATGATGGCATGGCAGAGCTGTGGTTTGACAATTTGGAAGCGCTCCTCAAGGCGCGCCAGTCGCCTGAATGGAAGGCCGCCAGTGACGACGAAGCAAATTTTATCGACCGCAGCAAGGTTGCCTATTTTGTCTCTGAAGAGCACACCATTGTGGACCATACGCTTGCGCCTGAATGACTGATGAAGCGCGTCGTCATCTTAGGTCGTGGGGCCGCCGGGAAATCAACTCTGGCGCGGCGTCTGGATGAAATCACAGGGCTGGGCGTAATGGAATTGGACAAGCTCTTCTGGCAGCCGGGCCTTGCTCCAACAAGCCGTGATCAGTGGATTGTGGTGCAGCAAAAGCTTGTCCGCGAAGAATGTTGGATCATGGATGGCGACCTTGGCCCATACGATGCCGTCGAAATCCGCCTTCAGGCTGCAGACACGATTATTTTCCTCGACTTCTCTCTGCTTCGCTGCGCCTGGCGCGCGCTTCGGCGATCAGGCGAACGCGCTGACTTCTGGCGCTGGCTTCTGTCATATCGCCGCCAACGCCGCCCCATTCTCATGGACGCAATTGCGCGCCATGCGCCCAATGCAAAGCTCCATGTCCTTTGCGGTCCGAGAGAAGTCAGGCGCTTTCTCGCGGAAGTGAACAATGAATTTGAGAAGCCGCGCTGAGGCTTCGTGGCGCAACATCCGCCCCTGCACCAAAAGCCCAGCTGGGCTAGTCCCGATTTTCTGCTGCTGAGACTTCAGTAACGCCCGTGATTTGGTGCAAGCCGGGGTATGATTCCCTGCATCCCCGCCACTAAATTCATCATTGACGCTCACGGAGCTTGAATCATGGCAAATATCACCGCAGGTCCCACTACTGGTTTGCCTGCAAAGAAAGAAACGGTGTACAGCGGCCCCGCCCCAGCAACACAAGGCACTGTTTATAACGGCCCTTCGCCTGCTGTGTCTGGCGGCACCGTTTATAACGGTCCAGCGGCCACCCCAAAGGCAGGAGGAACAGTTTATGGTGGTCCGGCGCAGGGCAGCATGGCGCCTAGTTCCACCGTGTATAGGACACCCCGGCCGGCGGGCGCGGACAAAGCCGCCAGGCAACCGGGTGCAACCAAAGGCGCAGGCATTTTTTTTGCGATCGCCATTTTTTCAGCCATCAGTACAGCACTGATCGTGGGAGGATCCCCGATCGTGTTAGGCGGTGGGTTGACTACAAGCAAAGTTTCAGCACCCGGACAGATGACTGGGATCATCGTAGCCAATGCGCTTGTAATCGGCATTTTTGTCCTGCTCGGTATTTTTGCCCGCCAGGGCAGTAAAGCGGCATTTGTGATTGGCATGTTGCTTTATGGCGCTGATACTGCTCTGCTGTTGCTCACAGCGAATCCCGCCGCGCACGTGGGCGGCCTCGTCGTGCACGTGATCTTCCTGGTCGGACTCTTCAAGGGTTTCAGCCAGTTGAGCAGCTAAGTCATTACCAAGCCCTTTTCACTTGACCGCAATTTAAGGTCGCGCATGTTGTTGCAACATGGCGCGGCCTTTTTCTTTACAATGCTCGTGTTGTCTCGTTGAGGTGATCGCAACGTGAAATTACTGCTCCGCTGGCTCATCAACGCCACAGCTCTCATGATTGTGGCTTATTTTGTGCCCCATTTCCACGTCCGCAATTTTGGCTACGCGCTGATCGCCGCTCTCGTTATCGGCCTGGTCAATTCCACGCTCGGCCTGTTTTTAAAAATTCTCACTTTCCCCTTCACCATTGTTACCTTCGGGCTGTTTTTGATCGTCATCAACGCCATCATGCTCAAGATGGCGGCTGCGGTGGCTCCCGGCTTTGAAGTTTCCACATGGACTGCCGCCATTATCGGCGCTGTGCTGCTCAGCCTGATCACCTCATTCCTGCATTGGCTGTTCAAAGACAATCGCCGCAGCGAACGCAGATAGCCGGGAGCGAACAGCCTGGCGTTTGCGCTATTGATCGTGCGCCGTCTGCTTCCCAGTCCGCATGTGTTTGCAAATCTTTCTTGTAAATCTTCAGTAAAAATTCTCTTCTTTACCATTCATAATATTTGCGCGAAGTCGCGGCCATATAAGCTAGAATCAGTGCCAACGGCTACTCACATTGGAGGCTTGGTCATGGCGCAGCCAGGACCGGAAAAACGCTCAATCCGGCGGTTTCTGCTTGACTTGCCCATCTCCGTAAAATTTCTTGATAACGGTAAACGCGAGATAGCTGGACGCACCCGCGACGTAAGCGCGCGCGGCGTTTACATGTACCTGGAAACTGAAATTCGCCCCGGCGCGCCCATTGAATTTGTAATGACTCTGCCGCCGGAGATCACCTTGTCTGATCCTATTCGCGTGCGTTGTACCGGGACCGTTTTACGGGTGGATAAATCAGGAACGGAGCAAGGCGTGGCAATAGCCATCAATAAATACGATTTTGTGAACCAGGAGTAACCGGCTGTTGAACACCTGCACAATCTCCCTAAGAAAGTACGCTCTGCTTGCCGCTTGGGCAGCGCTGCCGCTGCTCTCTGCTTCCTTGCTGGCGCAGGAACCGGGGCCGGTCCCCTTGGGGGAATTGTTTCCCTCAGAGACCAACGGGCAAAAATCTTTACAGCTGGCAGGCTCCGGCATGAGCGTGGCTTCCGGCTCAGAGCTCTCAGCAGGCATCGCCGCGGCAACGCTCAAGCTGTATCGCGGCGGCCAGGTGCGCATCTGCCCCCGCAGCGGATTGAGCATTAGCGCCAGTGAACACGGGCTGATGCTGGCTACAGGCACAGGCGCTGTAGAGATCGATTACAAGCTTGCATCGGACGCCGCGGACGTCCTGGTGACACCGGATTTCAACGTTGCGCTGGCAGGCCCAGGCACATTTCACTTTGCCCTGGAGGTGAACAAGCGCGGCGATACCTGCGTGAAACCGCTGCCGGGGAATAGCGGTGAGATCGCTTTCTCAGAATTGATGGGAACGGGCACTTACAAGACCAGGGCCGATGAAGCGGTTTTCTTTCCCGGAGGCAAGGTTGACGGGCACACCGCCTTTACCGGCGATTGCGGCTGCCCGCCTGCGCCGCCAGTCATGCGCGCAGAACAACAGCCTCCTTCCGCACAGCCAGAAGAGAAAAAAGAAGAGAATGCCCCGCCTAAACCGGCGAAGCGCGTAGCGGTTGCCGGCAATGATCCAACTGCGCCCACGCCGCCGGAGCATCCGGGGCAAGTGCACGTAGAGGTGGATACACCTTTTGTTTTCAGCGCCCGTCCATCTGAAGCTCGTCCATTTTCGGTGGCCAAGGTGCAAGTTTCCACCTTGCCTAATCTATTTTTCCTGCAAGAAAAGGTCGATCCGCTCGTTCTTGCAGTAAAGCCAGCGGAAGTGTCTCAAAAAGCAGAGGCAGAGCCGCCTAAACCAGTGGAAAAACCAAAACCCCCAAAGAAGGGTTTTATGGGCCGGATCAAGGGGTTTTTTGGCTCGTTGTTCCACCGATAAGTTGTTGCTTGATGAGGAATTAGATACACTAACTTTAGCGCATGTACCGTTGTGAAACTTTTCTGGCGGCAAGGCGTCTATACTACTAGATACCCCTATGTCTCTCGATCCGAATAAGCCGACGCCTGAATCTAAGCCCCCTGAAAACCACCCATCGGCGAATCAACAATCGGCCAATCAGGACGTGGTTAAGTTTTCCAGGGACTCAAAAGCCAACCCTGCCGTGATGCCTTCCTTGCTCGGCGTAGGCTATGGCACATATCAGGTACGTCCGCAAAATTTTTTGCTGTCATTCGCAACCCACGCAGGCGCTATCGCGCTGCTGCTGTGGCTGCTGCATGTGGCTGTACCCGCCAAGCTTCTTCCCCCAACCAATGTCACCCCGATTGAATTGTCCACTTACATGCCGATGAAAGTCGGTAAAAATGGGCCAAGCGGCGGTGGCGGTGGCGATGCCAGCAAGCTGAAAGCTTCAGCCGGCACGCCTCCCAAGGCGGCCAAGCAACAGTTCACGCCTCCTACAGTTTTGGTGCAGCAGAAGAGCAAGCTCATGATTGAGCCCACGGTGGTTGCAGACCTGAAAACTCCGCCGACTATGCAAGTGGGAGATCCGCTCTCAAAACTCATGACGCCTTCTAACGGCGTGGGAGTTGGCGGCGGAATCGGCAGCAATGATGGTGGCGGTGTTGGTTCCGGGCGCGGCGGCCCTGGCGTTGGACCTGGAATTTATCATGTTGGCGACGGCGTAAGCCCGCCTCGCGCAATCTATACTCCTGAGCCGGAATTTTCTGAGGAAGCGCGCAAAGCCAAGTATCAGGGCGTTGTGGTTCTGAACATCATTGTTGGAACCGATGGCCGGGTGCACAGCCCCAGAGTGATACGTTCACTGGGTATGGGCCTGGATGAAAAAGCCCTGGAAGGCGTGAAGACCTGGAAATTCGATCCCTCCAAGAAGGACGGACGTCCGGTGGCGGTCGAAATGAATATCGAAGTCGCCTTCAACCTGTACTGATACGGCCCAAATTAAGAAATTGAAAAAGGAGATGCGATGCAGCATCTCCTTTTGCTTTTCTGAAGTCCTCGATCACATACTAGCCACAAGATCATGAAGCGGATGATCTCTGCTCAAGATGCTTATGCTATTCGTGGGCCTCTTCCAATTCGCCCTTTTCCATCTTCTCCTGGCAGGCAATGCAGAAACGAGTCCAGGGCACAGCTTCCAGCCGTTTGGGATTGATTTCATGGCCGCAGTTTATGCACTCGCCAAAAGAGCCTTCGCGGAGGCGCTGCAGGGCGCTTTCAACCATCTGCAGAAGCTGCCGGTCATTGTTGCTTTGTGAGAAGAGAAACTCTTTGGTATAAGAGCTGGCCGCGCGGTCGGCAATGTCCTGCGCGGAATCCTGATCAGCAACACGCCCGTCTTCTTCCGTGCGGCTTACCATCTTGCGCAGGCTCTGCTGCCGCTCTTCCAGCCGTTTCTTAAATGTATCCAGCTTCTTCTTGTCCATGCGTTTCGATAAATGAATCATCTTAGTCGCCATGCTAAATACCGTCAAATGTCATTGGAACGAGGGTTAGATGCTGCAAAAAGGCTTCTGGTCACCGAGCTAAACAAAAAATCATTTCCTCAGAAAAAACAGAAAAGCGGCCCATCGGGCCGCTTTCGTCAAAGAGGCGAAATAGGAAAGGAAAATCTCTCAGGGAAGGCGATGCAAGATGAAGTCCCAACTTGCGCCGGGACACACGGATTGAAGAAGTCTACAAACTTGGAAGAGGGTTGATATCATATTGTTTTTTACGGCCTCTTTATTTGCTTATTAAGTAAGCAACTCGCAAACCAAAGCGATTTAAACTGGTGTGGAAAGCACTGCATCTAAGTAAATCTTTTATTTTCCCAACCTTAAGGGGAGTTCCTGCTGGTTTTGCCGTGGAACACAGTAAATTTTCTCTAATCCTGAGTTGGTATTTTGATACCACTTTTAGCCTTCATCGTGCTTAGCCTGTGTTTTAGTTTGCTCTTCCATTGCTTTCAGCTTATTGAGCAAGGCTTTGTAGCTGATCTTGAGTATCTTGGCAGCCTGACGGCGGTTCCACCGTGTCTGTGCCAGAACACGCTCAATGGCTTCACGCTCCGCTTGCATGGCTGCGCGCCGGCCAATCTCAAGCAGTGATGGCATTTCCATCTCCACGCCATTGCTCCCAGCTTGCACCGCCGGAGTGGACACTGGGGCCACCGTAGTTGCAGGCAAAGATGGAACCGACGAACCAAAAGAAACCACAATCGGCTTGTGGGTGGAAAGCTCGCGGATAATCTGCGCCTCATTCCCCACGATCACGTAGCGTTTGACCAGATTTTCCAGCTCGCGGATATTACCCGGCCAGGCATACTCCATCATGCGCGCAATGGCGTACTCGCCGAACATGGCCGGTTTCTTGCCGTAGTGCTCGCTGTACTTTTCCAGAAAATATTTCAAAAAGACGGGGATCTCTTCCCGGCGCTCACGCAGCGGAGGAATGTGAATGGTAACAACATTCAGGCGATAAAAAAGGTCCTCGCGAAATACGCCCTCTTCCACCGCACGCTCCAGCGGCTTATTGGTGGCAGCTAAAACGCGGACATCCACCTGAATATCGCGCTTGCCGCCGAGGCGGGAAAATTCGCGGTCCTGCAGCACATGCAGCAGCTTGGCTTGCAGGGCTGGATGCATCTCACTGACTTCGTCTAGAAAAATTGTGCCGTTATTGGCCTGCTCAAACTTGCCCAGCTTCTGCCGGTTGGCGCCGGTGAACGCTCCGGCTTCATAACCAAAAAGTTCGCTCTCCAGCAGTTCATGTGGAATGGCGGCGCAGTTCACTTTCACAAAAGGCTTGTCACCGCGCGATGACTCAGAATAGATCATGCGCGCCACCACTTCTTTTCCGGTGCCGCTTTCGCCGCGGACCAGCACTGTGGCGGTGGTATCGGCCACCTGCTCAATGGTCATCTTCACTTCCATCATCTTGGGACTGGTGCCAAAGAGCATGGTGAAGTCGCTCTGGCGGCGCACCTGCTCGCGCAACTGTGTAACCTCGTGATAGTGCCGTTGGTTATCCAGGACTTTGCCAATGCGCACATCAAGCTCGTTGGGGTCCACAGGCTTGCTGATGTAATCGTCCGCCCCGAGTTTAGACGCCTTGAAAATAAACTCCGGATCCTTGCTGGCTGAAAGCACTATGAGAGAGACGCCCGGCTTAATCTGTTTGAGTCGCCGTAGGGTCTCAGTGCCGGCCTCGCCATCCATGGAAACTTCCACCAGTACTAATGTTGGATCAAATGATCGAAAAACCCGCAAAGCTTCCTGATAGCTGGAGGCGACCGTGACCTCAAAATTGCGGCGAGAGAGATGCGCAGCCAGGTATTTGGCCATTGCCACATCATCATCCACTATTAAGACTCGGGTCTTTTGGTTCATTCGCTCTCCTGGCGGTAATCCGTTGGGTCAGAAAGCTTTTGAATGAGAGTTTGCGGTGGAACCAGCTTCCACCGGGGCAAATCAGCCTAAGATATTGTACTCTGATTCCATTTTCAGGTATTAGGATGCCTAGTCAGGAGTGGAAAACAGGCCAACATGCCTAAAATCGGCAGGAAAATGGACAATACGGCTCTGCTGAGGCGCTTTATCCCCCAGTGAGCAAGGAAGCTTGTCAGAGAGATATTTTAGGAGGATCGCTTACCGGTGATGAAGTGATATGGCGGCCAAGGCCCGCTCATCACCACTTCAATCCCGGGTAGGTGGCGTGTGGCCATCTGGTACCGGTTTTGATATTTCTGCACTTTCTTGTGGTCAATGAGGTGGGCTATATCAATCAGCATTCCGCCAGAATCAACTTTGCGGCAGGAGACGTCCTGGTCGAGCGGGGAGAAAATCTTGTGGACCTGGACGGAAAGGGCGCGTGCCTTGGTTTGGCGTTCACGCTGTCGGACAGCTTTTTCTCGCAGCTTGCTCAAGTATTCGCTGCCAACGGTGGCGGGAAGTTCAATCTCTTCCAGCGCCTCGCGGAGCGAACCGTCCTTGATCAACAGCTTTAAATGCATCTCCGCCTTGCCCTTCAGCTTGGCCACGCTTTCCAGGAATCCTTTGCGGTTCAGCCGCACCGCCCGGCGCAACGCATCATCAGTATCAAACACCGTACCAAAGCGGAACGGTAGCACCGTGGTGCGTTTGAAGCACTCGCTCACCACATGGGCGTGCTGCAACAGCGCCTTTTGCCCAAGATCCCCCGTAGGAATGTACTCGCTCACCAGCACGGAGAAATCTCCACTGGGATAAGCAAAAATCTGGGCATCTGCTATGCCTTTAAGACCTTCAACGGGGACGGGGCGGCGAGCGCGAATACCATTTTGGAAAGCTTGCTGCTCAACGATGCAGTACGCGTACCATGCCATTGGGGAGCTTCTCCTTGTCGGAAAAACATTTTCGGGCCGGCTGTGATTTTTAATAAACGGGCGAAGTTTAAACTGCGAAGAGCTTTTCGATCCAGCGCTAGCGGGTTTTCCAGCGCCAAGAGCTATCCTATGCTGAGACAAAGATAAATGCAACAGAGAGTGTGCACGAAGAGTAATAATTGCGGTATTGCTTGCAGATTGGCCACGTTTCAGGCTGCGGAACCGGCCGCATTCGCCCGCTTGGAGCAGAGCTGAAGGCTTTTGTTTTCATCTAGTTGATCGGCTTCACGCAGGACCAGGGCAATGCGGGAAACCTCATCATCAGCCAATTTGAGATAGCGCGCAATCTCAGGATCGTCAGCACGGACCGCCGCCAGATAGAGGGCATTGCGGATTGCCGCCAGCGGACTGTTGATCTGGTGTTTCAATTCCCGGATTAGTTCCTTTTTGGTAAGAGCCATCTCATCACCTCATAACGCCTTTGAATGAATGACTAGTGCAAGCGGTGAGCCAAAGACTGGCCGGTGCCTGCCAATTTCCGCCTACAGGGTAAAACCATGCAAATTCAGACAAGAAATGGGCATCCCACTCCATATTGTTGGAATCTGCATGTGCCAATTGTTGGAATCTGCATGTGCCAATGCCGGGGTTGGATACGCGCTAAAAGGCAGCCAGCTACCCTGTACATTTGGCCCAGTACCGGTAAAAAGGACATGGAGACTTCCGTAAGTTTCCCCAGATTAGACGACGGCATCTCACACAAAGGCCGGAGGAGCCGCTAACCGTTTTGAGCTCGCCACGGAAGATGTTTCCGATGTTTTCCCATGAATCGCCCGATCCGGCGTCATTCCCGCCCGAGCGATTTGTGGTGGAAGTGTTCTCTGAACTGCGCGCGGAAACCATACAGCAACGTTGGGAAAACGTAAATGTAGTCCTGCGCATGAGCATGCTCACGGGCCTGCAGATGCAATTGGAAGCAACGCTTAACCTACTCTGTGACATGGCGGCTGAAATCACGCAGTTTGAGCGGGCTCTGTTCTATTTCTGGGATGAAGGCCAGGAGCTGATGCAGGTAAGGCTTAGCCGCAACGTGGAAAAAAGCGCGGGCCAGGAGATTGCCAGCGGGAACGTTCTGAACATCTGGGCGATCAAGTATGGCCGTCCTTTGCTGGTGAAGCGCGGTTTCAACCTGCAGGCTGATGCGCTGTTGCAGGTGGTGAACGCGTCCTCTGCGCTCTCAATACCATTGTTTGTCAGCAATCGCGTGATGGGATCCATGCAGTTATTCAGCTCTAAGGCCGATAGCTTCAGCAAAGAAGATGCGCAGCTTCTGTGGATTCTCTCTCTGGTGGCGGAAAATCTTCTTACCCGCGAATACGCGAATGAAGGCCTGCTCCGCTTTGCCTTTACTGACTACCTCACAGGGCTGCGCACGCGCGGATATTTTGAGCAGCAGCTTGAGCTGGAGTTCAAGCGCGCTGAACGCCGGCAGCAGAAATTTGCCCTGCTCATGATCGATATTGATCACTTTAAGCGGGCCAATGATACCTTTGGCCACCACGTAGGCGACCAGTTGCTGCGCGACGTTACTTCCATTCTGATGAAAGATATGCGCGAAGTGGATACAGTGGCCCGGTATGGCGGGGAAGAGTTTGTGATTATCCTGCCGGAAACCACGCAGACCGGTGCGCTTTACGTGGCCCAACGCCTGCGCCGGGCTGTGGAACAGGCCAAGTTTTTTGCCGGCTCACCCCACTCCATCCAGCATCTCACAATAAGCATCGGCGTTGCGGTGTATGATGCTGACGCTCAATTCAAGCGCGACCTGATTGAGTTTTCAGATGCAGCTCTCTACGCCGCCAAAAATGAAGGACGTAACCGCGTTGTCTGCTACTCTGACTTGGCCCGGAAGGAGAACAAAAAAGAGAGCAACGAAGTTTTGTAACCGCTATGAGTTCCAGCCTTCACACAGGCCATCCACGCACTGGGCCTTTGCGCCAGCCTGGCCGCGCCAAAGCGTGGCGGGTGATTCACGCATGTGAATATGCCCGTGACGTTCTTCCCGTGGTGGAAGGACAGATTTCAGCGGGGATGCGCCCGTTCATAGTTACGCCTCAAGGCGCGGGGACAGCCGAGCTGTATCTCTCCGGCAAACGCCAGGAAGACGGGCGATCACTTTCCCTTCTGCGCTCCTGGCAGGACGTGCGCAACTGGCGCAAATCACTCCTTGATTGCGCGCCGGAAGCTTCTTCTGATCTGGTGCACACTCACTGTTTTGCTGCCGGAATGGCTGGCGTGCGTAGCTGTTCCTGCGTTGTGTACGATCTTCGCGCCTGCATTGAAGAAATGGCCATCTCCGCTCAGCTGTGCGAGCACGGGAGCTGGATGGCCCGGTCATTCCGCGTGGCTGAGCAGTTTGTGCTTTCGCGCGCCGCTGCGATCATTGTCCATTCTCAGGGAATGAAACAGGCTGCGTTAGAGCGTGGGGCTTCGTCGGAAAACATCTTTCTGGTTCCTGATCCAATTGACGGCGAAGAGGAGCCGTCTCTGTTCCCCGATATGGATTTTCTCGCTCGCCGCTACGGCCTGACCGAGGACACAGTTTCCTTCTTTGTGCCGCAGTTCGCGCTGGAAGGCGCAACCGAGCTTTCGCGGGCGGCCATCTCCGCGCTTGAAGGTTTTGCTCTGGCTTCCAGCGAATTACCGCTGTTCAGCTTGCTCCTGGAAGCTCCGGAGAGCGCACGCAAGGCCATCAATGAACATGCCGGCCGGTTAGGGATCGCGGGCCGCGTGGCTCTGGTGCATCAGCTTGATGCGCCTGCCACCATGCAGTGCGCGCATGTTGTGGTGGCCTTGGGAGAGATTCCCGCCGACCCTGTTGCCGCGCGCCTGCCAAACGAAATTTGCCTGAAAAGTTTATGGCAAGGCAAAACGCTGCTGGCTGCAGATGTGCCATGCAATCGCGACGCCACCCCCGACGGCCGCGGCTGCCTGTGGTTTGAAGCCAACAACCCGCGCGATCTCGGTTATCGTATGGCCTTCCTTGGCCGCAAGCCCGAATTTCGCGCAGCATTGGGCGTGGCCGGGCGCATGTACGTCTTTGAAACCCGCAACAACAAGGCCATCGGTGAAAAATACGATGAAGCCTACCGCCATGCGGCCAGCCGAAAGAAATCGAATGGCATTGGTTCCGCCATAATGAAAATGGAGCCGGCTGAAAATTTGGGATGAGCAGCTAGCTGTTTTCTGAAATCCCGAAGCGTAGCGAGGGATCGCTAGCACCGCCATAAGCTTCAGGTAGAAAGTAGCGGCCCTGCGATTACATCGCAAAGTTAAACATCAAGACGGTAGGGTTCTCTCGCTGCGCTCGGGATTCAAAAGTAGCTGCTATTTGCCAGTCGCTCTCTTTTCCACCTTCGCCCACGTATCTTTCAACGCCACTGTGCGATTAAAGACCAACGCCCCGGACTTCGAATCCAGGTCAACACAGAAATATCCTAGGCGCTCAAATTGATAACGCGCTCCTGCCGCGGCGTCCTTGAGTGATGGCTCCAGCTTTGCGTCCTTCACCACTTCAAGCGAGTTGGGATTCAGGTTCGCTGTAAAGTCCTGCCCTTCAGGAACGTCGTTGGGATCAGGATTGCTGAACAGGTTGTCATACACGCGAATTTCGGCATTGATGGCGTGCGCCGCTGAGACCCAGTGAATGGTGGATTTTACTTTGCGTCCGTCTGGCGCGTTGCCGCCGCGCGTGGCCGGATCATACGTGGCATGGACTTCAACCACTTCACCGCGATCGTTCTTTACCACGCTCCGTGCGGTGATGAAATATCCGTAGCGCAGCCGCACTTCTTTCCCCAGCGAAAGACGGAAGTAGCCTTTGGGCGGAACTTCGCGGAAATCGTCCTGCTCAATATAAAGCACCCGGCTGAACGGGACTTTGCGCGTGCCCGCGCTTGCGTCTTCCGGATTGTTCACCGCGTCCATCTCTTCGCTTTTGCCTTCAGGATAGTTATCAATCACGACCTTCAGCGGCTTCATCACCACCATCACGCGCTGCGCCCGCTTGTTCAGGTCCTCACGGACAAAATGCTCCAGCATGGCCAGCTCAATGGTGCCGTTGGTCTTGGTGACGCCGATATT
>DATEHN010000078.1:0-36102 GCA_035279585.1 Candidatus Angelobacter sp. | reverse complement strand
GGCCGCGCCTTCACCCGTGTGGTTGATGAGCACGGTGGCCAAAACAATTTTGATGGCCACTGCCAGCGGCGGCCCGGCTTTACCCGTCAGCAGAACAAACCGGTTCTCCAGCAGTTGAAATATCCCGATGATGAGCAGGATAAGCTGCTTGTGCAGCTCGCCAATCGGGGGAATAAGCGCAAGTCCAACGAGAAACAGCAGCCAAAGAACGTCGAGCCAGCGCGGAGTAGCGCGTTCCTTCATAGGGAGTTAGAAAGAATGTAACACAATGGAAAACAGCCTATTGTGGCGATCAGCGCGGTATTGGGAAACCAGGCTACTCAGCGGTTCTGAGCCTAACACCTTACTAAAGCAGTTAACCTCCGTCGCCCTTCATCGGCCAGAATTCGGTGGCAGAGCCCGCGTAGCTTCCAGAAGCCGACTTCTGGCCCCTTGATTGTGCGTCGTTAAACTTCCGAGTTGCTCGTCACCAGCACTCACAGCGAGTGGAGGGTACAGTCGCAAGCCTAGTGGTCGCGAGCGAGGATATGCGTGAGACTCCTGGTGCGACGTGAAAACGCAACGCACCAGAACTGTGCCAAACGGGTCACGAGTACAAACAATGCACGGGGCGATACAGCCTCATCCTCAATCCTTTTATAATTAGCCCGCAAATGTCTCTCGCCCCCGGCTCAAAGCTTGGCCTTTACGAGATCCTCGCCGCTCTCGGCGCTGGAGGCATGGGGGAAGTCTACCGCGCCCGCGACCCACGCCTGGGACGCGAAGTTGCCATTAAGGTTTTGCCGTCTGGCTCGGGCGGTGATCCAGAACGCCTGCACCGCTTCGAGCAGGAGGCGCGAGCCACGGCTGCGCTTAACCATCCCAATATTCTGGCGCTGTTTGATATTGGCAGCCAGGAAAATTCTCCGTACATCGTCTCTGAACTGCTCGAAGGCGAAACCCTGCGGGCGCGCCTGATCGGCGGACCGCTTCCCGTACGCAAGGCGGTCAACTATGCGTTGCAGATCGTTCGCGGGCTTGCGACCGCCCACGATCACGGCATTCTCCATCGCGATCTCAAGCCGGAGAATATTTTTATCACGCGCGACGGGCATGTGAAGATTCTCGACTTCGGCCTGGCCAAGCTGACCATGCCTCAGCCGGATGCTCCCCGCTTGTCGGCGGAGGCGACACTCGACTCCGTCACCGGCCGCGGCGTACTGGTGGGAACGCTCGGTTACATGTCTCCGGAACAATGCCGCGGAGCCGTTGTTGACGCGCGCTCTGACCTGTTTAGCTTTGGCGCGGTGCTGTATGAAATGCTGAGCGGCAGGCGCGCCTTTCGCGGCGACACCACGGCCGATCTCATTAGTGCGATTCTGAAAGAAGAGCCCCCGGAGCTGTCCGCTTCTGGCCGCGATGTGCCGCCAATGCTGGAGCGCATCGTCCACCACTGCCTGGAAAAAGATCCTGCTGCTCGCTTTCAGTCAGCACGCGATATTGCCTTTGCGCTGGAATCCCTGTCAACCGCTACACCGAATGCTACGATGCTCGGCGCCGCCGCGCCAAGATCCAGAAAGTCCTGGCTCGTTCCCGCTCTGCTGGGAATCATTGGAGTCATGGTTGCGGCTGTGGCGCTGCTCATGGTTCGCCTGAACGCCGCGCCTGCTGAGCCGCCGAGCTATCGTCAGCTCACGTTTGGACGCGAGTTCATCTCTTCTGCCCGCTTCGCACCCGACCAGCGAACGATCATCTACAGTTCGGCACACCTCGGCATGCAGACCGAACTCTTCTCACTCGCGCCCGACAGTCACGCGCCTGTGAGCGTGGGCATAAAAGACGCTAACCTGGAATCCATTTCTCCCACTGGAGAGATGCTCCTGATCCAGCAGCAACGAGATCTTAATCGAAATGTCACAATCGGCTTGCTGGCGAGAGCTCCGCTGAGTGGCGCAGCTCCTCGTCCTGTAATGAGCGATGTGGCGGACGCCGATTGGGGACCTGACAACCAGATCGCCGTCTCCCGCTACGTGGACGGGCACTTTCGCATTGAATACCCTATCGGCCACGTTCTGTACGAGCCAGCCACCGGTTGGCTAACCAGCGTGCGCGTCTCGCCCAGCGGAAGCTGGGTTGCATTCGCCGAGCATCCCATATTGGGAGACAGCGCCGGCACCGTCGTGATGGTAGATTCTTCCGGCCGCAAGCAGGCTCTGTCCCCACGGCAATCGTCGATCGTCTCGGTGAATTGGGCTCCTTCAGGCAAGGAAGTATGGTTCACCAGCGCTGAGGAAACCACTAAGTTTCAGCTCTGGGCAGCCGACCTTTCGGGCCATATCCGCGTGGTCAACCGAATTCCCGCGGCCCCAACCGTCTACGATATTGCCCGCGATGGGCGGGTTCTTCTTGGGCAAAATATCTTTCGCATCCTCGCTTACGTACGGGGACCTGGTCAGGATCAGGAGCATGATCTGAGCATTCAAAATTGGAGTGGCGCTTCCGCCATTTCACCCGACGGCCGGCAGGTTCTGTTGAATGAAGAGGGAGCTAATAGCGGACCAGATTACGACGTTTACGTCCGTGCAAGCGATGGCGCTGCGCCCGAACGCGTTGGCGATGGAGTGGGCTACGATTTCTCACCGGACATGAAGTGGGTTCTGTCATCCCTTATTTTGCGCATCCCCCGTCAGCTTTTCCTGATTCCCCTTGGCCCGGGTGAGACGAAGCAGATCACGCATGATTCCATCGACCGGAGTTACGCTCGTTTTCTCCCGGATGGCAAGAATGTTGTATTTAGCGGCACGGAACCGGGGCACAAATCGCGCATCTACGTGCAAGCCATTGATTCGGGAGCTGCACGCCCGATTTCTCCCGAGGGAGTAAGCGGATTTGTCCCCACTGCGGACGGTAAGTTCGTGTTTGGCGTCTCGGATTCTGTGGCGCTATATTCCGTGGATGGTCAGGGAGCGCCGCGGCCTGTTCCCGGGATTCATCCCGACGAGTCGATCCTTTCTGTTTCACACGACGGCCGTTCGGTGCTGGTTGGAGTGCTGGGCAGCTATTCGCTGGATGTGATGCGCGTGGATCTGGCCACTGGGCGCCGCGAGTTGTTCAAGAAAATCGGGCCATCCGATCCCGCGGGAGTTGTGTTGGAGGATGCGGCGTTCACTCCCGACGGCAAATCCTATGCCTATTCCTGCTTCAACGCTTTGAGCCAACTTTATGTGGTCGAGGGGTTGCGATAAGGCGCGGATTATTCCTTTCATCTCTCATCTTGATCATCGCCAAGTCAAAGCTCTCTCGAATATTCGTATGTCAATGTGGCAATGTGAGACCGTGGATTGTCAACCATCCGGAAGTTCGTTAGAAAAACGGGCTTCTGGGAAGCAAAAAGAGATTCAAGTCGAGGAGTCGGCAACCAAAAACTTGCTGGAGTTGACTTTATATCTCCGTTTAATGACCGCACCCCGCACTGATGCTACACTAAACGAAGTCAGCGTCTCCCCGAGCGGGAGTAATTCAGTGGTAGAATGCCAGCTTCCCAAGCTGGACGTCGCCGGTTCGATCCCGGTCTCCCGCTCCATAAAACTTCTTTCCTGCGTCAATTCCTTCTGCTTGCTCTACTCAAGAATCAATGCTTCTCACCCGCCAATCGCAAAAACTCTGGCGTCACCTTGGCCGCTGGCCCAAGATGCACCTCATCGAAGTAGTGCGCATTGGCAGGCTCTTCTAATCCCAGGAAAATTGTTGTTGCCGGGTGCGGCTTTCGTTTAAGCAATGTTACAAAGCTGGCCACCGGCTGCACAGATCCTGAGGTGCCAATGGCAATAAACACGTCACACTGCTCCAGCGCTTGATAAACGCGATCAAGCTGATAAGGCTGCTCGCCAAACCAGCAGACATTGGGTCGCAGCAATGCTCCGCAGCCGCAGTGGGGCAGAGCATTAGCAGAATAAGTCTTCCGGTCGGCAAAGGCAGACTGGCCGCACTCCGCGGCGCAACGGCTCTCAAACAGCTTGCCGTGGATGTGGACGATTTCTTTTGATCCGGCAGCCTCGTGCAGGCCATCAACATTCTGCGTGCATAGCAGAAAGCTGCCGGCGATGGAAGATTTTTCAAACTCAGCCAGCGCTTTATGCGCTGCGTTGGGCTGTGCGCTGCCGGCCGTCGCGCGGCGATCAGAGTAATACTGCCAGACCAATCCCGGATCGCGTTCCCAGGCTTCAATATTCGCCAACTCATAGTGGCTGTGTCCGCGCCAGTTGGTTCCCTGAAAAACAGGAATTCCGCTCTCTGCGCTGATGCCGGCGCCGGTCAGGACGAATATATGGTCGCCTCTTTTCATGGCCATAGCCTCTCTCTGGAACTTGAACTCTTTTATAATCGTATTACCTTGAGAATACCTGCGGGAATTGCTGTCTCATGGCCGCGCCTGGCTGTTTTGCTCTCTGGCCGGCAACAGTCCAAATCTTTTTATTTGGCTCCGCAACGCTGAGGTACAAAGTTTATGCGCCGTGCGCTCGTTTCCCACGTTTCCCATGCCACACTCTCCCGGATTGCCATCGCTGTAGCGCTCTTTCTGGCTGCGCGCACTGCCTCTGCAGACGTGCTGAAGATTGTGGTGGATAGCCCTATCCATCCTCTGGTGGAAGAGCGTATTGGCCGCGCTGTTCAGGAGGCCGAGCGATCTCATGCAGAGGCGCTGCTCATTGAGTTGCGCACGCCCGGCGGCCTGGTAAGCTCCACGCGTGAAATCATCCATGAGATTTTGTCATCGCCCGTTCCCGTCATCATTTATGTAACGCCCTCCGGCAGCAACGCAGCTTCGGCAGGCTTTTACATTCTTGAATCGGCAGATGTGGCAGCCATGGCGCCCGGCACCAACACCGGCGCGGCCCATCCTGTTCTGGGCGGCGGTGAGACCATGGATCCTGTAATGAAGGAAAAGCTGGAAAATGATGCTGCAGCTTTAATGCGCTCTTACTCCGCCAAGCGCGGGCGCAACGTGGAAGTAGCGGAGAGCGCGGTGCGGCAATCCAAGTCCTTCAGCGCAGACGAGGCATTGAGCCAGCACCTGATTGATTACATCGCCAAAGATGAGTCTGATCTGCTGCGGCAGCTTGATGGCAAAACCATTACGCGCTTTGACGGCTCAAAATTCACCTTCCACCTTGCCGGAATGAATGTCCGCCTCTATCCCATGACGGTCAAGGAAGACATTCTTTCCGCCCTGATGGACCCCAACATCACGGTGCTGCTGCTGATCGTGGGCTTTGTAGCGATTCTTCTTGAGTTCAGCCATCCGGGCGCAATCGTTCCAGGTGTAATCGGCTTCATCGCGATCTTGCTTGCGTTTTATGCCATCAACTTGCTGCCGTTCCGTTCCATTGGTCTGGTGCTCATCCTCTCTGCATTTGTCCTCTTTGTTCTTGAAGCCAAATTCCAGACTCATGGCGTGGCCGGGCTGGGCGGCATTGTTCTCATGGTATTGGGTGCGCTGCTGCTCATTGATGGCCCCATTCCGGAGATGCGCGTCAGCATTTGGACGGCCCTTGGCGTCAGCTTGCCGCTGGGCGGCATCACCATATTCTTGATGACCATCGCCTTTAAGGCGCGCATGAGAAAAGTTACGACCGGTGAGCAGGGCATGGTGGGCGAAATCGGCGTGGTGACAGCGTCGCTTGCGCCTGCCGGCAAAGTTTTTGTGCAGGGCGAAATCTGGGACGCCGTCTCAACCCAGAATATTGAAGCCGGCCGTCGCGTGATTATTAAGAATGTAGAAAATCTGGTATTGCAGGTGGAACCGCTACGTGAGCCGGTGTTGCAACCCACCGCGGCAAATTGATTTTTGCTTTTAGCTGTCTAGTGCCATAGAATTCGTTTCGACTTCCCACTCGCATGGTGAATGGAGGCTTCGTGGGTATTCCTCTTATTGCTGCCGTCGTCATTGTTCTGCTTTATTGCATCAACTGCATCAAAATCCTGCGCGAGTATGAGCGCGGCGTAATCTTTTCCCTGGGCCGCCTGCAGGAGAATGCTAAGGGGCCCGGCCTGATCCTGGTATTTGCCCCCGTGCAAAAGATGGTCCGGATCGATCTGCGCCAGCAGGCCCTGGAAGTTCCGCCCCAGGACATCATCACCCGCGACAACGTGACCTTGAAGGTGAACGCCGTGGTCTATTGGCGCGTCATCAACGCTCCGCAGGCCGTGGTTCAGGTGCAGAACTATTATTGGCAGACCCAGCAATTTGCCCAAACCACCCTCCGCTCCGTCCTGGGCGAGGTCGAATTGGATGAACTGCTCGCGCATCGTGACAAGCTCAATGCCCGAATCCAGGCCATACTTGACCAGCACACCGCGCCTTATGGTGTAAAGGTAGCAAACGTCGAGGTGAAGCAGGTTGACCTGCCGGAATCCATGCTGCGCGCCATGGCCAAGCAGGCTGAGGCTGAGCGTGAAAAGCGGGCCAAGATCATCCACGCGGAAGGCGAGTTTTCCGCTTCCCAGCGCTTGCAGGAGGCGGCGCATATCCTCTCTAATGAGCCTATCGCCATTCAACTGCGCTACCTGCAAACCCTTACCGAGATTGGCGTGGAGAAAAACACCACCATTGTCTTCCCGTTACCATTGGACATGATCTCTGCCCTAACCAAGGCCCTCAACCAAAGTGGTAAATAGCGGTAGTAGAAAATCGAGGTACACTGGGGCCAGCTAAGCGCAAAAAAGGGGAGCAAAAGGAATGTCAGCTGGCACACAAATGGCGGAAAAAGAAGGCGACCAGGTACAGGATAAAGAAATAACCCTCAGCACCGGAAAGTTGCTGGGCATGTTTTTTGCCCTGGCGATTATCTGCGGTGTGTTTTTCACCATGGGTTATCTTCTGGGCAAGAGCACTACGGCCGGCGGCCATACAGAGATTGTTGGCGCCGTTCCCACCGGAGGCAGTTCAGCCGGCAAGCCTTCAGCCGCCAACAAGACCCCGGAAACAATCACGCAAACCTGCCCGCCCGGCTCACCTGACTGCGCTCCTGCCACGGCCTCCACCGCCTCTGGCGATGCAGGTTCTTCCAGCTCCAGCAAGAGTCCCGATCAGCAAAGCGCCAGCCAGCCGGCATCAGGAAGCAAGGCCCCAGACCAGTCCGCTTCAGCCGGAACAGAAGTCAAGACCGGCGCCGGAGGATCATTTATGGTCCAGGTGGCAGCCGTTACCAAGCAGGAAGATGCGGATATCCTGCGCGCCGCTCTGCAGAAAAAACAGTATCCCGCTTTTATTTCCAGCAGCGCCGGCGATCCGCTCTTTCACGTGCAGGTCGGCCCCTATAGTGACAAGAAGGATGCTGACGCCATGCGCGCCCGGCTAGCTAATGATGGCTATAACGCGATTGTGAAATAGCTTCTTTCTGGAATCCCGAGCGTAGCGAGGGATCACTACGCGTTCAACGATCTTTACCTGCTGAATCGCGCGGCATGGTATGACGAATAATGACATCAAGCATTCTCCCGATCCGATTGTATCGAGGCTACAGGGTTCCCTCCCTTTCGCAAGCTCAGGGTCGGGACTACGGGAAAAAGCTAATCCGTATCAAACCTCTGCTCCCTGAACGGATCTCCATACATGTGATACCCGTTCTGCTCCCAGAAGCCGGGGACGTCTCTCTCGGTAAATTCCAGCCCGCGCACCCACTTCACTGATTTCCACGCATATAGGTGCGGCACAATCAACCGCAGCGGATAGCCGTGGTCCGGCGTCAGTGGCTGACCATCATGGTGCGTGGCAAACAACACGTCCTCGCGATCAAGATCAGCCAGCGGCACATTGGCCGTAAAGCCCTGCTCCGCGTGCACCAGGACAAACTCGGCTTGCGGCTTCAGCTTCACCAGCTTAAGCACTTCCTGGAACGCAACGCCCTGCCAGTCATTGTCAAAGCGGCTCCAGCGCGTGACGCAGTGGAAATCACTATGCGTCTTGACCCTGGGCAAACGATTGAATTGCTCCCAGCTCAAGCGCACAGGCTGTTCCACCAGCCCGCGAATGCTGAAGTCCCACCGCGCGGGATCAAACCGGGGCACTGAACCGTAATGCAGTACCGGCCATTTCAGCGTCAAAGACTGCCCAGGAGGCAGTCGCCCTTCGCGCTGCATTTCCCGCTCTTTTTCCTTGCGCTCATTGCCAGAGAAGATGCCGCTGTCATCCATAAGTCCATTTTAGCCTTGGAGCAGATCAAAGCCGATCCGTGTTATCCGAGGTAAGGTTTCACGCCGCTCCGTGGTAGATTTATATATCGATCTATATCAATCTTTCGGAGCACCGCACAAATGCCCCATACTGATAAACAACTGGTCGCCGCCCTTAAGGCCGTTGCTGATCCGGCGCGCCTCAAGATCCTCCGCCTGCTGAAGCAAAGAGGCCAATGCGCCATCGGTAAGCCTGTGGGCATGTGCGCCTGTGACGTGCAGGACCACATCAAGCTTTCTCAGCCAACCATCTCTCATCACATGGCCATCCGGCGCAAAGCCGGACTGGTGCTGGCAGAAAAGCACGGGCTTTGGATGTGGTATCGCAGGAATGAAAAGTCTTTGCAGGACTTGGGTCAGGCGATGAGTACGGAGCTGTAAAACTCCACAAAATCGCAGAGGACACATAAGAACACAGAGTAATTTGAAGATTAACTCTGTGCTTTTTTGTGCCCTCTGTGGTGAAAAGCTTTTTTACCGCACTACTGAAGCAAACATCGGCGACTGAATCAACTGCTGGAAGCTCTTATCGTCAGCCTTAAAGTGCACAACAAGCGTGTTGGTATCGGAATCGACTGTCGTGTTGTCAATGGCCGTCTTTTCCGTGGGTGTGGCATCCATCTTCTTGAACAGCATTCCGGCCTTTAACACTGACGAGAGAGAGGACGCCGTGACGTTGTCCGATGTCAGCACGTTCAGGTTGAAATCCACGCCGTGGTCAAAATCCATGCTGTAACGCGAGCCCAGCAGCTTTTTTTTGACCGTATCAAATTCTCCCAGTTCTGCAGCGCTGCCCAGCGCCGACTTCAGCATGGTCTGGGTGCCGGTGGAATCAAGCACGCTCCACACCGTTCCATCTTCCACTGAAGGAATCATGTCTGTGATTTCGCGGTTGGCATTCAGGCTCATGCTGGCATTGTCGCGTGCATCCAGCGCGGCCTTCACCGCGGCGCCATCGCCAAACAGCATGGTCCAGTCGTCAAGAAACGTCATTTGCATCCCGCCAGCCATGGGATAAATCATGGAGCCGTTCTTCTTGGTGCCTTTGATTTTTTGCTTGGAAATCTTCAGCATCAGTTTTTTGCGCGGGAACTGCCCCTGCGCTATCCCGATCATCTGCAGCCCGTGGTCCTTCTGCCGGAATGAGGCTAGCGTAATCTGGTCGATGTCCTTGTCTGGATTTACACCAATATCCTTAAGCGCATCTTCAAACTGCTTCATGTTGGGCGGCAGCAGTTTGGCTTTCATGTCCATGGCCGTGTCAGAGTTCTTCAGTCGCCGGTAATCCACGTTGATGATCTGCTGAACTTCAATCGGAATCACGGTGCGGGCGGCCGTCCCCAGTGATGCGGCAAAGCCTGGGAGTCCGCTCACCAGGAAAGCGAGCACGAAAACAGTGATGCGTTTCATATTCATATTCTAATCCGGTTTTCTCTGGTCTGATGCGCCCGGCAGCAGCTCAGGATGCAAATTCACATTACTTAAGGTATTCACCTCTGGAGCGCCACAACTTTAGAACGTATCTCATCGACAAAACCTGCATCTTTTAGCGATCCCAAATTAATCTCCACGTTGGCCAGTGCGCTCACAAGGGCCGCGCTCGCCAGGGCCGACGCCACGGTAAGGTCTGATGCCATGTTAGGGCTGGTAATTGGTTTCAATGTAGCAATAATGTCGCCGACCTCGCGCGTCTTCTGCGCCGTCTCCATGGGAACTCTGGTAGCGCCCTTCATTGCGGCCTCAATTGCCGCTTCGCCGTCGTTAGAGGTCTTGGCAAGTTTGTAGGCCGCCAGCACGTGGTTGTAGCTCTCCGCGTCGGCGTCAATGGCAGCCTTCAACTCCTCACGAAGCTGTGCCAGCCGCGCCACTGCCTGGCTCAACTGCGGCTCATACTGCACAAAGGCTTTTTTCGTCCGCGACATGGCCGCTACCATGCTGCCCACTGCAGCCGCCATAGCTGCTGTTGCAGCAGCGGCGCTCCCGCCTCCGGGAGTAGCTGTGGGAGCAGCAAGCTGCTCAATGAACGGCTCAACTCCAGCCCGCAGACCGCCAACGGCCATCTTGCCGCTGGTAATTGCCGCCAGCCGGTTTTCCAGGATCATTGACGAATCAAAATTCTCTACCTGCAGAAACCACTCTGCCGCCTGCTCCAAAGCTTTCTTGGGAATCAGGCCAACAATCTCACTGCTCACCGGCTGCACGCCGTAACGCGCAGCTTCTCGCTTCACAAACTCAAAGACACGCGCAATCGGCGTCTGCTCAAAATCGGTCAGGTTCATCGATACCTGGGCCATGCCTCGAACCTCGAACCCCGCACCTTTCACAAAACGCAACCCGCCGGTCGAGTAACGCACAGCCTTGGCAATCTTTTTGGCGATATCCACATCCTTTGTGTTGAGAAAGACGTTGTAAGCGATGAGCGCCTTTCGTGCGCCAACCACGGTTGCGCCAGCAGTGGGATGGCAGCGCGGATCGCCAAAATCTGGGCAACGTGCCGGGTTCACCAGGATGTCTTCTCGTAGTCCTTCAAACTGCCCGCGCCGGATGTTTTCCAGGTTCTGCCGGTCAGGATTTGTCGCTGCCGATTCATACAGATACACAGGAATCTTGAAGCGCTTCCATATCTCTTCCCCAACCTTGCGGGCAATGGCCACGCAGTCTTCAATCGTCACTCCCTCAATGGGGATAAACGGAATCACGTCCGCCGCGCCAATACGCGGATGCGCTCCCTGATGCTTGGTGAGGTCGATCCGCTCCGCAGCCTTACCCACGCCACGGATCGCCGCTTCAGTGATTGACTCGCGATCGCCCACAATCGTAATCACGCTGCGGTTGTGGTCGGCATCCATCTCGCGGTCCAGAAGTGAGACGCCGGGAATTTTCATGGCCTCAACAATCGCATCAACTACAGCCTTGTTTCGGCCTTCAGAGAAATTAGGAACGCATTCAACCAGTGTGGACATCACTCAAAGAGCATAGCGGTGCGCGCCGCAGCATTGCAAATTCTGTCCTCGATGACAGCTTTTGCAATTTACAACAATCATCGCTGCAAGCTATTTCAGCTGCGCTTGGTAAAACTCGACCTTGGCTTGCAACCCAGCGGCCTTGGAAGTCTCCAGAGCACCCTGCAATGCATTCCGCCGCGCGGGTGAATCCTTGAGTGATTTTTCGTATTCTGCCAGCGCATCGGCAGGATGGCCATCCAGGGCCAGAAGCTCGGCCAACTGCTCGCGCGCCGGCACCACCGGTCCGGGAGTTACAGGAAGCTTTTCCACCGCATCTTCTTCATTGGCAGCGTTGCTCATATAGGTCACAGCCTCTTTCGGCTTCTTCTGTGCCCACGCCATCCACGCACTCGCTTCTTCATATTGAATCTTGACCTGCCCCGCCCAATAGGCGTTGCCGGCATCATGTAGCTGATCCACCAGCTTTAGCAACATCATCAGATCGGACTGCGCTCCTGCAGGATCGCCGGAACGGGCGTGTCCGAGCGCACGCGCCCAAGCCGCCAGCGCCAGCACATGGGGTGGAGCGCCTTCTGTCGCCTGGCACTGTTGCGCAGCCTGCCACTGCTTGCGTTCCACGGCGTAGCGAACCTGCATCGCTGTGGCGGCGTACGCCGATTTAAACTCTCGCTCCTGGCGCAGTCCCATGGCATTCAGCGCACTCAAGATTGCCGCCGCATCGCCATCGCGACCTTTTTGCAGTGCCGCGTATACCAGATAATCCATGGCATGCAGTTCCTCGCCTGTATCGCCCAGCTTACGCGCCGCGATCCGGGCAGACTGGTTAGCACGGATCGAATCGTCCCACATGCCAAGCCGCGTAAAGATGTGCGACGGCATGTGCAGCGCGTGCGGCGCCGAAGGCGCAATTTGTCCATAGTCTCGCGCTGCCTTCACCCCGCGTGTCGCCAATTCCGCGTTGTCATAGGCATGAATGAGGTAATGGGCCAGGCCGGGGTGCTGCGGATGCTTCAAGTACAAACTTTCTAAGATCTCGGCTGCCTTCTTCTGGTTTTCATGTGACTTGTCCGTTGGAAGCGCGGTGCCGAGCAGCGCCAGCGCATAAAAGATCTGCGCCTCCATGTCATCGGGGTGCTGCTGCGCAATCGCATGCATGGCGTCTCTATATTTCCTGGCGCGTTCGGGAACGGGGGCGGTGGAGTCGTCGAAAATGAACGCCGCAGCCGCGAGATATTCCTTCTCCCTGGCTGACCCGCCACCCGACTGGATTGCTGAAGCCAGCTCAGCGCGGCCCTTCTCCGCTGAATCACCGGGCAACGCTGGTTCCCAGAGCTGATGGTAGTAGCTCATGGCGATGCCCCAATGCGCCATAACGCAAGCCGGATCATCGCGCAGCACGTCGCGAAAAGCAGTCTCAGCGGGCGCGTACGTGAATGAGTGTAACAACGCCACCGCACGGTTAAATTGAGCCTTTACTCCAGGTACACATGTGGTGGGAAAAGAGACTGCGCCAAGCTTTTCAGGTTCGGGATGGCTATGCTCCTGCCCGCAGAGCATCACGGTGCAGAAAAGTACAATCAGGGACGCCCAGATACACCTCATGGTTCGCCCTCCAGTCCATATTTCCGCGCTTTGCCGATTGTATGCCTGATCGCTGCTTTTGGCGCTTTTATCCATGAATGAATTTGCGAATTTAGGCGCTACCAACGCGGCCTGGGCTGTGTTCCCCTTTGTTAGAATCACATTCTTACCCATGCCCAAACCGAAACCCTCCCCCGGACACGCAATTCATGGAAAACCCAAGCCGCGCAAGAACCACTGCTTTGCCTGCGGCAAAGACAATGCAGACGGCATGAAGCTGAAGTTCTATTTGGATCATGAGGCCCGCCATGCCATCTGCAAGTTCAAACTTTCGCGCAAATACACAGGACCGCCCGGCCATGCGCATGGTGGCATCATCGCCACTATCCTGGATGAAGCCATGGGCAAGGTAAACCGCTTTCGCAACGTGCTGGCCCTCACCAGTTCCATGGAGATTCGCTACCTCAAGCCGGTTCCTCTGGGCAAACTGCTGACGGTTACCGGATATGAGCAAAGTGTGGAAGGCCGCAAGCACACCAACGTCGCTGAGATCAGCAATGACGCAGGCGAGGTGCTGGCGCGGAGCACGGGAACGTTCATCGCTATCGATCCGGAAAAGATGTTCGCTGCTCTCTCCGCCAATCGAGCTACAAAATAAGCAATCCACTCAAACGGAAAGAGAGCGCAGCGCGGAGCTTTTGGGTCTATCTTAGGCCAGTCTTCAAGGCGCACGCTGCGTGCGGAATAAGCGCCGCGTGGCATAGCCAGCCAGACTTCCGGCCACGCTTAACGCGCTGGCAAACAGGAAAAGCAGAGCGAAGTCTGAGAGCTTCACCATGTGAGCTCTGGGAGTGCTCATCCTCCAATTCCAAAGCTCTGAAGCCACAATGCTCAGCCCAAGGAGCGAACCCAGAACCAATCCAGCCTTACGAAAAAGAAAGGCCAGGGCTCCGGCAAAGAGCAGAATGAGTCCCGCGAAGATCCCTGTATCGTCTGTGTGCAGATTGCCCTGGAACAGAAATACTGCAGCCAGGCTCGCGCTGAGTAGCGCCAAAGGCCATTCGACTTTCCGCATGGTAGCCTCCAGGCAGATCGTAGCAAGAATTGAACCGCAGCAGAAGCTACGCAAACGCGTTAATAAAGTGTTACCCTTAACGAGTGATCGTGCTCTTGGCACGACGGGGAGTTTTCTATGTCTGAGAAGAATGGCAGCACGGGATTGCGGCTTAAGACCGGCCTGGCAGAGATGCTAAAGGGCGGCGTGATCATGGACGTTACTGACGCCAAGCAGGCAGAAATCGCGGAAAAAGCAGGCGCAGCCGCCGTAATGGCGCTGGAGCGCGTGCCCGCGCAGATTCGCGCCCAGGGCGGCGTGGCCCGCATGGCATCGCCGAAGAAGATTCGCGAGATCATGCAATCCGTCTCCATTCCCGTGATGGCAAAATGCCGCATTGGCCACTTTGCTGAGGCGCAGATCCTGCAGGAACTGGGCGTGGACTACATTGACGAATCTGAAGTCCTTACGCCAGCCGATGAAGCCCACCACGTCGATAAGCATGGCTTTAAGACTCCATTTGTCTGCGGCGCGCGCAACCTGGGTGAGGCCCTGCGGCGCATTGCTGAAGGCGCAGCCATGATTCGCACCAAGGGTGAAGCCGGCACCGGAGACGTTGTCCATGCGGTAAAGCACATGCGCCAGATCGTCCGCGAAATGAAGATCTTAACCGCTCTTTCAGAAGAAGAGCTTTATGCTCAGGCCAAAGAGCTGCAAGCGCCCGTTGAGCTGGTTCACTTAGTGGCCAAGGCAGGCAAGCTGCCTGTGCCCAACTTCTCCGCCGGCGGCATTGCCACTCCTGCTGATGCTGCTTTGGTTCGCCAACTAGGCGCAGAAGCCGTCTTTGTTGGCTCAGGGATCTTCATGTCTGACAGCATCAACTTCTGCGAACCGGCAGAAGCGGAGAAGCGTGCACGCGCTATCGTCCGCGCCACAACGCACTTTGACGATCCTAAGGTATTGCTCGAAGTCAGTGAGGACTTAGTTGGAGCGATGAAGGGCTTGGCCGTGGCGGCGATGTCCGAAGCGGATATGCTGCAGACCCGGGGGTGGTAGTGGCGTCTCCTTCAGAGGGAAGGGTCTTGCATGTGTTTCGATCATCCATGCTGGTGAGTGTAGTTTTCCTACTCCTGCTGGGCTGTTCTGGCAATAGCCAGCACGGAAAGCCTTTTACATTGCCTTCCGGGCACATGATCAGGGTGATTGGGATCATGCCACTGCACTATACAAATGGAAACCCGCCTTCCCTGATGTTTCAATATGAAACGGATCTGCAAGTGTCTGACAGGGACGAACTGGTCAAAGAAGTAGATGAGATCTGGTCAGTTCTTCGCATTGATGCGGAACGAGGCAATTTTAATAGTGCCATTGTGAGTGCCCGCGAGGTTCCCCACGGCTTCATTTTCAAAAATGCAAAAGGATTCAACTTCGTTTACGAAAAGCACCTCGATGGTTCTTGGCATCGGCTGAACTAGCAGCTTGGCCTATCAGTTATGAAAATTGGCGTCCTCGCGATCCAAGGTGACTATGAAGCACACAAGAGGCGGCTGGAGCAGCTTGGCGCTTCCGTCACACTGGTGCGTAAGCCAGAACAGCTTGATTCAATTGACGCCATCGTGATTCCCGGTGGCGAATCCAGCACCTTCCTGAATTTTCTGGTCGAGCGCGGCTTTCTGGAAAAATTGCGCGCCTTTGTTAGCGCCAAGCCGACTCTTGGAACCTGTGCCGGCGCAATCCTGCTGGCCACCGAGGTTGAAAATCCGCCGCAACAATCGCTGGCTGCTTTAGATATACGAATCCGGCGCAACGCCTATGGCCGGCAGAATGAAAGCTCCATCAAGGAAGCCGCAACCAAGCTGGGCGCCAAGCCGCTGGAGATGGTCTTTATCCGCGCGCCTAAAATCGTCGGTACTGGCAAGAATGTTGAGGTGCTGGCATCAGAGAACGGCGACCCGGTGCTGGTGCGTCAGGGTAAAATCATGGCGGCAACTTTCCATCCTGAGCTTTCTGACGACACGCGTGTGCATCAGGAATTTCTTAAGCTGGTAAAGAACGGGACAGGCGAGCAGAAACCATAATGTCGGTTGCGCTCCGCATTGCGCTGGTAGTCATTACGCTGGGCTGTCTCTACCTTTTTATTGTCCATCCGCTGTGGTTCCCTGCCGCTGCTTCCATCCAGGCCGGGCTGATTGATCATGACTTTTCCATAGCATTCTGGATTCTGGGAGCGCTCTTTGTTGCCGGGCAGGCCGTGCTGGCTTTCGTGTTGATGCGAGGACCGGCCGATGCACGATCCAAAAACTGGCATGGCAACTGGCGGTTTGAGATCGGCTGGACGCTGGCAGTTATCGTAATCTTTTTTGGATTTCATCTCTCCGGCGGGGATCTGTGGTCGAAGCTGCACCAGCCAGAAAAGCCGTTCGGCCAAGTACACGTTGAAATCACTGGCGCGCAATTCCAGTGGTATTTCCGTTATCCCGGCCCGGATGGCGTCTTTGGCCGCACAGATGCTCCCAAATTCGCCACGCCGGATGAAGGCAACCCGCTGGGCATCGATCCCGCTGATCCAGCCGGCCGTGACGATATTGTTTCTACTTCCTTGGTTGTGCCAATGGGCCAGCCAGTGCAGCTTCAACTGCGCGCACAGGACGTGATTCACAGCCTCTTCATCCCCGCCATGCGCTTTAAGCAGGACACGGTTCCAGGCATGGATATCCAAACAAATTTCACGCCCAATAAGCTTGGGACCTATGAGATCTCTTGCGCTGAGCTATGCGGGATTGGGCACTACCGCATGCGTGCGGTGTTGCGTGTGGTGAGTGAAGAAGAGTTCGAACGCTGGTTGCGGTCGCACGTCAGGGTAGGAGAGTAGGTAGTTAACGTGAGTAACGTCATCCCAAACTCCGTCAATGAGGACGTGCAGTCATCAACGTCCGAATAGGAGTTGAGGGACCTTGTGTTTTTCGAATGAAGAATTCTTCATCCAAGCCGAGCCAGGGTGGGACTGGTTTTCTCCGGCATTATCTCTTCACCACCGATCACAAAATGATCGGCCGCCAATACTTCTTTCTCTCGCTGGCGGCGGTGCTGGTGGGCGCATGGCTTTCACTGTTGATGCGCATCCATCTGGTCTGGCCCAAGCTGTCGCTCCCCTTTGTGGGTGAGATCAAGCCGGAAAATTATCTGGCCTACCTGACCATTCATGGCACGCTCATGGTCTTCTTTGTTCTTTCCACCGTGCCGCAAAATGGCTTCGGAACGTTTTTTCTTCCATTACAGCTTGGCTCTTCAGAGATGGCGTTTCCCCGGCTCAATATGGCAGGATTCTGGACTGCTCTGATTTCCTTTTTAGTATTGCTGGCCGCGTTTTTCGTTCCTGGCGGCCCTTCCGGCGCCGGCTGGACGCAATACGTTCCACTCAGCGCCCTGGCAGCTTCTGGTCCAGGCCAGGCGCTCGGTACCGATCTTTGGCTGGTGAGCATCGCGCTGTTCTGCCTGGGCACCATCATGAGCGCCATCAACTTTGTCACGACTACGGTCAAATGTCGCGCGCCTGGCATGGCGATGATGCGCATGCCGCTGACCTGCTGGGCCTGGTTTGTCACTGCCATTTTGAGCTTGCTGGCGTTCAGTGTTCTTACAGCTGCCGTCATTATGCTTATGCTTGATCGCCATGCCGGGACCAACTTCTTCGTACCCGGTGGTCTCCAGATCAGCGGCAAGCCCGTGGAGCACTCCGGCGGCTCGCCTTTGCTGTGGCAGCACTTGTTCTGGTTTTTCGGCCATCCTGAGGTTTACATCGCCATTCTTCCTGCGATGGGAGTGACCTCACACCTGCTGTCAGTCTTTGCCCGCAAGCCGGTATTTGGATACAAGGCGATGGTCGCCGCCACGGTGGCAATCGGAGCGCTGGGCTTCATGGTCTGGGGACATCACATGTTTGCCAGCGGCATGGACCCCCATGCAGGATTTGCCTTCTCTGCTCTTACCACGGCGATTGCAGTGCCTTCAGCGGTTAAAACTTTCAACTGGGCAGGCACACTCTATGGTGGACGCATCCGCTACACGACGCCGCTGCTGTTTTCTGTAGGGTTTGTCTCGCTGTTTATTACCGGAGGCCTGACCGGCCCACTCCTTGCCCAGCCTGCGCTTGACGTCTATCTCCACGATACATATTTCGTGGTGGCGCACTTTCATCTCATCATGGCCATGGCGGGATTGTTCGCAGTCTTTTCCGCTACATATTTCTGGTTCCCCAAAATGTTTGGCCGAATGATGAATGAGCGTCTTGGACGCTGGCATTTCTGGATCACCCTGGTTGGCGCTTACGCCACTTTTTTTCCTATGCATCTGCTTGGGATTGCCGGGCATCCACGGCGCTATTCTGACCTAACCGGCGTACAATATGTAGCGGCGATGCTGCCACTGCAGAAATTTATTACCATAGCAGCCATCGTCACCCTGGCTGGGCAGTTGATCTTTCTGGTCAATCTGTTCTGGAGCATGTTGCAAGGCCCGGCGGCAGAGCCTAATCCCTGGAAATGCACCACGCTGGAGTGGACGCTGCCTTCGCCGGTGCCTGATGAAGGATTCAGTGGGCGGCAGCCAGTTGTAAACCACGGTCCTTATGAGTACGGTGTCTCCGTGGCAGAAAATGACTTTTTACAGCAGGATGCGCCAGCCAGCTAGAGCACGGCAAACAACCATCTGAGTTAGCAGTCATGCCGATCATTAGCGATCGCGTCGAGATCGAGCGCAAGCCTAAGCTGGGCGGAGGCGGGCCGGGCAAGATCCCCCATCGTCGCGGTTTTGGCGGAGGCGATGACGGCGATCACAAATCGCCGGAAGATTTTCGGTCTCGCAACCAGCGCATGAAGCGTTACCGCATCGTCATGGGGCTTTGCCTGGTTTCCGTCACCGTGCTTTTCATGGTGCTCACCTTCCTGTATGTCATCCGTCTTGGCCAAGGCCGCTATGACGAAGATACCCGCCGCTATGTGCAGGATTGGGTTGCCCTCAAGCTCCCTTATCTGCAGCTTTGGATCAATTCCATTGTGCTGATCATGAGCAGCGGCACCCTTGAGCTGGCGCGTCGCGCCATGGCCAAGAAGGAGGAGTTCTCCGTGATGGGAATTATTCCTCCGCGGATGAAGCGTGATCTCCCATGGCTGGGAATCACTTTGCTGCTTGGCTTTGCCTTTCTTGCAGGGCAAGTCCTGGTATGGCAAAACCTGAGCAAGCAGGCCGTATTTTTAGCCCCCAACCCGAGCCGCTTCTATTTTTACCTGGTGACCGGCGCCCATGCCCTGCACCTTGCCGGTGGCCTGGTGGCGTTGCTCTTTGCCGCTCTTGGGCGTTTTATTGGCCTCAAGTTTGAATCACAGAGGATTGCCGTTGAGGTCACAAGCTGGTACTGGCACTACCTTGCCTTTTTGTGGTTTGGGGTTTTTGCCTTGGTGTACTTTGCTCGAGGTTAGATTCTAAGCAGCAACAACCCCTATTCGCCTGAACGTTTTACCCTTACTACCGTGATTTTGGCGAAGCCTTCTTCAAAGGCTGGTGGCTTGAGCTTCGCAGCCATCCGCTGGACAACGTCCTCTTTCACCGAGCGCTCACGTTTCCGGTTTCGCTCCAGACAAACCTCAAGTGGAACGTCAAAAAACACTGCATGTACCTCATAACCAAAGCCTTTAGACATCTTGATCCATTGCCGGCGCTCATGCGGCGCAAGGTTGCTGGCATCAACATAGTTCCACGGCATTCGGGCAATCAGACGGGCGCGCAGCAGGGATCGAAGGGTAGAAAACACCAGCCCCTGGTAACGCTGTTCAGTAATGTCATCAAAGAGGATCGAGCGCAGCAGATCGCTGGAAAGCGGTGTAACCCCGCGGCGCTTGAACCAAGTCGTCTTTCCGGAGCCGGGTAGCCCAATGGCCAGTACCACCACGCCTTTGGGCGTTTTTGCCGCGGTTCGGACGCTCTGCTGGGCTGGCCGTTGCTCTGGCGGAGGCACAGACGGTGACTCAGGCTGAACCTCAGTCTCCATCCTTGGTTCTTCTACTGCTGGTGTCTCTACCGCTGCTTCCGGCTGGTCTTGCGGTGCATCGTCATAGGCAGGAACAATGGGTTCCGGATGGCCTTCATCCACAGGCGGCTTTTGCTGGCCTACCTTGCCAGTGGCTTCCGACTCATTCTCCGTTTTTTTCTTACGGCGCTTCATGCGCTCGCGCATCCAGTTGCGCATGACTCGTGTGTAACACAATAGAGTAACTGTGTGCAAGCAAAGGAGCTTTCCATGTCAATCTTGGCCTACTTGGAGGCTTGAAAAGGTAGGGGGGCACACCTTTTCGTCGGTGGTCTTGGCTGCGGAGAGCTTGATCAAAGCCAGCGGGGCCAAAGGCCGAGAAATCCGGCACAGAAAATGGACTGGGTGCCTAACGACTAATAATGGGTCGCGGCGAACCAAGAAAGGCAATAGATTTTCTCATCTGCCCATTCTTTTGTTGTGCTTCTGGTGCAACTTGCTATAATGGCCACCCGCAATCAGCTCAAGCCATTACATGCACTCCAGGCAGGCATCGTCCCTGCTGATGGCTTTGGCAGTTTGCAAAGCGTTGACGCGCAGAAAGCTGTTTGGCGCACCTGAAAACAAGCCAGACCTGATGGCTCGAATGTTCCTGCCCAGGCCTGCGGTTGAAGGAACCCAAGAGAGCATTGCGTAGAGATGCAAAACCAAGACAGCAAAAACACAATTCAAGAACAGCACTAAGCAACAACAGGGAAAAAAGGGACAACACGAAGCACCAAAGCGAGAAAAACGGTAGTTAACGGGCCATCAAGTTGCAGTGCGGCGGACGAGCAGCACTCTATAGAAAGTCAGTAAGAAGCAGAAAGAAGTCAATCACAGCACTCGAAAATCAGTGCCTTGCGAAAAACAAGCCAGCAAGCGCATGGATCCGCGGTTACTGGCGGCTGATATTCAGGGTGCGGGAAATTGAGCAGCATCAGGTAACCAATGCACAACACTGCCCAGACGCGAAAGGGCTGAGATGTGCCAGCTGGACCAGAAAGAAAACTGTAGCGAGCGTTTGGACCAACCAAGCGATATTAATGAAAAAGCCGCTGGGCTTGCGACCTGCGGCTTTTTCGTGCACCTTCTCTTTTAACGACAATCGAATCGCGCCCACAAATGCTCTCAGCTGTTTGCGCACCCTGAACATCCTCTGCTAACCTGATTAGTTTCAGCCCGGTGTAAGCGCGCTTACGTCGCACTTTCTGCATCAAATCGTTCTGAAATTAGCTTTTCATTGGAGGAGGAGAGGTAAATTCCATGGCACTCAAAATTGGCATCAACGGCTTTGGCCGAATCGGGCGGAACGTGCTCCGCACAGCCATTGACGATCCCAATCTTGAATTTGTGGCCGTGAATGACCTTACCAGCCCCGCCACGCTGGCCCATCTTCTCAAATACGACTCCATTCTTGGCAACCTGAAGCAGGAGATCAAGGCAACCAGCGACTCCATCAGCATTTGCGGTAAAGCCATAAAGGTCTTTTCTGAGAAGGACCCCGCAGCCATCAACTGGGAATCAGTGGGCGCGCAACTGGTGATCGAGTCCACCGGAAAATTCACTGACGCGGAACAGGCAAAGAAACACCTGCGTGGATCTGTGAAGAAGGTTGTCATCTCAGCGCCGGCCAAGAATGAGGACATCACGATTGTCCTGGGTGTGAATGAAAACAAGTACGATCCGGCAAAGCATCACGTGGTTTCAAACGCTTCCTGCACCACCAACTGCCTTGCGCCCGTGGCCAAGGTGTTGCATGACACTTTCAAGATCCAAAGTGGCACCATGACCACCATTCACTCATACACCAACGACCAGGTTATTCTCGACTTCCCCCACAAAGACCTGCGCCGTGCGCGTGCAGCCGCGCTCTCTATGATTCCCACATCCACCGGCGCAGCCAAGGCGCTGCATCTGGTGATTCCCGATCTCAAGGGCAAACTTGATGGCTTTGCCATGCGTGTGCCCACACCCAACGTCTCAGTAGTGGACCTTGTGGTCTTCGTAGAAAAGAGCACAACTGTGGAGGAAGTAAACAAGGCCATGCAAGCGGCAGCCAACGGGCCGATGAAGGGCATTTTGGGGATCGAGACTGCTGAGTTGGTATCAGTGGATTATCGCGGCGATGAACGTTCTTCCATCGTCGATGCGCCGCTTACGCGCGTCGTCGGCAACAATTGCGTGAAGGTTATCGCCTGGTATGACAATGAGTGGGGATATTCTTGCCGCGTGCGTGACCTGATTCACTTTATGGCAAAGAAAGGGCTGTAATGGCGCTTGCCACCGAGAACACTATGGCCAAGCTTTCCATTCAGGACCTGAATCTCGACGGCCATCGCGTTTTCATGCGCGTTGATTTCAATGTGCCGCTGACGGATGACGGACGAGTCTCAGATGATACGCGCATCCGCGAAACACTTCCGACCATTGAATATGCGCTGCGCAAAGGCGCTCGGCTGATTCTGGCTTCTCATCTTGGCCGCCCCAAGGGAAAGTTCAACGCCAAAATGAGCCTTAAGCCTGCCGGGGAACGTTTACGGATTCTTTTGGATGAAAAGCTGGGCCGAGGCTGTAACGTTGGCTTCTCGCCTGACTGTATTGGCCTGGCGGCGGAAGAGATGTCACAGAAGCTGGAAAAAGGTCAGACACTGCTGCTGGAAAACCTGCGCTTCCACGCTGAAGAAGAGGCCAATAATGAAAACTTTGCCCGCCAACTGGCTGCGCTGGCAGATATCTATGTAAATGACGCATTTGGCTCGGCGCATCGTGCCCATGCCTCCACCGCTGGCATTACCAAATTCATTGAAAAATCCGCGGCCGGCTTGCTCATGCAAAAAGAGCTGGAGTATCTGGGCAAGGCCACAACCAACCCGGAAAAGCCGTTCGTCGCCATTATTGGCGGAGCCAAGGTTTCAGACAAGATTGATGTGGTCCGCAACCTCCTGAATAAAGTCGATGCCTTGTTGATCGGCGGCGCCATGGCTTACACCTTCCTTAAGGCCCAGGGCCGGCAGGTAGGCAAGTCACTGGTGGAAGATGACAAGCTTGAGCTGGCGAAATCGCTGCTGCAGGAAGCCCAAAGCAAGAGCGTCCGTCTTCTGCTTCCTGTAGATAACATCGTTGCGGAAAAGATTGACGCCTCAGCTACCACCCAGGTGATTAAAAGCCAACAGGGCATCCCAAAGGATAAGATGGGGCTGGATATTGGGCCGGAAACGATTGCAGCCTTTGCCAAAGAGATAGCCGGAGCAAAAACCATCGTATGGAACGGCCCTATGGGCGTCTTTGAAGTTGCGCCGTTTGCCAAAGGCACAATGAAGATAGCTGAGGCCATTGCGCAAAATCGAGGAGCAATCTCCATTGTCGGCGGCGGAGATTCCGTTGCCGCAGTGCAACAATCCGGCCTTGCGAATAAAATCAGTCATATTTCCACCGGCGGCGGAGCGTCACTGGAATTTCTTGAAGGCAAAAAGCTGCCCGGAGTGGAAGCGCTTACAGACAAATAGCATGGCGTCAGGCTTGCGATATCGCATCGGGAAAAAGGCCGCCCTTGAACTGGTGATGGGCGACATTACCGATGAATCGACCGACGCTATCGTGAACGCCGCCAATTCTTCCCTTCTTGGCGGCGGAGGCGTGGACGGCGCGATTCACGATGCTGCCGGCCCTGATCTGCTGGCCGAATGCAAAAAGATCCGCGAACAACGCGGCCCGCTCCCCGCCGGACAAGCTGTAGCCACCCCCGCTGCAAACTTGAAAGCACGTTATGTGATCCACACGGTTGGCCCGGTGTGGCAGGGTGGAAACCGCAATGAGCCACAAGTGCTCGAAAGCTGTTATTGCCATTCCATGGAAGAGGCCGATCGCAAATATTGCACCAGCATCAGCTTTCCTTCTGTCTCCACAGGGGCTTTTGGCTACCCGGTGGATGCTGCGGCAGAAATCGCCATTAGGACCGTTGCCGACCTTCTCCATACGCCAAAATCCGTGACCCTGGTGCGTTTTGTTCTCTTCGATCAACGCACTCACAAAGCTTATGCACGGGCTGCTGAACAACTCAGCCGCAACTTCCCTCACCTGCAGATCACGCCTGAGCCTGCCGCATCATGAGAAAAAAACTGATCGCAGCCAACTGGAAGATGTATAAGACACCGGAGCAGGCACAGGCTTTTGTTTCCGCGCTTCTTCCCCACGTTTGGGAGCACACCCGCGATGACATTGTGCTATGCCCGCCTTTCATTGACCTTCCCGCTGTGGCAGAAGCAGTTCGCGGAAGCCAGATCGCCGTGGGCGCACAGGACATGTTCTGGGAAAAAGAAGGGGCTTACACCGGCGCAATCTCAGCGCAAATGCTGCTGGCCGTGGGCTGCTCGCATGTCATCATCGGCCACTCAGAGCGGCGCCAGTATTTCGGCGAGACCGATGACACGGTCAACCTCAAGCTTCGCGCTGCCCTGTCCGCTGGGTTAAAACCTATTGTGTGTATAGGTGAGGTATTGCCTGAACGCGAAGCGGGAATCACTGAAAACGTGCTCCGCCGGCAGTGCAGTGTTGCCTTCCGCGACATCTCTGGCGGCGAGGCCATTCCGATTGTTGTGGCTTATGAGCCGGTTTGGGCCATTGGCACCGGCAAGACCGCAACACCTGAGCTGGCGGCAGAGGCCCATCGCGTGATTCGCGCACAAGCTGCGGAGGCATTCGGCCAAGGCGTTGCCACACAACTCCGCATTCTCTATGGTGGCAGCGTCAAGCCTGAAAACGCCAAGGCGCTCATGTCGCAACAGGAAATTGATGGCGCTCTGGTAGGGGGCGCCAGCCTCGATCCAAAATCGTTCGCCGCGATCGTAAAGTATTAGCTGTTTTTATGCTTTGGCGAACGGCTTCTCCAAATCCGGGCTTTGCGGGGTAAACAATTCCGCTCCGTTCTCCGTGATGTGCATGTCATCTTCCAGGCGCACGCCAAATTCACCTCGGATGTAGATTCCTGGCTCATCGCTGAAGCACATGTTCGGCGCCATCGGCAATGTGTTCCCGCGCACAAGGTACGGCCATTCATGGCCGTCCATGCCGATTCCGTGTCCCACGCGATGAGTAAAGTGCTTGTAGTCTGGGCCATAACCGGCATCTGTGATCACTTTTCGCGCTGCCGCGTCAACCGCCTGGCATTCAACCCCTGGCTTGGCTGTGGCCAGCGCGGTTGACTGCGCCTTGTGTACAATCTCAAAAACCTGCTTCATCTTGTCGGTTGGCTTGCCCAGCACAACCGTGCGGCTGATATCAGATTCATATCCTTCCACGTTGCAGCCGCCATCCATCAGCAAGATTGTCCCTTCGCGGATGATCTGCGGCTTGGCCGAGCCGTGCGGCAGTGCTGAGTTGTCTCCCACCTGGATGCTTGCGCTGCCCTGAAAACCCTGTTGCGCGTGTGCCGCCTGCACCAGCCCGCCAAAATCGTGCTGCGTCATGCCCTCTTTGGTGGAAAGATACGCAGCTTCATACGCGGCAAGCGTTACCTCATTGGCCAGCTTCATTAGTTGCAGCTCATGCTGGCTCTTGATCATGCGGCAACCTGCGGTCACGGGAGTTGCGCTCACAATGTGAAGCCCCGGAGCCGCCTTGGCAACGCCTTCACTGAATACAAAACGAACCGTCTCTTCCATGCCCAGCTTCCCGTTGGTTAATCCTCTATCTTTCAAGCCTTCGGCAATTCGTTGGTAAGGGCTTTCATCTTCCTGCCAGAGCCGTATGTCAGGATTGTTTCCGCCCGGCCCGCCGGCAATCTGTTCGCGTGCGCGATCTTCTTCAAATCCTGGGCAGACATAAAATGGATTGCCTTTTACCGGCAGGATCAGCGCGAAGGTGCGCTCGCTCATCCACCAGTGAATGTTTGAGAAATAGACCAGCGACGTGCCGCCCATCACCATAATGGCGTCAATTTTGTTCTGCGCCATCAACTGCCGCGCCCGCTCCATCCGCTGCTCCCGCTCTGCGGTGGTTATGGGTTGGGCCTCTGCTTTGCGCGATTTCAGAGTGGCGATTGGCTCAGGCAGCTTGCCTGGCACTTCACCTTGCGCGAATGCACTGCCTGGCCGTGCCAGCGTTACTGCGGTTGCGATGCCTGCGGTCTCAAGAAAATGGCGGCGGGTAAAATTCATCTGACAAAAACTCCTTTGCGGCGAGCCTGATTAATTTCGCGTTAGTTTCCAGATTGTTTTTCAGTAAACTTCTTTACGTCAGCTGACGTTCCCTGCAAGAGATTACGTAAAATGCTAACCTCAGCCGTGATCCCTACTTTAATGGAAGGATCGGCCACCGGCGCAAACAACGGTGAATGATTGCTGGGCAACTGGCGGCCTGCGGCATGCGCTTCCGCCAGCTTCTGCGGATCGGCAACGCCCAGCGTGAAATAAAACGAGGGCACTCCCTGCTCTACAAAGTATGCGTAGTCTTCTGACGTCATGATCGGCTCTTCCGTCACCACGCTGCCCTTGCCCAAAACGTTCTCCAGCGTGCCGGCCAGATGATGCGTGAGCACCGGATCGTTATAGACCGCGCTGGTGGATTCATATTTCTCAATCAGCGGCATCTTCTCCGCGCCGGCAGCCATGGCTTCAGCTTTGGTCACACGCTCAATCGCGGACAGCAGATGCTGGCGAACCTCAGGTTTAAAGGAGCGTACGGTCAGTCCCATCTGAGCATCATCGGGGATTATGTTGTTCTTGGTTCCCGCTTGAATGTAGCCGATGGTGATCACGGCCGCATCGCCTGGCTTGATTTCACGCGACACAATCGTCTGCAGCGTTACCGCTGTTCTGGCGGCGATCAGGATCGGATCGATCGTAGTGTGCGGCTGCGCGCCATGTCCGCCTTTGCCATAGATGGTAATGCGGATGGAGTCGGCGGCGGCCTTGGAATAGCCGGGTGTGATGCCAACTTTGCCGACCGGGAGATTGTTTGTGTCATGCATGGCCACGCCGATATCCGGCTTGGGAAAACGGGTGAACAGACCATCTTTGATCATTCTGTCAGCGCCGGTAATGGTCTCTTCCGCCGGCTGGCCAATCAGCACCAGCGTGCCGTGCCAGGAACTTTTATCGTGCGCCATAATGGCCGCTGTTCCCCACCAACTGGCCATGTGAACATCGTGACCGCAGGCGTGCATCACCGGGACGTCACGCCCGCTGTCATCTTTAGTGTGGACTTTGCTGGCGTAAGGCAGGCCGGTTTTTTCTTCCACCGGAAGCGCATCCAGTTCGGTACGCAGCATTACCGTGGGTCCAGGGCCATTCTTCAAGACACCAACCACACCGGTGCCGCCGACGTGCTCCGTGACCTCATAACCCAATGTCCGCAACCTGTTGGCAAGCTCGGCTGCTGTACGTGTTTCATGCGATGACAACTCTGGATGCTCATGCAGATCGAGGTACAAGGCCTGAGCATCAGGAGAAACCGAGTTGACCTGCTTTTCCAGCGGCGTGTTCTGGGCAGAAGCACCAAGCAAAAACGCAGCCGCGAGCAGCAGAGAAAATCCAAACTTCAGAAAACCAGATTGGTTGATTGCGGGCATAACGGCCTCTTTTTGGGACTGGATAGACTATCACTCCAATCAAGAGACCAAAAGCCGGAACAGCCGCCATTGAAATTACTCTGATCCACAACCTGCTCATGGTCTGGAAGTTGCCAGGGCAAAGTCCGGCGCAGTTTGGCGAAAGACCTCGCGCATGGCCGGCGCCACACCAATATCTCCGCGAGTCTTCACCACAAAAAACACATGCGTCTTGATCAATAGCTGATAGTAGAGGAATGAAACCGGAACTTGCGTGTTGCGTCAAACCAGGCGCGCGCCTTCGTTCTCAAACCATTCCATAAGTTAAAGAGTGTAAACCCTTGAATCCCTGGTAACTGAAACCCAGCCTGAACGTCTCACTTTTGAGCGCAAAGTCCATCGGCAGCGAGCCTGGGTCCCCAACCGGGCCGGTTTTGCGCGGGTTGGGGTGGGAGCTGCCTGCTTTAGAGCAGAACGCTCTAACTCAAAGCTTTTCTCTTAAGCGGTTTGGAGCGGAGCGACAAAAATAATGGAACGATTCTTCCAATCCGCGCAATGGAGTACAGGAGCCAGGAAGGCAGTTGCGAACAAAGCCATGGCAGAATCGCCATCCGCAGACCAGGAGCTGCTTCGGCAGCTCACCAAGGGAAATGAGACGGCGTTTACCTGCCTCTATGAGCGCTACCAGGGCCCGCTTTACCGGTTTGTTCTGCACATGAGCGGCAACAACGCCACGGCAGAAGAGGTAACACAAGAAGTTTTTGTGCTCCTTATTAACAAACCGAAAGGCTATGAGCCGGATAAGGGCACGGTTGCGGGCTATCTGTTTGGCATTGCGCGCAACATAACGCGACGGATCGTGCAGCGCTCGCGGCTGGACCTGCCGATCGATGACGAGGCTTTTGATAGCAACGCTGAGGCTGCCCTGGCCTGCGATCTTGATGTGCTGGCCGATTTAAGCAACGCTGAACTGCTTGAGGGCCTGCGCAAAGCCGTTCTGGCCTTGCCGGAGCAGTATCGTGAAGTGGTTGCTCTCTGTGATCTGGAAGAGATGAACTATGCCGATGCCGCTGCCATCCTTGAGTGTTCGCCCGGGACGGTGGCTTCGCGTCTGCACCGTGCACGAGCGATGTTAAAGATGAAGCTGGTAAAGACTAAACCGAGTTGGCAAAAATGCGCAAAATAGATCCACAATCCGAACGGCTAACAGACGCGCTGCGGCGCTTGGCGGCATCGTCGCCCCAATCTGCGCCGCCGCAAGTCGCCGCCGGGCTGCTGGGTGAATTTCGCCGTCACCACGCCCGCCGCCGCCGCAACAGACAGCTCGCCATTGCCGGATTGGCTATATGTCTTGTTGTGGCCGCAGTCGTTATCGCTCTGCCATCGCATCGGCCTTCAAACACTATGTCTTCGCAAACAGCAAAGCTACCAGAAGCAACGGCTACGCCGGCAAAACAAGAGCAGCCGGCTGTCGCTCCTGTGGCGGCTATTAATCCGGTAAAACGGCCCGCCGTAAAGCAAATTGCCGCGAATCGTGAACCGGTCAAACCGACAGTGAACGCTGCCAATCGCGCATTCTTAGCTCTCCCCGGATACGATCCTACGGTTCCATTGGATGAGTTACACGTTGTCCGTATGCAATTGCCGGCCGACGCGCTGTGGCAAATGGGCGCTCCGGTAAGCGCGAATGCCGGCTCGAATAGCGTGACCGCAGATTTTGTAGTGAGCCAGGGTGGCACACCCTACGCAGTGAGATTGGTGCAATAAACCAAGTCAAGAGGAGAACTATTCTATGAATCGCATTGTTGTTCTTTTAATCGCCGGACTGTCGCTTGCGGGGAGCGTTGCCGCTCAGGAATCCACGCCCCAGGAAAAAGCGGGCGTCATTACCATCACTGGAGACGGCCCTATGCACACTCCTGGGATGAATCTTTTCTTTCAGGCTGATCCCAATCAGCAGGTGGAAAAAGCGTTTTTTATGACGGAGACCGCGGGCGGAGAGTTGGTCACAAACGCGCCTTATTCGGCAACCGCCGTGGAAGAAACCACGCAGACATTGTCGGATGGCAATCGGATCGTCCGCAAATCTTCAGACTTTGTTGCTCGTGACAGTCAGGGCCGCACTCGCCGCGAAACCACTCTCAACCGCATTGGTCCGGTGCAGGTGGATAGCCCAAAGATGATCTTTATCAATGATCCTACGACTCACACGCAGTACATCCTGGCTCCAGGCGGCGATGCCACCAAGGTGGTCAGGACTGAGACTAACTGGAACAAAGGTCCAATGATCGTGGAGATGCAAAAACACAAAGCTGAAATGAAGCGCAACATGCAGGACAAGACGTTCATCGCCACTGAGGGCACGAATATATGGGTGGAAGATGATTCCAAACAGCTGAAGAAAGAAGACCTGGGCACCCAGACCATTGAAGGCGTCTCTGCTCAAGGCAAGCGTGAAACTGTGACCATTCCCGCAGGACAGATCGGCAATGAGCGCCCAATTGAGATCATATCGGAGACCTGGTACTCGCCTGATCTGCATACCGTCGTCATGCGCAAGCACTCTGACCCGCGTGTGGGCGAAACGGTCTTCCATCTTACAAACATTTCACGCAATGAGCCTGATGCTTCTCTTTTCCAGCCGCCGGCCAACGCCAAAATCCGGGTAGAGCAAATGCACATGATGGAAATGAAGCACGAGCAACCAAAGGAGTGAACTCTTCTCTCTTCTTCAGGTTGGTGAGCGCCGGGCGGCAACGCCCGGCTTTTTTGATTGTTGCAGCAGAATAATCAGCCGCCGGATCAAACGCAATCAAACGCGAATTCTTCAGGTTAGTGTTGGTCCGCAAAATTCGCGGCTAATTTAACGCCGGTTGTCCGTTTGCGGCTCGGGATGGATCAGCACTTTGAACAGCTCCGGCGCTGCCTGCTTGAAGCGGATTTCAAGCTCGGTAGAAACATCGTGCACGCGTGCAAGCGGCAAATCGTCTGACATGGTGCAATGGCAAGACATGTAAACCTTGCCCCGGACTCGCTTGATCTCCACATCATGCATGTCCACGACTTCAGGAAATTCCAGCACGATTGGCTTCAGCTTCTGTTCCAGCACCGCGTCTCGCACGATCTTGTTGCCTGTTTCAATAGTGGAAGGCTCGCTCTCAATGTGGGTCAGGATCGTGGAAATCTCCGGCACATCATCGCGAATCTCCGCCTCCAGCACCGTTACCACGTCGTGAGCGTCTTTCAGACTCAGCGTTTCATCCAGTTCCAAATGCTGCTCTACATGCAGGCGTCCGCCCAGGTCCTGCACGCTCACGTCATGCACGCTGAAGTTGTTACGCGAGGCCACGGCGCGAATGCGGTCAAAAATATTTTCATGTCCGGTTTCACGCGGCACGGAGTGGATCACAACATCAGCATCCGGCAAAATATCGCGGACCGCTCGCGTAATCTCTGCCACCACCTGGCCGGAGCGCTGGAAAGTAACGTTGCGCGCCAGCCCAACCGTCAGATCGGCAAAATAACGATTGCCGGCCCGGCGAATACGCACGCGCTCCACCTCAATTACTCCGTTCACCTTCAGCGCGGCATCAGCAATGCGCCCACGATATCCGGCCGGAGCGGCGTCCAACAGCGCATCAATAGTGCGCCGCGCCAGCCGCGAACTCACATATACGATCACGCCTGAAACCATGAGCGCGGCCACCGGATCAGCCTTGGTAAGCCATCCTACATGCAAGCGCGCTCCGGCCCATACCAGGGCCAGGCCCAGAGCAACCACGCCGCTGGAAAAAATATCGGTGCTGAAGTGCAGCGCATCAGCTTCCAGCGCCTGGCTGTCATACCTGAGGGCGATCTTCTGCAAACGGCGTGAACGCCACCAGTCGACAAACATTGAGAGGAACATTACGGCAAAGGCGGCGATGCTGGGTTCAATGTGTACGCTGTGGTGTCCAGTGAGCCGGCGAACGGCCTCCCACACAATCCACACGCAGGTAAGCAGGAGCAAGCCGGTCTCAATAAACGCGGAAAAATTCTCTACCTTGCCGTGGCCGTATTGGTGCTCAGCATCGGCTGGCTTGTCTGATACCCGCACAGAAAGCAGCGTAACCAGCGCTGCCACCAGATCCAGGCCGGAATGCGCCGCTTCAGAGAGAATGCCCAGGCTTCGCGTGGTCACGCCTACAACTAATTTCAATAACGTAATGGCCACTGCGGCCAGCAGAGAGTTCAGCGCTACCGCGCGCTTCTCTTGCTGCATGCGTTCCAGCACCGGATTCAGCTCGCCATGTGACACGCTTTTCATTTTCTCAATTTTTGGTTGCTGTACACCAGTAACCTCAGTGGATCATAGTATTTAGGGGAAAGGCGATTATGCTAGGATGTTTTCATTTTCCTGCCTTTTTCATTTACAGAAAGGACTTCTTAATGATGCGTATATTGATTACTTCCCTGCTCGCAACTGCAACCATGTTCCCGTCTGCTCAGGCCCAAAGTGGGCAAAAGCCTGTTCTTTCACAGACGCCTGCATCCCAGGGCACTCCTTCCACTTTGCCGACTCTCAAACAGCCTCAGGATCGGGCTGCGGATATTCCTCCCAACCATCCCGTTATAACGATCAAGGGATTGTGTCTGGCTGACGAGGCTCCTGCTACCAAACCCACGGTGCCCAGCACAAAAGACTGCACCATCGACGTAACCAAAGAACAGTTTGATAAGTTGCTGAAGGCCTTCAACCCCAATAATCAAGCGGTGACGCAGGCACAGCTCAGGCAGGTTGGGCAATCGTATGTGGAGCTTCTGATATTTTCTGAAGCGGGCAAGGCTGCTGGAATACAAAACACTCCTACCTTTGCAGAAGTAATGCGCGTTCTGCGGCTCAAGACACTGGGCGATCTTTACCGCAATGATCTGGCAGAGAAAGATCGCACTCCGTCTGACGCGGAGATTGAAGCTTATTACAAGGCAAATGAACCCAAGTTCCAAAGCGCCAAGCTGAACCGGATTTACGTGCCCAAAAACGATCCTGACCCCAAAGCCACAGAAGCGCAAAAGCAGGCTTACCAAACCAAAGCCCAGAAAGTAGCCGACGACATGCAAGCTCGGGCCGCCAAGGGCGAAGCCGTTGACAAGCTCCAGAAGGAAGCCTATACCACCCTGGGCATTACCGCGACGCCGCCAAACACTGAAATGACCAACGTTCGCCACGGCGTCTTTCCTGCCAAGATTGACCAGGAAATTTTCTCCCATAAGGCCGGCGACGTCTTCCGCTCTGATGATTCCAACGGCTTCGTGATCTATCATCTTGAGACCCTGCAAACCATGCCCTTGGACGCGGTGAAGCAGGAAATCTCGCGCGATATCTTTCGCCAAAAGATGGATGACAAGTTCAAAGAGCTTACCGAGCCTGTAAAGGCCAGCTATGACGAAGGTTATTTTGGACCTCCTGCGCCGCCCGCTCCTGCTGGGCTGCCGCAAGCGCCAAAGCCATCAAAATAACGTTCAAGTGAGCTCGCCGCAAAAATGAACAGCGCCTTAAAACATAACCGCGAAAATTGCTGGCCAGAGCAGGCAAAAACTCCGGAATCGCGCTACTGTTCTTGCGAATTCTTTGTGTTACGATTGCCTTACTCCCCCTATTACCAGCAATGATTTGGGATGATATTTTCGCCAAAATGATGCGCATCCGTATAGCTCCTATCCTTTTGGCCGTTTGTATGCCGGCATTGGGCCAAGGCACAACTGCTTCCGTGCAACCTAGACCCGGCACACCGCTTGCGGCCCAACCGGGTACAACCGCGCATCCTGAAGCAGTTGACGCAAAGGATGCAGTGATAACGGTCCATGGTTTTTGCCCGGAAGCCTCTGCCAGCAACAGCGGCGCCTGCACAACGGTCATCACCAAAGAACAGTTTGAGCGGACCCTTGCAGCAGTAAACCAGGCAAACGCCCCTATGTCACCGGCGGCCATTCGCAACCTGGCTGAACGTTATGTGCAGATCATGGCCTTTGCCAGCCAGGCAGAAAAACTCGGCCTGGATAAAGATCCCCGGTTCCAGGAACTGATGCGCGTGGTGCGGCTCAACAGCCTTACTGAGGCTTATCATCGCGCTGTGGATGAAAAGTACCGCACGCCCTCAGATGCTGATATTCAGGCTTACTACGATAAGAACATCGCCAAGTTTGAGCAGGTAAAACTGGGGCGTGTTTTTATCCCGCGCGTCAATCCCAAGGCCCCGCGCGAAGGCCCTAATGACTTTGAGCAGCGCGCGCAAAAGCTGGCCGAGAGCATGCGTGATCGCGCTGCCAACGATGAAGAGCTCGATAAGCTCCAGCAAGAGGCTTACAAAACCCTCGGCCTGACAGCTGCTCCCATTACTACTGAGCTTGGCACACGGCGTCGCGGCACGCTTCCTCCCAACGTGGAAAATGAAATCTTCTCGCTGAAATCGGGCGAGGTCACCAAGGTTGAGCCTGAGCCTGCGGGCTTCCAGTTTTACAAGCTGCAGGCACGGGAAACTCTTACGGTGGCCCAGGCGAAGACCGAAATTGTTGCCGCCATTCGCAAAGAAGCAATTGAAGCGGCTAACAAAGCCGTCATGGATCCCATCCACACTGATCTCAACGAAGCATATTTCGGTCCGCGCTCAGCCGGTACTCCGTTCACCATGCCGCAATCGCGTGAACCGCAGCATCCACCCGTGGCGCCTGCAGCCGCTCCCAACAATGCACCCAAACCGGTGGAACCTTAAAGGCTTTGAGCAAAACAACTATGGCCCAACAACCGACAGTGCTGATCACCGGAGTCTCAGGCAATCTCGGACTTCGTCTGCTCAAGCAATTGCCGGACTTTAACGTTATCGGCGCTGACGTTCGCGAACCGGAAGACGCGGCAGCGCTGGGCCGTTTTGAAAAAATTGATCTTGCTGAGGAACGCTCCTGCGATCAGCTGCTGGAGCTTATGCGCACGTACCGTCCTGAAGCAGTTGCGCATCTGGCTTTTGTGCTCGATCCGCTGCGCACCGGCGTGACCAACAAAAAGCAGATGTGGCTTATCAACGTGGCTGGTACCAGCCGCGTGACTGAGGCCATTGCTGAGCATAACCGTATGCTGGGCGGAATTGATAAGTTCATCTTCCCCAGCAGCGCGCTGGTTTATGGGCCGGAGCTGAGCAAGCCGGTCACAGAAGATGCGCCGCTCAACGCGCAAAGCCTGCCTTACGCTTTGCACCAGCAGGAAGCCGACCGCACGGTGCAATCGCGCACGCAGAGCATGAAGTGCAAGACCTACATTTTGCGTCCGCACGTTTACGCTGGCGCTACAGTGCAAAACTATCAGCTTGGCGTTCTGCGCGGCATTCCCGGCGGCAAAGGACGCCTGGCCGAACGGCTGCGCCGCCAGGGCAAGCGCCTGCCGCTCTGGCTGCCTTCGCGCGGCGATTATCTTGAACACAAATTCCAGTTCGTGCACGTGGATGATGTCGCCCGCCTCATTGCACACATCCTTCGCAGCAAATCCTCTGATCCCAAACTGACGGTGCTTAACGTTGCCGGACGCGGCGACCCCCTGGAGCTGCGCCGCTGCATCGATATCGCCGGCATTGAAGTCCAACGCGTCCCAGCCAAAACATTCTGTAAGCAGGCCGTGCGCTTGCTTTGGGACCTGGGCGTCTCCGATATTCCGCCTGAAGCTCTTCCCTATTTGCTCGGTTCCAGCACGATGGATACCGCCCGCCTCCGTGTCTTTTTGGGCGAACACTACCGCTCAGTAATCGAGCACACATGTGAAGAGGCGCTGAAGGATAGTTTCAGCGGAATCGGAGAGCAAGTCTCAGCAGGCAAAAGCTAAACAAGATAACGGAAATGGGTTCTATGATCCGATGCCCCCGGCTTCAGCCGGACAGCATAAGTGCGGGCGGGCACGGCCTGCAGCCGCGCCCGCCTTGAATGTATCTTACTTGCAGTTCGCTTTCAGAATCGCTGCGGGCGGAGTAGTCTTGTGAGAAGCTTGATCCAGACTTCGTGAGAACCATTCCGCGTCAGGGCTTTCCTGGCGCGCACAGCAGGTAATGAACGGATCGCAGCTTGTACCGCCGCAGTCGGCGTCACTGGTGCACTGAAATCCGCAGCTGCAGCGGCAGAATCCATGCCGCTTCGGAACCCCAGCCGCCAAGTTTTCAACTTGCGGAGCAGTCGATGGCAGAAGCGCGGGTGAGATCGCGGTTTTGAGTGAAAGATCAGGCAGCAAGTAGGTCCTGATGGCCGGAACTCCTGTTGCATTCTGGTTGGAATCAGTGGTTGCGGCAATGGCAGTGCCTGCCGCCAGAAGAACAACGAGTACCATGAAAACTTTTTTCGGCATACACAGTGTCCTCCTCTCAAAAGATTCTAGTCCGGAGCACCGCGCGCCGCTCTGCAGAAATTCACCTGTGGAAAATCTCTTTCCTGTTTTGGAACGGTGTGGCAATCCCTGGGCGCCCTTCGCGTCGTTGGCTGGGGGCTGAGTAATTAATTAATTTTCTCCAGCGTCGCGGTCAGGTTGACCTCTGATCCGGAGATGACCGTCATCTCACGTGACCAATCTTTGTAACCAGCCATAGTTACTTTGATCGTGTGCTTGCCGGCTTTTAGCTTGAGCTTTGCTGGAGCGTTTCCAACAAACGCATCATCCACT
>DATEHN010000077.1:0-52563 GCA_035279585.1 Candidatus Angelobacter sp. | reverse complement strand
GCCATCACCAGCGTGATAAGCGGGAAGGCAATCTTTTTTTGCAACTGGACGCGCAGCCGCACCACATCAAAACCGCCGGTCTGGAGATCGCTGATGTAATGGCGCAGCTCTTCGTAGTTCATCTCTTCAGACTGCAGGACTTCTTTCTTAAAGTAGGTTGGCGGCTCGTTGAGTTCAGCAAAGGTGCTCACGTCAAATTTGTGCAAGTCTTCCTGGATATCACCTGCAGGAGATGTGCTCCAGGTGCGCTGCCAGCCATTTTCAAAGGTCCATTTCTGCAGTTGGTCAGCCCAGCGGGCGCGTATGGCATAAACGCGCTTTACCATCTGGAAGGAATGGGGATCGAGCTCAAAAACTGAAACGCTGCCAAAAGTATTCCGGTCAGGATCAAAAGCCTCGTAGTAATAGATCTTGCGGTTTCCCGGCGATCCATCCGGCTTCTTTTTGCTTTCACCAAAAATCCACTTTCGGTCAGGACGCAGATAAGTTTGCGCCGGCTTGCCTTTGATCAAATTTCGCAGTGTCTCCACGCGCTTGTTGGCGTATGGCAAATACCACTGGTCCAGGAGAAAAAGCCCGCCGGCAAGGGCAATGGCAATCACCAGGATCGGTATCACCGTGCGATAGATGCTGACCCCCGTGGCCTTCATGGCCGTAATCTCATTGCTTTTTTGCATCAGCCCGAACATGACCAGCACGGTAAGCAAAACGGCCAATGGCGTGATCTGGTACAGAACAGACGGTATGAAGTTGAGCAGGTATTCAATCTGCGTGAGAAAGGAAATTTTCTTGCGAACAATGTCAGAGAGCAGCTCGAAATAGGTAAACACCAGAAACAGCACAACCAGGCTGGAGAGGATCAGTAGTAGATAGCCAACAAAGCTGCGCAGAACGTAATCGTCAAGGATCAGCGGAAAGCGGGTGCTGAACAGGCGTCCCCGCCGGCGGCTGCCGTTGGCTGGATCATCTCCTTTAAGACGGAAGAGGGTCGCCGCAGTGGCTTTCACTTGTCCCATCAGAATCTGGCCCAGACCCAGCTCAATGGGCAGCTTGTCTGTGCGCCAGAGCAGGGCAACGCCGATCAGGGCAAAGATAATGTTGGCCATCCAAACGCCCAGCACAGGCGAGATTTTTCCTCCGCGGGCCAATGAAACGCCAATGATGGAAAGAAAGTAATAGATAAAGACCAGAACAATCGTCAGGACAAAGCCCGCGCCCTTGCCGCCTTTTTTGGCTGAGAGGCCCAGCGGAATTCCAATCAGCACCAGAACAAGGCAGGCTGTGGGCAAAGCCAGCCGGCGGTTGAATTCAATCCAGTACCATCGCGCCAGCTCTTTATTGGGATTGTATTTCTGGCGATACAGCTCCGGCGTGCTCAACTGTGCCACCGGAACTGCTTCCTGCGGCGGCTTAACCGCAGGCGGCAGGCTGATGGCTATATCCGTCTCCTGGAAGGTGGTGATGGTGTATTGATCTGGTGTGCGCGAGTTGGTGTCATGGGTTTCGCCATTGATCAAATGCAGGCGGATGGCGTCATTCCCCGCGCTGCTCACGATTGCCTCTTTGGCAATGGTGATCTTGGGCGCGCCGGGTGTGCTGATGTCGGCATCAAAAACGTCTTTCCACACCGCCGTGCCGGAAGCGCTGCTCACGTCCTCAACATAGAGCACGTGGTTTCTGAAGCCCTCATAAAACACTCGCGGCTGTACTTCAAAAGATATCTGCGCTGAAGCCAGGTTGTTTTGTAGCTTGGCCAGCGCGGCAGCAGAGCGCGGCTCAAGAATCACCGTATTCAGCAGCGCTAGCACCCACGCCGCGGCCCCGAACAGTGAGATGATCTTAAGGAAGGTCCTTACACTTACGCCGGAGGCCCGCATGGCTGTGACCTCGCTGTCGGCGGCCATCCGGCTCAGGCCAAGCAAAATGCCCACCAGCACTCCCATGGGGATGGTTACTTTTAAGGCGACAGGCAGGGTAAGAAAGAAAAGTTCTGCAACGCTGGGAAAAGGAGCGCTGTTGCGCACCACCAGCTCCAGGATTCGGGTGACCTCACGCATGAAGATCACAAACGTGAAGACAGAAGCGCCAATGATCCCGTGCGAGACGACCTCTTTCAGAATGTAGCGGGTGAAAATGCGCACGCGTTTTTCTTGAGCCGGTTTGCGGGCGTGTGAGCGTTAGTGGGAGCCCGCAGGCGAAATCCTGAGCGCAACAGCGCAAAGGACCTCAGGCTTAGTAAAGTCTAGCAGAAGGGCGCATGTGTTATTAATGGATAAGTGGATACGCCCGCCATCCGTTTGCTGTTTCTCTGGCACATGCACCAGCCGTATTACAAAGACCTGGTCACCGGTGAGTACCGCCTGCCCTGGGTGCGCATGCATGCCCTTAAAGATTATTACGGCATGGTGAATCTGCTGGATGAGTTTCCCGGCCTGCATCAGACCTTCAATCTGGTGCCGTCATTGATCGTGCAGCTTCAGGAATATGTTTCCGGCGCGGCGAAAGATCCGTTTCTGCTTGCGGCTTCGCGTCCAGCAGAAGAAATGGACCTGGGCGAGAAAGCGTTTGCGCTGCGTTATCTGTTCCAGGCAAATGCTGACAACATGATTGCCCGGTATCCTCGCTATCTTGAATTGTGGCAGGAGTTCCATCACCACTCGCAGGATGCCGTGGCTATTGCTCAGCGCCTCGGCAATGGCGACCTTACTGATCTGCAGGTGCTCTCGCAAATCGCCTGGATGGATGAATTTTTTCTTGACGATCCTTTGATCCACGAGCTGGTTGAGAAAGGCCGGGATTACTCTCTGGCCGATCAACAATTCGTTATCGCCAAGCAGAAAGAGTTTTTAGGCAAAGTGTTGCCCGCCTACGCTGCGGCCGCGCAACAGGGGACGATTGAGATTTCCACCTCGCCCTTCTACCACCCGATTCTGCCGTTGATATGTGATACGAACATTGGCGCTGTTTCTCACGCCGGATTGCCCTTGCCTGCGCAGCGCTTCAGCCATCCTGAAGACGCGCATGAGCAGATTAAGCGCGGTTTGGATCTTCATGAGCAGGTATTTGGTGTCCGTCCACGGGGGATGTGGCCTTCTGAAGGCAGCGTCTCAAACCAGGCGCTTGAAATCGCACACCAGCTTGGCCTGAACTGGGTAGCCACCGATGAAGGCGTTTTGGGTCGCTCAATTGGCGTGCCGTTCCATCGCAGCAACGGCGTTACCCTTGATGCTGCCGGCGCCGAGCGCCTCTATCGTATTTATCGCTGGGAGCAAGATGCCTCTGCCATGCACATGGTCTTTCGCGATCACTCGCTTTCAGACCTGATCGGCTTTGTCTATTCCGGTATGCCGGCCAGGGAAGCCGCGGAAGACTTTATTCGCCGGGTCAAAGAATCGGCGGCGCCGGTGCTTGGGCAATCCAAAAGCGCCGTGGTGCCGGTAATTCTTGACGGTGAAAATGCCTGGGAGTTCTATCCGCAGTCCGGGCGCGAATTTCTGCGCCGGCTTTATGATGCAATCCAGAAAGATCCGTCCATGGAAGCCCTGATGGTCTCAGAGGCGATTGCGCGTGAGCCTGCGCCGCAAAAGCTTGGTTCCGTCTTTCCCGGTTCGTGGATCAATGCGAACTTTGATGTCTGGATCGGCGCGCCGGAAGACAACATTGCCTGGGACCATCTCTCTGCCGCGCGCGATTTTTTTGCAGCAAATGCCAATCAGGCCTCGCCGGAGCAGAAGCGCCTGGCCTATGAAGAGCTGCTGATTGCTGAAGGCAGTGATTGGAACTGGTGGTACGGGCCGGAACACCATTCTGACAATGATCGCGAATTTGACGAGCTTTATCGCAAGCATCTTTCCAATGTTTATCTGGCTCTGGGAAGCGCAGCGCCGGACGCACTAGCGCAGCCAATCTCCGGTATTCCCGCAAAGCTGCAATTCACTCCGCAGACTGAATATATTCATCCCAAAATTGACGGCAGAGATACAGGCTATTTTGAGTGGCTTGGGGCCGCAGCGCACGTGGCTGATCGCTATTCTTCCGCTATGCATGGCAAGTTATTCCTGCTGGATACCGGCTACGCAGGTATTGATGAAGCCAACCTTTCTTGCCGGCTGGATTTTATGGAGCCTCCTGAGGAATGGGCCAGCGGCGAAACCCAGTTAACGGTCTCAATCGAGACCCAGTCGCCGCAAACTCCCTCAACCGCGACCGTGCATCGCCTTGAAGTTGATATTTCCGGCGGCCATGTGCGCGGCTGGAAGTTTATGGAAAATGGACAGCCGGGAGAGCATCAGGAATCAATCCAGGCTTCTCTGGCGTCGATTTTTGAATGCTGCGTGCCCCTGGAACTGCTGGGCGCACAATTACGCTCCACACTGCGCGTGCGCTTCTCATTGTGGCGTGACCATCTGCCTCTTGACGCTTTGCCCCAGGAAGGCGCAATCGAGGTGCATCTGCTTCCAGAAAGCGAATTGATCGCGCTGCCTTATGCTAAACCTTAAATAAGCATGCGACGGCCTGATAGCGCCGAGCGTGCCGCTTCAGGTGCAGAATTAATTTTAAGTCGAGAAGAAATCGCCGGCGGTTTGCAGCGCAGAGACATGTTTAAGGGCGAGTCCGGCTTGCGCGGCGAGACCGCTGCTACTAGTGCGGACGACTCTTGCCACGAGCCAAACTCCCTGGCGGTTTGGAGCGCAGCGACAGGTTTAAGGGCGAGTCCAGCTTGCGCGGCGAGCCCTCTGCTACTAGTGCTGACGAATCTTGCCACGAGCCAAACTGCATAGCGGTTTGGAGCGCAGCGACATAAAAAAACGAAGGCCTGCGTAAACAGGCCTTCAAAGGGTTAAGGGATGAGGAATTTTTAGTGATTGTTGTCCACGCGGGTGGCAATCATCGTGTATGAGCCGGCGTTAAAGAACACCAGACCACGTACGCGAACGGTTGCCCCAGCAGTGGGGGTTACCTGAAGGTTTGTGCCGTTAACAATCGTTACCGGGATTGAGGTTGTTCCGCTCAATGTTGCAAAAGCTGAGGTTGAACTGAGTGTAAGCGTAAAGCCTGACGCGGTAGGCGCCGGCGAAGCCGCAACCGTACCAATCAGGGCTTGTTCACGCAGTTTCAGTTTGGCAGCCAGTACTGGCGAGGCTGTACCGTCAGCGTCTGCTTCAACGCGCTGGCCTTTGCCGATATTGGAAGCATCAAAGGCCGGTGGTGAGCTAAGGGTAAGTTTATCTGTCCGCACAACGAATTGTGTGCTGGAGTTCAGCGCGATGTCCACAGTGGTCGGCGGGGTTGTACTGTTGCTGGAGTCAACCTGATGCGCAATGGTGATCTGCGTAGCCGGGCTTCCTGTTACGGCGGAGATAATGCCTTCCAGTTCTTCGCCCTGGTTATCGCTCTCGCGTTCAATCTTCTTTGCCAGCTTGCTTCCATCCGCTTGCGTTACGGAGTCAACTTCAACAATGTCTCCCACTTTCAGGTCGGCCAGTGACTTCAGGCCATCGTTGAACTTGGTGTTGGCATCCGTGGCAAACGTGATGTCAGTTGAGTTGGTGGTGATGGTGAAATTCGGGGCATTAATCGACTTCACGCTGCCGTGCACGTCGTCATTTTCGCCGTCGTGATCGTCTTCATTGTCTTTGTTCGGCGCGACGGTTGAAGTGCTCACGGTGAACGTTGGATTGACCGTGGCTGAGGTCACAGGTGTTCCGTTAAGCGTGATGGAGCTTGCCAGGTCCAGATCAAAGTTGATAAACAGCGGCGATGAGCCAACCGTGAGGTTGGGGAACGTGACGTTGACCGTGGTGCTGGAAAGAGTCGCCGGCACCTTTGTGGGTACGCCGGAATTGACCACCACGACCTCTGGATTCGATATGGTAAGCGTTGCGCCGTTGTAGGTTCCGGCGGGCACATTGGCCAAAGTCAGCGGCTCAAGCGTACCTGCCTCATGCACAAACTCTACTTCGCCGGGTTTGGAAAGCAGATTTGCCGTGGTGGCCGTTGGGCTGACGCCGGTAAGCGTAATGGAGCTGATGGTCAATTCAAACTTTACAACCTGGTCATTGACCGCATCTCCGGTCTGGATGGTGACATTTCCCGATCCTGGCGTAGCGGTAATCGTGTTATTGCCGCCGCCGCAACCTGTCAGCAACAAAGCAAACACCACACTGAGAAGTGTGAATAAAAAAACCCGTTTCATTGGGCCTCCAAGATTTAACTTTTTCAGGAATTCGATCGAGTGGCGTTGTAGCGTTAGAGTACTATGAACCACGCGCTGAGAGCGGGGCGACTCCGTCTGGTTATCGCTCCTCAGTACATGCCCGGCGCAAAATGCTGATAACGAACTTCCGGTGTGTGCGTGCCCAGGCTGGTGCGCGGGCAGCACTCCTTGGTTCGTGATTGGCAAAATGGGCTTCAAGACTGCACCTTTCTCTACTTCAGGCGAGGCGAGCACAGCGGGGGATCCGTGCTTACCCAGCTTAATAAAAGCAGCTCTGCTGCCAAAGCGCAGTATCTATTAAGTCCTTTATTTTCAGCGATTATTCGGGATTTATTCCAGGTTGCTGCGAGTTCTGGCGACCCAGATGTGTGTTACATGGATACACCTAATCAAAACGAAAAAATATGGCGACGCTTGGATGCGTCGCCACATAAAGAAAAACTATATGGGGACGGCCACAGGACTGATCTAGCAAAACGCATTACCCAGCACAAGGCAACACGTTGATCAATTTTTAGATGACTTGGCAAGAACCCGTATGGTCATTTCCTTTATTCGCTGCGCAGCAATCTTGCCGGATCAATGAACTTGGATCGGAGCGCTGGTATATAGCTGGACAAAAGAGCGACAGACGCAAGCAAGAGCGCTGCGAACGCTATTACTGTGCTCATCTGAGGCTGCACTCCATAAAGAAAAGTCTTCAGCGTATTCCTGATGGCGAGCGCTGCCAGCAAACCAACCGCCAGGGCCATTCCTGTGATTGCCATAATTCTTGCCAGGATAGAGTTGCGGATTTGATAATACGTGGCCCCGAGGGCAAGATGGAGTGCAATTTCCCTTTGACTGGTAGAAAGCCACTGCGCTACAGCCGCATAAATTCCCAGTGCGGAAAGCACCATGGTGACTCCGGCAAAAAGCATCATGAGAAATGCCATGAAGCGGATGCGGCGAAGGCTCGCGTCGATAAGGTCAACCAATAACGCCGTTTCTCCAACAGCTTGATTTGCGTTGATGGCCCAGACCCGCGGCTTGACGTCAGCATTGGTTATGGGAACCTTTGCGCGAACTACAAACGATACGGCGTACGTCTTGGTTTGGGCAAGCGGAAGATACACGATCGGAGGAGCTACAACCGTTGTAGGATCCTGCCGGATATTCTCCACCACGCCGACTACCTCCATCGTCGCGGCGTTCGCATCGGAACCCGCATGCACACTCTGGTGCAGGCTCTCGCCATTTCCGAAAAGCGTTTGCGCGGCAGCCTGGTTCAGAATTGCCACTTTGGCGCTGTCGCTGTTATCGGAATCCGTAAACGTCCGTCCATGCAAGACATTCGTCTGAAGAACAGCGAAGAATTCCGGGGAAATCGCTGCATACTGCAGTTGCTTCCCCTCCGGCCCGGTTTCACTGGTGCTAAATGTATTGTTGTAGGACCTTCCTTGAAACGGAGCGCTCGAAGTCACTGCGACATTCTCGACTCCAGGTAGGACCGCCACGCTCCGCGCCATCTGGCTCACATATGTGGCGCCCGCAAGAGTATTGGTTGGCTGTTTCAAAGAGAGGTCCGTCACTGAGATTCCATCTGCGCTTAGCCCAAGAGAGGAATACGTGGCCTTGTACAGTGCCGCGGCGATCATACCAATGGAAATGAGCAGGGTTGCGCTCAACGCAATCTGGATCATCAGCAAGGATTGTCTCTTTACCTGGAAAGCGTGATGAATTGATGCCCCATTGTGACTTCCTCCATGGAGCGCCCCGCCTGCCTCCAGAGACAATATGCGTATCAGCATCAGCAGCGTGAACACGACTGCAGCCAGGATGGAGAAGACAAATGCAACCAGGCCCACCTGCCAGACAAGCCGTGAGTCGGCTATCCTTGGAATATCTGTCGGGCTGAAAGCACGTAATACCTGCATACCCAAAAGGCTCAATAACAAGCCCAGGCTGCAACTAATCACAGTCAGTAACAGCGGCTCCTTGAGCATGTCCCGGAAAAGCCGTTTTCGGCTGGCTCCCAGTGCCAGGCATATCCTCCAACGCATGATTACCGTTTGCGCCTTTGCCGCCAGGAGCTGATAGGCGTTGAAGTAGGCAACACAGAGCACCATGATCGCGCCCAGCGCTAGCAAATACAGAAGCAGTTTTGATTCGCCGGCAAGAGAATCCCTGAGCAGCCCCAACTGGAAAGTGATGCCCTCGTTGGTGTCCGGGGCTTGTGCCTGCAGAGATGATGCGATAGTTCCCAGGTATGCGTTTGCGCTTGCAACTGATGCGCCGGAAGCCAGGCGAGCAAAAATCCGGCCATCTCTATTGGCGCGGTTTGCTTTCGCGGTGTTCTGGGCTGTCACCCAAATATCAGCGTCTAATGCGAGCTGGTATTCCGGCGGAAGCACCGCGCTCACTTCGTATGCGCCGCTGCCTATGTGAATGAGCTTTCCCAGCACCTGCGGATCACGGCCAAAAAACTTGACCCAAGCCGGATAAGAGAGGATGGCGGCGGGAGTATTCCGCGGCTGAGTGCTGTCCAGGTCGCTTGGGCTGCCCAGTACAGGGGCTTTCTGAAAAACAGTGAAAAGGTTTCCTTCAAAACTCACACTGTAGACGCTCTCCGGATGCCCTCCGATTTCAGCGCTTGCATTGAAATACCTGACGTACACGCTGTCTTGCAGCGGGCCGCCGCTCTTGGACAAATCATGGTAGTCCGGAGACGAAGAGGAAACAGGCGAGCCGCCATCTATGGTTTTCACCGTAGTTATCCGGTTCGCCTGCGGGAACGGCAGAGGATCAATCAGCACGGCGAATGTCGAAGACAGCATGCAGGCCAACAAAGCTGTTCCCACAGCAATACTGGCAATAATGAGCAGGTGATCACGTCTCATATCGGGTCTTATACCATAAAATCATAGTGCAAAGGCACTCTCATGGTATTTCCTGAGAGTGCCTGTTTTAGATCCAAATTGATTAGCAGAAGCAACTGCAACCATGTGCATCGGATGCGCAAGTGCAGGTTGATCCACAAGTGCAAGTGGAGCCGCCCCCGCTGCATGTAACTTTATTGGGGGTGCCGCCCGGAGCCAACTCAGCATTTGCGTAAACGACCGCAATTGCGGATAGCAGACAAAGTTTTAAAATCAGACGCTTCATAGGAGCTTCCTTTCGTAGTGCTGTTTGTGCTGGTTCAAACAAGAGTTGTAAATCACCTTCGCAGTTGCGCAACCAATGCTTCTGCTTTGGAAGCTTCCAATTCTCCAACCCAGCTTTGAAGAAGTCGGCCGTTTGCGTCAACCAGAAGAAGTGTAGGAGTGCCTGAAACCTTAATATCGCTTAAGACCGTACTGGGGACGCTCTGACTGGATATTCCTTGCGACTTTAGCAGCGCCGCTCCGCTTGTCGGATCATCAGGCATTACGATTAGCATGTGTGCCTTGAGATGGTTGTCATGTTCAAGTCCCTCCAGTCTCCGATAAAGAGGGTAACTCCGCTCACAATAGACACAGCCTTGGCGTACAGCAACAACTAGCGTCGGGGCATGGTCATGCCAGTCATAACCATGTGGAGCACTGATCTTTTTCCCGGGAGACAAATTTACGGTATGGCTCCCCAGACGAGACTTCACATAGGTCCCGCCGATCGTCAGCAGAACCAGCACGATCAGAATGTTGGTTGTGATTTCAATCTTGTCTTTGAGGGAAGTCGGAGTTTTCATGAATCCTCCAGTGATTGCTGAGCCAATGCCTGAGCCAGTAGCAAAAGTATAGGCAGAATAGATGGTGGCTACTCAAACAGAAAATGATTTCTTAGAGATAATTTATTTCCATTCTGGAATTAACACTTTTATTTTTATCGAAACGGTAACTATCACTGCTCAGGAAAAATTATAGAGGCTTATTAGAGTGTTTTTAACTGAGATGGAGCCGGGTTCAGTTCCATCTCAGTCTTAAAAAATTTCAAAATGGTCACGGCGGGTGGTAGATCTCTTTCGCTATCTTCTGGTTCATCGTGCCGTGAGATCACAGAGGCGGTCTGGTACCGCCGTGGTGATGGTCATCTCCTGAACCAGAGGTGCTGCCGCCATCAGAGCCTGAAGATCCAGAAGTTGATGACCCGCCGCTACTGTCAGACCCTCCTGAAGAATGGCTGCCGCCGTCTGAATCACCGCTGCCGCCACTTCCACCACTACTGGAGCTTGAGCCGGAACCAGAACCAGAGGAATCGCCGCCGCTGTGGTGATCTCCGCCGTGGTCATGGTCAGAAGCCAGGAGTTTTTTCGTGGGATCGTCGTCAATGGAACTGCCATTATTTTTACGGTTCGGACGGTCAAGCTGCGGGCGCAATTCGCGCGTAGGACGCGGAACTTCCGGCCCGGTTTCCATGCCCACGCGGCTGGAAAACCCAGCCGAGATCATGACGGATTCACCCAGGCCGGAGAGCGCTTCCAACTCCACTGTGCCTTCTTCCACATCTACTTCGGTGAAGCCGCGGCGATCAACTTCCACATCAAACTTGGTGCCGCGAACAGAAATCACCGCGCTGGGCGTGCCAATCTGGAATGCAGGCGCACCGCCCATGCGCTTTTGAATGCTGGTGCGGACGCGGCCAATCAGCATCTGAAAATATTTCCAGCCGCTGGTCTCCGGCTGTTTCAGCACCAGTTTGGTATGGGAACGCACCAAAATGTCGCTGCCGTCAGAAAGCTTCAGCAGCAGCCGGCCATCTTCAGTGCTTACCGTTGTATCCGGCGGCAAGATCTCGCCTCTGGTCGGCGCAGAGAATGTCTTCGCGGGAAGCTGGATGCTAACCTTTCCTTTGAAGTCGGAAATAGTCGCGCCGGCATACGGCGCACTCACGGCAGCAGGCGGTGCCTGCTGTGCTACGGCGCTTATGCAATACAGCACTACGCCGATCATGGTGAAAGTTAGTTTGTTTTTCATGGCGCTACCTCTGATACTTCACAGGCGCCTCGCGGCAATGTAAACGCAAACGAGGTTCCTGCGGTTTCATTACTGCTTACGTTGACTCTTCCGCCGTGTTGCTGCGATATTCGGCGGACAAAACTCAGCCCCAGGCCCCAGCCGGGTATTGATTCGCTGCGCCCAGGGCGATAGAAGCGTTCAAAAAGCTGTTCCAATTCAGATTCGGGGATGACCGGGCCGGAATTTCTTACTTCAAATTGAATTTCCTCATCAGACGAGCTTACTCGTACACTCACGTCGGCATCTGCCGCGCCATACTTAATGGCATTGCTCACCAGGTTGAGCAGCGCGCCTGAGATCAGCGTCTCATCACACATCACGAATTCGTCTTCACAATCCAACTCTAGTTTGACTGGAACTTTAGCGGCGGCAGCCAGTGGCTTCACCACATTTTCTACATGCTCAACCATCTTGCGAACATTGGTGCGCGCCAGTCGCAACGGACGCGCTCCAGCGTCCAGCCGCAAGACCTCAAGATAAGTGTTAATCATTGCCACCAATCGATTGGTTTCACGAAAGATGGTTGCCGGCGCTTCACTGCTGGCCGGAGAGTTGGGATAGCGCATTAAGAGCTCAGAGAAGCCCTGAATCGAGATGAGCGGTGTGCGCAGCTCATGCGTGACAAAGCTCAAAGCTTCAGAACGCGCCTGGTCTCTCTGCCGCCGGGCGGTAATGTCTTCAGCAATCAGAAGAATCGCTCCTGCTTCTGCAAATGAAGTCCAGGGCAGGCGTACAGCATGGAAAAGCCATAGCTCTTCATCTATCGGAACTTCTTTTTCCGCCCAGGCCGGCGCATCAGTCGCCAATTCTGCCAACTCGCGCCATCCGCCTGCCAGTTGTGTTACGCCTGTGAGCGTTTCCAGTTGAGCGTCCTGTCGATCGCAGAATTTCTTCCAGGTTGTGTTGCTGAACTTGAGCGTTCCATCAGCCCCATAGACCGCCAGACCTTCACGCATTGTCTCCAGTAAGGTCTGATTAAAGCTGTAAAGTGAAGATAGCTCAGCTTGAAGATCTTTGAGAGCGGCCAGCTTCCAATAGAGGTCTTTGGCGGCTGGCTGCCCGGTAGTCTCGTTGCCGCGCTGCGCAGGCTTCAACTCTCCGTAGCGCGGAGAAATAGCCTGGCGAAGTTGCTGCAACCGCGAAGTAACCTCACGGTCCACGATCAGCAAATTTTCCAGCTGCGCGATAGGCGCTGCAAGCACGCCCGCGACGAGCAACGGGCCATAGGAGAGCAGCCGATGGAAATCCGAAAACAGGAAAAATGCCGCAACATAGACGACCGCCAACATGCCAGTCAGCAATAAAAGTCCACGCAGGCCAGGAAAGTGGACCACCACCCAGAGCGCCACCATGCTCATCAGCAGCACCAGCATGAACTGCTTCGCGCTGCCGATATGCGTGAGTGACCTGCCGGCAATCAGCATGTCTGTGGCGTTGGCATTGATCTCCACTCCCGGCATAGGAAGCTGGTTGCTCACCGGCGTGAACAGCCGGTCGCTTACGTCAATGGCCCCAAAACCAATCAGCACTACCTTGCCTGCAAGCTGCGGTGCGTTTTTGCCCGCAAGAAGATCGCCGGCGGAAACAACTTCAAAAGGCGGATTAGCCTGGCCCGGCTCAAACTGATGGCGATAGTCGATCAGCATTGGCGGACGCAAGGTAATGCGCTCCACGCCGGAAGCAGAACTGGCGTTGCGCTCCAGCGATCCAAGCGATGGCTGCACCAACTCTGCCAGCTTCAAGGCAAAGGCCGGACGTGGTCCGTCAGCGCTGGGTTCATCAATGGGAATACCGCGGCACACGCCGTCAAAATCAATAATTGCCTGAACGTGTCCAACGCCTTTTGCTGCCTGGGCAAAGCGGGGGCGAGGATCAATCCACAAATTGCCGGTTGGAGATGAGGAGATTTTGGCGGCCAAAACCAGATTGGGCGCGGCCTGAATAGCGCGAGCCAGTTCAGAATCGTTCTGCTCGTCCTCATCTTCCGGCAGAAGCACGTCAAGGCCAACCGCCTTTGGCTGCTGCTGGCTCACGGCGCTGATGAGCTTTGCCAGCTCTGTGCGCGGCCATGGCCATCTGCCTTGTTGTGCCAGCGTGGCATCGTCAATCAGAACTAATGCAACGTTTTGTGAAACAGGCAGCGGACGGCGCACGCGGAAGAAGAAATCATTCAGCTTCTGGCTCAGCGTGGAAACCGGAAAGCTCCAACTCACCAGGAATACCAATGCCAGCAGCACCACCGTAAGCCGTATCCATCGGCCCCAGGTAATGTGCCCGGTACTCTTCGAATTGGAGAATGCGTTCATCTCGAACTCTTAAAATTCGTCAGCCAACCATCAGATCAATTCCCAGCCGCCGGGCTTTCTGATAAAGCGTTTTTCGCTCGATACCCAAAGCCCGTGCGGCCTTTGACTTGTTTCCAGCATGTTCCTGCAGCACGCGAAGAATATGCTGCCGCTCCATATCTTCCAGCGTCGTAGGTGGTGTTTTGTCCGGCACGCCGTTGGCGCGGACGAGCTGGCGTTCACGCTCCACATCCGCCACGCCGATCTCGCCGGAAGAGCAAAAGATCGCCAGGCGCTCCATCAGGTTTTCTAATTCGCGCACATTGCCCGGCCAGGAATAGCTCGTAAGCAGCTTGACCGCCGCCTCGGTAATGCTGATAGCACGTTTGCTCTTGTGGTTTGCGCGCTTCAGGAAGTGCTGCACCAGCAAGGGAATATCTTCCCGCCTCTCTTCCAGTCCCGGCAGGTTGATCACTACTACGCTCAACCGATAGTAGAGATCTTCACGGAAACGGCCGTCATTCATCAGCTTGGTCAGGTCACGATTGCTTGCCGCCAGAATGCGTACATTGATTGGCGTGTATTTATGCGAACCAACGCGCCGGATCTGCTGTTCCTGCACAGCGCGCAGCAGGTTCACCTGGAAGCCGGGCTTGGTTTCAGAAATCTCGTCCAGAAAGAGCGTGCCGCCGTGCGCGGCTTCAAACAGGCCGGGGCGGCTGCTATCTGCGCCGGTGTACGCGCCTTTTTCGTGGCCAAACAGCTCGCTTTCCAGAATATTTTCCGGCAGTGCGCCGCAGTTCACCGGAACAAACGGCATCTGTGCGCGAGAGCTGTGGTCATGCAGCGCGCGGGCTACCAGTTCTTTGCCTGTGCCGCTTGCTCCCAGGATCAAAACGCTGGCTTCTGTAGGAGCAACGCGAGCGATGGCGCGATAGACTTCCAGCATTTTCGGCGTGCGGCCAATGATTGAAGTCTCCGGACCTTCGTCAATCGCTGCCTTGGTCTCCTTCGATGTCTGCTTGCTGGCCTGCACCTTGCGCACCAGCGCCAAAAGGTCATCGATGAGCAAAGGCTTACCCAGATATTCAATGGCGCCGGAGCCAAGCGATTTGGTTACGGTCTCAACGCTGGTATGCGCCGTCATAATTACACAGGCGCATTGCGGCTGCAGAACTTTGATCAGATCAAGAACATTGAGCCCATTGGCCGTGCCCAAATAGAGATCGAGCAATGCCATGTGCACAGCTTCCTGGCGCAAGATGGCATCCGCCGCGGCAACGCTGTTCGCCATCAGGCATTCGTAACCTTCGGCGCTAAGAACTGAACTGAGGAAGCTCCGCGTGGACTCGTCATCGTCCACGATCAGGACCTTAAAATTGCGGTTTTTTTCACTGCCGGACATCCAAAATGGCCTTTCTACAGTTATGACACAACTGCTTTTTAAAACTTATAACCAAGCGTCACCGTGGCGGCGTTTGCACGGAACGCGCCGGTGGTCTGTATCAAGTGGAAATAGGAGTAATCGGCGGCCAAGTCCCAGCGGCCCCAAAAGAAATCATTTTTAAGAAGTAATTCACCGGCGGGCGAGTAATCAGCAAAGTTTTCCAGCACCTCAGCGCCGCCATAGCCCAGATATTCACCGCGATAATGCTTGCCCAGGCGCAAGCGGAACCCCGCTGCTCCCAGATGGCTGCGGTACTCGCCGGGGCTGAAATAGCCATGGTTCAAATCTTTGCTGAAATGGATGTGGCGAAAGGCATATCCGCCGCCCAGGGCAAACTTGCCATCGTCCCAGGGAAACCAGCGCAGCCCTTCCGCCCACTCGCGTTCTCCATGGTTGCCATCTGAGTAATGCGCCACAGAGAAGCTCACGCTTACGGTAAAGTTACGCGGCTGGTAGTCCAGCCGGCTGTTCCAGCCTTGAGCCAGAAGCTTGAATGGCAAGGAATCAAAGGTTGGTGCTATGGGATAGCGCAAAAAGCCGCCTGACAAGTAGAGATCTTTCCGGGGGAATATCTCCAGCTCGCCTCCGTAAAGTACCTCGCTGCTTTCGTCAATAAAGCGCACCACGCCCACGCTGCTGCGGACGGCAAAATATTTATTCAGTCTGTAACGGCCTTCAGCGTCTCCGGAGAGCAGCGTTTCAGTAAATGTGCCGGTTCTCCACAGCGAGTTCTCTTCCACATGAACCCGGCTCACCAGATTGCGCGTGAACTGATAGCTGATCCCCTGGGCTGAATAGACTGAGCGGTTTCCTGAAGTATCGGCAAAGAACGATTCAGTGTTTAGCGCGCGATGCACTGTCCGGGGCTGCTGCACTTCACTCGCCGGTTTCTCTGCCAGATAATCATTGAATTGCAAAAGCTCCAGGCTGGCAGGATGGCGGACCAACGCCGCTTGCAATGTCTGCTGCGCGGCATCGCGCTTGCCTTCCAGGAGCAGGTTGTGCACCAGTCCCAGCGCTGCGGCCTCGTCGTCGGCATTTGCTTCCAGCAATTCGCGGTAGAGCCGGTCAGATTCCCGGTAGTTCTCACGATAGCCAAAAATCTGGGCCAGCTCCAGCTTGGCATTCCGATTGGATGGGTTCGCCAGCAGAATGCTGTTCAAAAGCCCAATCGCCTGGCGATCATGCTTCTGCTCCGCATATATGCGCGCTAGCTGAATCCTGAGGTCTTCATCGTTGGGAAAGCGCACCAGTCCATCCTTGATCAGCGTCAAGGCCTTGGTTTCATCATGCTGGTCCAGTGCTTGCTGGCTTTGCGCCACGATTTGCAGGACCTCCTGATGCGGTTCCTGTGCGACGCTCGCTTCAGTTAATCCATGCAGTTGCACCAGCACCAGAATGACGAGTGCGGCAATACGTCTCAAGAACACGCGCGGATTCACAATATCCCCTTCAGGAAGGCAACTGGATGACCAAACCTGTTTTCAATAAGATAGGGCGATTTACATCAAATCCCGGAGTTAGGCTGTATCCAAACGACGTAGTGGGTGTATCAGATTTCAACACATTTCAGGGCTTTCTACAATCCAGAGCTGACAAGGCAAAAGTACTAGCACCTTAGGACATCTGCCCTGTAATCTGAAAACGAGGGATAGATGCCTGCCGCTGCTGCTTCATTGAACATTGTTACGCCGCTCACGTTGGAAGGGGCAGTAGTTCGGCTTGAACCAGCACGTCGCGAACACCGCGCTCACTTTTGGGCGGCGGCCAAGGACAATCTCGGTACCGTCTTCCAGTGGATGCCATATTCCATGCAGACGCCGGAAGACTTTGACCAGTTTGTGGCCAAAATGCTGGAAGAAGAAAAGCGCGGCGAATCTGTCCCCTTTGCCACGGTCGAACGCAATTCTGGCAGGGTCATTGGCAGCACGCGTTTTATGAACATTGACCGCGTCAATCGCCGGGTGGAGATTGGCTCCACCTGGATCGCTTCTGCATGGCAGCGGACAGCCGTCAATACTGAAGCCAAGTACCTGATGTTGAGACATGCCTTCGAGGTCTGGGGATGCATACGGGTTGAGCTTAAGACAGACGCATTGAACCAGCGTTCGCGCCAGGCAATTCTTCGCCTGGGCGCCAAGGAGGAAGGCACACTGCGCAAGCATCTGGTTACCTGGACAGGAAGGATCAGAGACTCTGTTTATTTCAGCATTTTGGATACAGAGTGGCCGAGCGTGAAAACCAGGCTGGAAGAGAAGCTAAGGCAAGCTTTTTCAGCGAAGTAAGCTTGTCCTAAAGTCGGGAAAGTCCATCTTTTGCAAGTCTTTATCCATCAAAAACATAATGGGCTAAGCAGCGCGATTCAGGGTTAATGCCATCTAACCACTGGTATTATTAAATCTTAAGCTTCTGCGGCCATTGTCTTTGGTTTAACTCAATCTTTCCTGCCAAACGTTTGAAAGAGCGCGGATGCGTTGTACTGAGGGGGCGTAGTTCATGGCCGTTACCAGGCAAAAAAATGACTCCAAGCGAGGATGCCGCATGTTGTTAAAGCAGGGCGGGGAATGAATCCTCAATCTATTCTGAGCGAATTGCGATTCACGGTTCAATGTTTAAATCGGCATCATTATTCGCGTGGAGGAAGGGCTCTAGACACGGGAATTAAAGCATGAAGTTCTTTGCGCCTGAAATCACCCACCCTATTACCGTGCGCGGGACTGAGATTCACCCAGACGACACTCCGCAGCAATATCTGCAGAAGCTGGCCCGAATCACTTTGGATGAGATGGGCCAATTCGTCAGCATCCTCACCACCGATGGCATTTTACTGGAATGCAACCGCACGGCATTGGAGAGCAGTGGTCTTACTCGCGACGACGTAATAGGGAAGCCATTCTGGGAGACGTTCTGGTGGAACGTTACGCCAATGACACAAGAGCAGTTGCGCAGGGCAATCCACCGCGCCACCCAGGGCAACCCTGTCCGCTATGACGTTGAGGTGTGGGCAAAAAAAGGCAGCAAAGAAACCACGATCATAGATTTCACGCTAGTCCCCGTTAAGGATGAAAGCGGGAGCGTCGTATTTCTCTTGTCGGAAGGCCGTGATATTACTGAGAAAAAAGCGCAGGAACGTGAGGCTGTGCGCGAGCTTACACAGCCGGAAAAGACGAAAGCACAATCCCTCGCCGATATCAGTGAATACCGTCAACCCCTGAAATCGAGGTTAAAACCGCTGGAACAGGCGGAGCGTCTCCTGGCTGCTATTGTTGAATCTTCAGACGACGCAATTGCAAGCAAAGACCTCAACGGGGTGGTTACCAGCTGGAACAAGAGTGCCGAGCGGCTTTTGGGATACAGTGCTGAAGAAATGATCGGGAAACCAATCATGCTCATCATTCCCCCTGAACTCTATCCCGATGAAACCATGATTCTGAGCAAGATAAGGCGGGGTGAAAGAATTGAACACTTTGAGACCGTCAGGGTTACCAAGAGCGGGGAAAGAATTGAGGTTTCGCTGACCATCTCGCCGGTTAGAGATAAAAATGGAACCATCATCGGCGCCGCCAAGATCATCCGCGATATTACAGAAAACAAGAAGATTGAGCGCGCGCTCAGGACTACTGAAAAGCTTGCTGCAGCCGGGCGGCTTGCCGCTACCGTTGCGCATGAAATCAATAATCCGCTGGAAGCAGTTACAAATTTAATTTATTTAGCCAAACGCGATCTTTCTGACCGCAAGAAGGTAGAGGATTACTTGCAGTTAGCCGGCCGCGAACTCGACCGCGTCTCGCATATTGCCCGCCAGACGCTTGGATTTTACCGCGAGAATTCACAGCCCGCTGCCGTCAACATTAATCAGATACTGAATGATCTTCTGCTTTTGTATGAAACACGATTGCAGGCACGAAAAATCAAAGCGGTGAAGCAGTACGGCAAATCTGTTGAGGTCACGGTACTCGCTGGAGAGATTCGCCAGGCATTTTCAAACCTTATAACCAATGCGATCGATGCAATGGCGGGAGGCGGAACGCTTCTTGTAAGGGTCACCGAGTCACATGCCTGGAGTAACTCATGCCAGCCGGGTGTCAGGATCACCATTCTCGATACAGGCTCCGGAATTAAGCCACAGGATAAGCGCAGCCTGTTTCAACCGTTCTTTACCACCAAAGCAGATGTGGGGACAGGGTTGGGGTTGTGGATCACGCGCAACATTATTGTGAAGCACCATGGACAGATTCGCGTAAAGAGCAGGAGCGGACCTAAGGTGCATGGAACGGCTTTTTCCATTTTCCTGCCCCTTCAGACTGAGATTCTTAAACCAGACCCAGATGCTATAACTGATACGCCGAGTGCAATTTCAACCAAAGTTGTGAACGCGTGAAGATCATTGTTGTAGATGACGAACCCATCATTGCGGATACGCTGGTCAATATTTTGAATGGCGAAGGCCACGATGCCTTAGCAGTTTCCAACGGGAAATCTGCCCTTCGATGGGCGGAAATCATTCGTCCGGATGCGGTTGTGACCGACGTGATTATGCCCGATATGGATGGAATTGAGACCGCAAAGGGAATCATCAAAATGCTTCCCAACTGCCGGATCATTCTCTTTTCCGGGCAGGCTGCCAGCACTTCTCTGCTGGCAAAAGCCCAGGCTGAGGGCTGCTCATTTGAGGTGCTGGCTAAACCTATTAACCCCGATGTTTTGCTGGAGAAACTCAAAAGCTCGCCGGAAGGAGCTTTGGAGTCGCAGGAGCTCTAAGCGGCGTGAGCGAAGCGGGAGCCCGCAGGCGAAATCCTGAGCGAGCTTTAGCGAGTTGAAGGATCTCACAAGTTGCTGGTGCGAAAGGGGGGACTCGAACCCCCACGGTTTTACCCGCCAGATCCTAAGTCTGGTGCGTCTGCCAATTCCGCCACTCTCGCACTTTGCTAGGGCCAGGTCTTTTGTATTGTAACCGCGTTTACCGCACGCGACCAAAGATCGGTTGCGGCCCACGCCATGATGCAATGAGTGAAAATAGAAAAGTTTCTCCCCAAACCATGGGACAGACGGCACGCGCTCAAAACTTGTAAGCAGGCAGACGAGTTACGGCTCTGCCAACTGGCACTCGCGCCAGACCGTGGAGCTACTGGTTCTGGCTGAAGTGCGTGTACAGCATGAGTCCCGCGATGATGACCGTTAACACGGCCGAGCCGGCGCCGCAGACCCGCACCCACGGCGTGATGCGGTTCATCTTGCCGATCAATTCTTCTTGTTCTTTGGCCATGTGGGCTTCAGAACTGTCAAGGAAGAGCTGGTCATCCTCATGCATTGCGAGTGTGCTGCGGTAGATGAGCAGAATGATTAAAACAACTGTTAAACCGGCCCAAAGGATTAGCAGAGGCGTCATAGGAACACCACCTTGAGTTTTGGCACCGGTTCCGCTACTCAGAGGGCCGCGACCCGCAGAAGAGAACACGCTGCCGCGGCGAGCGAGGGGTGGAACCTTACCCCGCATTATAGACCGGGAAACACTGGCAAATTCACCAATTTTCCTGAGTTGCTGCCGGGCATAGGGAAATCCTGCAACCGGCAGTTCCGGCGCGCATCCAATCTTAAGGAAACACTAATGGAATCAGCGTCAAACCATGTATAATGGAGAGAGTTCAGAGTAAGGTTTAACGCTTCAAGGAGACGCAAAAATGGCTTCCACCACAACCCCAAATGTCGAAAGCACCCCAAAACTGCCGGTTAATTTGACGCCGACGGCCATTATTAAGGTGAAAGAGATCATGGCACAGCAGAACCCGGTGCCGGCTGGTCTGCGTATTGGCGTGGTTGGCGGCGGCTGCTCCGGCTTCTCTTACTCCATGTCTTTTGAGAATGCACCTGGAGTTATGGACAAGGTTTATAACTTTGATGGTCTTAAAGTTTATGTGGACGCCACTTCAGTGATGTATCTGAATGGCTGCAACGTGGATTTTGTGGAAACGCTGGAAGCCTCAGGCTTCAAGTTTGAAAACCCCAACGTGAAGAGCACTTGCGGGTGCGGTTCTTCCTTCAGCGTATAACGATATCCAGCAGAGATCACAGGAAGCCCTTGCAAAAAATGCGAGGGCTTTTTCCTTTTCAAGCAAAATCAGAGAAGCTGTAAACCCAACGCAGCCAAGGGGCGGCCGTGCCACACGATTTCTGATCAGGTTTCGGCGAATATAAACTTGGAGGCTACGACAAATCTGGTTTTGCTTCAATTAGGTGTTGGAACTGGTGTAGGCGCCGGCCCAGTTGCGCCGTTCGGCTGCGACGTTCCGGATGGCTGTCCTTTTCCTGACTGATCGCCAGAGGTATTTACCGCTGCGGAAGGCTCTGCAACGGTAATTCCTTTGCCGCCAGATTGCTCCAGGCGGAGATCGTAAACAAAGAACCAATCGTTATAGTGGTCCTTGTCATTGAACATTCTGATGGATTGCTTTTTGCTGACGCTGGCAACGCCGATAATCTGGCCGCCGCCAACAGGCTGCGCACCCCCAATGTTTGACGTGGTGAGGGTACCGACCTGGCCACTGCCTCCTGATTGAAAAGGTTGCGTAAAGGTTGGCGCGTTATTGCTGCCTATTGGAGGATTCGTTGTGCCCGGCGGATTTGCGGCTCCTGGCTGGCTCGTGGAAAGCCCTGGATTACCGCTCCCTTGCAGTCCGGGATTGGCGCCGGCAGGCGGCGTTGGGATTTTGATTTGTGCTTCGCCCACGTGCACCAGCCGCCAGTTATCTTCACCTGTCATAGGATCTTTGTATCGCTTGCGCAGAAAGCGAATGTGATTGGTGTTTTCAAGTTGTTCAATTGAGAGCGGGTAGCGGCCGCCGTTTTTGTGGACGAAACGCTTTACTGCGGTGGCATAATCCATGCCGCGGTGGATCATCTCTTCTTCTTTGTCCCGCTTGATCTGCTGGGCAATGCGCGGCGCTTCAATTGATAAGGCGATCAGGATCAACGTTACCGCCAGCATAAGCGCAAGAAGAACGTAGCCCTCCTGCCCGGATTTTTTGCGATTTAACATCATAAGTGCGCCGATTAAATTCCCTATTTCGGCGGCGCCGTCAAAGGAATAGGCTGGCGATTATTGTAGAGCACGTCTTCAATGATCACGCTGGTGTTGTTAATCTGAACGACTTTGTACTTCCGTTCCACAATGTCACCCTGCCGGGCCACAAAAATCTCGCTCTTGTCAGCCAGGAAAATCCGTTTCGGTTCATTGGGTTTGCTGGCAAAGCCGTAAAACTTTAGCAAAATAGGCGGAGGCGGCGGCGTTGGAGTCGGAGTGGGCGGCGCCTCCACAGTATATTCCTTCCTCACAGGAGCCGTCACCGCCGGAATCGGGATCTCTTCCATCCTAAAAATATTTCGTCCGCCTGCTTCATACTTTATGTTCTGGCTAATAGCCAGCTTGTCAGTACGCAGCCGGGGATCGAGCGTGTTGTCCTCCATGGCCTGCGTCACTTTTTTCTGCGCAGCCGTGGAGGTGGTAGCTGACGGTGGGGCAGCGGAGCTGGTGCCAAAATCGACAAAATCGTAGATAGCTATCAGCAGGACAACAGCCAGCAGCGCGATCATCCAGCGCACTTGTTTTTTGTTCTCTGCGCCTATATTCACCGTTTAGTACCTTTTCTGTCCTCTCATCAATAGAACGTCTCGCGCCGCGCTCAATGCTAGGTTTCTTTCAAAAATGTTTCGAATTTTATCTGCAGGGAAACGCCACCGTTCTCAGCCCCGGTGAGTGCGATCTGCGTAATGACAAAAACGTATTTGTCCTGTTCCAGTGCGTTGATAAAGCGGGCGACCTTGGTATATTCGCCGCTGACCGTGGTATCAATGCCAATCCGTTGTACATCGGGCAGCTCAAGTTTGTCTTTGTCGGTGGATTTTTCCTCATTGTAATGAAAGCCCTGCGTCGTAACGCCCGTTTCCTGCACCAGCTTTTCCAGATGCTGCGAGATCTCAGAGGATTGGCTGGGAATCTTCTGCTCGTAGAACTTTTTAACGTCAACGCGGGTTTGAGCCAGTTTCGCACCAAGATCGTGCAAAGGCGCTACCTCATGCGAGAGCGAGGCCTCCTGTTGCTGCAAGCTCTTCTCCTGGGCTTGCCGTGATGAAGGGCTGGAGCCAGGCCAGAACATGTAAGCAATTAATGCCACGTCCACCAGGATGAGTATTGCCAAAACCAGTGTAAAGTTCGTCTTCACTTTGTCCAGGCTGGCCATTTACAAGCCCTCCTTGGCGCCTGAACGCTGTTGCACCAGGTCAGCCGGGGTGTAATAGGTGACGATCTCAAGCTTATAAAGCAGCTGCCCGGTGTGCGAGTCTTTTTCAGTGGAATCTGAGTTAATCAAAGGATTGCGAAAACGCTGTGACTTTTCCATTCTTTGCACAAGCTCAAGCGCATTGTCGTGCTTGTCGCCTTTAATGGTTAGCATGAGCTTCACGCGATTGTCCGGCGTGATTTCCGGATGGACGGAGCTCACAAATGCCCGCGGCGGCATGATGCGCTGCAGATCGTTAAATAACTGGGTCCAGGAGAATGAGCGCCGGGTAATCTGCTTGTTCCAGTAATTTTTTTGCGCGTTGACATCATGATTTTCCGGGCGATTAGAAATTTCCTGCGCCGCAGCGCGCTCTTTTTCCAGAGAAGAGATCTTCTGCTGCAGCTCGCGAATCCGCGCACCGGACTTGACGGAGCCGGCGTAGTTAAACCACGCCAGGATGATCAGGAGAACAGTAAGCACGCTGGTGAAGCCAATGGCCGTTCCCCAGCGCACGTAAAACTGTTTTACGGCTTCATACTTTTGTGAAGCAAGATTGATGTTAACGCGCATTATCCCAGCAAGGCCCCCACAATCCCCGCCATCATAGATGGCTGAACGCTCTCTCCGCTGAGGTTCTGCTCCGGCGTGAGTTCAGGCGCCAACTCTTGTACCTGTGCGCCGGTCTGTTCATGAAGTAAAGGCCCAACCTCCTGCAGCGGCGCAATACCGCCGACATAGATTTTTTCAATGTGCGCTGCAAATGTATCTTCAAAGAAGACGATTGAAGGCAAAACCGCTTCTGCCAGATCGGCGGCGGATACCCTTGCGCCGTGCGGGTTATCCAGCGTGCGGACCAGGCGGAGTTCCTGGTGTTCAACCGCTGCAATCGTAATGTTCATTGGATCGACCTTCAGGACCAGCGTTGGTTTTTCCCCTTCAATCAAACCCAATGCCGCGAGTGAAGAGGGAAGAACCACGCCCGGAGAATAGCCCGCATCGCGCAGCGCTTTTTCGTATTCTTCAATAATGGCTCTCGGTGAAACAGCGGCTACAACGCGGACATTGCCGTTGACGCGTGTTGCATTGTAAGAAAGCACGGACTGCTCCACATCAAACGGTAACGATTTCTTAAGACGAAAACGGATTACCGGCGCAGCTTCCTCAGGTTTCACCGGCAAGGCTTCAAAATCGAGCAGCACAACGCGAATCGCCACATCAGGCAGGACCACGATTACATCACGAGACTTGCCGGCCACCGCTCCCAGAGCGCCGCTCAGGGCTGTGCGCAGCGCTTCAGCATTGAGCACGTTAGGCCCGTTCAGGCCGGGTGCTATTACGCCTTCATTCAGGCGGCGCCCGGTAAAGACTTCCAAACGTGCCGATTTTTCAGAGGCCCGGGCTGCGATGACTCCTTCAGGAGTGATTTCGCACGCCAGCCGCGGGCGCGGGATTTTTTGAGTCAAACTAGCCATCCTTATCTCGTGCTCTCAATGAACGTGACCTTGTTGATTTCCTTCATCGTGGTTAAGCCGGCCCTGACCCGAGCCAGTGCGGAATCGCGCAAAAACCTCATGCCTTCTTCGTGAGCTGCCTTGCGAATTTCTGATGATGGACGCTTTTCCAGGATCAGTTCGCGAATGCGATCGGTAAGATCCAGCAGTTCATGGATCGCCGTGCGCCCGTGGTAGCCGGTTCCGCCGCATTCAATACAGCCAGGCCCCTCATAGAATGGAATATCGCGCCACTCATTTGGAGCGAGGCCGAAATTATCCAGCTCCTCATCTGTATAGTGGACCTGGGTCTTGCAGTGCTTGCAGATGGTGCGCACCAGTCGCTGCGCAAGAACGCAGTTTAGCGCGGAAACAAAGTTGTACGGTTCAACGCCCATGTTCAGAAAACGACCAAGCACGTCCACAACGTTATTGGCGTGGACGGTAGTGAATACCAGGTGGCCGGTGAGCGCGGACTGAATGGCGATTTGCGCTGTTTCGGTGTCGCGGATTTCGCCCACCATGATCTTGTCCGGGTCATGACGCAAAATGGAGCGCAACCCGCGGGCGAAAGTAAGACCTTTCTTTTCGTTCACCGGAATCTGGGTAACACCGTGAATCTGGTATTCCACCGGATCTTCAATCGTGATGATCTTGTCCTCATCGGTTTTAATTTCGTTCAGAGCGGCATAAAGGGTTGTGGTCTTGCCGCTGCCTGTGGGGCCGGTGACCAGCACCATGCCGTAAGGCTCAAGAATGTAGCGGCGGAATTTGCGCAGATCTTCTTCATCAAAGCCCACAACGTCCAGCACCAGGTTGCGGAACTTCTCGCTCATTGATTCTTTATCCAGCACGCGCAGCACGGCATTTTCACCGTGAATCGTAGGCATAATGGAAACGCGGAAGTCGATCAGGCGGCCGCTGTACTTCACGCGGAAGCGCCCGTCCTGCGGCACGCGGCGCTCAGCGATATCAAGCTCGCTCATGACCTTGACGCGCGTAATGATGGTGGAGTGGTGCTCCTTGGCCATGGGCTGCATGGCCGGTTGCAGCACGCCGTCAATGCGGTATTTCACCACGACAGAATCGCTCTCAGTCTCAATGTGGATATCACTGGCGCGCTTCTGCAGCGCGGTAAAAATGGTGGTGTCCACCAGGCGGATAATCGGGCTGACGTCGGCTTCTGTGGTGCCGGTAATCTTGTCAATTGTGATGCTTTCATCGCCTGAAACTTCATCTTCACGCACCACGTCAAGAACAAAGCCTTCGCTGGCCTCTTCCAGTACGCGCTGAGACTGTTCCGTCTTCTTCAGGATGTCGCTGATCTGGGCCAGCGTGGCAACCTTGGTCTTGATGCGCCGGTTGAGCAGCAGGCCAATTTCATCGATCATCATCAGCTTGCTGGGATCGGCAATCGCAATCGACAGATTGCCGTCATTCTGTTCCAGAGGAACAAAGTTGTAACGGAACATGAGATCTACGGGAACAGATTTGAACAACTCTGCGTCTAGGTGATAATCGCGCAGATCAACGAACTCGCAGCGATAGCGCGCTGCCAGGTCACGGGCGCGTTGCTCGCTATTGTCGCCCTGCCCGTTGAGCAGCGCGTTGCTTGCTTCCACTAATGTTAAATTTTTCTGGTCCATAACATCCTGCTACTGCACTTGTGCTCCCAGAGAAAAGATCGGCAGATACAGTGACAGGAGCACAAACGCAACCGTAATGCCCATAAAGATCAAAATAACCGGCTCAATCAACTGCATGGCGGCTGAGAGTGACGTTTGCACGTCCTCTTCATAGAATTCGGCTACTGAGTTCAGCATGGCGGGAAGCGCGCCGGTCGATTCACCAACCTCAACCATCTCAATCGCCAGGTCAGGGAAGAACTGGGTCTCTTCCAGACTGAAAGAGAGTGCGCGGCCTTCGCGAACTCTCCTGGAAGCGCTTTCCACGTTGCTGGAAATCTTGAAGCTGTTGATGGAGTGGCAAGCCGTCTCCAGTGACGGTACCAGCGGGAGACCTCCAGTAAGGAGTGTGGACAGCGTGCGGGAAAACATTGCGATCTGGTACTTCATCCAGATCGGCCCAACGAGCGGGAGCTTGTAACGCACGGCATCCAGCAGCCTGGAGCCTTTCTCAGAGCGCGCCCAGAGTGAGACAAGAACAACAACAGCGACCAGGACAAGGAGAATAATGTAGTAGTAATGCTGAATTCCGCGGCCAATGCCAAGCATGAAAACTGTGATCGCAGGCAGCTTGGCGTTGAGCGTGCTGTAAAGATCGGCAAACTGGGGCACTACGTAAGTCAAAAGGAAGGTGAGCATCACAGCCAGCGCGCAGATCAGAAGCGCCGGATACCACAAGGAAGAAATCAGCTTCTTGCGGAAGGTTACGGTGATTCGCTGGAAGGCAATATATCGGCCCAAAACTTCTTCCAGATTGCCGCTGCGTTCGCCGGCCAGCAGGGTAGTGGTGTAGATCTTTGAAACTGCGCCTTGAGCTTCAAAGGCCTCAGAAAGCAGCTCGCCGCTCTTAACCCGCTCCTGGATGTTATCGAGCATGGACTTGAAACCGGGGTTTTTCTGCCGCTTGCTCAGGATGCTGAGGGACTTCAGAATCGGCAATCCGGCTTTGATCAGGGTAAGAAACTGCTGGTTAAAAATGACAAATTGATCGGTCTTAAGGCCTTTTTTGCGCAAACCCTTGCCCATGGGCAACAGGCCGCGACGGCTCTTGACCGAGTAAACCAGGAAGCCCTGCTGGGCAAAGCGGTTCCGAATCTCCTGTTCAGAGATACCGTTTTCCACCTGCTGGAGCACGTGGCCGCGCTCATCCGCCATTTTTATCAGGAATTCAGCCATGAAAATCGAACAGATAGGGAAGCCCTACTCCTAACACAAGTCTAACATTCAACGGGTGTTGTGCCCTACTTCAATAGAATGGGGGGAGCTTCTATTATTGCGCATTTTGAACATTAATTTCACTAATTCTTCAGTAATACAAGGTAATCCAGAGTTGCTTATTGAGTTACCTGGTTGTCCTCAATGGTCTGCACACCCTGAGGCGGGGTAAAGCGAAACAGGCTGTCCTGGACGGGTATGTTCTCCGCAATCTGGGAAAAACGAAAATCGGTGGTGGTATCGTCAACCCCGCGGATTACGATGCGGTGAATCTGGTGGGTCGGAGAGATTTCCAGGACTACGCTTGAAACCCTGTCCTTCATCATCTTGGGTACGCCGCGAAGAACAATATCGCCTGCCACGATTGGCTGCAGGTCAGGCGCCAGGGAAAGACCTTCCAACTCTTTTTCCAACTTCGTCTTGCCTAGCAAATAGCGCAGCGGGGAGCGAATATCATCAAGGTTCTTGACCGAAGCCTTGTGCGCCGTGGGTTCACCGGTTACGTAGAAATAAGCGTGGTCAGAAGTGATAAGGAAAAGCTTTTCATGGGGTACGTGATATTCCCAGCGCATGCGGCCCGGCTTTTTCAGCCACAGCGTGCCGCTTTCCGTGCGTGAGATTCCCGGTCCCTGGTAAATCTCAGTAAATGCCGTCTTAAAGGTTTTCAACTGGTTGTAGTGGTCATCCACCTGACTGGCAAACCGCCTAACATTGAACTGCTGTGCGGAAGAAGCCAGCCCACCCAGAGCCAGAACCAGGACAAGTAAGGATAAAAAATAAGATCGCATGAAAGGCTTGTTCTTTTTAGATTCAGAATGGCAACTCAACGTTGTTGCGCCACTCTCCTAGATAAGGATATTTGCTGGCGTCCTGGACGTCCACTGTGCCGTCCTTGAGCATGTAAGCATCTCCCAGCGGGGTCGTGGGAGTTCCGTTGAGAAGACCTGCATTGATGAGATCAGCCCAGGTGACGGGCAGCTTGCCGGTTCGCTGGCGATAGATCTTTATTCGGCGATTCAATTCGTTGATGTCGCGGTCAGCCTGCATAGAGACCAGATGGCTTTCAGCCGTTTCATGCACATTCTTGTCCGTAGTGGTCTCAAGGACCGCTTCCCAGAGAGCCATTGACGTGGTTATATCCTTGGTGCGGTCCGCCATACGGGCGGCCATAACCTTCATCCAGGGCAGCGCTCCGGGCACCTCTGAACCCCGCTTAAAAGCGATCTCTGCCGACTTGGGATCATCGCGGTCAATATAATGAACAAAGCCCAGGGTGAAATAGAGCCGCCAATGCGTAGGATTGTCCCGGACTCCTTTTTCCAGCAGCGCTACCGCTTTATCCGGCTCACCCGCTCCATCCGGCTGATGTTGTGAAAGAAAGATAGCTCCATCTTCGTAGGCGACAACCAGGTTGGGATCAAGGTCAGTGGTAATGTCGAGCAGCGGATAAAGCAAATCATATCGGCGGGAATGCTTTATATGTTGTGAGCCAAAGTATTGCACGGCGCGCGTCCAGTAAATATCTGCCAGCAGGCCTGAATAGCCCAGGCTCAAACGCTTTACCGTTTTACCCGACGGCAGATAAAGTACGTCCTCAAGTGTGGCTTCAGCGCCGCGTTTCTTATCCACTTCATAGCGGCTGATGACCGAGCCGGCGAAAAGGGCGACGAACAAAACACTTGCCACCGCTGTGATTTTGCGCCTGCTGCTCATTTCAAGTTCCGCCGTTCAAAAATAAGCACAGCGCCGGCCGTGACCGCAGCAGAGTAAAGGAGCGCGTAGAGCGTGTTAAACAGAATCAGGCCGCCGCTTACTGTCTGGTCATGTGCTGTTTGCGAGATCACGTTCAGCGAAGCAAAATTGGGGACCACCCAGGCCACGCCTGTCGCCAGCAATCTGACCGCGCCTTTTGATATGGCTGCAAAATTTTTAAGGTCTTCACCAAAAGTGCCGATCACAAACAACGCAAACGCAAAGATAGCGGAGAAAATAGGGGTTGAAAACGATGAGAATAAGAGCGTCAAAGCAACCATCATCATGAATTGCAGCACAATGAAATAGATTGCCACCAGCAGATTGGCATCAGCCCGGTGAAGCCCGTGCGCCGTTACCAGCAAGGCTATATAAAAGCCGACTGTCATAAAAACAGCGTTTACCACCAGGGTCATCAACAGGCCGCAATACTTGCCCACAATAAATTCCCAGCGGCGGACCGGGCGGGAAAGAATTGTGTACAGCGTTTTCTTTTCAATCTCTTTTGCAACCAGCCCAATGCCGACCAAAATAGCGATGATGACTCCAAACAATGAGATCGAACTCAGGCCCACGTTGACCAGAATCAGCCGCTCCAGCCCAATGGAAATCTGCCCAAACAGAGGCGCGGACGCCACCAGGAGCAGGACAAACAAGATCAGGTTATAAAGGACGCGATCGCGCACTGCCTCACGGAAGGTATTGAGGGTAATAGCAGAAAGGCGTGAGGTCATCATTTCACCGCCTGTTCTTCAACGGTTTTGGCCAGGAAGTAATCTTCCAGCGTACCGTGCAGCGGAGTTACAGAGATCAGGCGGCTGCCGCGCTGGCGAAGCTTTTCCAGCAGGGAATCGAGATTGGCGCTCTGTACGATTCCACGCACAGATTCGCCGGTAACATGGGATTCAACCAACATGCCGCGTACGGTAGGCAAAGCTTCTGCCCCTTCCCAGACTACCTCGCTCTTTCCTGCGACATTCGATCGCAAATCGTTAACCACGCCAACGCCACGAAGCTCTCCTTTGTGGATGACGGCAACGCGGTCGCAAAGCGCTTCAGCGTCGGAGAGGATATGGGTGGAGAAGAAAATCGTCTTGCCTTCATCCCTCAGGCTTTGGATCAGCTCCCGCACTTCATGGCGGCCGAGCGGATCCAGACCAGACATGGGTTCATCCAGAAATAGAATCTCGGGATCATGGACAATGGCTTGCGCAATTCCCACCCGCTGCAGCATGCCCTTGGAAAACTTTCGCAACTGCTTTTTCCCCACATCGCCAAGGCCTACCCGCTCAAGCACCGGCCCAATCCGCTGAGCGCGATCAGAACGGGAAAGTCCGGAGAGCGCCGCATAATAATCAAGCAACTCTGGTGCGCTTAAATAGTCGTAAAAATATGGCTGTTCGGGAAGGAAGCCAATCTTCTTCCTGACCTCAGGATCGAGAAAATGCTTGCCCAGGATGGTTGCTGTTCCAGCGGTTGGAAAGGTGATCCCCATCAACAGCTTGAGCGTAGTGGTCTTTCCGGCGCCGTTAGGGCCTAGAAATCCAAAGGTCTCACCGGATTCAACACTCAGGTTGAGCCCATGGAGAGCGGGGTGGGTTTGTTTTTTCCAGAATCCAGCCGGATATGTTTTGGCCAGACCCTTTATTTCAATTGCCGGCATGTGCGACCAGGGAAGTATTTATCTTTAAAAAGTGTAGTTGAACGAAAGGTCGCTCGCAATCAGGCAGAAAACCTACCCGCCCAGAGGTATATATTGAGTAAAGTCCGTACAGTTTGAATGAGTTTCAGGCCCGCCAAGAGAAACCGTGGCCGTCTTTTGCCTGCGAATGACGCCATCCTCGGTGGTGCAGAAATTGTTGTGCCCGCTCTTATCAAAGGCGACCGGCGTTGCTGTGGCCGTGTAATCACCAAAGGGTTCTGCACCCGATGTGGAACTCATATAAAACATGTATCCGCTCTTAAGACAGGGTTCAGCCGCGCAGCCCACCAGTTGATCGGTTAAACATGCCGCCGCTTTAGTGCATGGGTTGCCGGGGCCTAGTTTGATCAGCGAGTTCGCATAGCCCACTGAATTGGTGTATTCGATGATATAAACCGCCTGGGCATTATGAACGTTGCGCAACACGGAGACAGCTGCTGCTTCATTCGCGGACTGCTTGCTGCGAAGCAGGTTCGGGATGGCAATGCTGGCAATGATCAGGATGATCGCTACCACGATCAACAACTCAATGAGTGAAAAGCCCTTTGCTTTTTGATGGTTCATCATGGCTATTGTTCGTTTCTCTTTTGTGTCCCCGTTTTGATCCCGGATTCCCGCGCGAATCCGCTTGAGTAATTGCATTTAAATCGCCAATCTGCCCAAAGGGATTTAAGTTGCTGTTTTCAAATAGCTTACCTGTCCACAGTGCGCATTTTTAGATCGCTAAATTGTTGCCAATGACAAAAATTGTTGCTTATAAATGCCATAAAATTGTGCTTTTCTCTTTGCAAAAGAAAAGGACACGGCTTTGAAGCCGTGTCCTTTCTTTTTGGCTCATACCCTCCCCCAGGTACTTGCCGAAAAAAGTGTTACTGGATTGGACCGTAAGTAGTGATCGTCTGGCAGTTCGGGATCGTTTCTGCGCCGCCAGGAGGCGTAATCGCACCGGTCGGAGCAGGGATCGCGGTCTTCATGGAACGAACCACTGCGTCAGCCGTAGAGCAATAGGCGTTGGTGCCCGTGCTGTTCAGGTTGATCGGCTGCGCGGAAACAGCGTAATCGCCGACAACGGTTGAAGGCGCTACAGGAGCTAGGCCAACAATGTAATAGTTGTAACCGCTCTTGGGTGAAGGGCCGGCAGTGCTGTTGGCAATCACGTTATCGATCAGGCAGGCATGCGTATTATCGCAGGCAGCGCCGCCGACTTGCGGGCCAAGCTGCGTGAAAGTAGCGGCATAACCGAACGTCGGATAATTGGTGGCGTAAGTCACCTGTGAAGTGTTGAGTGTACGGATGGTGCTGGCAGCGGCAGAGTCGTTAGCCGACATCTTCGACCGGAGCAGGTTGGGAATCGCGATGGCCGCGATAATAAGAATAATGGCTACCACGATCAGCAGCTCAATGAGCGAAAATCCTTTTTGTTTGCGCATTCAGGTATCTCCTAATGTTTCCTCAGGCCGAACTGATGATCTCAGCCGACTCAGACTGTTTGTCTCGGCACTTACTAGTGCATCTTACCCACCAATCGGCGTTGAACTTGGCATTTGAGGCCTTATAGCCTGGTAAAACATTTATGAATGAGGGTCTTACAGAAATATACCAGAAATTGAAGGCGGCTTTCGTGACCTGAAAAAGCTTTCTTAGGTGACAGATTTTGTCAAAACCGCGACAATTCAAGACACCTTAAAAGTAAAAGGACACGGCCTTGCCGTGCCCTTTCTTTTCTGGCTCATACCCTCCCCCAGGTACTTGCCGAAAGTTGAAAAATCGATTTACTGGATTGGACCGTAAGTGGTGATCGTCTGGCAGTTCGGGATCGTTTCTGCGCCGCCAGGAGGCGTAATCGCACCGGTCGGAGCAGGAATCGCGGTCTTCATGGAACGAACCACTGCGTCAGCCGTAGAGCAATAGGCGTTGGTGCCCGTGCTGTTCAGGTTGATCGGATGTGCGGAAACCGAGTAATCGCCGACAACGGTTGAAGGCGCCACAGGAGCCAGGCCAACAATGTAATAGTTGTAACCGCTCTTAGGTGAAGGGCCGGCAGTGCTGTTGGCAATCACGTTATCGATCAGGCAGGCATGCGTATTATCGCAGGCAGCGCCGCCGACTTGCGGGCCAAGCTTGGTGAAAGTATCAGCGTAGCCAAACGTCGGATAATTGGTGGCGTAAGTCACCTGTGAAGTGTTGAGTGTACGGATGGTGCTGGCAGCGGCAGAGTCGTTAGCCGACATCTTCGACCGGAGCAGGTTGGGAATCGCGATGGCCGCGATAATCAGAATAATGGCTACCACAATCAGCAGCTCAATGAGTGAAAATCCTTTTTGTTTTTGTTTGCGCATCAAACTTTCTCCATCTTGGAATTCTCCGCTGGCTAAATTGCTCGCTTGAAATTTCGGCAAATCTGCCAGCGAATTTTGACTGGGAGTAGTGCAGGTTGCGCGCCAATACAATCTTTGAGCTGGCTGCTATCTTCTTAAGCTACTGATAGATAGTGCGTTGCAGCCATTTTGTAAACAAAGGTAAAGAAAAATCAATTTTCTTAAAACCCTAAGAAAGTGATGAAAATTGTCATTCTGGCTAGCATTTAATGGCACTTTTGTTACGATGGACTAAAAGACAACGAACCATGAACTGTCGTTTTTTCGGACACCACTATCTATGTAGTGTCTTAAATTCAGTCAATAAACTGAAGAAAATCTGAAGTGCTTGAAAGCTATGCCGCCCATCTTTAACCTCTGCGTGCTGTGTGAGCGGCAAAGTTTCGTTTAGAAAGGAATGTCCTCATCGGTAATTTCCGTTGGATGTGGCGCATGCTCTTCTGAATGCGGTGTACGCTGATCAAATGAGGCTCCTGCGGATGCGCTGCGCGATGAACGTCCCTCAACGTCACCACCGCCGCCTTCACCGCGCCCACCCAGCAACACCAGATCGCTGGCCACAATCTCTGTCCGGTATTTTTTCTCGCCGCTTTGTTTGTCTTCCCAGCTTGAAGTCTGTAGCCGGCCCTCGATGTAAATCTTAGATCCCTTTTTCACGTACTCGCCGACGATCTCTGCCAGCCGCTGCCAGGCAACTATGTTGTGCCACTCTGTTCTGTCCTGCCATTCGCCGGCCCTGTCTTTATAGCGCTCATTGGTGGCCAAACTGAATTTTGCCACCGGCACGCCGCTGGGAGTGTATTTGACTTCAGGGTCTTTGCCCAGATTTCCCACAAGAATCACTTTGTTTACGCTTTTTGCCATGGGAGAGATTTTCCTTTTACGAATTTTAGTAAATATACCAGTACGGCGGGGCTGCTTAAAGTTTTTTGGAGCCTACAGAACCACTCCAAAATTTTGGCCCGCATGCCGCATCAGGCATGAGCCCCATAAATTTGGTAAAGCATTATATAGACAATCACGCCAGTGATTGAGACGTAAAGCCAGACCGGAAAAGCCCAGCGCGCAATCCGCCGATGCTTATCGAATCGCGCCCGCAATCCGTAATTAAGAGACAGCAACACCAGAGGCACCACCGCTGCTGCAAGGATCGTGTGTGAAATCAGGATGGTGAAATAGAACCGGCGCGCCCATCCCCGCCCAGGGAAATGCACAGAGCCAACGTGCGCGTGGTAGTACAAATAGCAAACCAGGAAAATGCCTGAGGTCACCACAGCGGCTATCATGCAGGCGCGATGCAGACGGACCTGCTTACGTCCAATCAACACACGACCGGTGGTGATCAGCACCGCGCTGGCGCCGTTCAATGTGGCATTCAAGGCCGGGAAAATGCTGTAGTCTGGCATGGCTACGCCGCAGGGACAGTCCTTTTGCGATTTGCCATGATGAATCCGGCCAGAAATACCAGAGCGGCAAATCCGGCCAGAACTCCAATGGAAGGCCACAAGCTCAAAGTTGTGGCCGGCGCACCGTGAGGGAAGAGCGTTAGCAGAAGCGCGTCCATGCCGTAGGTGAGAGGATTCGCCCGCATTAAATATTTAATCCAGCCGGAAGCGCCGCTTACGGGAAAGAGCGCGCCGGAAAGCATCCAGAGCGGAATCAGAAACAAGTTGATAATGGCGTGGAAGCCCTGAGCAGATTCCATGCCCCATGCAATCACAAATCCCAGCGCGGTCAGCGCAAAGGCCACCAAAAACGTCACCAGAGCGACAATCAGAAATTGTTCCAGGCCAAACTTTATGCCAATGAACGGAGCAAACACCAGGAACAACAAGCCTTGTATCGCTGACAGAGTGGTCCCACCCAGCACTTTCCCTAAAACGATTCCTGACCGGTGTACCGGAGCGACCATTACAGAAAGCAGAAAGCCTTCATTGCGGTCCTCAATCACAGACATCATGGTAAAGATTGAGGTGAATAAGACGATCATCAGCAGCGCGCCGGGAAAAAAATAGTTCAGAAAATTGCCCGTACCAGTAGCGCCCTTCTGTAACGATGTGCCAAATCCCGCGCCGATTACCACCCAAAAAAGCAGAGGTGAGAGTACCACGCCTACCACTCGCGCGGGCTGGCGATAAAAGCGCACAACTTCCCGCCACCACAAGGTAAATGCCGGCAGCAGAGGATTCACGCGGGGGGTAATCGCAGGTGTGATTGCGGCCTGGGCCATTACTTGTGCTCCTCGGCTTTTTCAGCCTGCATCCAGAAGCGATGGCCGGTGCGGCTGATGAACACATCGTCCAGTGTGGGTTTGCTGATGGAAACTGATTGAATTGCGCCGGGAAAAACCTCCGCCAGACTGGTTACGAATTTCAGCCCGTCGCGGATTTCCATGCGAACCTTGCCCTCAAGAACGGTTGCAGCGACTTTGAATCGCTCCTGGATCCTGGCCGCCAAAGAATCAGGATCAGCCGTATCCAATATCACTACATCGCCGCCAATCTGGCTGCGCAACTCTGCTGGAGTCCCCAGGCCCACAACTTCGCCCAAATTCAAAATCGCCAGGCGGTCGCAGCGCTCAGCTTCTTCCATGAGGTGCGTGGTAACAATAATGGAAACGCTTTCCCGTTTTCGCAATTCGTCCAGGTAGAGCCAGAGATCGCGGCGCGCACCAGGATCAAGGCCGGTAGTAGGCTCGTCCAGAAGCAAGACGCTCGGATTGTGCATCAACCCTTTGGCCAATTCCACGCGACGCTGCATCCCACCAGAAAATGTTTCCACACGGTCATTTGCCCGATCAGCCAGGGCTACGCGCTCCAGCATCTCCCGGATGCGCGCCTTTAAGGCCGCTCCCCGCAAACCATAGAGATGGCCCTGATGCCACAGGTTTTCAGCCGCTGTTAACTTGATATCCGTGCTTTGCGCTTGAAAGACCACTCCAATGTGCCGGCGAACCTGGTCAGGCTGCTTTGCTGCGTCAAAGCCGGCAATCAAGGCGTGGCCGCCGGTTGGCAGCATCAGCGTGGAGAGGATCCTGAACAACGTGGTTTTGCCGCTGCCGTTCGGTCCCAGCAATCCAAAAATTTCACCGGCCTGGACGGAAAATGAAACACCCTTGAGCGCCACGCGATCGCCATAGCTGTGGCGGATCTCTTCAACACGAATCACAGCAGAGGCTTGCTGGCGGGAGTCTAAAGTTGAGCGGTTTTCCAGGGCCGTTGCCATACTACGGATGCACCACGTTCACCATCATCAGGGCAAACAGAAAAGGCAGGTAGAGCACGCTGGCCTGCAGCAAGTGCCGGGCAAACCTCCGCGATTCAGGCGAGGTTGTTGGCAGTTTGGTTCTGGCAAGGCGCAGCACGAACCACAGAAAAGCCAATCCCAGAACCAGCGCTCCAACCGCATAAACTTTGCCGGTCATGCCCAGCAACGCAGGCACCAGGCTCACTGAAACCAGCGTGGAGCAATAGGCAAGCATCTGCCGGATCACGCTATGGCCTGCCTTATCGACCACGGGGAGCATTTTGATTCCTGCGGCCTCATAATCATCGCGGTACATCCAGGCGATGGCTTGAAAGTGCGGGAATTGCCAGAAGAAAACGATCAGGAAGAGAAACACGCCTTCTACTTCCAGTTTGCCGCGAATGGCTGTCCATCCCAGCAATGGCGGCATGGCGCCAGGAAAAGCGCCAACGAACGTGGAGATAGGCGACATTCTCTTGAGCGGTGTGTAAAGCGCCAGGTAAATTACGGCCGTGGCGAACGCCAGGACGCCGGTGAGCACGTTGGTGCTAAGGGCAAGAAATACTGATCCCGCCACTGTTGCCAGGATTCCTGCCGTTAATCCGGTAGCCAGGCTCATGCGCCCTGCAGGTAAAGGACGGTTGCGTGTTCGGCGCATCAGCGCATCAATCTTGCGCTCCAGTACTTCATTCAAGGCCGCCGACCCCGCGCAGGTCATACCGATTCCTATCAGCGCGTATAAAAGAGTCCAGCTAAGCGAAGAAACGCCGCTCTTTGCTGCGCCCATGTAAAAGCCGGTCCATGCAGTAACCACAATCAACGCAGTAACGCGGACTTTAAAGAGCTGCAGGTAGTCGCCCAGAAGCGACTGCCTTTTCAACACCACCGGGGGTGCCGGCGCCTCAGCTTTGCGATCGACGATTCGCTGTGCTGTGCTGCTCATGCCGTAGCCACCTCACGCTCACGGTCAAAGGGAATTATCTTGGCCGCATCTCCGGTGTGGCGATAAGCCTGAATCGTCAGCACAGCCGTCAGCAACAGGATCAGCGCTCCCACGGCCAGATGCGTTACCGTCACCACCACCAAAGACATGGTTGGCTGCGCTTCATTCACGCCCTGTATTACGCGCACCACGTAGGCGCTCACGCCCAGCAGCAATTGGATGATTAGCAGCAGCAAAAGCGCTAATGCCGGGCGCTTCAACTGCGGAATGCTGGCGTGCTTGGTCAGAGTTCGCAGGCTTACATAGAGAATCAGCACGCTCACCAGCAGGGCGTTGATGATGTGCGGATAAAGAAAGGTGTGGATGATCCTGGTTATGGGCCAATGATTAGAGCCGTTTGGTCCCCACTTGGTCCACACATGCCGAAATGCCGCTCCCAGAATGAGTTGCACGTACAGAAAGCCAATCAACATCCAGCAGTGGCGCAGCAAGGGCCGGGCATCTTTGCGCGAGATTTTTTCCCGTGGCTCTTCCATCCAACTGCGGCTGGTGAATACTGCGATTGCAGCCAAAGCCACAAACATGGTCTGCCCAAAGGTGCCATGCAGCGCGGACATCCACGGCGGCAGCAGCAGAATGACCCCGATTCCGCCAATCACTCCCTGAACGATCACCCCGAGCACAGCTCCAATGGTCAGCAGCCGCATCCATTGGCGCCTATCGACCATCCAGGTCCAAACAGCGCAAATGATGGTCAGGAGCCCAACGGTCTCCGCAATCATGCGGTGCCCATGCTCAAACTTTACCCCGCCAATCATTTTGGGGATCTTGAACAGATGGCCAAAGCTGGTGGGCCAGTCAGGAACCGCCAGTCCGGCATTATTGCTGGTAACCAGGCCGCCGGCAACGATCAACAGAAACGCCAGTGCGGCAACAAAAACGGTAAAACGATGATGAGCGGCGTTATACGTAGAAGAGGTCAGAACAACTCCATGGGGAAACCAACTATTTTAGCACTTGGTTTCTGAAACCCCGAACGCAGTGAGGGGGCCCAACCTAATTGAAGCACTTTTCACTAGCCGTGCTCGCAGCGTGTCAGCCGATAAATCTTTATTGCCATAGGGTTCCCTGCTCGGGATTTCACAAAAGACTTACTGAGCTGCAAAGGTAAACCGCGCGTCAGTATCCATTTTTGGGCTTACATTTACCTTCATTGTCTGTTCGCCAAACTTCTCATGCACCGCGGCCAGCGTGTAATCGCCCGGCGGCAGATTTTTGATTTGAAAGCTGCCGTCGGCGGCGCTCACGGCAAAGTACGGGTGTGACATCACATTGATGTAAGCCCGCATCCACGGATGCTGATTGCACTGAACCGGAATCATCATCTCCGGAGTGGCAAAGGTCCTTAAGATCGGCTTGTCTGTGGGCGACTGCGATTCGTTCCACGGTGGGTTGTTCTGCGGCATGTCATGGATGTTATGGTTTGCCGTGTCAGTGTTGAGGACCTTTAACTGTTGCCCAGCCATGATGCCCATCATGTGCGGGTTGTAGCGGCAGCCCTTCTGGTCGAGCGCGACAGGGTCACTGGGAACATCGAACGTGCCCTGCGGCAAGCCTTCTTTCACGTAGATAAAAACGTTGGCCAGCTTGCCGCCATTCACCACCACCGCCTCTGACGGTTGCGGCGATGATGGGCAGCCGGGGTCCTGGGTCATGTCAAGCGATTTGAGCTTGGGCGGCGTCCCCTTGAAGCTCACTACGCCGCTGATTGAGCCAGCGGTGGATGGGTCGATGGAAATGGTTGCGGCCTTCGGCGCGGCAGCGGGCTGCTCAGAAGCAGGTTGTGATTTGCTGCAGCCTGCGATCGAGATGAGCGCCGCGGCAACGTAAATCAGAGCACAACGCTTACCACGGAACAACACAGATGACACGGATTCACACTGATTTGAAAGTTGGAAGTTCGGGAATGCTTTGTGGGTCTTTGCAGTTTCAGGAGTCCTTTGATTCGCGCACATCAGTGTCATCAGTATTATCCGTGGTTTATTGATCTTCTTAAGTTAAGTGCTCAGTCGCCGGTCGCCACCGCTACGCTCTGCATATTGGCAATCACAGCGTCCGCAAATTCGGTTGTGCCGGATGTCCCGCCAACATCGCGGGTAAGGTGCAGCTTTTCTTTATAGGTCTTTTCCAGTGCGGCGTGTACCTTGTCCGCCGCTTCGGTCTCACCGATATAGCGCAGCATAAGCACAGCCGATTGCAGCACCGCCGTGGGATTGGCCAGATCTTTTCCGGCGATGTCCGGGGCTGAGCCATGCACCGCTTCAAAAATGGCGCAGTCCTTGCCGATGTTCGCTCCCGGCACCAATCCCAGCCCGCCGACAAACGCCGCGCACAGATCAGATATGATGTCGCCGTAAAGGTTCTCCATGACCAGAATGTCATACTGGTAAGGATTCATCACCAGTTGCATGCACGTGTTATCAATAATGTGCTCCGCGTAGGGAATCTCCGGATATTCTTTCGCCACGTCGCGGCAGCAGCGCAGGAAGAGGCCATCACTCATCTTCATGATGTTGGCTTTGTGAATGGCGTGAATGCGCTTGCGGTTTTCACGTCGCGCATACTCAAAGGCAAAACGGGCAATGCGTGTGGAAGCCTTCTCCGTGATGATCTTTAGCGACTCCACCACGCCCGGCACCACTTCATGCTCAATGCCGGAATACTGGCCTTCAGTATTTTCGCGCACAATGGCCAGGTCAACGCTGGGGTACCGCGTGGGCAGGGAAGGCAGGTTCTTAATAGGGCGGAAGTTGGCGTAAAGCTCAAATTTTTTGCGCAGCGCAACATTGATGCTGGAAAATCCGCCGCCGATTGGCGTGGTGACTGGCCCTTTTAGTCCGATTCCGGTCCGCTCAATCGACTGGGTAAGCTCTTTGGGAATATATTCGCCATATTTTGCAAATGCCTCTGACCCTGCGGCAAAGGACTCCCATTCAATCTTGACGCCGGAAGCTTCCACGATCCGCGTGGCTGCCCGCGTTACCTCTGGCCCAATTCCGTCACCCGGAATCAACGTTACTTTGTGTGTCATGGCTCCTGTTTACTTGGCGCTGGTCTTGGCTTTTGCCGGCTTTGCCTTGTCATCTTTGGGGTTGAGCAATTGCTCAAGCTCGGAGTGGAACTCACCCACGTCTTTAAAGTCGCGATAAACCGAGGCAAACCGGATATAGGCCACTTTGTCGATCTGCTTCAGGTTGTGCATGATCTGCTCGCCCAGTTCGCTTGCCGTGCGCTCCCGTTCGGGCGAATCGATCACGTACTGCTCCACCTCATTGACGATCTGCTCCATCTTGCCCATGGAGATGGGCCGCTTTTCGCACGCCCGCAGCAATCCGGAGAGGACTTTCTGCCGCTCAAATTTTTCCCGCCGGCCGTCTTTCTTGACTACCATGTAGGGGATTTCGTCAATGCGCTCGTAGGTGGTGAAGCGCTTCTCGCACTTCATGCACTCGCGCCGACGGCGGATGGATTCACCTTCTTTGCTTTCACGCGAGTCCACAACTTTGTCATTTTCGAACCCGCAAAACGGACATTTCATCGTTTCTTAACCGGAACTTTCAATGGGGTTTTGTTAACTCGATTGTAACAGGCGGGAGAAATCTAGACATCGGGACACCTGGTCATCGGGAAATCAAGGACACCAGAAAAACAAAAAACTACCGCGGATAAGCACGGATTGACGCGGATTCAAAAAATCGCCAGGAAGTAGCTGCTGCGTTCCTATTAAGTATGTCCGATTTCCAGATGTTCAAGTCTGATCCATTTCTTTATCCAGCGCCTTTTGCTCTTCTTCCAGGCTTTCTTCCTCAATCCTGGTGAGCGACACATGTTCTGAATGCGCCAGCGCCAATCCTGCCGGAGAGACAGACATGAAGGTCACCAGCCAGAGCATGATTCCGCAACTGGTGGCCAGTTCAGGTGAAAGATCAAAGACCCCGCGGAGCATTCCTATGGTAGCCAGTTGTGATCCGCCGCCGACTACGGGCAATTGCAGCACGCCGCCCACCACGCTGGCTGCCGTAAGCAGGAAGACGCTGGAAAGCGTCATGCGGGAAAGGCGATGGATGGCATAGGCGTGGGTTACGGTCATGTAAGCAAAGCCAATGACAAGCCAGACGAGCAGAGAAATCCCGCTGAGCTGAAGAAATGAAGTCAGGTCTTTTACCGTGTTCAGGCCTTCACCAAATGCGTGCACGCGCTTGCCCACAGCATGGCCGACCTTTGGCGAGATCAGCCCGAACATCCTCACAAAGACACGAGCCGCAGCAGAGGGGTTTTGGCGCACCTTAAACGCAAGCAATGCCGCACCTGCAACGCCCACCAGCAGGGCGACTGCAACTATCTCGAAAAGCGTAAACAGCAGAACCTGGTGTCCCAGAAAAGATTGCGTAAGTCTTTCTTTGAAAGCAGGAACTTCACGCTGGAGCTTTGGCGCAAATGCCAGAATATTTACCGCCATGATCACCGCGAAGGCGCCAGTGTCAAAGATTCTTTCCACAGTCCACACGGCAACTTGCGATGACATGCTCAAGTTCAGCTTGCGGGAGATCAGGTAAGGGCGGATGAACTCTCCCGGCCTTCCCAGCAGGGCCAGCCCAGTAAACCCGATCATGGTTGGCGCAACCAGGTCAGCGCTTCTGGCTTCGCAGACCGGACGCAGCAGGATCTTCCAGCGCACCGCGCGCAAAACGTAGTCAAAATAGACCAGCGCCACACCTGCTGCCAGATAGAGCTTATGCGTGTTGTGGGTAGCTGCCCAGAAGCGATGCCAGTCGAACTTTTTCCATGTCCTTACCTGCAGATACACCAGCGCACTCAACACAATGAGCACCAGCGCGGTGATGAGAAATCGTTTTTTGCTCATGGGTAAGGGCCAGTGGGCGATTGCAAAAAAAGCGCCCTGCCGGCAGGACGCGACTTACTGTTCTATCACTTTACGGCACTTTGTGGCTATGCCGGATTGGCTGGCTTGGAGACTTGAGCTTGCTCTGGCTTAGTTTTCCTGGGTGGTTTGGAAGTCACGCTCTTTGCCGGTGCCGCGGCAGGTTTTGCAGCCTTGGCAGTGGCGGTTGCAGCAGCTTTCATCTGTGCCCGTTTTTTGGCATTGAAGTCGCGAACTATTTTGGCGATGTAAGCGCGTGTTTCACGATAAGGTGGAACGCCGTTGTACTGCTTTACCCGATACGCCCCGGCATTATAGGCAGCAAGCGCTTTAATGGGATCGTCATGATATAGGTCCAGCAGCGTGCTCAGGTACGCCGTGCCGGCTTCTACATTGGCTTTGGGGTCAAACGAATCAGCTACGCCAAGCTGTGCAGCAGTGCCGGGCATCAACTGCATGAGTCCCTGTGCGCCTTTTTTGGAGATCGCGTGGACCTTAAAGTCGCTCTCCGCTTTAATCACGCTATTCACAAAGTCAGGATCGAGCCGGTTTTTGCTGCTGGCTTCACGTACAACGGCATCCAGATCAACGCTTGCCGGTTTGGCCGGGATTGTTTGGCTGGTCGCCGAGACTGGTGCTGAAGTAAGGGCGGTTGCGGTTGGCACAGCAGCGGAATTCTGTACAGCTACGGCCGGCGCGGCCGGTTGAGGCTGCGATGCTACTGGCTGAGGCTGCGGAGCTACAGGAGCTTCCTCGGTTTCAAAGGAAGCAATCTGGTTGCTGGCAATATCCATGTAACCAGAACTGGTGTACAGCCGCGTGATGTCACCGTTCTGTTCCTTGTGCTCAAAGCGAATGGAAAAGCCATTGCGCAATACGGCCACTTCTGCCCCAAAGGCAGCAAGTTGGGCCAGAGCCAGCACAGCGCAGATCGTGATTGGCCGTAAAAATCGCATCCTTAGCACAAGACAATTATTTTCGCCCAATTAGCCTTTGAAAGCCAGTCCTAAAACCTCTTCCAGGGCCTGGGCCACGCCATTTTCAGAGTTGCTGCCGGTCACCTTCCAGCCGTTCTGCTTCAGTTCCTGAGATGCATTTCCCATGACTACGGGAAGCCCTGCAAATTCAAGCATTTCCCGATCATTGTAATTGTCACCGATGGCCATGATCTGGCTCCGGTCAATCCCCTGGCTTTCTGCCCAGTGGCGCAGCGTGTGACCTTTGGAACATCCCTGTTTCAGGATGTCCAGAATGCAGAGGTCGCGGTGGTCATATTGGGTCTTCAGGATGGTCATTTCGCCCAGAAAACTGGCTTGGAGGAGCCTGCGTTCGATTTCTTCCATCTTCGCCAGGCGTCCGCAATACATTGCCTGAAGAGGGTCTTCCGTGAGCGCGTCTTCCAGCGGCGAGACAAACTTTATGTAAGGCCGGTTGATCTCCAGCCAGCGGGAGACGGTATGGTTCAGTTCATCTGCGCTTTCCAGCACCAGGGAGTTGTTGCCGGGCACGTTGACAGGGCGGTCAAAGGTGAGCACAGCGTGGGAGCGATACTCATCCATGTGGCGGATCAGCCTGCGCGCAGTCTCAGAGGAAAGATATTCCTTGAAGAGAGTTTCTCCTTCGCTCGACCGAATCAGGGCTCCGTTTGAGCTGATCAGCAATAGCGGCACGCCAATCTCGTGCGCGATCGGCGCGGCATAGTCATGGCGGCGTCCGGTGGCCAGAATGATCTGTACGCCAGCCTGATGCGCTGCCCGCAACGCCTCAAGGTTGCGCGCGGATACCTGAAAGCTGGGATCGGTTAGCGTGCCGTCAATATCGACGGCCAGGGCGCGGATGGTTTGATTGCTCACTTTGGCTTCTATCATACCGTCCATCGCCACAGTTTTGCTTCAAAGCGTGATGTGAAGTTGAGGTCCGTGAAAAATCCGATGAGCATTAGATTTTTCTGAGCGGCAGGGAGAGCAGCACGACTTCCTGTGAGCTAAGGGCAGCCCGACGGCCACTTCCGTAATCATAAATCTGAAGAACAAAACGGGGAGGACTCGCATGCAAACAGCGCACGAACTCTTTTTACACGAACTCGCGGACATGCTTGATGCGGAGCGGAGGCTGGTGGACGCTCTGGGAGAGCAGGCCGAAGAAGTGTCAAATCCGCAGTTGCAGAAGGCTTTTGCCTCACACCAGGCGCAAACGGAAAAACAGGTGCAGCGGTTGGAGCAGGTCTTTGAGCAACTGGGTGAACAGCCGCAAGAGACAGAATGCAAGGGGCTCAAGGGACTGTTGGAAGAGCTGGAAACTTTTAAGAGTGAAGAAGAGCCTGCGGAAGACATTCTGGATGTCTTCAGCATTGGCGCAGCTTCCAAGGTGGAGAGCTATGAGATCAATGCCTATGAGTCTCTGATCAACCTGGCCCGTGACATGGGGCACAACAAGGCGGTGAGGCTGCTGCAGCAAAACCTGAAAGAAGAGCAGCAGACGCTTAAGAAGATGCAGGGCTTTGCCAAGAAGATCAAACCTGAGCGATCCGGAATGGAAGAAGAAGAAGAGGAAGAGAGCGGCCAGCAAAGGAGTCAGTCACGGAGAAAGACACGCAGAGCGGCGTAGCGACAAACAGTGTTGGTAGTTTCATCCTGGCTTAGGCCACCTGTAATTGTCCAAAGCACAAGTAGACGCGCACGTGATATGAGTTAAAGGAATGTCTGATCTTGCGTCTTTCTTGAGCTATCCACGAACCACCGCCCGTGATTCCGGCTTACCGGTTCACGGGCGATGTGTTGTTTACTGGATGCAGCGCTCGCAGCGGGCAGTGGATAATCCTGCGCTGGAAGTTGCGGTGAAAGCTGCAAACCTGCTTGGCAAGCCCTGCGTGGTCTTTTTCGGTCCGGTCCCGTTCTATCCGCACGCCAACCTGCGGCACTATCGTTTTGTGAACCAGGGAATACCGGACATTGCGGCTGGCTTGAAGAAACGCGGCATCGGCTTTGTGCTGCGGCGATATCCAGAGCATCACCTGCTCAAATTTTGCGAGGAAGTTGATGCGGCGCTGGTGGTGGGCGATGAGAATCCCATGCGCGCGCCGGAACACTGGCGACAGGTTGTCGCCGGCAAAATTCGCGTGCCTTTCTGGACCGTGGATTCAGATGTGATTGTTCCTTCTAAATTACTTATGAAGGAGCAATACGGTGCTTATACGGCGCGGCCGGTGATCCGCCGCCTGCTGCCTGAGTTCTTGAAGCCGGTGGGAAATGCCCGAGCTAAATTCCAGCGGAAAGCTCCACGGAGCTTGGAATCTCTGCCGCCTGACGCAGACATTACTTCCGGCTGGGAGCTGGACCGCTCAGTTCCGCCCGTGGAAACAATCGCAGGAGGGACAAGGGAAGCTTTAAAGAAGTTAAAGCATTTCATTAAGTTTCATTTGGCGCATTACGCGGTTGATCGCAACAAACCTGAGCTGGACGCAACCAGCCATCTTTCGGCTTATCTGCACGTTGGCCATATCGGGCCGCATACAGTGGCACTGGCGATCCAGAAAACCCACGCGCCCAAAGCAGCCAAAGAGGCTTTCCTGGAGCAGTTGATTGTACGGCGGGAGCTGGCGGTGAATTTTGTCCGCTTCAATCCTGACTATGACAATTTTGAGTCTGCAGCGCCGTGGGCGCACAAGAGCCTGGCGGAGCACGCATCTGATCCGCGAAAAATCTATAGCGAGCAGCAGCTTGAGAGCGCGCAGACGCATGATCCGCTGTGGAACGCCGCACAGCGGCAAATGGTGGTGACCGGCTTCATGCACAACTACATGCGCATGTACTGGGCAAAGAAAATTCTGGAGTGGAGCAAGACGCCGGCGCGCGCCTACCAGACCGCCGTGTACCTGAATGACAAATACGAACTGGATGGCCGCGATCCCAACGGCTACCCCGGAATCGCCTGGGCGATTGTGGGCAAGCATGACAGGCCATGGTTTGAGCGTCCTGTCTTCGGCAAGATTCGATACATGTCGTTCAACAGCACGTCAAAGAAGTTTGACAGCAAGAGGTATATCGCGCAGATCGATTCCCTGAGGGCGTAATGTAAAACTCCGGCGGAATGGATTGCCGCCGGAGCAAATGTGACAACAGGCCTAGTTACACTGCTCCTTGAAAGCAGGCAACGGTGTCTTGCGCGAAGATTCTTGAGCACCCTGAATAGAAGCGGCTTCCCGTTTGGCACAGCAACTGATAAAGTGCGAGCAACTGCCCACACCGCCTCCACAGTCCTCGTCGGTTGCACACTTGGCCGTACCGCAGCTACATCTGCAGGTTTTCACGAAGCCGGCTGTCGGTTGAAGAGGTAGAGGAACAGACAGGGCGCTCTTCAGCGAAAGGTCCGGCATGAGGAAGGTGTGTAAGGCTTGCACGGAGTTGCCTTCTGCTTGATCAGCGGGAGCGACTGCTGATGCCGTCGCGACGGTCATCACGAGAATGGTGACAAAAAGAGAAATCTTCAGAATCGAACGTAAAAACATGCGGGATCTCCTTTCAGGGAACCGCATTTCGGCTCTGGAAGGCAGCCGAAAATCGGCTCCTGCTCCGGATTCTAGCCCTTGGCAAAGCCCACAGGACAGATATATTGCAGCTCTGAAATTCATGCGTTCTGTTTTGGGAACATTAACAAACGCGCGCACGAACAAAACGCGTGCACGCTGCCTCAGCAACCCCGCACGGCTTCACTTTCTCCGAAACCTGTTGACCACCCGAATGGCGCCGAGGATGTGGCGGTTGAACTCTTCCAGCTCATCTGCCGGAACCCAGTACTCCAGTTGCTCCCCGGCGCCAACTTTCTTGATTTCAAACCTGCTCAGGTACTCTGCATCCACGTCAAACTCCATCACATAGCCGACGTAGCCGGAACGCTCGTCCTTAGTATTCCAGTCGCGCGCGATCTGCTCAGCGTACTCGCGTGTTAAAACCGGGTAGAAAATGGGCTGCTCCGGCAGTCGCGGAGGGAATAGTTTGTAGCCGCTGGCGGCAATCAGATCCAATTCTGCCTGCCCCACAGGACGGTATAAAGTGGTCGTCGACATTCCCGAATTTGGTACTCTCCGCGATTTTTGCAGATTACTTCATTCCGCTCAAGCCAGCTCTGACGCGGTTCGCCGTCACTACGTTGCGTTTGAGTGGAAAGATTTGCGCAGTTCACAATAGCTGCTAAAATTAAGAGTTACCTCAACCAGCTAAATCAGCTTAATCATTATGGAGAGTTAAACGGTTATGGCATATGTGATTGCAGAGCCTTGCATCGGGACCAAAGACGCAGCCTGTGTGGATGCATGCCCGGTGGACTGCATCCATCCCAAGAAGGACGAGCCGCAGTTTGAAGGCGCTGAGATGTTATTCATTGATCCGGTGGAGTGCATTGATTGCGGCGCTTGCGTGCCGGTGTGTCCGGTGTCTGCGATCTTTGCCCTGGACGATCTGCCGGAAAAGTGGAAAGCCTACGCGGAAAAGAATGCAAAGTATTTCGGCCGTTGATGGGCCATACAGAGTATCTGAACGCGCAGCCGGAATGGTTGCGCGTTTTTGTTTGAGGAAATGAGGGGCGAGGCCGGCTTGCGCGCCAAGCCCCTGTACCAGGAGCCGAAATGTGCTCAGCGCGAAAACAACGTTGAGCGGTATGGAGCGGAGCGATAGAAAACAAAGATGCCCAAGCAGTCTGAAGCCCTGATTCTGCGCACCTATCCGTTTCATGAAGCGGACCTGCTGGTTACGTTCTTCACGCGTGGGGAAGGCAAGGTGCGGGGCGTGGCCAAGGCAGCCAAGAAGTCTAAGCGACGGTTTGGCGGTGCGCTGGAGCCGCTTACCCACGTAACTGCGCACTGGGAGGAAAAAGAAAAGCAGGAGTTGGTGCGCCTGGATTCCTGCGACATTATTTCTTCTCCGCTCACCACGGAGATGACCTACCCGCGCGTGGTCGCCTTGAGCTACGTTGCAGAGGTGATTGACCAGCTTTTACCTGACCGGGAACCCAGCGATGACATCTTTCGCCTGACGCTTGCTGTAGTGCGGAATCTTCAGGCAGCCTCAATCTGGATGCCGCTCACTTATTTCGATTTGTGGATCGTCCGGCTCATCGGCTTGCTACCTGATTTGAATGCCTGCGTGATGTGCGGCGCGGTGCTGAATGGCAGCCGGGCATATTTCCATCCGCTGGCCGATGGTTTGCTCTGTGCCGATGACAAACGCCTGGCCAGCACAGAGATTTCTGCCGACTCACGCGCTTTGGCGGCGGAGATGTTTCGTGCTTCGCTGGACCGGCTAAAAGGTGATCCGTGGCCGCGTGCGCGTGGTGCCGATCTTCGCCGCTTCCTGGCCCAACGCATTGAGCGACACATAGAGAAGAAGCTGGTGACGGCGGCGATGCTGGAGAGGATTTAGCCTTTTTCTGCAATCCCGATCCTGATCTTGTCGAAGGGGAGGAACCCTATAGCAACGAAGAAACTGTAAGGTTAACTTTTTCACCTCATCGAGATTTTGAGTTGTTCATCCTCGACAGTCTTCTAAGATGATATGGATCCCTCGCTGCGCTTGGGATTTTAGAAAAAGCTGCGTTCAAGACTGCGAGAAAAATCTGTTAGATTATTAGTTTCACCAACCCATGCCCACCACTCCCACATATCAGGAGATCATTCTCAGCCTGCAGAGGTTTTGGGCAGAGCGCGGATGCGTGCTGCAGCAGCCGTATGACATTGAGGTCGGGGCTGGAACGATGTCGCCGGAGACGTTTCTCCGCGCGCTGGGGCCGAAACCGTACAAAGTTGCGTATGTGCAGCCTTCGCGGCGACCGGCGGATGGTCGCTATGGTGACAATCCAAATCGGCTATATAAACACATGCAGATGCAGGTGATCCTTAAACCTCCACCTGAGGATGTGCAGGAGCTTTACCTGCAGTCGCTGGAGGCGCTGGGGATTGATCTGCGCAAGCACGACATCAAGTTTGAAGAAGATAACTGGGAGTCTCCGACGCTGGGCGCGTGGGGCGTGGGCTGGCAGGTGATGCTTGATGGTCTGGAGATCACGCAGTTCACTTATTTCCAGCAGTGCGGCGGAATCGATCTTGATCCCATCAGCGCCGAGTTGACGTACGGGCTGGAGCGCATTGCGGCGTTTCTGCAGGATGTGGACAGCATTTATGACATCGTGTGGGCGCGCGATCCCTCATCCCAGTCTGGCAAAAGCGGCCAGCCTGGGAACCCTGATCCTAAGATCGACAGAGAAGTGAAGTATCGCGACGTGCGGTTTCAGGATGAGCTACAGCTTTCGGTCTATAACTTTGAGACCGCGGATGTGGAGAAGACCTGGAAGCACCTGGAGATGTATGAAGCGGAGAGTCAGGCGCTGATCGATAGGTTTAACTCGCTGGCGGCGAGCAAAACGGCGAGTGTTGCCGAGAAAGAGCGTTTTCCACTGCTGGGCGCGTATGAGCTGTGCCTGAAGTGCTCGCATCTTTTTAATTTGCTTGATGCTCGCGGCGCAATCTCTGTGACTGAGCGCGTGGGCGTGATTGCGCGCATTCGACAATTGGCCGTGGGATTGGCGAAAGCTTACGTTGCGCAGCAGAACGCTGGCAGGAATCAGGAAGCGGCCAAACAGCAGAAGGGAGGAGCGGCCTGATGCCCGACTTTCTGCTGGAGATTGGTATAGAAGAAATTCCCGCCCGGATGATCGACGATGCGCGGAGCGAGCTGGTGCGGCGGATGGCTGCGCTGCTCGAGCGCGAATCGCTGATGAAACCGACCGAAGGCAAGCCGGTCCAGGACGAGAGCAGTTGGACTGCATTCGCCTCTTATTCAACACCGCGACGCCTGGCGTTTCGCGTGTCGGACATTCCCACGCACCAGCCCGATGTCACTGAGCAGGTGCTGGGGCCTTCGCTCAAGATTGCATTCAAAGACGGCAAGCCTACGCCCGCGGCTGAGGCCTTCGCCAAAAAAGTTGGCGTTGATGTGGCAAAGCTGGAAAGAGTGACAAATCCCAAAGGCGAGTACCTGGGGGCGACGGTGACGCGCAAAGGGCGGCAGGCGGCGGAGATACTGGCGGAAGCCGTGCCGAAAGAGATTGCCGCGATCTATTGGCCCAAGAGCATGTATTGGCGTACGGGGAAGCCGGAGCGTTTTGTGCGTCCGGTGCGCTGGCTGGTGGCGATCCTGGGCGAGCAGGTTGTGCCGATAGAGTTCGGGGGAGCCAAGGCGGGCAAGCAAACGTATGGACATCGAATTTTGAGTTCCAAGTCGCCGCAGATTTCGCAGCCGAAAGAGTACGAAGCTGCGCTTGCGGCCGCGCACGTAGTCGTGGACTCGCGCGAGCGTGAATACAAGATTCGCAAGGCCCTGGATGCAGCCACGCGCACGGTTCCTGGCGCTCGCTGGCGTGAAGATGCTGATTTGTTGAAGACCGTGGTGAACCTGACGGAGTGGCCGTCGGCGATTCTGGGCAGCTTTGATAAACAGTTTCTTTCTCTGCCTGAAGAGGTGCTGGTGACGGTGATGCGCGACCACCAGAAATATTTTGCCGTGGAAGACGCGAACGGCAAATTAGCGCCGCATTTTCTGGCCGTGCTGAATACAGACGGCGATCCTGATGGCCTCATTCGACATGGCAACGAACGCGTGCTGCGAGCAAGATTCAATGATGCGAGATTTTTCTGGGATACGGACCAGAAGACGCCGCTAACGCAGCGCGTGGAAATGCTCAAAGCAGTTACTTTTCAAAAAGACCTGGGCAGTTACGCGGAAAAGGCGGAACGAGTCGGCAAATTGGCGGGCCATCTTTGCACCGTACTGAACGAGAGCGGGATGAAAGTTGATTCCAACGCTGTCCAGCAAGCTGCGCAGCTGGCCAAGACCGATCTTACCGCTGAGCTGGTCAAGGAATTTACTGAGCTGCAGGGCATCATCGGCGGTCTTTATGCCAAGGCTCAGGGACTGCCGCAAGCCGTGGCCGATGCTATTTACGATCAATACAAACCGGAGTCAACCGAAGACTCTCCGCCGCGAACGCTTGAGGGCGCGGTGCTCTCCATTGCCGACAAAGCAGATTCGATTGCGGGAATGTTTGCCTTGGGTTTGGTGCCTTCGGGATCGAAAGATCCGTTTGCATTGCGGCGGCAGGCAAACGGTATCGTAAAAACTATTGCAGAGAAGAATCTGGCCCTCAACCTTTCAGAGCTAATGGTGAGTGCGCACAACGGCTTTTCTGGCAGCACGGCAGAGAAGAAATTCACGCAAAGCGGCGATGCTTATGCGCAGGCCGTCCGTAACTTTTTCCGCGAGCGTCTGGAGTTCTATCTGCGCGATGTACTCGGCCTGGCTTATGACGTGGTCAACGCCACGCTGGCTGCAGGATCAGACGACGTGGTTGACGCCGTTGCGCGGGCCAAAGCTGTGGCCAAGGTACGTCCGTCCGCCGATTTTGAGTCGATCTCAGTGGCGTTCAAGCGCATGAAGAACATTCTTCGCCAGGCGGCAGAGACCAAGAAGAAGGTTACTGAGTCTTTCAATCCTTCGTCGCTAACAGATCAGGAAGAGAAAGCACTGGCTGCGGCAGTTCCACAGGTGGCAAAAAAGGTGAAGGAATTGAGCACTGCGCGGCAATACGAGCCTGCGCTGCTGGAGATTTCCCGTCTGCGTCCTGCCGTGGATGCCTTTTTCGACAAGGTGATGGTGATGGTGGAAGACGAGAACTTGCGCGCGCAGCGGCTCGGCCTGTTGCAAACACTAGTGAAAGAATTTTCCAGCATCGCGGATTTTTCTGAGATTGTGACAGCGGGGTAGGCTTTAAGGCGCTCCGCTGACGCTGCGCGCTGGCCACGGCGTGTGGAATGATTTCTTCACTTCGTTTCCCGGCACTTATTCCTCCGCGCGCAAGCGCGCTTCGGAAACGTACCGGGCTATTATCAGTCGTCCCGCGTTGCGGGACTTCGCCTGGAAATTGCGCAGCGTTTGGGCTTGCTGCAGACGCTGGTGAATGA
>DATEHN010000076.1:0-40434 GCA_035279585.1 Candidatus Angelobacter sp. | reverse complement strand
GCATCCGCTCGTCTCTAGTGCGGGCTAACGTCTCGTCGCGCCTACGTCGCTCGGACACTCGTGATGGAGAGAGTCATCTCGACCGTTTGAGAATCGCACCATTGAGAATCTCACCGATGTTTTCGCCGGGCCGCGGAGCCGCGATCGACTCAACCTTACGTGGGTAAAATTGCGCGCGCTTATCTGGCCTGGCAGAGCAGTTTTTGCAAGGTTTGCGAGCCACGGATTATTAACACCACTTTAACAATGGGCGGCTACGATTGCTGGAGACTTTCTTATCTATTTAAGAGCAGGAGCGTAATGATGAAGCGATCAATGCTGATTTTCTTCGTGTTTGCCATCGGTATTGCCATGATTGGCGTCGTGGGCTGCAACAGCTCTTCCTCTTCAGGGCAGCAGCCGGAGACCATCACAATAACGGGCGCGGGCAGCACTTTTGTAAATCCGATCATGACCAAATGGATTGCAGAATACCGGCAGTCGCATTCGAACGTACTGATTAATTATCAGTCGATTGGCAGCGGCGGCGGCATTCAACAGCTCAAGAAGAACCTGGTGGATTTTGGCGCAAGCGATGTTGCGCTTACTGACGATCAATTGAAAGAAATGCCCGCGTTGATCCAGATTGCGGAGAGCGCCGGCCCAGTTTGCGTTACTTATAATCTCCCCGACCTCAAACAGCCGCTTAAACTCACGCCGGCGGTTTTGGCAGGAATCTATGCAGGAACAATCAAAAGCTGGAAGGACCCAGCTCTGGCAAAGTCCAATCCTGGGGTTACATTTCCAAATAAACCAATCGTTGTGGTCCACCGTTCCGATGGCAGCGGCACGACAAACATCTTTACTACCTATTTGGCTGAGGTGAGCCCGGCATGGGCCAAAAAAATAGGCAAAGGGCTTTCCGTAAATTGGCCGGTTGGGCTTGGTGGCAAAGGCAGCGAAGGGGTCACGGGGTTCGTGAAACAAAGTGAAGGCGGCATTGGTTATGTTGAGCTGACTTATGCGACCCAGAACCACCTGCCTGTGGCGCAGATCGAGAACAAAGCAGGAGAGTGGGTGAGCCCGAGCGCAGAGGGGGCTACAGCGGCAATCGATGCCTTTAAAGATAAATTGGACGCTGACTTAAGGTCCTCCATTGTTGAGCCGCCTGCCGATGCTCGAAGTGCATACCCGATCAGCGGTATGACGTATCTGCTTATCCCAAAAGACGGGGCCGACCGTAACAAGCGAGAGGCGCTGAAAGACTTCATCCATTATGTAATTACGTCAGGCCAGCAGGTGTCGACCCAAATGGACTATTCCCAAGTTCCCCAGTCCTTGCAACAAGTGGACCAAAAGCTAATCGACGGGTTGACCGCGGGAGGACAAGCGCTGTAACGATTTCAAAATGACGGACGGCTGAAGGCCCGCCCTCCTCTACGTAATGCCCGACAAAATTTAGGGGGCGTTCGGCGCCTAATGAGGCGAGGAAATATTGCCGGTTTACTTGCGTTTTTTTGTTGACAATTATTCGCTCCTTGTGCATACTGTAAGCTGCTCGATTTTAAGAGCACCGAGAGCGGCATCGGGGAATGAAATTTGCTCTTAGCCATTGGCCCCTGGGACTTTAGCTAAGACTAAAAAACCGAAAGGCCTGCAACTTGGTCATAGTCCGCCGGCTTTCTGCCAGCCTGCTATGGCCCCCCCACGTAAGTAGCACAGGGCAATAGTCTAGTTTCGGGCTGCTACTGCATGGGGTTGAAGTGTGTCCATTTTAGCTCTTAGCCATTAGCCCTTGGCTTTTAGGCTTTGTCTTTTTACTGCTGGCATTCCGCAACCCCGAAGACAAGGCCGTTAAGGAAAAAATTTAAGACTATATAGGCAGGTAAACGCTAACCTCTTCTGCGGTGATGTTAGCGGTGTTGTCGATCGCAAAGCAGCGCGATGGATTCAATCTCAATTCAGTTTGCAACGCTCTAAAAGATTCCAGCAGTGGTACAGATTTGATAACTTCGGCAACGCAAGGTCCCTCACCCCTTACTCACAAGCTCTGCCCATTCACGCCAAAACCAGGCCTGAATGGGCCCCGAAAGCCGCTTGCTCGTTGACGGGGCTCGGGATGACGAGCTTATAAAAAGTTTCAAACTGTATCACGACCGCGAAATTTCCTAGATTAAAACCAAAAACACGGTACTGGCCTATTTAAGACAGTACCAAAAACACCAAAAACATAATGAGCCACCCAGAAACGACCGGGTGGCTTTTTTTATTTCTGCCGGTCACGCGCAAGACGCGTGACTCGGCCCGCATGGAGAAAAAACAATGAACGAAGCAACAGTCGAGAACAAGAAAAAAACTTTATTGATCGAGAACAAGAAAAAGGCTGTATCTGCCGCAAGCAAAAGAACAGCAACATCTGTGGCGAGCGAGAGAAAGGGTACATCTATGGCGAACAAAGGAAACGCTGGGTCAAAGAAATCTGGGGCAAGAAAAGTTGGTTCAAGAAAAGCTTGGGCAAAGAAAGCTGGGGCAAAGAAACCTGTAGCGAAAGAAGAGGTGATTGCGGCCATCAAGAATCTTGCGAAGAAGCTGGGGCGGACACCGACGTTCGCAGAGGCGCGGAGGCTGACCGGGGTGAGCCGGTACACGATCACGGCCAAGTTTTTGACGTACCGGAATGCGCTTACAGAGAGCGGGATCTACAGGCCGGGCAACAAGCTGGGAGTGGATGCGCTGTTTGAAGACTGGGCGACGGTAGCGCGCAAGCTGGGAAAGATACCGAGCATCGCAGAGTACGGCAAGCACGCGCGCTACAGCCACGCGCCGCTGCTCAAATATTTTGGCGGGTGGAGGCAGGTGCCCGCAGGCCTGCTGCAGCACGCGAGAGCGCAGCAACTTGAGCCGGAATGGCAGGACGTGATGCAAATGCTGGCGTGGTATGTGGAACCGGGGCCGGGCGGCGCAGGAACAAAGAGAAGGCCGATGCCGCCAGACAACGCGATGCCGAAGCCATGGGTGTCACCGGACAAGCCGATTTATGGAGCGCCGTTCTTTGTGACGCCGCTGGCCATGGCGCCTACAACGGAAAATGGCGTGATCTTTCTGTTTGGCGCGAAAGCGCTGGACCTGGGGTTCATGATGATACGGATCCAGCCTGGGTTTCCGGATGGCGAGGGCTTTCGCGAGGTGGAGCCGGGACGGTGGCAGCTAAAGAAACTGGAATTTGAACTGGAGAGCCGGAATTACGTGACGCATGGGCATCCGGGGGGCGGGGCGGATATTCTGGTGTGCTGGAAACATAACTGGCCGGAGTGTCCGCTGGAGGTGATTGAGCTGAGGAAAGTCATCAGCTATCAGCCAGATAACAATCGCCGGGATCGCGCGTGATCGCCGACATCGCACGTGATCGGAAAAGTAAAGAGCCTACCGCGGATTTGCGCGGATGATCGCGGATTCAGGAATCGCGTGATCGCGCGACATCCCTCGGTTGGGTGATGGGAAGGATTTGGTAATTGAGTAAATTGGTAATTTGGTAATTGAAAATCGAGGCAAAACCTTACCACGGATGAGCACTGAGAACACTGATTGAAAATCGGGACAGCGGGACAGCGGGACATCTGAAAAGCACCGAGATCGCACGCCATCGCCGACATCGCACGTCATCGGAAATCGGGAAGGATTTGGTAATTGGGTAAATTGGTAATTTGGTAATTGAAAAATTGAACCATACCGCGGATTTGCGCGGATAATCGCGGATTCAGGAATCGCGTGATCGGGGCAAGGCAAAAACCTCACCACTGATTGAAAATCGGGACAGCGGGAGATCGGGACATCTGAAAAGCGCCGGGATCGCGCGTCATCGCCGACATCGCGCGTCATCGGAAATCGGGAAGGACGCTACCCTTCTCAGGCAACCAAAGTTCCTGAAAATGGCTTCCATTACCTATTTACACGGACGTTTTACCGGTTGTGGGGAACGAGGGGCTAAGTGGGGCGGACCAAATTAGGGTGAACCAGGGCAAAGGGTATACTGAAAATGGTAGGCCGTGATCCGGGGCTGTGATTCTGATCCATAGGCCTTTGATCCAGTTGTGATCCAAAGGGCTTAGGGCCGCTAAAGCGCTGAAAATCGGGCGAAAACGGGGCTGGGCTGGACAACGAAGCAGCTACATTGCCGCATCTTATCGGGGAACAAGCGGCCTCAAAAGGGCAAATTGACACAAGCAAAAAAATTAGTCGCATCCGGGATGACCGAAGCAGAGGCGATTGAGCGTGCCAAAGGCGGCGATGCGGAGTGTTTTGAGGCCTTGTATGGGCTACACAAGCGTCGCGTGTATTCGCTGTGTCTGAGGATGACCGGCAACACGGCGGAGGCTGAAGACCTGACGCAGGAAGCGTTTCTGCAGCTTTATAGGAAGATTGCGACGTTTCGGGGGGAGTCAGCGTTTTCAACCTGGCTGCATCGGCTGGCGGTGAACGTGGTGCTGATGCACTTGCGAAAGAAGGGATTGCCGGAAGTATCGCTGGACGAGGCGCTGGAGCCGCAGCATGAAGATGGGCCGAAGAAAGATATCGGCGCAAGGGACAATGTGCTGGCGGGATCGATTGATCGGGTGAATTTGGAGCGGGCGATTGAGAGCCTGCCCCCGGGATACAGGATCATTTTTGTATTGCACGACGTTGAAGGGTACGAACACAACGAGATTGCGGAAATGATGGGTTGTTCGATAGGAAATAGCAAATCGCAACTGCACAAAGCACGCATGAAGCTGCGCGATTTGTTGAAGCTCAGCAGAGCCGAAAAGGCCGCCCGCAGATAGATGTCAAAAGAAAGTGGGCTGAGCGGGAAGTGAAATCCATGGCGCGATTTGGGTGACTGCCGGAGTGGATAAGCCGGCGGAACCCGGGTTGAAGAGAAGGTCGCGAGTATGGTCCCTGCAAAGTTAGGTGGGAGAGGATAAAACAATGAATTGCCAGCAGTTCCAGGAAATACTGCCTTACATTATAGAGTCGGGCGGCAAACCGGAAGAGGAACAGCATTTGGAGACATGCCCGGCTTGTACCGAGCTGGTGAATGACCTGCGTTATATCGCGGAGCAAGCCAAGCTGCTGCTGCCGATGCATGATCCCAATCCGCGGGTTTGGAACAACATTGAGCAATCTCTGCAACAAGAGGGACTGCTCCCGGAGGGCCGAATGTCCCGCCAGGGACATTTAACGAAAACCTCGACACAAGCGAAAAATTGGACGCCTTTAGGATGGGTCTTGGCCCTCGCGGCGGTGATTTTGTTTGCCGTTGTGCTTACCAACTATAGAACTCGCCAGTTGCCTTCCAGCCAGTTATCGGCGCAGAATGTTCCTGCTGATTCAGCTTCAACCATAAATAGCGATGACCAGCAACTCATCGCTCAAGTTGCCCAGGAAGATCCTGCAGCGCGCGGGGCCTATGAGAGCAGCCTGCGTGAGGCGAATTCGTATATATCGGACGCTCAGCAGGCAGCGCAGCAGGATCCAGATGACCCGGCAGCCCAAGAGCTTTTGTTTGAAGCTTATCAACAGAAAGAGATGCTTTACCAGATGGCGACTGCCCGCTCACTGCCTTGAGCGGACGAGGAGGCTTAACGGCCATGAACCTGTTCCCTACCCCATCCCGCGCAGCTAAGACGCGGCGCAATCGATCTTCTTTTTTCATTATTGCTGGCGCAGCCGTAACATTGTGCGTAGCTGCTGCCCATGCCGCAGACAATCGCAAAGAAGCCAAGCTGGATATTGCTCCCGGCGGGAATGTCACCATTGTGAACGCCAGCGGCTCGGTAACGCTGCACTCCACCTCTGGACATCAGGTCCTGATCGCCTACACCACGCATTCTGACAAGGTGGAAGTTGACCAAAACGCCACCGCGGACAAACAGCGCATTGAGCTGCGCACCCACGCCATCGCTGGGCAGAAGCCTTCAGCCGATGAAGACAAGGTGGATTTTGAAATCTCGGTGCCGCAGGGCACTTCCGTCAATGTCAGCACGGTTTCAGCGCCGGTAACGGCTGAGGGCCTTAATGGCGATATCAATCTTTCCTCTGAGAGCGGCCAAATTGACGTTCACAATATGACCAAGTCGCACCTCCACATAAGAAGCATGAACGCGCCTGTAAGCCTTACCAGCATTACTTATACGCACGTCGATGTTCAATCGAGCGCCGGCGCTGTGCACATGAGCAACGTAACCGGACCTCGAGTTGCCGCGGGAACGACCAGTGGCAACGTTGACTATCACGGAGACTGCTCCGGCGGTGGCGACTACATTTTGACCACCCACAGCGGCGAAATCGATATGTGGCTCCCCAAATATGCATCGGTTGAGCTTTCTGCACGCTCACGCACCGGCTCGGTTGAAAATGAATTCCCACTTGAAGAAATGAACCACCCTAACCTTCCGTCTTCGCAGGGACGTTCCTTCGCAGGCACCTCGAATTCCGGCTCATCTTCGGTTGAGCTCCAGTCTTTCAGTGGTAAAATCCGCGTGAAGAAGCAGTAACATGGCTTTGTACCGCTAAATTTCTATGATCCGAGTGGATGCAACTGGTCCTGGCACGCGGCATGCGTGCGTGCGGCTGCGCTAGATGCAATGCGTGGCGCTGATCGGGTTCATGGGCGCGGGCAAAACCACAGTTGGGCGCGCGCTGGCGCGCCGGCTGCACTGGAAATTTCGCGATTTGGATGCCGCCATCGAGCGGCGCGGACGGCAAAGCGTTGCCGAGATCTTTGCAAAACGCGGGGAAGCCTGGTTTCGCCGCGCGGAGACCGTCGCATTGCGAGACCTGCTGCAAGATTATGCCAGCCAAAACGATCTGGTATTGGCGCTTGGCGGCGGGGCTTTCATTCAGCCGCAGAACCGCTGGCTGCTGAAAGAAGCAGGGGCCATCACCGTGCTGCTGGAAGCGCCGCTCGATGAACTTCGGCGGCGATGCCAGACGGAAAACAAGGCGCGTCCGCTGGCGCAGCAGGAAGCAGGGTTCGCCGAGCTGTTTGCGGCCCGGCGCGCTGAATACGAACGGGCACGCTTTCGCGTGCAGACTTTGGGCAAGCCGGTGAAGCAGGTAGCCGCGGAAATTGCCCGGTTGTTAACAGAGGTCCTAAAAGTGGAGGTAGAAAAGTGAAAGCAGTAAAGCTGGCCATTCTCTTAAGCGCCGTGTGCGTGTGGTCCATCTGCCTGGGCGCGTCAGATAAGCCCAGAGAAAAAGGTAATTCCAAAGTGGCCGACTCCGGGAGCTTTGGGATTTATCTGAATGGCAAGCGCGTAGGCACGGAAACGTTCAACATCACAGAGACGCTGAACAATGAGCGGCGGCCGGAGTACTCAACCACAACCTCAGAAATCAAGTTTGACGATGGCAAGTTTAAAGCTGACCAGACTGCGGAAATGCAGGTTTCAGCCAAGGGAGACCTGCGCTCTTATGTGTGGCACGCAACAACCCCGCAAAAGGAAGAAGTTTCTGTCGAACCTAAAGATCAGCTCCTGGTCGAACACGTCATTCCTGCTGACCTCAAAAAAGTGGACGTCCCGCACATGCTGCCGGCTTCCACCGTAATCTTGGACGACAATTTTTTCTCCCAGCGTGAAGTCCTGCTGTGGTGGTATCTGGCCAACGGCTGCCAGCGCCAGAACAACGATCTAATGTGCGGCGCCCGCAAGTTTGTGATCCTGGTCCCTCACCAGCATGTCTCCGGCAACGCGACATTGGAATTAATGGGCCAAGACAAGGTCATGGTAAAAGGGAGTGAGCGCGAACTGAACAAGGTAAAGCTGGAAACCACTGGGCCACAGGCCATGACTTGGCTCAATGACCAGGCCCGCGAAGAAGAATCAACCCAATGGCTCCTGTGGGTGGATGATCAATATAAGGTCATCAAGATGACCGTCGCCGGCAGCGGCATTGAGGTAGTCCGAGACTAAAATCCCTTATGCTACAGCCCTGAGTTGCCAGAGCAATTACCGTTTTTTGCTCTTGCTGCCGGGCGGCTTCTCGTATTCGTCCACCTCATCCGTATGAATAACGCGGTATTTGCCTTTCGGGAGCTTGCTTACACCGGTGATTGAATCCTGCGCCGGCATTCCCGCCCGTAGCGGATCCAAGGGCGGGTTGACAGGGGCGGGCTTCTCCACCAAAACTCTCGTCTTCCTGGGTTTTGATCGACTCATTGCACCCACCGTTTTCTGCTGCATGCTTAACGGTCCTTACCCTTCGAACGTCATTTTTGTAATTGGATGCACTTCCCAGATCACCGGCATGCGGCTTTTTAAACTCTTGGGACCAGGCCGGGTGCCGCTCGCATGTTTTATGTCAAAAAAGAGCGACCCTTCAACCTCCACCGGAATGGGTGGATCGGGAAAGTCGTAACCTGGACCTGGCAAGTTGCCCACCTTAGCCGTGTAGAACTGTTTGAACGTGTTGCGCACCGCCTGCAAGGTATGGAAAGACGCTGCGTTTGCCGGCGGCAGCCCGGAAAGCTCCATGGTCATATACACCTCAGGCGTAGCTTTCGGGTCGCGCCCTAAAATCAAATGAAAATCATTATCGCTTTCCTTGCTCAAGGCATAAATAAACGCCTTCACGTGGACGTTTTTTTCCTCTTCCTGAACGCGGTTTGAGGTCGAAGCCTCACTGATCTTTGGCTGGTGCGCTTTCATCGTCGCTTCCGGAGGTAATTTTTCAATCAAGTCTTTCACATCGCCAAAATTTTCGATTGGAGCGTTGGCGATGGATAATTTGGCCGCCTTTCTGTCTGTGCCGGCAAAGTTATCGCCGCTAGGCGCGGCTTTGGCCGCAGCCATAAACGCGGTGGGCGATGCCGCAGCTTTCTCATATTCATCCGTCTCGTTCGTGTGAATGATGCGATATTTGGTAGCTCCAGCAGCAGCGCCCGCCATCTGGGCAGCAGGCAGTGACGTGATTCCAATAATGGAATCCTTCGCCGGCAAGCCGGCACGTTGGGGAAGGTCCGGCAGTTTCTCCAGGGGCATAGCCAGGGACCGAGCGGCAGGTTTTTTCGCTTTTTGGGTTTTTGCAGGTTTTTTCACTTTTTTCCGCGCCATCGTGATTCCTCCTCTTTCAACACTGATTTTGGCGAAAAACGTTTTGCCCGATGATACCAGCAGATCAAGCCATTGCCGGGCTTAGCCTGACCCGCGCTTCTCGTAGGAAAGATCTGCGGGCTAGAGCTGCTGCCATGCGGCGAAAACATCCACCAGCCCTGCTCCGGTCGCTCCATCTTCACCGGGACCAGCCTTTAATCCTGGATGGTCTTCATTGCTCGCAGCATTAGCCGATCCGCGAACCACATCTCTCGCGGAGCGTTTCAACAGCGCTTTTATCTCACTGGGTTTCAAACTCGGGCTCTTTTCCAGCAGCAGGGCGCAGGCTCCCGCCAGTTGCGGGGCAGCCGCTGATGTTCCGCTAAACACCCCCCAGCCATCGCTGGCCGTGGTGCCATCATGGGCCGAATTTTCCTGGTCGATTTCGCATCCCGAAGGCACAGGCAGCATGATGTAGTCGGCGTTAGGTTGCAGGCCAACTAATCCGCAAAAATCCGGCACGTTGCGCCCGGAATAAATGCGGCTGGCAAAAGCGCTGGCGTAATCGGACGCCCTCATCTCTCCTTTCCCATCCACATAGACTCCTCCCGCGGAAATCACTTCCGGCATCATGCCCGGAAATGAAACGTGGCCGTTCCCGGCGGAGAAGACCACAATAATGCCGCTGGCGACGGCAGCTTGAACTTCAACTTCCAGGGCCTTCAGGCTGTTGGGCAACTGCGTGAGCTGTTTGTTGCTGGTGCGCTGGCCGGTGATTGCATCGGTCTCGCAAAGATCGTATCCCATGCTCACAGAAATCACATGGGGATTGTGTTTCAACGCTTCCTGCAATCCTTCCAGGATGCTGGCCCCGCCGTTGGGATCGTTGTCATCATCCGTCTTGACGCCGATAAACGTTGCTCCTGGCGCCACAGCAAAGACATTGGCGGATTCTCCCGTCCCGTGGCCGTTCTTGTCTGTGTTGTTGTTGGTTGCGCTGGCCGCCAGGACCACGGACGAGCTGTACCCATGGGCCGCAAAATACGGATGCGAATGCGCAAAGCCGCTGTCAATCATGGCTATGCGAACGCCTTTTCCCGTGGTGCCGGCAGCGTGCACTTTCGCCGCGTTGAGCAGCCTGGGAACATCGTTCGGCATCTGCAGGTGGAAATAGTTGACGGTGGGCGGGGTCAATAACGGTTGTGCGGAAGCAGGCCCGGATGTTGCGCTTGCTTTCCCGGATTTTGGTTTTGTTTTCGGCGGTTTCTTTCCCGCCATAAAGATATGCGGCCATTGGATGTAAGCGTCATCAATCAAGTTCATAATGGCCGGGTCGGGCTGCCAGGGAGCGCCCTCCGGCGGATAATAAAAAGCCTGGGAACTGGCTTGCTGCGTAGGATTGATGCGAAATACATCCAGCTTTGTGCCAAAGACCTTTTCAAACAGCTTGCGGTTGCCGCGAATCGAGGCCGTCAACGCTCCTCTTTCCGAAACTACAAAACCGCGGCGATGCAGCTCATGCAGTGCGCGGTCCACGTCCAGCGGATTAGGACGCAAAGCGCCCACGCTGGCGGAAGACACCCGCGCATCCAGCCTGGTCGGGCGTAATCCCCCGCTGAGGGAGCGGAAGGTAACGGCAATGCTGAGTTCCTCGGAAGGCTGCGCCGTCTTGAGCGCGCGCCGAGTTTTGTGTTCCGCTTGCACCAGTTTCACGGTGGGTTCCTCTTTCTTTCTGCTGAGGTTAGGGGGCCTAAGCCTGGGATACGGGGACCGGATGAACAGCCTGTGCAGAAATAAACTTCTATAACTTACATTCGAATATGAGGAGGCGCAACCGTAATACTCTCAATATATTCCTTGAGCGGCTCCGGTATTGGCAAATCCCCGCTGGCGCTGCCGCCGGACCGCCCATAGTCACTGCCGCTGGGAGATTGAGAAATGATCTTTTGGACGGGTGTATGAAACATCGTTTCGAAGACTTGCTCGCCTACTTCAGCGGAAATTGTGGCTCGTCCCTCAGCCGTCGGCTGGATTCCTAAAGACGAGGCTACTTCACGAACGTGTTCCACCCCTTCAACGGTACGCCACGGTTGCCGAAGCAAGATTTGCAGTTTGATCATGGGTATTGTCAACCCAGGAGGAGTAAGAAACTCAAACTAAGCTTAGGATATAGGAAACGAAAGTTGGCGGTCTACCTGCCCCCTGGCCAAAGTTTTAGCCCTTCCGGAAGCGATTCAACGCCCAAAAATAGGCTAAACTTTCCTTACTCTTTTTCCTCGACTCGAAATTTGCAAATGGCAAACAACCACCGGTCAGACATTCTGTTCTTTTTCGGCGTAGCGCTGGCGCTCTATGTGGCTTATACCGTGCGTGACGTGCTCATGCTCATCTATGCCAGTGCGCTGTTTGCCGTGGTGCTCTCGCCGGCCATTGGCGTCATCCAGAAACTGCGCATCAGCGGCTGGCACGCAGGCCGCGGGTTTGCCATTGTGTTCCTTATCCTGATGCTGGCGCTGGCCGGAACGCTGTTTGTGGTCTTCGCGCTGCCGCCGGTATTTCGCGATGCGCGCAACTTTTCTGCCGACTGGCCGCGCCACATGAACGAAATCAGTGAAGGCATCAAGCATCTGCCGTTTGCCGCCAAGATTGACCCTGCGGCCGTGCAGAAATACGCCGCAGAGATTGTCGGCGGCGCGGGTGGGCTGTTTCTGAACGTGGCCGGCGGAATTTTTGGCTTGTTTACGGCCGTCATCCTCACGGTTTATTTCATCATTGATGGCGACCGGACTTTCAAATGGGCAGTCTCGCTCTTTCCGCTCACCCAGCAGCCAAGGCTGTCATCAGCCCTCTTGCGGGCCAAAGCGCGCATGCGCAACTGGCTGATCGGGCAAGGACTGCTAATGCTGAGCCTGGGAACTTCCAGCCTGCTGGTCTATTGGGCGCTTGGCCTCAAGTATTTTTATCTGTTGGCCATGTTTGCCGGCATCGCCAACATTGTGCCTATCGCCGGCCCCATCAGCGCGGTGGTGCTGGCATCAGTGGTGGCCGTGCTGGATTCCCCGGAAAAACTGATTGGCGTAATCATCTTTTTTGCCGTGTATTTCCAGTTTGAGAGCGGCTTTCTCTCTCCCCGCATCATGCGTCACACGCTCAACCTCTCTCCGCTGGCGGTGATTATTGCATTGTCACTGGGCGGCGCTTTGGCCGGAGTGCTGGGCGCTTTGATCTCTGTGCCGACAGCGGCGCTGGTAATGGTGCTGGTAGATGAATATCTGGTGAAGCGAAAGCCGGCGACTGCTTCAGCGACAGCGGCGGATTGAGGCTGCAGAAAAGCGGCTGTGCTTCTTCTTGAAATCCTCAAGCGCAGCCCCCGGCCCAGCGCGCGTGGGGGCTCTGCGTGATGGGATGGCGGGCGGGGGATCCATATAGCTACAAAGATCCAGCCCGCATGACGACAAGAAATCGCGAACTCAATCTCGGTGGCTGAATACTGGCCATTTGGCTGTTTTAACCCATCAATCTTGTTTCTTCGTCAGCAGGTTTTTGATCTGGTCTGCTCCAACGCCAATCAGAAAGATGGCGATCATCGCAGGAATAACATCCATCTTCAAAATTTGCTCTTTGGCGCCCTCCATCAAGCCGACTAAGGCTAGAAAAAGCGCCAGTATGAGCCATAATATTTCCAGCACTCGATTGGCGCCTGTCCGGCTTTTGCGCCATTCTTTCCGCGCCTCGCTCCAGTTGCCTTTCAACAGTGCTGCAATGACCAGATAGAATTTTCTGCGCCCCTCAGGAAGGACTTTGATCTCTGGAAATTCCATTTTTGTGCGGTCAAGCTTAAAAACTAATTTTGTGTCCATGCGGTGCCTTACAGTAATGTGCAGCGTATAAGTCTCCGGCCGCTGAAAATAATGGGTCACTTCCCATCCCTCTTCTGAGAGGGGCGGCTCATTGTTATTGTTGAAGACCCATTTACAAGTCCATTCATCGCGTGCTTTAGCGTCGTTCAACGCGTCTTCAGAAAACTCCAGCGTAAAAACACATGGCTGAAAAGGCATGATCAGGATCCGCTTGCATTTTGCGATAAGCGCATGATTTGCGAGAGCGTTCTGAATATCGTCCTTGAAATGCCCTTCCTGCACCTGCTTCACCAGGCGCACCGCCTCTTCCAGCCTGTCCCAACTGTCCTTGGGAAGGAGATCAGCCAGTTTATTTTCAATATCGCTGAGTCGTTTCCGGATCGGGTCAGTTGCACTCATTGCCTCTACCTGCCGGACATAAGTGACCAGCAACTCAAGCCTGAAAACGGTCCGGTCCACAAACAGGTAGTCGTTTTCCTGGATCTGGGCCGGATCGATTGTCGTGAGGTTTTTATATGCGCCGGGAATTTTAGCGCTGATCTGTTTCCATGTGTGGGTTGTGCCGACAGAGCCGTTGGCGTGGTCAAGGATTGTTTTCAGGTTCTTCACCCGGTTTGCCAATCCCGTGACCCATGCGGCGTTTGACTTTCCGCTGCTATCCATCTGGTCTTGAAGTATCTGGATCAGGCCTTGTGCTGCCTGCAGATCGGCATCTCCAAATTCGGTTTTGATGCCCAATGCCACAACTCTTGAAAAAGTCTCCTCCATGCCGACGATAATTGACGGCGGAAGAACAAGAGGGGAAAGACGTTCAAAGCTGCTTCGCGTAGCGCCAAGCCGGTTCAGGAATTGTATGCGTGTGCCCAGTTGCGTGGCTGCCTTGTCGATGTTCTGCATCTCTGAAGTGAAATCGCTGTTGGTCCAGGTCAGGTTTCTTAGTCTGTCTTTCAGGAGCCGTTGCGCCAGCCCCACCAGCACGCGCAAACGCGATGCCAGATCGCTGGAAAGATCACCAACCTGGCGCTCCAGGGTATCAATCACCTCTTTGAGCTTCAGCCGGCGTATCTGGTTTGGAAGGGCGAAGTTCAGAATGAGCGAGCACAATCCGCCCAGCAACAGCACGACAAAGACAACCATGTCTCCTAAAATTTCACGGCGCGTCCCCGGGAAGACCGGCATGTGTGTCTTTATCTTGAAGACCCTGGTGGCAGGTGAAGAGCTGCATCCATTGTTAACGGCAGGAGAGAGGTCATACTTGTCCACCCTCCTTACCAGTAAATGGCCGTCTTTTGCGTCGTCTTTAAACAGTCCGACAAATTTGTTTTCATACCAATCTGAAGGCACCGCAAAGGTGACCGTGGTGCCGCCAGTGCTCGGCACCAGCACGGTCGGCGGGCCAACGGGCTTTTGAACACAGTTTTTTTTCAGCCAGCACATCAGCCGGTCCCAGGCGGAGAGCTCCTGCAAATCGGTAGGGCGCAACGTACGGTTGCCAATGCTGTATTCCCATGTCACCTGGTAATCAGTCAGGCTGTCATTCTTCAAGCGGAAGGAAGCGGGCTGGTTTCGCACGAACGTCAATTCAGGAGCATCTGGTGTGGATGTGTCCAATCCGATGAGGAAAGGCACATCATTTCTTACGATTCTGATTGGGCCCAGGTCAACATTCTCATTCTGCAGGGTAGTCTGCCACTCTCCTACCTGATCAACATTGGTTACAGTGATCTTCACCCACATTTCTTGCCCCGAAGCAAGCTCTCTTTTATCTACAGGCGTTTCCTCCAGCGCGCTTGTAATCGGAAGCACCGCTACCTTTCCGTTCACTCTCTTCCCGGCTGGGTTGCTGACTATATCCGTACTCGTTAGATAAACCGGAATAGGAGGTTGCCCAGCGGCGTTTTCATTGCGCAGCTTGGCGTGCACGCTCCCTTCACCGTTGTTACTGCAATGAGGGTCAATGACAATGATCGGATGGCCCACGAGCACTAATTTGGAATCTGCGGCGTAAAGAAACTGACAGGCGATTAAGCAGGACCCCAGCCAGAACACGAATTTGCTCATGCGCTATCTCCATGCAGCACGGCCAGCTGCCGGTGGAAACTGTTCGGATGCCCGGAAACAAAATGTGGTCAGAGATTCTCTCATATTTTTACTGCAAGTAAACGGGCTCCCTCGGATTAAAACCTCTGCAGTGGTAAACGCCCAGGGTTCCCTGGCGAAATTCGCTTCCATGCTGATGCTAAAATCACAACTTAGGCCTCCACATGAACAAGAAGATCCCAGTCGGCATTCTCGGCGCTACCGGGACGGTCGGGCAGCGGTTTATTCAACTGCTCCATGAGCACCCGTGGTTTGAAGTTACCTGGCTTGCGGCATCTGACCGCTCTGCCGGAAAACTCTATGCTGAAGCCGCCAAGTGGAACCTTGCGATGCCGATTCCGGCCAGGATCGCCGGTATGACCGTCTCGCCCGCTGCGCCGGATAAGAACACGCCCAGGCTGGTCTTTGCCGCACTGGATGCAACCGCCGCGCAGCAGATCGAACCTCTCTTTGCTGAGGCCGGCCACGCCGTAGTTTCAAACTCCTCGGCTTTCCGTATGCATGAAGATGTTCCGCTGGTGATTCCTGAGGTCAACGGCGACCACGTTGCGCTCATCAAGTCGCAAAGCTGGTACAAGAAAAACGGCGGGTTCATGGTGACCAACCCGAACTGCTCTGCCATCGGGCTGGTGCTGGCCCTGGCTCCGCTGCACCACCGCTTCGGCATCGATAAGATTTTCGTCGTCACCATGCAGGCCATCAGCGGCGCAGGTTATCCCGGCGTGCCCTCCATGGACATCCTGGGCAACGTGATTCCCTACATCGCCAAAGAAGAAGACAAGATGGAAGCCGAGTCGCGCAAGCTGTTGGGCACGCTCAACGGCTCGCGCGTTGTTCCTGCCGATCTCACGCTCAGCGCGCATTGCAACCGCGTGGCCGTGGAAGATGGGCATACCGAATCAGTCTCGCTCAAGCTGCGCCAGCCGGCCCAGGCAGAAGAGATCATCTCCGCGTGGAATGAGTTCCGCTGCTTGCCGCAGAAACTCAAATTGCCGACAGCGCCGGAACAGCCCGTGATATACGAAACTGCGCCTGACCGCCCGCAGCCACGGCTGGATCGCGATCGCGGACGCGGCATGTCTGCCGTCTGTGGGCGGCTGCGGCCCTGCAACATCTTTGACTGGAAATTTACCGTGCTCTCGCACAACACCATTCGCGGCGCCGCCGGCGCTGCTCTCCTGAACGGCGAACTGCTTAAAGCGCAAGGATATCTGGATTGATGGATTTCGATCGCAAAGAGCAGCACATCGCGATTCTGAGCCTTGTCGGTGTTTTCTTACTCGTGACTGCTTTCTGGATTCTGATACGACCTGGTTTTTCGAAATACCTAATGCATAGATCGGAAACGAAGCTGAAAGAGAAGCTGAAAGCTATCAAACCGCCTGCCGGAGGTACATCTGGCGATATTCAGATCACGCGTGTACCAAAGTTCGGTTACATATCTGCCACTCGCTTGGATATGACGAACTTAGATTGCATGTCCGGGGAAACGTACTACAGAAATGAGTTTACAAACGCCGGCTTTCGCTACGACGGTGAAAAAGTTGATCCGAAGCAACACACCAAAACTCTCTCTTTTTCTGGGCAGACCTATGACGCTAGCGTACTCTGCTGGGATTTGCAGTCCGATCTTCGCAAAGCCGGTGTGCAGTCCGATGTCCGCAACTACATAGTCAACATGTGGGGGATCGAACCCTGATGCCTAACGCACATTTGTGCTCGCATTCCGTTTTCGAGGTCCGTCCATGATCGTGATGAAGTTCGGCGGTACCTCCGTGCAGGACGCGCAGGCCATTGATCTCGTGGCCGCCATCGTGCGCGAACGCTTGCACGAACGCCCCGTAGTCGTTGTAAGCGCGCTGGCAAAGATTACCGATCAGCTTCTGGCCATGGCTGCCGCCGCCGGCTCAGGCAATCGCGAAAAAGCGCTCGCACTTTCCCGCGCCGCGCGCGAGCGGCATTACAACTGCGCCTCTGATCTGCTGGGCACGCATGCCTTTGAGCAGATCGCTCCCGAACTGGAGGCCGACTTCAACGGCCTGGACGAGCTTCTGCGCGGGGTGGTTGCCGTGGGCGAGCTTACGCCGCGGACTACGGACACGATTTCCGGCTTTGGCGAGCGTGTCTCATCAAAAATTGCTGCCGCAGCATTTTCCCAACGCCATATTGAGGCCAAGCACGTGGATTCTCGCCAGTGCATTGTGACCGATGCAAACTTCGGTAAGGCCATACCGCAGTTTGAAGAGACAAACGCACGGCTGGCAGAGACCGTCAAGCCGCTGCTCGACCGCAAACAGGTGCCAGTGATGGGCGGCTTCATCGCCTCAACACGCGAAGGCATCTCCACTACGCTGGGCCGCGGCGGATCAGACTTTAGCGCGGCAATCGTCGGCGCTGGCCTGAACGCAGAGCGCATTGAGATTTGGACGGATGTTGACGGCATGATGACCACCGATCCAAATCTTTGCCCCGAAGCGCGACGCATTAAGACCATCAGCTTTGAAGAAGCGGCCGAGCTGGCCTATTTCGGCGCCAAGGTGTTGCATCCGGCAACGCTGTTGCCGGCGATCCAGAAGAATATCCCTGTGCTGATTTTGAATTCGCGCAATCCCAAATGCGAAGGCACGCGCATTACCGCCACCGCTCCCAAAAGCAAAAACATCTTCAAGGCCATCGCCGCCAAAAAGCGCATCACCGTGGTGGACGTGGTGGCCACGCGCATGTTGATGGCGCATGGGTTCCTGAAAAGTATTTTTGAGGTCTTCGCCAACCATCGCTGTCCTGTGGATATGGTTTCCACCTCTGAGGTCAGCGTCTCCGTGACCGTAGATTCAAACGAGTCAATTGCCGCCATCGCCGCCGACCTGGCCCGCCTGGCCGACGTGAAATATGAAAGCCGCAAAGCCATCGTCTGCCTCGTTGGAGAGAACATCAAGAGCACGCCGGGCATTGCCGCCAAGGTTTTTAGCGCCATGCCGGATGCCAATGTGCACATGATTTCCCAGGGCGCATCGGAAATAAATATCAGCTTTGTGATTGATGAGGACGACGTGCCTGATGTAGTCTCGCGTTTGCATCGCACATTTTTCTCCCAGGTGGACCCTGAGGTGTTCGCATGAAAATCCTGGTGCTGGGACGCGGCAAGACCGGCGCGCTGGTGGCGGAAGTGGCCAAAGAGCGCGGCCATGAAGTGCATTCGCTGGCCAGCCAGGAGAATCCTGACGGCCGCGCACTCACCCCGGCTACGCTGCAGGCGATTGATGCCGTCATTGACTTCACTACGCCGCACGCCGTGATTCCCAACTTGATTCGCTGCGTTGAAGCAGGCCTTCCCGTGGTGGTGGGCACCACAGGCTGGTATCACCATCTCGATAAAGTCCGCGAGCTGGTCGCGCAGCGCAAAGGGGCGCTGCTTTATGGATCGAACTTCTCTATCGGCATGAACTTCTTCTTTAAGGCCGTGCAGGCCGTGGCGCCGATCTTGAAGAACAACTATCGCGGCAGCATTGTGGAGCGGCACCACATCCACAAGAAAGACAAGCCTTCCGGCACGGCCGTGACCTTGCAGAAGATCCTTGAATCCGGCTCCGGAGAAAAAGTTGAGATCGCCTCCGTGCGTGAAGGCGATACCGTGGGCATGCACCTGCTGATGATGGACTCCGCCAATGACACCCTGCTGTTTACGCACGATGCCAAGTCGCGCCTGGGCTTTGCCGAAGGCGCTGTGCGCGCCGCCGAATGGATCAAGGGAAAGACAGGCTTCTACGAATTCCCAGAGATCGTGGACCAGCTTTAATCCCCGGACTGTCAACCGCTCATGGCTGTGCTTTCGCCGAGTCTCCCCGTTTTGGATCTCCCTTGCCGCTGAATGTTGCTGTCACGGTCTTGTCATCCACTTCTGTCACAGTCGCCTCGCCCAGCTTCTCCACAATGGTCTTCACTACCTGGTTCGTTCGGGGATCGGTGATCTGCCGGCCAGGGCGTGTGATGTCGAGCTTTGAGCCCACACTGATCCCGGCGGTGCTGTCCATGCTTACAATCAATGTCTCGCCGCTTACGTCGGCCACGACCCCAGTCTGCGCCTGCGGTTCAGCACGTAGCCGCGACATTTTGGGTGCCTTTTCGAGCTGCAGGCAAAGACCATCGGCGGCGTCATTCATGGCCGCGCGGAGAATGGCTGTATTGTCCGGCTTGTCGTAGTACACCTTTCTTGGGGTCTCGCCATTCCCAGACACATCGGCCAGTATTTCGGCAGTTGTTGAATCCACCACCTTGGCGCTCACGCTGCAAACTCCTTTTGCTGCAGGTTTGTTGCCGGCGTAAGGCGTGGGCACCATCTGTGTCTGCACGTTGCATTGTGAAATTGAGCCAAAAATAACCGCGTCTACTCCCAGGATTTTACCGATCCTTGCCGCGGTGGCCGCATCCACGCGTCCGCTCGCGCCAAAATTCTGTTCGGCCAGGACCCGGTCAATGCCATTGCGTTCGATCATGGAATAGCGGCCATCCTGGACCAGCCTTTGTTCCAGAACATCAGCGGCTAACTTGCCGGCGCCGGGATCACTGCCGTTGCCAGATGGCACAAAGTCCAGCACGGCAATGCGCTTTGAAGATCCGGCCTGCATGGCCCAGCAAGAAATGGAGAAGACAAAAATTGACAAGAGAAAGAAGAAGCAGCGACCGCGGACAACTCGAGACATGGATCCAAGCTCCTGCTCTTAAAAATCCTGATCTTAAAAATCTACGGCTGGGGCCCATATAATTTGGCGATTGAAGTCCTCTCCCATTGTCACGATTTCAACAGGAGAGGGCTTTGTTTATTTCCTGGGCGGCTCGAACCTGGTTTTGTTCAGAGTGTTGCGCTCAAGTTCATCATTGTTGAACAACTGATCATAGGCGTGGTTGGTAAGCCACTGCGGCAGCAGGTTCACATAGAACGGATTGCCCAGCACGCCGCTGATTCCGCCCGGCAATGAACTCACACCCTTTAGGCCTTCATGCCTGCCTTCGCCCACAAACCTCTGTGAAGGGCCGGAAGAGAATGTAAAGCTGTTCACACCATTGGCGGTCACGGAGAAGCTGGCAGCATCCACGGTTTGATAGCCGCCATCGGTCGGGATTCCCGGCAGACCAGCCAGCGGTTGCGGGAATGCGCCACCAGCGGGCGGAATGCTGAACGGCGCACCAAGGATATGCGAGAACGTAATGCGGTGCAGCTTGCCCCAGCGATAGTCGTTTTGGTTGGTTGATCCGCCAAAAGCCGCGCTGAAAGTCGGGCTGGCCAAAAGCGTCAATGCATCTTTCAGGCTCTGCAGGATCACGATGTCGCGACGGTCATTCGCATTCGTCACGCCTGCAACCTGAAAGAAGTTCAGCCCTGACGCTCCAACCCCCTGCGCCGTGGAAAAATTCTCCAGCAGATGCCGCAAGGCTTTGAGATAAGTCTGGTCAGGCAGCGCAGCCTCTACCGGTCCCAAACCAACCTGTCCTAATGTTGTGCCCAGCGTTTCACTAATGAACTGGCTACGCCAAACGTTATAAAGAGTGGCCGCAACGCTGTTGGCAATCTCTTGTCCGGAGCGCGCAAACGGCGGATTACCAACGTCGAATCCGTCAAAGCCCTCGGGAATGCCGGTGGGCATGGTGAAGTCCCAGCCGCGCAGGCGGCCCACTGCTTCCACGATCGCGGGATCGCCGGCCAGCGTAGCGAGTTTTGCGTTCTGCCCGGAGCGCGCCACAGCATTGTCAAAAGCCTGTGTGATGAAGCCGGTAAAGAACTCGGCATCACGCGGCGCTACGTTGGCCTGGATCTGCTGCACGTCGGCAAAAGAAATTTTTCCGTTCTTCAGCTTCTCGCGGATCAACTGTGTAATCCGCCCGGAGCGGAAGCCTGCGTCAAACGTATAGCCAAGATAGAAGATGCCGCCGCCGGGACGCAGCGTGCCAATTGGATTGTTGTTCAGCGTAACGCCCGCCGGATCATTGTTGGCATTCACAAAGAAACCGGCTTTGGGATTGATAAGGTGCGGCATCTCCGCGAATGGCAAAATCTCAAACGCTGTGGATTGCTTTGGCTGTGGATGGATCACCGGCAGCCACTCATTGCCGCCCTGTCCGTTGCGGATGAACACCGGCAAAAGACCATTCACCGTGCCGGCCTGCAGGTCTTCACGCACCGGCATCTCGCCCACAGCGAAATAGGCAATGTTGCCCCTGATATCGGCATAAGCAATGTTCTGCGGCGGGCAGGAGAAGAATGGCAACCCGGCTTCAAACTCCCGGAGGTTGTGCGCAGAAGCCCAGGTTAATACCGCATCAAGTTCGTGCGTGGCGCTGTATCCGGTCCACTCAATGCTCAAGGCCGAGCCGGTGGTTGTGTCCAGAGAAATAATGGGGCCATTGTTGCGCCGCGGGACTATTAACGTTGCAGCAGGAATGCTTCCGCCGGCAGGCACTGTCACAAGATCGTCAGCAATGCCATCGCCAACATTGTTGAAGCGGAACACCTCAGGTATGGGGACCACATGCTCCAGCGCGCCCTTGAACACGGTGCTCAGGCCGCTGGGAGAAGTAGGATCGGGAACCACCTGCTCCTGGAATGTATCGGTCACGTCGATTCCATCGTTGGTCGCGCCCCAGGCCAGAAACTTGTTGTGGCCCAGCGTGACGCCGGGAGTTCCGGGAAAACCGTTGCCTATTACGTCCAAGTCGCCGGCTTCAAGGTGAATCGGATACCAGGTGGAAGGTTCACCGAGAGAAAGATGTGGATCGTTTTCTACAAACGGATTACCGGTAGTCGTGTTGCGGCCACTATGGCAAATTCATTGGAAGCGCCCTCTAACTGCTGCTCGCGCGCGTGGCGAAGCAGAGGAATTTCGCTCACTCTGGCAGCGTAGTCGCGTGCCAGCGTCAGGGTCTCTGAGTGAATGCCGCCGCGCAGTGCCTTGCGCGGGGCACTCTTGCTCCAAAGCTGCTGTGAGAGCGGGATGGACGCATCCGGCACGGTCGAGGCCGGATCAAACGGCGCAGAGCGCTCAATATCTTCAAATAAGAGCTTGGTTCCATCGAATCCTGCCGCATTTCCTGCGGCCTGGAAACTTAGCAATTCGATCGTGGCTTGCGTGTCGATATCGAATGACAGGCCGAACGCAATCAGCTTCACCACGGCCAGCGAATCGACAGCCGTCCACGGCGTAAACTTCGTCAATTCCAGCGCCTGATATTCCGGCGGCAGAGGATGCGATGCCACCCAGGCATTGATGCCGTCAGCATAACCATTCAGGAAAACCAGAGCGCGCGGTGACTGCACGGCCAATGACCGCTCCGCCGCACGGCGCAATCCCAGAGTGCGCAATTGCACGTCCTGCGCCAGCGCTGCCTGCCCCACAAGCTCCGCCAACGTGCCGCTGGCCTCGCGGCGGCTTACATCCATCTGAAACAAGCGGTCTCCCGCGTGAAGATAGCCCTGCATAAAAGCCAAATCGTGCTCGTTGGAAGCCTGAATGTGGGGAATGTCATTCACGTCGCGGATGACCGTTACCTTATCCAGCAAACCCGGCAGGGTCTGTGGATTTTTGCCTTCGCCTTTTTCAGCAAAGAGGGCCACCGGGAGCGCCATGACCAGAACAAACAACATGAGCAGGCTGAAGCTGCGCAGAACAAAAGCTGATCTGAAAGAAATCGCAGAGGGAGACATGCTGATACTCCTTTTGATGGATGAAGCGGCTCGCCGGAAGTAGCCTGTCTTCTTGCCGCAACGTGAAGGTGCTGCGCTGCGGCGACCAATTGTACGCCTGCGATTTCAGAGTTGGAAGCCCGGTTGCTACCTTTGCTATGCTATGAATCACCATGAATCTACAAGGTTGCGGCACCGCGCTCATCACACCGTTCAAGCAGGACCAGAGCATTGACGAAAAAGCTTTACGTGAACTCGTCGAATGGCAGATTTCTTCCGGCATTCATTTTCTTGTCCCTTGCGGTACCACGGGTGAGACGCCGACGCTAAGCAAAGACGAATGGCTGCGCGTAGTCGATATCACGATTGAGGTAGCGGCAGGCCGCGTTCCCATTGTTGCTGGCGCAACCTCAAACTGCACCTATGATGCGGTGGAGAAGGCCAAAGAACTCGCTCGCCGCAAAGGCGTGGACGCAATCCTTACCGCCTCGCCTTATTACAACAAGCCCACGCAGGAAGGCCAGTACCAGCATTTCAAAGCCATTGCGGAAGCTGTGGACAAGCCGCTGGTGCTCTATAGCGTTGTAGGCCGCACCGGCGCCAACATTGAACCGGCTACGCTGGGCCGGCTGGCCAAGATTCCCAACATCATTGCCGTAAAAGAAGCCAGTGGCAACATCGGGCAGATTGCAGAGGTCTTCAATCACGTGCCGGAAAGCTTTCTCGTCTTCTCCGGTGATGATGCGGTTACCTTGCCCGTGATCGCGCTGGGCGGCGTTGGGATCATCTCTGTTTGCTCGAATGAGATTCCCAAAGAAATGTCAGAGCTCACGGCCGCCGCGCTCAATAATGACTGGGACAAAGCCCGCCAGTTGCAGCGCCAGTTCCTGCGCCTGATGCAGGCTAACTTCCTTGAATCAAACCCCATGCCGGTGAAGGCCGTGCTGGCCATGATGGGCCGCATTGAGGAAGTGCTGCGCCTGCCTATGCTGCCAGTGAAGGCGGAGACGCGGTCAAAGCTGGAGAAGATTGCTGCTGAAGTGGGATTGTTGCAGGTGCACGCTTCGGTATCAGATCTATAAACTGACGAGTCACTACGTTACCAAGCTTAGCGTGATCTTGCGTTTTTTATGTTTACGCAGAAACACATTTCAATGAGTGCAGCATTGTCGAACACAGCTGCGCCAAAGCGCATCTAATCTCCTAATCGCGCCACGAAGTCCCTGTTTAAATCAAAAAATGTAAAGAACTGAAAAGGTTGCCTTGGGTTTCGCCAATCGCTTGCTGGCGCGTGCGAAACTTGGCACTTTTGCCGGTGTTGATGTAAGTAAGCGTTGACCAGCAGATGGGTTGATGTGAGCGGGGGCCGCTTTTCTTACTGTGTTGATCACGAGGGGGCTCTAAAACAGTACGAAAAAGGATTAGAGAAAATGAAAGCGCAAACTCAAAAATGGTTTTTCGCAGCAATTACTCTTCTGGCGTTACTGTGCGCTCCGGTCTTTGGACAACAAGATGATTATCCACCGAACAATTATCCGGCCAATCAGGGGGGCGGCGATCCTCCAGATCGCGTGGCGCGGCTTGGTTATGTGAGCGGCACAGTTTCATTTCAGCCTTCCGGTGAAGACCAGTGGAGCCAGGCAGTATTGAATTATCCGCTGACCACCGGCGACCGTATTTATACAGACAAGGATGGACGCGCGGAACTGGAAACCGGAAACATTGCCGTACGCGTCTCTTCTACTACTGATCTGACAACCACGAGCCTGAATGACCAGATTGTGCAGCTTGGGCTGGCGCAGGGAACGCTGCGCGTTCGCGCTTACGACATGCTCTCCGGGAGTTCCGTGGAGATCGATACGCCGAATGCAGCGCTTACGCTGTTGCGCCCGGGCAGCTACCGGGTGGAAACGTATCCTGACGACGGCACGACACTGGTCACCGTCAACAGCGGCGATCTGGAGATCAGCGGGAACGAGCTTTCCCAGACCGTGCATAGCGGGCAGTCAGTAAAACTGACTGGCACTGACCAGGTGCAGATGGACTTTGTCTCTGCGCCGGGCGGTGACGATTTTGATAGCTGGTGCAATGACCGCGACCGCCGCTATCTTTCTTCCCGGTCTCGCGAATACACCGGCGACTATGTGCCGGGATACGACGATCTTGATCAGTACGGCCAGTGGCAGCCGTCTTCGGATTACGGGCAAGTCTGGTATCCGAGCGGCGTGGCGGCAGATTGGGCTCCTTACCGCTACGGCCGCTGGGCATGGGTGGAACCATGGGGCTGGACCTGGGTTGAAGATGAGCCCTGGGGATTTGCTCCCTTCCACTATGGACGCTGGGTTTTGATTGGCCCGCGTTGGGCCTGGGTGCCAGGCGCGGTAGTGGTTGGAGTAAGGCCGATTTATGCGCCTGCTTTGGTTGCCTTTGTCGGCGGCCCAAGCGCGGGAGTTCAAGTGTGGTTCCCGCTGGGTCCGCGCGATCCGTTCTTCCCCTGGTACCACCACAGTGACGTTTATCTGCGCCGGGTGAACGTGACCAATGTGCGGGTAAACATTATCAATGAAATCAATGTTCGCAACGTCAACAACATTCACTATGCGTATCAGCGAGTGGCTCCAACCGCGGTCTCCACGGATGTGTTCCGTGGCGGGCGCCCTGTGGCGCGCGAAACCGTGCGCGTGGATGTGAATGCCATTGGCCGGGAGCATGTAATTCCTCATCCAACCATCCAGCCTGACGCGCGCGCGATTCACGCCGGAGCGCCGGAAATGCATCCGCCGGTTGAGCGTACCCGTCCGCATATTGAGAACCGTACTCCTGTCTCAGCAGGTAACCGGGGACCAGCGCCGGGATCGGTCAACCGCGGCAGGCCTCCGCAAGACAATAGAACTGAAACCATTCACACTCCTCCTTCTGGTGAAGTGAACAGAAGAGATGTGCCGAATGAAAACGTTCACACTGCGCCGGCAGAAGTGCCGCGGCAAAATGTGCCCAATGAGAAGGCGCACACTCTACCCGCACAGGTACCGCGAAATGACGTGCCTGCAAACAATCAGGTCAACGCCGGACGCCCCGGCCGTGACGATCATCCGGCGGGACAACCCGGACCGGGTGGACCGCCCGTTGAGCGCAGGCCGCTGGTAACGCGGACTCCGCCTCCGCCGCAGGTCCCGCCGTTCTCGCAACGGCAGGCGCCTCTGTCGCAGGATCCCGGAAGGCCGCTGGAGCCGCAGCAGGTGAACAACATCCGCCGCGGGCAGCCTGCGGGACCACAGCACGATCGCGAAGTGCCGCCGCATCAGAACCAGACGCAGTCGGGGCAGAAATCAAACTCCGGCCCGCCGGCGCGTTCGCAAGAGCACGGCAAAGACAACAAAGACCATCACTAAAGCATTGCTCACTTAACTTGAACGCCCTCAGCTTAAACTGAGGGCGTTTGTTTTTGCGGCGGCATTCCATGACATGCGCTGCCTGCCGTTGTATGCCGCTTGAGCACGCTTCCCTTCCCGCCCTACTGTTGTCTGTGGCCGCACGATTTCAGCCGATTGGAGCCGCAACAGATGAAGAATCGCGCAAAGACTGGCTTTTCCCGCCGTGATTTTCTCAAGACCTCTCTGGCTGCCGGGGCCGGCGTTTGGCTGGGCGGATGCGCAGCGCAGAAGCACCCGCTCGCTGCGCTTCCTCCCGCTGCCCCGCCCGCGATGAACGGAATCACAGTCAACGACATTCACTCACAGTTGAACCAGACCGTGGTGCAGCAGGTTCTTACGCCGGCTTCAATTGACGAGTGCCGCAACATTATTCGCTCTGCCCATCAGGCAGGGAAAGCACTCTCCGTTGCCGGTGGCAGGCACTCCATGGGCGGCCAGCAATTTGCCGATGGCGGGCTGCTGGTGGATACCCGCAGCTTCAACCGCGTGTTGAGCTTTGATCGCGAGCGAGGATTGATTGACGTGGAAGCCGGGATCGAGTGGCCGGAGCTGATCCAGTATCTCCATCAGGAACAGGCGGAGCAGGATTTCCAGTGGGCCATTGTGCAGAAGCAAACCGGCGCAGACAAGTTCACGCTGGGCGGCTCACTGGCTTCCAATGTCCATGGGCGTGTGCTGAATGAGAAGCCAATCATCGCCAACGTGGAATCTTTTACGCTGCTGGATAGTGACGGAGAACTGCATGAATGCAGCCGGCAAACCAACCCGGAGCTGTTTCGCCTGGCCATTGGCGGCTACGGATTATTTGGTCTTATCACGTCAGTCAAGCTGCGGCTGAGGCAGCGCGTAAAAGTCCGGCGGATCGTGGAGATTCGCGATCTCAAGGACATTCCAGACGCTTTTGAGCAGCGCATCAAAGACGGCTATCTCTATGGCGATTTCCAATTCGCTACCGATAGCGGACGGCCAAGTTTTTTGCAGCGCGGCGTCTTCTCCTGCTATCAGGAAGTCCCCGCAAGCACGCCCATTACAGAGAACCCCACACGCTTCAGCCCGGAAGACTGGGCGCGGCTTACTTACTACACACATGTTTACAAGCGTCGCGCATTCGAGCTTTACGGCAAGCGATATGTGCAAACTTCAGGTCAGGTCTATTGGTCTGATTCGCAGCTCTTTGGCAATTATCTTGATAACTACCATCAGGAGCTTGACCGCAAGATGCACGCTCGCGTACCCGCCACAGAGATGCTCACGGAAATTGACGTGCCGCGGCCGGCGCTGGTTGATTTTATGACCGAAGCTGCGCAGACCCTGCGCCGCGAACATGCCAACGTGATCTATGGCGTGGTGCGGCTGATTGAGCGCGATGATGAGAGCTTCCTGCCCTGGGCCAAAGATCGCTATGCCTGCGTGGTTTTTAACCTGCACGTAACCCATGATCGTGAGGGCATTCAGAATTCAGCACGCAGCTTTCGCTCGCTGATTGATCTGGCCATCAAGCACAATGGAAATTACTACCTCACTTACCATCGCTATGCCACGCGAGAGCAGGTGGAAGCCTGCTATCCGCAATTTCAGAAATTTTTGCAATTGAAGCGGCAATATGATCCGGCTGGGCTGTTTCAGAGCAATTGGTACCGGCACTATCAAAAGATGTTCAGTTGAGAGACTTTCGATCAAAAAAGAGCGGTTACGCCGTTTAGCGCAACCGCTCTGCACCACCTCCGAATACGGCCGCCGTGCAAGGAGTTCAAGTTTGTGCGGCGGACATATTCGAGGTACCCACCTAGGAGAACATCCCTCAGAGATAGATCGATGCCGCCAGAAGTTCTTGCAGCAATTCTTAATCTTTTTGCAGTGCTATTCGTCCCACTAGCATGCAGCCAAGGTAAAGCGTACGATGTCCGGCTACGGAGGCGCCCATGCTTAACACCGCCAGGATTGTTGCTTTTGTACCTATCCGCGACTCCAAGCGGTCCCGGTCTTTCTATGAAGGCGTGCTGGGACTAAGCTTTGTGAGTGACGATCCTTTTGCCCTGGTAATGAACTCAAACGGAGTGATGGTGCGTCTAGCTAAAGGAGCAAACTTCACACCAGCTGGATTCACCGTGTTGGGCTGGGAAGTGACTGAGATTGAGAAGGCTGTGACTGGGCTTACAAAGAAGGGCGTGACCTTTGAGCGGTTTCCGGGCATGAATCAGGATGAACTCGGTATCTGGGCGGCTCCTGGGGGCGCGAAAGTAGCCTGGTTCAAAGACCCGGACGGAAATATCCTCTCGGTTTCCCAGCACGACTAGACTTGAATCGGCCGGAGTACGCCTTGGGCTTGAACCACGCTTTCATAGAGTTGCAGGTAAGCATCGGCCATCTCAGCGCTGCTGAAGGTAGCGCGCGCATATTGCAGACATGCCGCTGGATTAAGGCTGACAATATGCTGGCACGCTGCGCTCGCGTCCTCTGCATCGTTTGCAAGAAAGCCTGTCACGCCGTCTCTGACGACTTCTGAAAGCGCACCGTGACGAAATGCAATCACGGGAGTTCCCGAAGCCGCGGCTTCCATCGCTACCAGAGAGCTGGTTTCGTTGGCCAGGCTGGTGATCAACAGCGCCTGCGCCTCACGCAATAGCTTGCGCTTCTGCTCGAACGCGGGTGATGTGATTAAGGTGGCGTTCGGCATCTGCCGCAGACGGGGCGCGATTTCTCTTTCGAAATACTGTTGATGATAAGAGAACGGATACACCTGTCCGGCGAGCGTGATGAGTAATCCTGCGCGGGCAGCGATCTCCAGCGCCAGATGCGGTGCCTTCTCTTCACAAATTCGGCCCAGCCAGAGCAAACCTTGCCGCCGGATAGAATTCCCGTTCCCATTGGTTCGATGTTCCGGCTCAAAGCGATCCAGCGCAATCCCGTTGGGCACAACACCAATCAGCCTCTCCAGATCAGAGAAGCTGCGGGCCTGCGAGTGAGATACACAATTTAAGCTCACGTTGGCAGGAACACTCTGAAAGTATTGCGGGGGATAAAAGCTTCGCGGCAAGTGCAGCGTTGCCAGCACAGGCACATCCAGCTCGGCAGCACGGCGCCAGAAGCTGCCGGACATATCATGCACAAGGTCGAATGCCTGGCTGGCGTGAACACGTTGGCGCACAAAAGCAATAATTGCTTCCTGGTGCTCCTGATCGCGCCGCTCGTAATCGTCAAGCTGGGTGCAGGGATCGCCCGTGGAAAGCAGCTCACCGGCAATGTGTGATCCAGCCGAGGCCGCGACCGTAGTGCAAACACCACGCCGGGCCAGTTCGCGCTCCAATGCCCACAGCACCTGCTCAGCGCCACCCGCAGACTCGTCAGATACCGTCAGCAGGGGATACGCGATATAGAGAATGTTGAGGGAAGGCATTTTTCTATTTGGTAATTTCGTAAATTTGGTGCGTCAGATTCTTCGCTTCGCTCAGAATTTCGCCTGCGGGTTTCCGCTTTGCTCACGCCCGCAACACAGCTCAAATTACCAACTTACCCAATTACCAAATAAATATGATGCAGAACTCAGGTTTGCTGCCATCAGGCTTCGCGTTTATACTCCGCACTTGCGCTAGCTAAAATGACGGCAATTCCGGCAAGCGCTCAAACCTTCTATGCACAGCTTACAGGCTGAAATTGAACGGCTTTACGCCGCAGGATCATTACCCGCTGGAGCGGCAGGCCCGGCGCGGCAGGTATTTCAGGAATTTCGCCAAGCTCTGGCTCAGGGCGAAATCCGCGCGGCAGAAAAGCAGGACGGGCAATGGCGTGTAAATGCCTGGGTAAAGCAGGGGATCCTGCTGGGTTTTCGGTTGGGCGAGTTAGAAGAGACCGCGAGCGGCGCGCTTTCCTTTGTTGATAAAGACACCTTTCCTGCCCGCCGCTTCAGTACGAATGAACGAATTCGCGTGGTACCGGGAGGCTCTTCTATCCGCCAGGGAGCCTACATCGCTCCGGGCGTAATCTGCATGCCGCCAATGTACGTAAATGTTGGCGCATACGTTGATGAAGGCACGCTGATTGACTCTCATGCGCTGGTAGGCTCATGCGCTCAGGTGGGTAAGCGTGTGCATCTGAGCGCGGCAGCCCAGATTGGCGGCGTACTGGAGCCAATCAATGCCTCGCCGGTGATTGTTGAAGATGACGTGCTGGTGGGCGGCAACTGCGGCATCTATGAAGGCACACGGGTACGCAGCGGCGCCGTTCTGGGCGCTGGTGTGATTCTTACGCGGGCAACACCGGTGTATGACATTGTGCGTGAACAGGTGTATCGTTCCGCAGCGGATGCGCCGCTTACGATTCCGGAAAACGCCGTTGTAGTGCCGGGATCGCGCGCCATCAGCAAAGGCAAGGCCGCCGAGTGGGGGCTGGCGCTGTACACGCCGGTGATCGTGAAATATCGCGATGCCAGGACGCAAAGCTCAATTGAGTTGGAGGATCTGCTGAGGTGAAAGCAAAATCCGCAAATCAAGGCCGGTTTTTGATCGCCTTCCTGGCGCTTGCCGGGATCGCCTGCGTGCTCTGGGCGATCAATCACTACACCAGTGTTGCTATCAACCAGCATCTCCTGGCTGTTACGCGCTGGCTCACGATCGTCGGCTTTTGCTCTTACGCCTGGGTGCGGCGCTCACTCACAACGTGGATCATGGTCGGGATTCTTCTGGGTGCTGAGGTCGGTTACGACTTCCCTGCCCTGGCAAAAAATCTTCAGGTATTAAGCGCCATCTTCCTGCGCCTGATCCGCACCATCATCGCGCCTTTGATTTTCGCAACGCTTGTGGTTGGAATCGCCGGCCATTCAAACCTGAAGCAGGTAGGGCGCATGGGCATCAAGGCGCTCATTTATTTTGAGTTGGTCACGACTGTCGCGCTGTTTATTGGGCTGGGTGCCATCAACCTGTCGCGCGCCGGTGTTGGCGTTCGCCAGCCGCCAAACGCGCCAACAGCAACCAATGTTCAGAAGCAGACCCCGGCTGACCTGATCCTGCATGTGTTTCCGGAAAACATTGCCAAGTCTGTGGCGGAAAACCAGGTCTTGCAGGTAGTGGTCTTCAGCATCATTTTTGGCATTGCCCTGGCGCAGGTGGATGAAAAACGACGCCGGCCGCTGCTGGCATTCTCAGAGAGTTTTTCTGAAACCATGTTCAAGTTCACCAACATCGTGATGCTCTTTGCGCCCATCGGCGTAGGTGGCGCTATTGCGTTCACGGTAAGCACCATGGGCTTTGATGTAATGTGGAACCTCATCAAGCTGGTGCTGACGCTGTATGCGGCGTTGGTAGTCTTTGTTAGCTGCGTCCTGGTGCCTGTAGCGCTGATTGCGCGTCTCGATCTGCGGCGGCTGTTCAAGGCCATTGCCGAACCGGCGTCAATTGCTTTTGCTACCGCCAGCTCAGAAGCGGCGCTGCCGCGCGCCATGGAAAACATGGAAGCCTTCGGCGTTCCCCGGCAGATGGTAGCTTTCATTATTCCAACCGGCTACAGTTTCAATCTGGATGGGAGCACGCTTTATCTTTCGCTGGCTTCGGTCTTTGTTGCGCAGGCTGCGGGCATTCATCTGAGCTTTGGTGAGCAGCTGATGATGGTCCTGACCCTGATGCTTACCAGCAAAGGCGTAGCCGGCGTGCCGCGCGCCGCCCTGGTGATTATGCTGGCCACGGCGGATTCCTTCCATCTGCCTGCCTGGCCCATTTTTGCTATTTTAGGCGTGGACCAGCTCATGGATATGGCCCGCACCTCAATCAACGTGATTGGCAACTGCCTGGCCAGCGCCGTGGTTGCGCGTTGGGAGGGCCAACTGCGCGCTGGAGCAACGCAGCCCACGGCGGCAGACGCTATGGCACAATGATGATGCTTCTATGGCGATGATTCGAGAATTGGCCGGCCACCAGCTTGTTCCTCCGGAAAAGCACTTCCGCTGGCGTGGCGGCGAGATCACCCGTTTGGAAGGCTTCACAGACGCGGTCTTCGCCTTCGCCGTTACCCTGCTCGTGGTTTCGCTCGAAGTACCGCACACTTTTGCCGAACTGGTTCAGGCCATGAAGGGCTTTGCCGCATTCGCCATCTGCTTCGCTATGTTGGTGCAGGTCTGGTATTACCACTACATTTATTCGCGGCGCTATGGCCTGCAAACCACCTATACGGTGGGGCTGAACTCAATTCTGCTCTTTGTAGTGTTGTTCTACGTGTATCCGCTGAAATTCCTCTTTACGCTGGTGGTTGGCGGCCTGACCGGGGGCCTCACTCTGTCTCGAGAGCAACTCAATCACATGTTCACCTCTGAGCGGCAGGTTCCTGAGCTGATGGTGATTTACAGCCTGGGATATATAGCGGTATGCGTGATCTTCGCGCTGCTTTATCACTATGCCTATCTGAAGCGGACGGAGTTGGAGTTGAACGAATACGAGGCGCTGCGCACGCTTTCCGCCCTGATATTCCAACTCGGTTTTGCTTCAGTGGGAGTGCTGGTGATCGCGGCGGCGCTGTTGCTGCCGGTCCAGATAGCAGGTTACTCGGGGCTGCTTTACTCGCTGAACGGCGTGATTGGTTTTGGCCTTGGCGCAATTCTCGGTAAACGGGAGCGGCTGGCCTTAGCACGTGTGCAAGCGGCCCAGGCTACGCACTAAAGCGTCTCTTCTTGCATCTGTTCTCTGATAGCATCACCTGTAGACCATGCCTTTGCAAAAACTCCATTTAATTCCCCTTGGCGGCCTGGGCGAGTTCGGCATGAACTGCATGGCCGTCCGCTGGGGTGATGACATCATCGTAATTGACGCCGGTCTCATGTTCCCCGAATCAGAGCTGCTGGGCGTGGACATTGTTGTCCCCGATATCACTTATTTGATCCAGAATCGCGAAAAAGTCCGCGGCATTGTGCTCACGCACGGGCATGAAGACCACATCGGCGCGCTGCCCTGGGTGCTTTCGGAATTGCAGGTCCCGGTATTCGGCACCGAGTTCACGCTGGCGTTGGTGGAAAACAAGCTGGACGAACACCAACTGCTGGAAGACGCCGATCTGCGCGAGATTCGCGCCGGCACGCGCTTCAATCTGGGGCCATTCACCATCAATCCCATTCAGGTAACACACAGCCTGGTGGATTGCGTGGCGCTGGCGATCCATACGCCGCTGGGCGTGATTATCCATACCGGCGATTTCAAGGTTGATCCCACGCCGACTGATAACCGTCTTTTTGACCTGCATACCTTTGCCGAATACGGCAAGGAAGGCAACGTGCTTGCTCTGCTGCAGGACTCAACCAACGCTGAGCGCCGTGGCTATACTCCCAGTGAGCGCGCCGTGCGCGGCAAGTTTGACGAAATTTTTGCTCGCGCTGAGCGCCGTCTGTTTATCTCCTGCTTCTCGTCGTCAATCCACCGCATCAAGCTGGCCATGGAGATGGCGCGGGAGTATAAGCGCAAGGTTGCGTTGGTGGGCCGGTCAATGACTGAGGCAGCGGAAATCGCGCTCGACCTGGGCTACTTTGAAGTGCCTGAAGGCCTGCTGATTCATCCGGGGCAGATCAAAGACTACGCGCCGCAGCAGGTCTGCGTGATGATCAGCGGAACGCAGGGCGAACCTATGTCTGCGCTTTCACGCGCGGCCGTCGACAACCACAAGCACGCCAGGATCGAACGCGGCGATACCGTGGTGCTTTCTTCGCGCATTATTCCGGGCAATGAAAAAAGCATTTACCGGATGATTGACCACCTCTTCCGCCGCGAGGCCGATGTGATCTACGAAGACGGCTCCAATCCTCCGGTCCACGTGAGCGGACACGCCAGCCAGGAAGAACAAAAGCTGGTCATGAACCTGGTGAAGCCGAAGTATTTCATTCCGATTCATGGTGAATACCGGCAGCTCAGGATCCATGCTGATATGGCGCGCTCCATGCATGGGACCGTGGGGCAGGTGCTGATGCTGGAAAGCGGCGACGTGCTGGAGTTCGATGAATTGGGTGCGCGCAAAATTGATAAAGTCACCGTGGGGCGCATCTGCATTGATTCCGGCTCGCGTACTGACGTGGTGGAGGACCTGGTGATCAAAGACCGCCGTCACCTTAGCGAAGACGGCTTTGTGCTGCCGATCATCGCCATCAACAAGCTGAAAGGGACCGTGGAGTCAATTCCTGAGATCGTGATGCGCGGCTTTGCCGCCGGATCGGAGAACGGCTTCGTTCAGGAAGCGCGGCGCATTGTTGCGGCCACGCTTGACGGCTCCACGCCGGAAGAAAAGGCCGACTATGGAGTGATTAAAGAAAAAATCCGCGCTGACCTGAAGCGGTTTATCGTTAAGACCACCTCACGCCGGCCCTTGATTATGCCGGTGATCCTGGAGATCTAGTGGCAAGGTTTACGCGCAAGCAGAAAATCTTTATCTTTCTCTTTGTCATCATTGCGTCTTTTGTTTTGATTGGCGCGGTGCTGCTGCATCCGCTGGGCCCGCACCTGCGCGCAACTTCCCTCATGCTGCGCTTTGCCGACCCAAAAGCCAGTGGCTTTGCCGCCAGCTTTGCCAACCACCCTTTTAAGGAAGAGGATGGCTCGGCGCAAACGCCGCATGGGCCGTTGCGCTATCGGCTTTACATCCCGCAAGGCGTAAAAAATCCCTCAGGAGTAGTGCTGCTGCACGGAGTCCATCATCTGGGAATTGAAGATCCGCGCCTGTGGAACCTGGCGCGCGCCATGGCCGGCGCCGGCGTGCTGGTGATGACGCCGGAGTTGCAGGACCTTGCTGACTATCACGTGACCGCGCGGACCGTTGACGTGATTGGTGACTCCAGCGCGGTGCTGAGCACGCGGATGCATCAGAGCGTGGGACTGATTGGATTGAGCTTTGCCGGAGGACTGGCGCTGCTGGCCGCAGACCGAAAAGACTATGCGCCGAACATTGGATTTGTTGTGGCGATTGGCGCGCATGATGATATGGAACGCGTAGCCCGTTTCTTTGTCGCCAACACGATAACCTTGCCCAATGGTACAGAGTCATCGCTTACAGCCCATGAATACGGCGTGCTGGTGCTGGCATACTCGCACCTGGAAGATTTTTTCTCGCCGCAGGATGTGCCGGCCGCGCGTGAAGCCTTGCGGCAATATCTTTGGGAGCTGCCTACAGCCGCGAAAGCCGCAGCGGCCTTGAGTCCCACAGGGCAAAAGGAGTTGGACGAGTTGCAGCATCATCGCGATTTGCTGCGCGACGATTTTCTCAAGGAGATCGCGCTGCACAAAGACGAACTGGATGCGGTTTCTCCACACGGACACCTGGCAGATCTGCGCGTGCCGGTCTTTCTTCTGCACGGCGCCGGCGACACTGTGATTCCCGCATCGGAAACGCTATGGCTGGAAAAAGACGTTCCTCCTGAAGACTTAAAAGCGGTACTGGTAAGCCAGGCGCTGGTGCACGTGGATATGGACGCCAAAGTCACCTGGCAGGAGGAGTGGCAACTGGTGGAGTTCATGTCGCAAGTGCTAAGCGCAGCCGACAACCTACATCGCTAAGAGCAAGCGACAACCACATTTCGGATTGTGATGAGAGTTGCCCTTGATGGAACTCCAAAGTTACAAATGCCTGACGCGAACGGAAAAATCTTGAGTGAACTACCGCCGGCTGTGCCAGAACATCAATGAAGTTACTGAAGGGTCTAAATGTTTATGTTGAGGCAGATGGCAACTACTCTTCTTAGAATATTCTTAAATAATAAACGGGTTCCAAAATGGAACCACCTACGTAGTTAAATAAATTAATATCTATATTTTGTTCAAGATAGATACCATCCTATTCTTAGCCTATTATTCACAATAACAATCCAATAGTTAGATAAGCTCTAATCTTCTACCTCTCCTGTGCAAAAGTTTTTCTTTACTCTATGAAATTTTCCTGCTCTCTTAAGCACTACCCTGCAGGGCCACATGCTATGCGGGCTAGCTTCGTTGCCTTCCCGCAAAAGCAACTACAGCGTTCGCGCTGATCGCGAATAGTTTTTCAACCAGAAGAGCCAAGAGCTCCAAGGAGAATGTATGTCAAAAAAAATGGTTGGATCAGCAGTGGCAGTCGTGGTGGTGATGATGATCTCTTTTTCAGGCTCGGCCATAGCGCAACAGATACATATTGGCCAGGCCCAGCCCGGTGGGCCACCGGTCGGAACGGAAGAACCGTGCATTCTCAACCCTTGCCTTATGTATGCAGGTGACTTCGATGCCAACGGCCAGAACCCGAATGGTCTGTGGAACGCGAACAACACGGCTTTCGGAATTCTGGGGACAGTTTACATTCCAATCACGATCCCCAAGAAATTCAAAGGCGCCAAGGGAAAGACCGATTGGCAAGTAGGTGGTCTCTTTGTCAATGAGCAAGTAGAGGATGTCGGGTTGGGTTCCGCTGTCACCAGTGTGACATGGTCTATCGTGCAAGGCACGGTTGCCGAAGGCGGCAACCCGAACGGCAACCAGGTAAAGACCGTTTGCAGCGGCACCGGCGTGCCATCGGTGACTCCGACGGGACGCACTGCCTTTGGCCTTCCTGAGGTGACCGTTGCCATCACCGGAATCAGTTGCCCTATTCTTGAAAATGGCAGCTACTGGATGACGCTAGTGCCAACCAGCCCGGCCATCCTGTTTCTGTCCGACGTGGAAGACAATTCACCAGCGAACATTCAGGGACCGGGCACGGAGCCGGCTGATCTTTCGTTCTTTGTCTCCAATGCATTCGGTTTTCCTAACTTTGCCAACACAACCGATACAGCAGTCTGCGGCAACATTGGCTGCGATAGCTTCTCAGCCGGCGTAATCGGCGTAGCAGTGCATTGATCCGGTTTGCAAAGAGGCAGCGTAATACCTTTGCCAACTTTGCCCTCTGGAAAAACCCGGCCCTGGCAGCTTTAAGGGCTTGCCAGGGTCGGAACGCCTACCGACTCAATGATAGGCCGCGCTGCGGTTAGGGAAACCGTCAGCCATCGGAAATGCAAGCAATACCTTGTCAACCGCAGCCTGGAACCAATGGTCAGATAAGGAGAGATTCTGTGCGCAATCAATTCTTTGTTCGCGTTAGCGTTTTCACCGCCCTCGTTGTTTTAATTTGTGCCGGCATGGCCAGTTCCGCCGTGGCACAGACACAGCCCACGCCCAGGTATGTCACGCTCACTCCGCGCTACTCAGGGAACCTGGCGGCTCCGGCAACTTCCACCATTCCCAATTGGACAGGCAGTCTTTTTGCGGGCGGGGCCAGCTTTACTATGGTTGGAACCAATCCCCAAACCACCAACACCACGACCACCATCACGGCTTACCTGGTCCCCATTCGATTGGTACTGAACCCAACGCCGACCGGCATCTTTGATCCATCCCATGTGCTTTCCAACGGCCGGAGCGTGATTCAAAACACCTCGCTTTCACCCATCTTCAACTCAGGGATTGATTTTGTGCAAGGCGGAGTTGACCTGGGAAACACCCAATACATTGACGCGTTTCAGCGCGGTAACTTTTGGAGCGATGTTTCCCTCAACACGAACTATCATGTGCTGCTCAACTTAGTGGTGCTGCCAGAGGTAACGCTTACCGTGCCCCCATCCTCCGGCAAGAGTGGAAACGAATTCGGCGTACGTGTGGCTCTGGTGGACATCAACTTTTTTGACGCCAAGGTGCGGCAGATCATCAGCAGCAACAGCCAGATCACGCCGGACAGCTTGCCCATTATCCTGACTTACAACACCTACCTGACCGAGGGCGGCGGGTGCTGTATTGGCGGCTACCATAGCGCGTTTGGCAATGCGAGCGCGCCACAGACTTATTCCGTATTCACCTATATCGACAAGCAGGGCGTCTTTGCCCAGGACGTCTCAGCCTTATCGCACGAGATAGGTGAATGGATGGATGACCCGTTCGTGAACAATCCCGGTTGCGGCGGACTGCTGGAAGATGGTGACCCGCTGGAAGGCGGTGCTAATTCCGGCGCCGTCCCTTACACCTTGAACGGCTTTACATACAACCTGCAGGATTTGGTCTTCCTGCAATATTTCGGTCAGTCTCCATCCACTTCAGTCAACGGCTGGTGGAGCTTCCAAAACGCAGGCCTTTCCGTTTGCTCGAATGGACAGTAGCAAAGGCGTTATCCATAGTTCCGTCTGATAAGGAAAGGTGATGGCGGCCAGGAGTCATGCATCATGCGCTGATTTCCTGGCCGTTCGTCTTCTGATCTGCTGCGCAAGGCGTGTGATGTGCCAGTGACGATCGGTCACCAAAAGAATCGTTCAACGACATTTCTAGTAAGCTATCTGAGTGAGTGTTGGTCCTGCAGAAACCTACCCGAACAACGTAATACAGCGATTCATCACACGCTGGATTTCGCCTGCTTCAGAGCGGGGTGAAGAACAAATTTTTCTCGTCCTTACACTGCTGATCGGGGCGCTGGTGGGGCTGGCAGTTGTCGCCTTCATTTTCCTGACTGAGCACATTGGCATGCGGCTCTATCCACCCGGGAGCGATGCATGGCGGCGCGTTCTGATTCCCGTGGCGGGATCGCTTGCCATGGGCTACCTGCTCTACCGCTATTTTCCTAATGCGCGAGGCAGCGGCGTGCCGCAGACCAAGGCTGCTCTCTTTGCCCGAGAAGGGTTTATCTCACTCCGCACTGTCCTGGGAAAGTTTGGTTGCACGGCTGCCACGCTCGCCAGCGGCATTCCGCTGGGACGTGAAGGCCCTTCTGTGCAGGTGGGAGCGGGAATCGCTTCAGTGCTTGGCCGCGCCGTGGGATTGCGCCAGGAAAAGGTAAAAGCGCTGATCCCGGTGGGAGCATCAGCAGCCATTGCCGCTGCTTTCAACACGCCCATGGCCGCCGTCCTGTTTTCCCTGGAAGAGGTAATGGGCGATCTTAATGCGCCGGTGCTGGGATCGGTTGTGATTGCCTCTGCTACCTCCTGGATGGTCTTGCGGCTGATCCTGGGTAATAACCCGCTATTCCATGTGCCGCAGTATGAACTGGTGAATCCGTTGGAATTCGGCATTTATGCGGTGCTAGGCATTACCGGCGGATTTCTGTCTGTAGCTTTCACCAAGTTGTTGCTGGGCATGCGCCAGCGATTCCTGCTCATGCCCAAAAAGACGTTCTGGTGGCATCCGGTGGTGGGCGGAGTAGTGGTGGGGCTTATGGGCTGGTTTGTGCCCCAAACCCTGGGCGTGGGATACAGCTTTGTTGGCCAGGCCCTGAATGGAAACATGGCATTCAAACTAATGGCCGTGCTGGTGGTGCTGAAACTCTTTGCCATCACCACCAGTTATGGTTCCGGCAATGCCGGTGGAATTTTTGGTCCCAGCCTGTTTCTTGGCGCAATGCTGGGCGGCACCGTGGGCAGCATCGCTCATCATTTCCTGCCCGGTTATACCGCAACACCCGGCGCTTATGCCCTGGTTGGAATGGGAGCGTTGTTCGCAGGAATTGTCCGCGCACCCATGACCTCTGTCCTGATGATTTTTGAGATGACCCGCGATTATTCAGTCATTGTGCCCCTCATGATTGCCAACCTGGCAAGCCTCTTTATCTCTTCGCGGTTCCAAAAGCAGCCGATCTATGAAGCGCTGGCGCATCAGGATGGCATCCACTTGCCTAGCATAAAGGCACGCAGCGAATTGGGGCAGCGCAGGGTGTCGCGGATCATGCGCAGCGCCATGGAAACGCTGCCGGCACAAATGAGCGTGCGAGAAGCGGCGGAACAGGTCCGCATGAGCGCTTTCCATGCCTGGTTGCTCATGGATGAAGACGGCGTGGTTGGCGTCTTGAGCCGAGCCATGGTGGAGAGCGCTCTGGCCAACGGAAAAGCAGAACAGAGCGTGTTGAGCCTGCTTGGCTCGCTCGATTTTCCACATGTCCATGCAGACCAGGCATTGCATCTGGCGCTGGAACGCATGAGCAGCTCTCATGTTGACATTTTGCCTGTGGTCAACCGGGCCAATGTGCACAAATTGGAAGGCGTTGTAACGTTGAAAGACGTGTTAGATTCCTATGGCGTTGATCCGCGTGGATCAGCGTAGCCAGGTCGACGCCCGGCAGCATAACGAGATTTGCAAATATCAAAAAAATACCGGCAGGAAGTGGTCCTGCCGGCGGATGATCAGCAGAATTTTTAGTGATGTTCGTTGGAAGCTTCCGCTGCCTGCTTCAATTCCCGGTTCACTTCATCCAGCAGGTCTTTGGCTTTCTGGGCGTGACCATTGAGGTCCCACTCATTGGCCTGCTGCGCGGCGACAATCTTTTCATAAGCCTGCCCTGCCAGTTTTTGAGCTGCAGCAAGGTTTGGATGCCGCCTG
>DATEHN010000075.1:0-59155 GCA_035279585.1 Candidatus Angelobacter sp. | reverse complement strand
AGACGATCATGAGCGCTGGAATTCAATGGCATCACACGCAACGAGTGGCAGAAAAACAAGACAGTAAAGCAAAACCAGAGAAGCCGTAACCCAACACAGGCGAGGGGCGGCTGCGCCACACGATTCTGATCAAGTGCCGGCGAATATAAACTGTAGGCTATAACAACTCTGGTTTTGCTTGAAAGCATCAGAGCCGTGGTTTTTGAATCTTGTCAGATTCCTTCTCTGGCGGGATGGTCGGAATGTTAACCAACGTAAGCAGGTACAAGATGATCCCAATGCCTAGAAAGAGTCCTCCAATCGCCACAAAAGCAATAAAAGAAAGGGGATGGTTCCAAAGCAGGCTAATTGCCTGGACCGCAAGCCCAATCATTATTAAAACGCCTGCCAAGCGCAGCTTGGAATGGATTGGGTTGATTTGCTTTTCCATCATTGCACCGGCTTCCAGAATTTCACGTGGTCCAGGTCCTTCACGTTGTGAATGGTGTCATGGCATCCTGATGACAGGCACGAGAGCTTGTTGCTTTTGATATCTGCCATCGTCTGAGGATCGGCATTGTGCAAAACACCTTGCTCAAAGCTGCGCGATCCTGCGTGGCAGTGCAGGCATTCGCGGTTGTTATAGGGGTGGTACAGCTTAATAGGCTGCTGCGGTTTGGTGAGATATTGCGCGTAGATGTGGTGTAGTCCTCTTAGCTTGGAATTGAAACCACCGAAGATTGTGTAGTCAGTGTGGCAGGTATAACAGGCTTGATCGCGGGGAACACGCCCATTCTGAAAATGTGCTGCGGGGATGTATGAAGAATCGTCTACGTAGAGGCTCTTCCCGTAGTCACCCATGATGTGGCAGGTCAGGCAGAATGAGGTTTGCTTTGACCGTTCCACATGGTTCTCCAACCCCAGCAAGCCGGCGAAAATGGGGAAGATGAACAATGCTAGGAAGGCCAGCATCTTCCCGCCGCGAGCAACAGTAAGAGTTGGCCGCAGGACAACCAACCCCGCAAGAACAATCGTAAGTACCAGAACAGCAAGTATCAGAAACGTGGGCATGTTGCCCTCCGGACCTTCAAGCGATCAATTGCTGTTACTTCATGCTGCGGATGTATTTGATCAATTGCTTGATTTGATCGTCCGTTAATTTCTTGTCATAGGCAGGCATTTTTCCTTTGCCTTGCTTGGTGGCGTTAAACAGTTCTTCGTCGCTTTGCTTCTGGATCTCCGGCGAGTGGAAATCCTTCACGCCGATCTTCTGGCCGGCTACGCTGCCTTTACCATCGGCGCCGTGACAAACCTGGCACTTTGACTTGTAAAGCGCTTCCGCGTCGTCCGCCAGCGCTGGACGTGCGACCAGCATGATTCCCAACAGAAACAACATCGCCATCAGCACCTTCATCAGTTCCTCCTGTCATTGGTTTCCGTTACATGGTGTAGCGGAGCGCCAGAGTAAATGTGTTTCCCCGGAAATCCCGCGGTAATGTTGGGCCGGGGTCGGACTTCTCATTGTAATCGTAATAGTTCCAGCCGCCTTTGAAAGCAAGGTTTTTGGCCATCTGGACCACAAGCGATCCCGAGGGGAGATGGTAATTAAAAGCCAGCGGCCCGGTCGGTGCAATTGGGTTAAGAATCAAAGTATTGCCATTGCTGCTGGTGACCGTATATCCAATGGCAGCGGTCACACGTTTAATTGGCTTGAAGTAAAAAGAACCAGCCCCCACATGAGAGGCTTCACTGTATACGGAAATTCCTGACAGGAACGGAGTTCCGCAACTCAGCGACCCTGCCGGAACCGGAGTAGCGACGAAGCAGATGTTGGTCTGAGAAAAGATATCGTTGTAATCATAGGAAAGATCGAGCCCCCATGTCCCTTCGCCTGGAGAGAGGACGCTATTGAAGGCATAGCTGCGATTGTGCTGCAGGTTGCCGATATCGGAAGTGTTGTTGCGGTTTTCGCGGATATTGATTGCCGTTCCCAGGTTCCACCATACCTTTGGCTTATAAAGGATGCGGCCTTTGTAACGCTGCAAGTGGCGAGGACTGATACGAGTGAAAACATTGTCCGCATAGTACTGTTCTGTGTCGAAGCTGAAGCGGAGTTTATTGCTCGGTCGCGCCGAGAAACCCAGGAGAGCTGAGTGTGCGTTGATTTCTACGAACTCATTCCCGCTGTCCGGCACCACGGCCGTGCACGTTCCATCTGGATTCAGCGGATTGGAGGCGGCCGGTGCACACGCGCCTCGGTTCGCCAGTGCTGCTGTGGGTCCGGGGAAAAATGTCTGAATTTGCAGGTCTGAGTTATTGTCTGTGATTTCCCGCCGCTCGAATCTGTATCCAATATAGGCACTCACGCGGGGGGTGAACTGGTATTCAACCTCAAACGTATTGATGTTGCTGTATTGCTTGAGAAATTGATTCAGCACATCAACAACAAGGTCAGGTCCTGAACTTGCGTTGTGTTGCGGACAGGTCGCAGCAGTAAAAGGCGGCGGACACGTTGCCGGAGTAAACATGTTAGCCGGCGAGAGCAGTGTGGCGCCAAACAGGCTGCCGCTGGTGTAGTCCCATCCGGTTGGAATACGGAAATTATCAAACCGGTATGTATCGATCAGGTGAAGCTTGTCAGTAACACGGAACGTAATGCCGAAATCAGCGCTGGCTGAAATACGTTGCGCGGTGGAAGAGCCGGTCATATTACTTAATCTCTGGCGGCTCCTTGTGATTAATCCGTTGAACACTTCAGAAAAATCCGGATTATTAGCGGTCGCCCCGGAATAGCTGAACCGGCCGGACAGATCGGTGCGTTTGAAGTAGTTGCTCTGGAAGCTCACTTGTTCAGTGGGAAAGTTATTGCGCAGCTTCCCCACGCGTGAGTAGCTGAAAACGCCATTGCAGGCAGGATTGGCAAGTCCTCCTGCCAAAAGAGGCGTTGCGCAGGGCTGGCCTGCAACCGTGTTGAACGGCAGTCCCAAATCTACCGGGATGCCGCCAGCCAACGTGAAGGGAGTACCGGCAAGACTTGCAGTGGTGTCGCCTTTGAAATGCGTAAAAAATTGATCGTAATTTATGGCAGTTCTTGGAATGAATCGGAAGGACACACCAAAATTAAAGCTGTCTGTAGTGTTCAACGTTGGCTGTAAGAGTTGCGGCTCCGTTCCCAGGTGCACCGTGGAAAAAGTTGTGCCTTCATTGACCACACGCGACCAGCCAAGCTTGAAACGCACCTGGCCGACCGGAAAAAGGCCCAGGTTTACGTCGCTCATCCTGCGCGTGAGCAGAAACTCATGCGGAGAATTCAACACAGGGATGTTGGGGTTGGAGGTCGGTGGATTCAGAGGGTTGGCGAACAGGTCATAATCAAAAATGTTCTGGTCGCGACGAAAGTCGGCAGAGAACGTGTATGCAGCCCCTTTGGAGAAGCGGATCTTGCTCACATTAAGGGGCTCGCCGCCATAGCCGAAGTTGCTGAAATTGAGATCGTCGAACAACTTCCCGGTATGGTTCGGCGAACGCATATCGAGGGTGTATTCAAGAAGACGCGGGCCGCTGCCCAGATTGACGAGCGTGTCCCACATGGCCTGGCTGCCAGAAAAATCCGAGATCCGGCCACCAAATTCCGCCGATTGCTTAACTTCAAATCCACCCCAGTTCTGACCTTCGTTGTTTTCCGTGTCCACCGCAGCAGGAAGGTCGCTGGCTTTGCGGGCTGAATCAACAGCCAGGCTCACTGAAGGCTGTGCTGGCGAAGCCTCAGTGCTTCCTTTTTTATCTTTCTGATCGCCAGCTTGGCCATAAAAAACCGTGGATATCAGAAGTGTTGCCAGTGCCAGGAGCAGACGCCATGCTCCTGTTCTGCGAGACTCGCTATTATGCTTCATCCCCGTTACTCCTTTCCTCACGGTTTAAAGAAGAAATGGTCTGAATTCGACCCGTGAATCGATGTGTGACACATGGTGCATGCCTGATATTTCTGCGCCTGGTTGTGGAACGACGGAATCGCTGGAGCTGCAGAATCCACGGTGAATGTATGGCACTCCAGACAAAGCAAATTGACATTGCTCCGCCGCAACAGCCGGGGATTAGAAGACCCGTGTGGCGAGTGGCAAGCCACACATCCTTCCGTCTTAACCGGCGCGTGCTCGAACGCAAAAGGACCAGCTTTGTCTGTGTGGCAATTAAAGCAAAGCTGGTCCTGAGCAGCGGTGGAGCGCAGTTGATGTGTCAGGAACCCGCCATGCGGATTGTGGCAGTTGCTGCATGTTACCAGGCCTTCATTCACTTTGTGATGGAACGGTTTTGAAAAGTCCGGTTTGACGTCAAGGTGGCAGGAATAGCAAAGCTGGGGCTGCGCCGCCTTCAGCAGATTGACCTGAACTTTCGGTGCGTGAATCGAGTGGCAGTCGGTGCAGCCGACGTTGTTCTTCACATGCGCGGAGCGAAGAAAGTTGGCATGTTCCTGGCCGAGCTCGTGGCAACCCAGGCAGCGTTTAGATGATTCTTCAGCAGACAAGCTTGGAAAGCGGATGATCTTGCTGGGATCGGCGGACTCGGCGTGCTCCTTGCCTGGACCGTGGCAAGCTTCGCAACCCTGCCATTCCGGCCCCTGATGTTTAGCTAGAGTGGTCTTCCAGTGTGGTCCTTTGTCATAGCCCTTGGCTACATCTTCATGGCAGGTCTTGCATGTCTCCGCACCGACGTATTGCGAAGGATCCACAGGCTGATGATTCTCACTGGCGTATTCTTTCTTGCCTTTCTGCTTCTCGCCCTTGGCTTTGCCAGACTGGGGGTTGGCTTCATTCGCGTTGTTTTGGCTGAGGCTGGCAACGCATAGCGTAGCGAATCCAAGCATTAGCCCCAACAGAACAAACAACCTTTTGATTGTCCTTCCTGACATGCGAGCCTCACATTTCTAGCGTGGAAAATGAAATCGCAGACTATCTGGTTAGCACCCGCAGGTGCTGTGATTTAAATCACAGTCGAAGCTAAGGCAGAACATCGTCTTTCGGCTTAGGGTTTCCGCCTTATGATGATGTTGTGTGCGCCATTCTAGAAGCCCCAAAACCAGCTGGAATGCAGGATTTTGGAGCGATGGTGATGTCTTGCCCGAATTTTGCTTCACCTGTGCGGCGCCAAGCGGGGTTTCACTGGCCCAAAATGGGAACTGGACGAGCGGGAGCAGTTACGCAGGATGCTGTTCGCGATCTGCAAATCAGCAGCTAGCACCTTTGCGACCGCAAAGTAGACCTCTGGATTGTCCTTTAACAAGGTCAGAAACACATCACTGGGTAAGAATGTAACCTGGCATGTCTCCAGGCAGGTCACATCGACCTGGGGCAGCTCTCCGGAGACAACGGCCCGGATTCCAAATACCTTTCCTGCCGGCACATCATCGATGGCGACCGATTTACGCATACCGGCAAGGCGGATTTCCACTGTTCCCGAATTAAGGATTGCCAGTCGGTCCGGTTGCACGTCATGCTGGAGCAGTTTCGCGCCCTTGGGCACAGTTACAATCCGCTCATACTTGGCGATTTTCGCCCGCAGCGCCGGCGAAAGCACTGCATGCAACTCATTCGCGGTTTCGCGGTGCAATAGTGTCATCTTCATAGATCACTGTATATCCCGGTTTACATCACGCCGATGTGATGGTCATCACCCCGCTCCGTGACTCTCAGGTGGTCACCAGGCCTTCAAAGTCTTGCCGGCTTAGGATAGTCCAGGTTGCTCCTTTGATTTTGAGCCATCCTCTTTGCCGGAAGAGGCTGAGCCCGCGCGAAACCGTCTCTCGCGATGAACCGATGAGCTGCGCAATTTCTTCCTGTGTCAGGGTTACGCGTATAGCTATTTCGTTTGGCTTTCTTCCAGGCAATTCCAGCGGACGCTCCGCCCATTGCAGGATTAGCCTGGCAAGTTTTTCCACCACCGAGTTCGCAAGGCCAAGAGAGCGGATTTCGTCATACGCACATTTGCAATTGTGTGTAAGCTGCCGCGCCGCTCTCAAGCCTACATCCGGATATTCTTGCAGGAAACGTACGAAATCAGTCTGGGAGATGAAATTTGCCTGGCTGGGCTCGAGCGTCTCTATGGTGGCTTCATAAGGAGTGTTGGAGACCGCCGCGGTCAAACCCAGAATCTCTCCTGGCTCCGCAATCCGCAGGATGATGGTCTTGCCTTCGCTCGAGGTTGTCGATAGCTTTGCGCGTCCAGTGCAGAGGACAAAGACGCCGCGCGGCGGCTGGCCCTCAAGGCCAAGCAATGCACCCTTGGGATAAACCGAGGTTGCCTTGATGGTTTGCAGCCGCTGTAACGCTTCGCTGCTCAGATTGCAGAACAGGCGCTGCTCGCGCACGGTACACTTCAGGCAATCCTCAATGATACGAAAGTTATAAGCAATCGCCATTTCTGATCTCCTGTGACAGCTTTGTTGCACAATCAGACTATGGTCACGCCATCACATTGCGATGTGATGCACATCACACCTGGACATCTCATTTCTCTAGCAGGGTTTTGCCGGATACGCGCGGTCATAAAAGGCGTGACGCAGGTCACGGCAAGGCGTCTAGACCGCAATTAATACTGAGCCATAAGTGAAAGGCATGACGGAAACCGAAAATGTATTGATGAAGGAGGTTTTATGCAGGCTCTGCCAATGGTAAATAAGATTTCATTCAAAAATATCCTGTTCTTGACAGATTTCAGTGAGGCGTCAAATGCTGCACAGGCTTACGCAGTCGGCATGGCCCGGCACTATGGTGCACAGCTCTATCCCGCGCATGCATGTAATCCCATCGTATTGACCGAGACTGCAGGGACAGACATCATCCAGGAAGCGGAAGATAGCAGTCGTGAACAACTGTATGCGTTGGCCAGAGAGACCGGGCTGAATTGCACACCGCTCTTCGCCCGGGGCGTTGTGGAAGATACCGTCCCGGAATGGATTACAGAACATGGCATTGATTTGATCGTAATGGGAACTCATGGACGACGTGGCCTGCGGCACTTTCTGATGGGTTCAGTTGCGGAAGCAGTTTTCCGCAAGGCCAATTGTCCGGTACTGACGGTGGGTCCTCATGTTCACACAAGACCCTATCACGATTTCAAGGTAGAAAGCATACTGTTCCCAACTGATCTGGGAACTCACGCGGAATTTGCCGCTCGCTATGCTCTCTCAGTCGCACAGGAAAATTACGCTGACATAACCTTTATGCACGTCGTAGCGCCAGAGGAAATCCACCTGAATGATCGTGTCTCATTGGTGAACACGACATACCGAAAACTCAACAAGATCATTCCGGCAGAGGCCAAAAGCTGGTGCAAGCCGCAATTTGTGGTTGAAGTTGGCGATCCGGTGAAAGAGCTGATGAACTACGCCGAGAAAGAACGGCCTGACATGATTGTGTTGGGACTGCCCGTAGAAAAGAGATTCAATGCTCATTTCCATGCGGGCGTTACCTATAACGTCATCGCAAGCGCTCCTTGCCCGGTGCTTACGCTGCGCGACGAGCCGAACAACAACTAGGAATTTCCCGCAGCCATGGTCGAGCGTTTGCGGGGGAGCACTCTTGACCACGGCTGGAGCCTGCTGTAACGGGAGCAATGAAAGCAGCGCTTTAAAGGCGCTGCTTTCATGCGTTAGGGCAGCGTGCGGAATCGCATCTGGATCGGCAAGATTGAAGAAACCAGATGCCGGAGAAAGCGCAAAAACATTTTCATCCACCGGATAAAAATTAGCCGTCACCGGCCCCAGTGTTGCCCAAAAGTTCAGCGGATACCATAGAGTTGGCTATAAATCTCGAAGTTTTGTGAAGATGTGATTTTAGTCACATTCGGGAAGCTCAACTCAAGATAAAAATATTGCTTGAGGTCAGATGATGGATGCCAAGTCGAATCGTTCTGCGGTATTCCAATTAATGATGGGTACAGGTGCATTTGCCCTATGCTTCGCCATTTTTGGCTTGGTGTCCGCAATGATGCCAGTGCTGAAGAGGCAGTTTCATCTTGCGCCAGTACAGGCGAGTATCGCAATGGCGATTCCGGTCTTGCTGGGCAGCCTGGGACGAATTCCGCTGGGGCTGCTCACAGATCGCTTTGGCGGACGCAGAATTTTTAGCGGGACAATGATTGTCTCGGTCATTGCGGCGCTCTTGATGGGTACAGTGAAGACCTATTCTCAGCTCTTGTTGTTTGGTTTCTTCACTGGAATCGCACTGGCCAGCTTTTCAGTGGGCGTGGCGTTTGTGAGCGGGTGGTATTCCGCGGAGAAACAAGGCTTCGCTTTAGGGATCTACGGTGCGGGGAATGTAGGACAGTCGCTGGCTGCATTCGGAGCGCCTTTGTTATTTCCTCACCTTGGGTTTCGCAATACTTTTTGGAGCTTTGCTGGGCTGCTGGCAATTTGGTGCTTGCTCTTTGCGGTCTTTTCCAAAGATGCACTGCGCACCATCCCGCCAAAGTCACTGGCGCAAATGCTCCGGCCGCTGACCGAAAGGATGAGCTGGGTCCTCAGCTTCTTCTACTTTCTGACCTTCGGCGGGTTTGTAGCCATGAGTATTTATCTGCCAATGTTTCTGACCGAGATTTTCAAACTCACCCCGCAAGATGCAGGACTGCGGACCGCTGGGTTTGTGCTGCTGGCAACGGTCATGCGGCCGCTCGGTGGATGGCTGTCAGACAAAACTGGCGGATTAATGATCCTGCTCTGGGTCTTTCCGTTTGTATCCGCCATGGCTTTGTTAATGACCTGGGAGGTGATGCTACCCTTCACTATTGGAGCTCTGGGAATGGCCACAGCGATCGGCTTGGGAAACGGCGCGGTATTTAAGCTTGTGCCTGAATATTTTCCTCAATCAGTTGGAGCAACAACCGGGCTGGTGGGTGCAATGGGTGGACTTGGCGGGTTCTTTCCTCCCCTGGCACTGGGAATCATCCGCCAACAGACGGGATCTTTCTTTTGGGGCTTTGGTCTGCTTGCTCTCTTTGCCCTGCTCTGCCTTGCCGTAGCTATAATCACGGCCCGGCATGCTCTAAAACCGCATGTATTAAAAACAACTTAGAATACGGCACTGGAAATTTTTTATCCCAGTTCGATATGCTTTTGACGCATTCGAGTTGAACAGAAGGAGCATGTCTTGCAACGAGGCGCCGCAACCGGACGCGATGTTACCCATGCCACGATCTGGGGCTTGGGTGTTGCTATTGCCCTGTTGCTTTTTATTTTCTTCGGCAGCAACGGGCTGAAACACTATGATGCGGCCCTAGTTCCTTACACCGGCGCATGTGTGTTCTCCGCGTTTGGCATCGGCTACCGCTTTGCGATGTGGTTGCGGCGCCCGCCAACCCGCAAGTACTGGTTCCAGGGATGGCGAATCTTCTTTCGTCCAGCAAAGTTGCCCCGGAATATTGTTCGGTTGGGCCAGGTTTTTTTCTCCGATTTCTTCGCGCAACGGTTCATTGAAAAGCGATCTCACACGCGCTGGGCGGCGCACTGGCTGATTGCCTGGGGATGCTTACTAGCCGCTGCCGTGACCTTCCCCTTGTCGTTTGGATGGGTGCACTTTGAGAGCGCACCGGATAATCAGCAGATTTATCAGGCATTCATATTCGGTCAGCATGTTTCCACATTTCATCTGGGTACGCTCACAGCAGCTCTCACCTTCAATATTCTCGATATTTCCGCAGTCATGGTCCTGCTGGGAGTCGCCCTTGCTTTATTCCGGCGTGCACGGGACCGCGGGGCAATTTCTGTGCAGCAGTTTGCGCAAGACATGATGCCGCTGCTGATGCTCTTCGCCATCTCCATCACAGGTCTTGTTCTCACGGCATCCACGCATCTTCTGCATGGCCTGAACTACGGATTTTTATCGATGCTTCATGCCGTTACAGTTATCTTTACGCTGCTTTATTTGCCCTTTGGAAAGTTCTTCCATATTTTTCAGCGGCCGGCTCAGATTGGCGTCCAGTTCTACAAAGAAGAAGGAGCGCGAACCGAACAGGCCAAATGCCTGCGCTGCGGAGAGGCATTTGCATCGCGCTTGCATATTGAAGACCTAAAGGACGTTCAGCAAGCGTTGGGCATTCACTATCAACTACCAAACGGGCGCCACTATCAGGAAGTGTGCCCATCATGCCGGCGCAAGTCACTGGCGATGGCGCAGGATGCCAAGTGGCGCGAATTGCGCACCCACCAGTTGCCCGATGAACGAGAGGTCAAATGGCCAAACCACCAGTAACGGTCCCTGAATTGGTCGCCCAGTTCGGACCTACTTTGAATCGGATTCCAGCAAGTGGATGGAACGCGGACGTTGAACCTGACCGGACGGTAAAGACCCACTGCTGCTTCTGCGGGCAGCAATGCGGCATTCAACTCAAGGTAAAAGACAATCATGTTATTGGTTTTGAACCATGGGAAGATTTTCCGTTCAATCAAGGCCGGCTGTGCCCCAAGGGCGTGAAGCGCTACATGCAGGATGAACACCCGGATCGACTCAAAGCTCCCATGATGCGCAGGGACGGTACGGGTTTTATACCAGTAAGTTGGAATGAAGCGCTGGATAAGGTCGCCAGCGAGATCAAACGGATACAGAAAACATACGGCAATGACGCATTTGCGCTGCTCGGCGGCGCTTCATTGACTAATGAGAAGGCTTATTTAATGGGCAAATTTGCCCGCGTAGCCGTGCGAACTGCAAACATAGACTATAACGGCCGGCTATGCATGGTTTCCGCGGCTGCCGCTTCCAAGAAGATTTTTGGAATTGATCGCGCCGCAAATCCTTGGAGCGATATTCCGCTGGCCAAAGCCATCCTGGTGGCCGGCGCAAATGTTGCTGAATGCGCCCCTATCACAACCCACTATCTCTGGCAGGCGCGCGAAAATGGTTCCAAGCTGATCGTGATGGACCCGCGCCTGACGCCAATCGCCCGCAACGCAGATCTCTATATTCCCGTACGCTCGGGTGGAGATATCGGCATATTTAACGGCATGCTTCACATCATGATCGAGCGAGGATGGATCGACCGTGATTTCATCGCGAAGCACACTACAGGATGGGACAAGGTGGAAGAGACGGTCCGGAAATATACGCCGGACTACGCTGCAAAGATCGCCGGCGTACCAGCCAGCATGATTGTGAAAGCAGCGGAGATATGGGGCCCGGCTTCCACCAGCTTCCTGCTGCACGCGCGCGGAATCGAACACCACTCCAAAGGCGTCAAGAACTGCATGGCTGCAATCAACCTGGTGGTTGCCAGCGGGCGCATCGGGCGTGAGGGATGCGGCTACGCCATGATTACCGGACAGGGAAACGGACAGGGCGGCCGTGAACAGGGCCAGAAATGCGATCAGCTTCCTGGCGGACGGGACATTGAAAATCCTGAACATCGAAAATACATTGCCGGGGTCTGGGGTGTAACGGAAGAATCCATCCCGCACAAAGGGCTTTCGATAGTGCCTATCCTCGAGGCCATCCATGCAGGCAAGATCAAGGGGATGCTGGCGATCTCCTGCAATCCTATGGTCTCTCTACCCAACAATGCCTATATCCGCGAGGCCTACGAGAAGCTGGAGTTTTCTACGCAAATCGATTTCTTCATGTCAGAGACAGCACGCTACGCAGATGTGGTCCTGGCCGGATCTTTGATGGAAGAAGACGAAGGTACTACGACAAACGTGGAGGGCCGCGTAATTCATCATCAGAAGGTAGTTGATCCTCCAGGCGATGCGCGTGCTGACTGGAGGATTATCTGCGACATTGCTGCACGGCTGGGACAGGCAGAAAAGTTTAAGTATGAATCGCCGAAGGAGATTTTTGAAGAGCTACGCATCGCTTCAAAAGGCGGAGTCAGCGACTACTATGGCATCACATGGGAACGCATCGACAGGGAAAAGGGCGTCTTTTGGCCATGTCCATCGCCTGAGCATCCGGGTACGCCTCGTCTGTATGAAGGAAACAAGTTCAACCATCCTGACGGCAAGGCCCATTTCCAGCCTGTGGAATGGCAACCGGCTGCCGAAGAGACGGACAGCGAATATCCGATCATCCTTACCACGGGACGCGTTGTGTCTCACTATCTTTCCGGAACGCAGACGCGCAGGATTGGCGCTCTTGTAGATCAATATCCACAGCCCCTGTGCGAGATCCATCCGCTGCTTGCGGCAAAGCTAGGCATCAGTGAAGGAGACTTCGTGAAGGTCGAAAGCCGGCGTGGGTCGGTCACTGTGCGCGCGAATGTCGTCAAGACCATTCGGCCGGACACGGTCTTTGTTCCCTACCACTGGCCGCTGGACCGTGCGGCGAACAACATGACTGTTCGCGCGATTGATCCGATTTCTAACATCCCCGAGTACAAGATCTGCGCGGTCCGGGTGAGCAAAGTACCAGCGCCGCATGATGTGATTGCAGAACTCGAAATGCAGGCTGGAGGGGTACGATGAACAGCGCCGAGCCGCTGGAGTTCTTCATTGATCACTCGCGGTGCATCGGATGCCGCGCCTGCATGCAGGCCTGTGAAGAATGCGATACGCATCGCGGGGTCTCCATGATCCACCTGGAGACGATCATGCGCGCCGATAGCGTGCAGACTGCGCCCCAGGTATGCATGCATTGCGCAGACCCCATCTGCGCCCAAGTCTGTCCGGCAGATGCTATCAAGATGACACCCGATGGAGTCGTGCAGAGCTCGCTCAAGCCACGCTGCATTGGCTGCTCCAATTGCGTTCTGGCTTGTCCATTCGGCGTGCCGAAGTACAAGGCTGAAATCAACCAGATGATGAAGTGCGATATGTGTTATGACCGCACAAGCGTTGGCAAGCGGCCCATGTGCGCCACTGTTTGTCCTTCCGGGGCGCTGGCATTTACGACCCGGGAAAATATTGAACGCACGCGGCAGGGCGTGGCGATTCGAGAGTGGCAGTTTGGAGGCGAAATCGTCCGCACCAAGGTAAATGTTCTGGTGCCGCGCAGCGTGCAGAAAATCGATGTATCAATAGAGCAGATTGGCAAAACATCCACTGAAGAATACGACGTTGCTAATCTGCTTAAAGGAGATTGAAAATGGCTGAGGACAAGGAAATGCCGCAGGGCGATTGTCTTGAGTGTAAAAAAAAGAAGGACACACGTTGGCGCGAGGATTTTCCTGTTAATTGGGAAAGCGACAACTATGTGACGCGCAGGGAGATGGTTAAGTTTCTTGCTTTGGGATCACTCACCATAGCCGGTGCGAACGCGGTGGTTGCCGGTCTTCCGCATATTGTGAAAGCTTCCGAGATGCCCCGAATGAAGGTGGCTCTGGCATCCTCCGTCCCTGTCGGTGGTTCCAAGTTGTTTTCCTATCCCACGGCAGAAGATCCTTGCATTCTGGTTCGACAGAACAACGGCGACCTGGTGGCCTACTCACAGGTATGCACGCACCTGTCTTGCGCCGTGATCCACAATGAAAAGCAAAACGCGTTGTTCTGCCCGTGCCATCACGGTTACTTTTCCGTGGATGAGGGACGGCCGTTTGCTGGACCACCAACGCGTCCGCTGCCCAGGATCACATTGGAGCAGCAGGGGAATGAAGTATTTGCAATTGGAGTTGAGATCGCATGAGCACGCCGCAGGCGCAAGGCACCACATTGTTTACAGCCCTGCTGGTGCTTGTAGGCATCGGCGTTGTGGTGCAGCTCTGGCTGCTTGCTGCGTCGGTGGATGCTTTCATGCGTCGCCAGGCCAGCACTGCGGTGCACGCAGCAATTGCTTCTGCTGTTGTCTTTGCAATCAATGGCCTGTTGGTCCTTTATGTCTTCCAGTTTGATCGCAGGATCAAGCGGGACCGCACTTAGCAGCGCCTCCGTGCGTCGCGTTAGAGAGGCTGAGAAATGAAACAGGAACCCCACAGCGAATTGGTGAGTTCATCCGCGAACCCAGACGCGTTGGAATGCAGGAGTTTTCTTGACCTGAATAGAGAAATTGCGCAGTTACAAGGCGATACTTCCTTCAGGGAAGATGCGGGCCGCAGGTCGAAGATGCTGGCCAAATATCCCGAGTTCAGGCTGGTACTTGTCACAATGAAGCCGGGGACAAGGTGGAGCGATCATAAGACCAGTTCCCGCATCTTGGTACAGGTTCTGCGTGGCCGGATCCGCTTCCACACGCCGAATGCTGCATTTGAGTTGCGTATCGGCCAACTTATAACCCTTGATCCTGGCGTTCTGCATAGCGTCGACTCCTTGGAAGAAAGCGCATTTCTATTGACGCTGTCTTCTGCTGCAAATCAATAAAACGCCGGATGCAGACTTTTTACCTGGCCTCGGCCGCCAGAAGATGTGCCGGAGGCTGTTTAAATGTCAGCAGCATATTTGCTGCAAACACAGTTACGGCTGCCAACTCACAAACAGCCGACCATGGCAGCGCGCGCCAGGCAGGCGGCCAGTAATTCTCATAGGCAAAAATTTCGCTGCTGACGCGTAGAGCACAGCCTATATTCAGCAATACAAGGCAAATCAGCATCAATCTTGTGCTATAGAGAATGCGCATGCCGGCAAAGGCAGGAAGTACTCTCTGACCAACGGCAAACACCATGGCTGAAACAAATCCGACTGTGAGCGCGTGTCGAGAAGCGCCAATCCATCCATGAGCATGATCTAAGTACATGCTGCAAACGCCCAGACACGATGCGACCACCAGCCAGATATAGGCCATCCGGACAAATGTGGGAAATGAAGAATGTATTCCGGTGGTTTTGGGCGCCTGCTGCGAGTGCTCAAAAAGATGGAAGGAGATAGTGGCGGCCATTGCTGCTGCTGCAATCAACCAGTGCGCAGCCTGAGAGAAGCCCGTTACAGCCAGCAAAACGCCGGCAATGCTTAGCGCAAGAGAGTAACCGAGCATCCGCTCATTCAGCGGTTTAAGGCCGAGAAAGATTGGAAGCCACCGTGCGCTAAATCCCCAGATGGTGGGAACAAAAAATGCGTAAGAGACAAGTACCAGGAATCTGGCTTCAAAAATCAATGGAAATGCCGGCCCGGTATTGTAGAAGCTCACGTAAACAGCAACCACCAGGTTCATCAATAACGCCGCGCCCAGCCCAACCGTACCGACCAGGACACAGACAATCCAAATAGGCATCCGTGAGTTACCCGGCTTTGGGCCGGCTGGGCGATGATTTTTAACTGCGCTAAGAAAGATGAGGAACGCAAGGAGTTCGAACAGAGCTGAGAGAGGCAGCAAGGCGCGCCAATAGAATCTATAAAAACCAGAGAACCACCGTAAGAGAACGCCTGTTGTCCAGAGCGCCCAGACAAGCCAGCCTTTTCGAACCGGTTGAACATTTCTGCCGGTCATCTTTGGGATGGAATAGAAACCAATACCCAGAATGAAGGTCCCAATCCAGCCAAAGATCTGAGCATGGCCATGGGCCTGAATCCAGGCTGTAGAGATAGCGCTGCCGCCGCTGATTGAGATCAAGTTCCAGACTCCCAGAAACGTACCCGGAAGCAGCATGAAGAAAAGGCCGACGACCGCATACGCCATCATCAGGCGCTGCGCGTTTTTTTCCCGTGCTTTCAGCAGAATGGCCGGTTCTCCCACACTCCTGATTGCGATGATGGTTCCCGCCGATATCACAAACCACCCTCAGCACTGCTTCCCGTTGCAATCACGCGGGGATGCGCTTGATGAGCATACTGCGAGACATGGCGCGACAATCTCGATCCGTTGTTGTAGTCGATACCCAATTTGTTAAAGGTGAAGGTGGAGCGGAAAATCTCTATAGCCCGATCTCTTACGGTGCGGACCACATTCAACTTCATAAGCTCTCTCCGCAGAAAACTCTTTTTATCGATGCCCATCTGAGAGTGTAAGAAAAGTCGGGGACACATGCCTGTGACATTTGTCACAGAGGAAGTAGTTCGTTTCCCAAAGCGGACGAATGCGAGTACAGGAAGGTTCATTCTCAAAAAAAGTTGCGATTGCAGGCTGACAGAATGGCTCCAAACAATTTTGCTCAATTCTTGGTTGATCGCGCGGAAATCAAACTGCGATTGTTGACGCACTCTCTTTAAAGAAAATTCTCTGATGCCGGCGCAACAGGGTTCTGCAGGTCGTTGAACTTTCTATTTCAGTTGCCCTCCTGACCTCGTGCTAAAGTCAAAAAAGCAATTGCTGCAGGAACGATGAATGCCGGATGATTACCGAATCCGTCAGGTTTTGGAGTCTGTTGAAGACGATCCATCCAGAACCATACTGGAGCTTGCACATTCGGTAGGTCTCAGCAGCTCGCGCCTAGGTCATTTATTCCGGCTACAAGTTGGAATTGATTTGAACAGTTTCGTTAGGAATGCGCGTCTGGAAAAAGCTGCAAAACTGCTGCAGGGAACAGAGCTCTCGATTAAGGAAATTGCCGCCAAGGTCGGATATCATCACACCTCAAGCTTTGATCGCGGATTTGAAAAGAAATTTAGGGCTACGCCTGCCGATTATCGAAGAAAAAGACGCCGCTAAGCGCAAAACGGTTACTGTGGGAAGAAACACCTTATTTTGTTATGGTTGCGAACAAGATTCGGCCAAAATTAACAATTTCTTCATTAAAGTATTCCAATTGAGCGACAAAATCTAGCGTCTCTGGCTAAAAAATAGCGAATAAAGCTAACGAGTGCTCATTGACTCTGCTGGCTCTTGCTGGCAGATTAGTTCCACTTCAGTATGGGCTGCTGCCCTGGAGGGCTTGCTTTAAGGTCAAAAGGGAAGCGCTTTTTCAGGTGAGGCAGGCGGCCAAAATGTTGGCGGGAAATGGGTGGTTTCCAAAATCACACTCATTAAAAAATCAAGTTGATTGCGACGGAACAATCACTGATGCCAACCGTGTTTTAACCAAGGAAGTAAGAGAAGGAGTTTGAAAAGGCGATAGATTGCCGGATGGAAGGGGAAGCCCGATCTTCCGCACGGCGAAAGGCGGAGCCTTGCGATTTCGAATTTCTCCTCGCCATGGCCTGCGGGGAATGCGGGCCGTGGAGGGGTTCCCATGTGCGCGGTTTATTCTTTTGTAAAGAAGAACAGTTGCACTAGTAATTCGTCTAATGGAGCATCTGTTGGAGTTGGTTCAGGCAACGGAATAAAGACCAGAACCAACGGTGTTAACCCCAGTGACATTGAGCCGCTGGTGCAAGAGAGGCGTGTGCTCAAAATCCTGCAAATGATCCAATCGCAGCCTTTGTGGCGGATTGAAGATCTGGCGCGTGAATTCAATCTAAGCCATTCCCGCCTGGAACATTTGTTTAAGCAGGAGACAGGCGTTTCTCTCGGACAGTTGCTCACGGAGCAAAGACTGGGCCGGGCAGCCTATCTGCTGCTTCACACCAACATGCGCATCAAAGAAATTGCGCATACCGTCGGCTACGAACACACTTCAAGCTTCATCCGCGCTTTTGAACGTCACTTTACGCAGGCGCCGCGTCTCTACCGGCAAAAGCCGGCTGGCAGCCGCACAAATGGCTTAACCAGAAACAGCGCCTGATCGTTCTTAGCATCAGCAACTGAGCAAAACAATATTCGATTTGCACAAATTTACTGAGTGGGCGAACAGAATGTTTGCCCACATTTTCTGTGTGTTTTTTCCCGCGATCGAAAAGGCGCTTCAATTCCTGATCCAGATCAACCGTGCAAGTTCTTTCTTTATTTTTCGGCATTTTTCAACGTTCAATTGGCTTTTCTTTGAGCGTTCCACAACATCGCCGCATGAAAGGCTAACGAAAAGCAACTTCAGCTAACTGTTTGCTATTGGCACGCGCATGTGTGAGGCATAGAGTCACAGTTCGTATCACATCCACGCGCGTGATGTGACACCGCAGATGAAGTGGCGACCTAACAGAACGCCGGCGCCGTTTTTTTGGTCTTTAAAAATGCGGTTCGGCCCGACGCATGAGGAGGCAAGACATGTATCGCAACGTTTTTGGAGAAAAGGTTTCCAGAGCGCGCTACCGCGAGATGTTGAACGCGGCCAAGAACCGGCGCGAACTGATCGCCGCCGGACTCACCAGCCGGCGCGACCTTTTTAAGATGGGTCTATTGACCGCGGGAGGCATGCTCGTTGCAAAAAGCGGTCTAAGCGCCCGGGCTTTTGGGCAGTCAGTTCAAACTAACAATCCTCCCAGTGCAGGAGACAACACCAGCCCCGGAACGAACCAAAACTGCGTGCCGGGAAACCAAACGGCCAGTCCCCACACCAGGGCATTCATTCAGGCGTTGCCGATCATGCCGCTGGCAAGAACGGTTGCTTCTCTATCGCCTGCGCCAACGGAAAATCCGAACACCGGAGCCGGCGAAGTTCGCGCTGCTCCGTTCCAGGCGCCGCAGATCGATTCCAGCAGATTCCCGGTAGTGCCTGGGATTCTCTATCAAATTCACCAGCGGCAATTCACCACTATTCAGTCTCCCGATTTGCCCAGGCAGACCGTCTGGGGATTTGACGATGGCACTGGTACGCGCAGTCCGGGACCGACCTACAAAGCGACTTATGGCAAGCCTCAACTTACGCGCAACATCAATTCGTTGCCTCCTGTGACGCAAAAGAACAATACGGGTTTTGGCTTCCCGTCGGTGACCACGCACCTACATAATGCACATAATCCTTCAGAGAGTGACGGCAATCCGTGCGATTTCTATACTAACGGACACTTCTGTGATCAGTACTACCCCAACGTGCTGGCTGGTTTCAACTCTGACCATGCGCCGAACGGTGACATTAATGAAGCACTGGGCACGCTCTGGTATCACGACCACCGTGTGGACTTTACTTCGCAAAATACCTACAAGGGTCTGTTCGGTTTCTACTGTCTGTTTAACCAGTTCGATACCGGCGATGAAGGCACGGGATTCCATCTGCCCAGCTTCCCCCAGTTCGATATTCCCCTGGCTTTCACCGATAAGGTGTACGATCCTGAAACCGGCAACTTGGTTTTTGATCTGTTCAACCTTGACGGCATCCTGGGCGACAAGTTCCTGGTAAACGGCGTCATTCAGCCATTCTTGAATGTAGAGCCGCGCCGTTACCGCTTCCGCTTGCTGGATCCAGGCCCTTCGCGCTTCTACGAATTTTTCCTGACCGATCTAAACAATCTGAGTGCGAAGAATGCTTACTGGCTGATCGGAACGGACGGCAACCTGATACCGAACCCGATTCAGATCCAAAGCGTCCGGATTGGTCCGGCGGAGCGCGTCGATGTCATCATTGACTTCAGGCAGTTCGCCGGCAAGACCATCTATCTGGAGAACCGTCTGTTGCAACTCAGCGGGCAAGGGCCGGCAGCAGTCGATAGCCAACTCTTTCCGCAGAACAGCAACAACACAGAGTGCGCTCTGGTTCTCAACGACCCAACCAAGGGGGCAATTAAAGCTGCTGGAACGGGCGACCTGCTCTTGCAGTTCCGCGTCAGCGGTCATGCGGTGACGGATGAAAGTGTGGATCCGGCCACCAACCCGACGTTCTTCCAGCTTCCCAGCACGAATGTGGATCCACGGATCGTCCGCACCTTCAAATTCGATCGCTTGAATGGCCAGTGGTCGATCAATGGACAGTTCATGGATTGCGGCATCGGTCCCAGCGGCTTCTCTGAGACTTTCCGCTTCACGGTGCAACAAAACAGCTCAGAGCAGTGGCTGCTTACTAACCTGAGTGGAGACTGGACGCACCCGATACACATTCATCTGGAAGAACACCAGATTCTAACTCGCAATCGGGTGAAGCCAACCGTGCCAGGAGACCTGGGGCGCAAGGACGTGACTCAACTGCATCCCAACGAACGCGTGCAGTTGTTCTTCCGCTTCCGCGATTGGCTGGGAAAATATCCCATCCATTGCCATAACGTGGTGCATGAAGACCACGCCATGATGGCTCTCTGGCACGTTACACCCACTGGAGACAACATCCTTGTGCCGTAATGCCGATAGCTGATTCTGTGTTTCCGGGCCGGCCAACCGGCCCGGACACAGAAAGGAGATGCAGAGACGATGGCTGACATATTAAGAAGGAACTTACTCAAGTGGACGGCAATGGCGCCTCTCGCCGGCGCAACAGCGGCTGTGGCCAGAAAAACCGGCAAGGCCGTTGCCAGCATGGAGCCGACCGTATCCGATCTGGCGCGGCGGCGCCTGCAGCAGTTGCACCTGCCCAACGTCCCGCTGGTCACGCACGAAGGCAAAAAAGTTATGTTCTATGACGATCTGATCAAGGGCAGGATCGTCACATTGAATTTCTTTTTTGCCAAGTGTGACGAAATTTGTCCGTTGGTGATGGCCAATCTGGTGAGAGTGCAGAAGCTGCTTGGTGCTGACGTTGGCAGCAAGCTCTTTATGTACTCGTTTACGCTGAAGCCGGAAGAGGACAACGTTGAGGTTATCCGGCACTACCGTGCGATGCTGGAAGCCAAGCCGGGCTGGACTTTCCTGACGGGCAAGCCAGATGACATGGAAAAAATTCGCAAAGGTATTGGCTTTACCTATCCCGAACCGGCAATTGATAAGGACAAGACGCAGCATATTGGCAATGTGCGCTACGGGAACGAACCCCTAATGTTGTGGGGCGCGTGCCCGGGAATGGCCCATCCCCAATTTGTTGCCGAGTCTGTCAACTGGATGCTTCACCCCAATGAAAACAGCGGTCAATGGCGACCTGGGGCTCTCTGAGGCCGCAAGGGTCAGTAGTAGAACGTTTTTAATTCCGGGGCCGGGTTTATTGCCACGGCCATGGCCGGAGGAAGGAATCAGAACGATGAAAAGCATACGCAAGCATGCTTCGTTTTGGGTTGGCGTTTTGGCGCTGGCAGGTCTGCTGTTCCTGGCGGCTCCCAAGATGGTAGCCCAGCAGGATGCGCCCCCAATCGGCGGAGACGCAGATGACACATTCAACCCTCCACCCTGCGACTTCAGCGATACCTTCTACAGGGACAACGGCATCGATCCAACACAGTTGGTGCTTCGCTTCGGAGACAACGGAGGAACTACACGGCTGACCGGTCCGCCGGCCACAGGCAATCAGAAGAACTTTGTGGCGGATCCTAATTGCGCCACCAAGGATCCTACGCGCAGAAATTTCCGTATCCTGGCGACCACCGGAGGCAACGCGGACGATGGCAACAGTCCTTTCACCAACGGACAGCCGGAAACCTTAGAGTTCATCTCCATCTTGGCCTTTTTGACTACCCAGGATAATTTTGAAAGCACCTACTCACGTACTGTAGGCGCCATTCCTGCAGGTGGAGGCAACACAATTTCAATCGTGCAGGGCTTCGATCCAGCGACTGGAGCAACCGGGGCGGTCAATCCCCGCAGCATTGCCATGCAGGACATTGTCGGCAACTTTGAAGCTTATGCCGCGGTAAAGCAAACCACGCCACAAGGATTTGCCCTGAATCCGTGTCAGGTTGATATGCAGGCTCCAGGTGTTCCTACCAGCCCGTGCTTCGATCTCGGCACTGTCAATGCCATTTTTACTCCTAATCTCAGGCAAGATTGGAGGTTTGCCACCAATCGCAACGCCATTGACGGAAGCGACAACAACTGCATCAGCACTGATACCACTGTGTGCGAGAGTGTCAGCGATAGCCCGTTCGGTTATTTCTGTGACGATCTGCTGGGCATGTGGATCATCACATATTTCTGGTTCACACAGCCGCCCAATACTGCCGTTGAGCCTTGCAAGGATATTTTCGCGGCCATCGGCGCAAAGAACGGCTTTAACCTGGATGGAACTCCCATTATCTTGACCGCGCACGAACTCAACGATGAGCTTGAGGCCAACAACTGCGGGGCTGAGGGTCAGGAGGCGGTGGATGGGTCAGACGGCGGTGCAATCTGGCTTGTCTGTCCCGCCATTCCTGATCCGCGAGCAGGCGCTATTGCCACAGATGCATTCCTGGATCAGGTGCATCTACCCAACGGCGTCCCGCAGAACCTTAATTTAACCATTGATTTCCTGAGCCTTCAGATTTTTGGGGTATTCCCCAATGAACTTACGGCAGCGCAGAAGTCGAAATTAAATTCAGTTGTGGCTTCTGCAGCAACGCCCTAGGTCCTCGCTGCTCCGGGAAGTAGCAACGCCCCCTGGCAGGGCTTCGGCTCTGCCAGGGGTAGTCCTGTCTCAGGGGAGACACAATGTCTGCTAACAGAGTGAAGGGAATTTCTCGCCGGGATTTCATCAAATCGGCAGCCGGCGCAGCAGTGGCAGCACCATTCTTTCTTTTTCCCAGCCAGGCTCTCGCCAATCAAAGAACATTGAAGATCGCAAAGTGGGCCCATTTTGTGCCGGAGTTTGATTCTTGGTTTGAAGACATGGCCCGGGAATGGGGCAAGCAGCACGATACAAAAGTCGTAGTGGACAAGTTTGCAGTAGAAAAAGTCAGCGCAGCGGCAACCGCTGAAATCAAGGCCGGCAAGGGACACGATGTCTTCATCTTTCCCTGGCCACCCGCCCAATACTGCCAGCATGTGATTGACCACGCAGAAATCTATCAGACCGTTGCTTCCAAATACGGAGCTATCCAGCAACTTGCGCACCGGTCAACATTCAATCCCAAAAACAAACAGTACTTTGCCTTTGCGGATTTTTGGTCTCCCTCACCTCTTCATTTCTTTCAGGATGATTGGGCAAAGGTCGGCATGCCTCTTGGCCCCGTGCATTACGGCAGTTTGTATGGCGGCGGGAAAAAGCTGCGCGATCAATTCAACATACCTTGTGGCCTGGCTTTTACACCGACCCTGGAAGGGAATGTTACGCTGCATACCATCCTATACGCTTTCCGGGCCTGGATATTGGATGGCAGCGGCAACGTGATTTTTAACAAGAATGCTTTTGCTGTCGGAGCGCTGAAGTACATTCAAATGTTGTATCGCGACTCCGGAACGCCGGATCAGCTAACCTGGGCGTCTGGCGGTAACGTGCAGGCAATGTTGTCGCGTAAGACCTCCTGTACCACCAACGCTATCAGCCTTTTGCGCGCTGCGGAGAAGCAAGAGCCGGAAGTAGCCAGCAAGATCCGGCTGCAGCCGCCGCTGTTAGGACGGAACGGCATGGGTATAACCGCTCTGCCTCACGTTACCAATTGCTCCGCTGTCTGGAACTTTGCCAAAAATCAGGACGGCGCAAAGCAGTTCCTGGCCGATCTCATAGACAGTTCAAAAGCCGGATACGAGAAGAGCAAGGGCTGTAACTTCCCCATCTATCCCAAGACTGTTCCAGACATCATTGTCCGGCTCTCGAAGGATCCGCAAGCCGATCCTGCGGGAAAATACGCAGAACTGAAAGACGCGCTGCATTGGACACCTAATCTGGGCGTTCCCGGTTTTGCTACCCCTGCATTTATGGAGGTCTTCAACAGCTTTCTCATCCCCACGATGGTGCAAAGCGTTCTTAAAGGTGAGCAATCTCCTGAGCATGCTGCCAGCGCCGCAGGAGTTGAAATTCAGCGAATTGCCGAGAAGTGGAGCCGGCTCACTTGAGCCACAAGAAATCGGATTAAATTATGACCATACGAAAAGCTGCAACTGTCTTGTTCTTGCTGATGATCTCAATCATGCCGCTGAAAGCCATAGCGCCAGTTCCGCGGCATTCGCCAGAGTTAAGGTTTTTAGATGCTGGCGGCAGGGAAGTGCAGCTTTCCAGTTTCAAGGGCAAAGTGGTTGTGGTTGAGTTCCTGTTCCTGCGGTCAGAGCATTGCATGCGCATTGCCCAAACACTCAACAAGCTCAACAGTGAACTGGGACCGCGCGGCCTTCAAACAGTAGGAATCTTATTCGGCGCAAATGCCAATGGAGTGATGGCGGGCCAGGTTATGCAAGCTCTCAAACTCACGTATCCAATGGGATACACATCGCCCGTACAGGTTGACACGTTTCTTGGACGCCAGGGCAAGGAAACTCTCAACATTCCCCAGATTGTTGTAATTGACAAAGCAGGCATGATCCGCGCTCAAAATGGCGGACAATACGACCCAAATCTGGAAAATGAAGGTTCACTACGCAGCTTGCTCCTTGGGCTGCTACAGAAGGCTTAAATTTTCTGCCTGGATACTTGGGGTGCAGATCGTTACTATTTCTTAGGACGATTCTTAAGCCGGAAAACAAACTTTAAGCCTGATCACGCGTCATCCACGTCGCATACCTTCGCGTCAACCACTCTATGGCGAAGATCGATATCGCGCGCAATGTTCTCATTTAAATTCCAGCCAGCGACTTAACCAAACAATCACACGGGAATTGCAGAAGCAAGAACGTGTGATTTTGGTGCCGTACGGTTCTTTCACGCGCTACAGCGATGAGGCGCAAGCTGACACAATTCGTCATTTAGGGACGCTATGAGGCTGAGGAGCCATCGGCTGGCGTTCTAGCCGTGTCCAAATTTGCGACAGCAGAGTCTGCAATAACGACAGCTGCAAACTGTAGAGCGCGCATAAGACTGATTCCAAGCCTTTTACATCCCACTCAAAATGGCAATCAACCTGATAACCCTCTTATGGATGCGCAGCATTTTTGATTGCTGGTAATGGAATTAAACCGATACCGACAGAGTAAAAAACGCTGCGCTCAATCAAAAACCGTCCCTCCGGTTAACTAACACAGGGAGTAGTCATGTTTCAAAGTCTATTGCCGAAACCCGCCAGGTGTATGGCGGCTATCTCACGAGGAATCTTTGTCCTGCTGCTAGGCGCGAGTTGCCTGGCGCAGAGCGGGAGCGGCGACCTGAGCCAGATGAACTTGGAACAACTTTCGAAAATCCAGGTCACATCAGTCTCGAAAAAAGAGCAGAAGCTTGGGGACACGGCCTCCGCCGTTTATGTCATTACGCAGGAGGACATCCGCAATTCCGGCGCAACAAGCTTACCGGACGTCCTTCGCATGGTTCCCGGGCTTGACGTGGCGCAAATTAACGGGAACCGCTGGGCCGTTTCCGCCCGTGGTTTTGCTGAGCAGTATGCGGACAAGATGCTAGTGCTGATTGATGGACGCAGTGTGTTTGACCCCATCTTCACCGGGGTTTTCTGGAATGAGCAGGACCTCATGCTGGAAGACATTGAACGCATCGAGGTGATTCGCGGTCCCGGGGCCACACTCTGGGGCAGCAATGCGGTGAATGGCGTAATTAACGTGATCACAAAATCCAGCAGAGATACGCAAGGCGTTCTGCTGACGGCCGGCGCGGGCGATCGGCAGCGCATGTCCGGTACAGCACGCTATGGCGGCAAGCTGGGCGGGTCCACAAGTTATCGCATCTATTCCAAGTACTTTGACTATGGTCCTTCCGGGACGATTTCCGGCCAGCCTTCACACGACTCCTGGCGCACCAGCAGCGGCGGCTTCAGAATTGATGCGGCACGTTCCGACCGCAACTCGTTTGTGGTGGAAGGTCAAGCCTTTTCGCTTGCCTCGGGAACTGACGAGAGCGGTGTGATCTCCTATACGCCTCCATATTTTTCTAACTATGTTGATGAAGCCAGCTACTCCGGCCAGAACTTTATGGGACGGTGGATTCATAAGTCCTTTACGGGAGCAGAGACTACGTTGCAGGCCTCCTATGCTCACGTGGCGCAGCCGGAAACCGGCACCAATGTTCGAGGGTCTTTCACCACGGTGTCCCTTCAGCATGAAATGCGCCTTGGATCCATGCATGACGTCGTATTTGGAACGGAATACGACTTCAGGGAAGCCCAGACCTCATTTTCACTCCCCATTGTCTGGTGGACGCCATCCGATCCCAAATACGGAGTGGCAAGCGGGTTCGTACAGGACGAAATGCTATTCCGCAACGGACAATTTCACTTCACCGCAGGGTTGAGACTTGAACACAATTCTCTCAGCGGTGTCGTCCTCCAGCCCAACCTGCGTGGGTTATGGAAAGTCAACGCGCGTAACTCCGTTTGGCTGGCCTATTCTCTGGGTAATCGCAGCCCTTCAATTTCCGATGAAGACATGCAGGTCAATGTGGCGGCATTCCCAAGTCCGGCAGGCACCAAGGTGTTGCGTCTCGTGGGAGCTTCAGTGGATTCGGAAAAGGTCCATGCCTTCGAATTGGGATACAGAGCGGAGCCGGCCAAGACGGTCGCGCTCGATTTTGCAACATTCCTTAATCATTACTGGAACCTTCTCGGCCAGGTACCCGGGCAGCCTTTCTTCGAATCTGGTCCGCCGGCGCGCCTGGTAATTCCGCTCTTAAGGCAAAACAATATTTCAGGCGACACATTCGGAGGGGAAATGGCAGCAACATGGACCCCAGTTTCTTCCCTTAAAGTACGCGCTGCCTACTCGCTCACGGAAATGGATTTATTTGAGCATGTGCCGTCGGGAAATGGCGACGTAAGCATGATTGAAGGGATGACTCCGCGCCACCAGCTCTACATGGCATCATCCCTGAAGATGCCGCGGCACTTCACATTCAACAACTCATTGCGATTCGTGGACCGCAGGACCGCCCAGCCGATGGTTCCCGGATACACGCAGGTGGACAGCAATCTCTCATGGAAGCAGGGAGCTGCTTTGGAGTTTACGGCGGGAGCAAAGAATCTGCTGAACAAACAGCATATCGAGTTCATTACCCAAGAAGGTGGAGTCTCAACGGCCCTGGGCAGGAGCGTATATGGCAAAGTGACATGGCATTTTTAATGACGTAACAAAATGGCCGATATTGTAGTGGCTGGATTGGATTCACGTGAAACGTAGCAGCTCCAAAAAACTGAGTGTTGTGATGTGGGCCCTGCTGTGCGCGGCATTGTTCGTCGCAGGCCAGGCACAATCCGTCACCGAGGACCAGATCAAAGCTGCCTACGTGCTCAACTTTGCCCGCTTTGTTGACTGGCCTCCGGAGGCGTTCAAGGGTGAGACTGGTTTTAATTTTTGTGCCTTAGGCTGGAGCCGCGTGGCCGATGAGCTTGCTGCTGCCATCCCGGGCAAGAACATCAATGGGCGGGCGGCCGCTTTCCGTTACTTGAAGAACCCGGATGACTCGCTTAATTGCCAGGTAATCGTTGTCTCTGGTAACTCCACAAAACAACAACAAAAGCTGCTGGAAATCCAGAATGGACGTCCCGCCTTGCTCGTCGGCGAGTTTCCTGGCTTCGCCCAGGCAGGGGGTACCATGGATTTTATTGTTGAGAACGGCAAGGTGATGTTTGAGGTAAATCTGGCCGCTGCTGATGAAGCGCACCTGAAATTAAGTTCGAAGTTGCTGTCGCTGGCCAGAATTCTCCCCCTTTCGTCGGCGAGCAAAAAGGACAAGACTTCGTTATGACATCGATTAAGAGAAAGCTCCTGCGGATCATGATGGTGACTTCCGTGACGGCGCTCTTGCTGGCTTGCGGTGCCTTTACCATCTATGAAGTGATTTCCATCCGCCAGAGCATCCTCGCGCAGACCTCATTGCTTGGCGAGATCATCGGCTCCAACAGCACTGCCGCGCTCACCTTTAATGATCCTAAAGCCGTTGCGGAGACGCTCGGAGCCCTTCGCTCTGCCCCACACGTGATAGTGGCGCGCGTTTACGGCCGCGATGGCGCTCTTTTCGCCCAGTATGTCCGTAATGGAGCCAAGCCGGACGATAGGCCAACGGTTGCGGGGAGAGAATACACGCGCTTCACGCGTCATTCCGTTGCGGTGTTGCGTCCTATCAGGTTCAACGATGAGGTGATCGGATCGGTTTATCTGGAGCATGATTTATCCGATCTTAAGGACCGGCTGGTCCGATACTCGATGATTGCCGGAGGGGTACTGTTACTTGCTTTATTGGTAGCGTTCTTTTTGGCTGATCGCCTGCAAGGAGTAATCTCCGATCCCATCCTTGCCCTGTCGAAAGGGGCACGTTCAATCCGTGACAGCGGAAACTACACTAGGGTAGAGGTCCAAGGCGGATATCTGGAAGCTGGGCTGCTGATTGAAAGCTTCAACGAGATGATCAAAGGAATCTCCGAGCGTGATGCTGCTCTGCTCCATCATCGCGAGCACCTGGAAGAGGAGGTTGCGTCGCGCACCCTGGAGTTACGCACGGTCAACACTCAACTGGAGCGTGCCAGGGATGCAGCCGAAGCGTCCAGCCGTGCCAAGAGCGAGTTCCTGGCTAACATGAGCCATGAGATTCGCACCCCAATGAACGGTATTCTTGGAATGACTGAACTGGCCCTGGACACCGAGCTTTCACCGCTCACACGAGAATACCTGACTCTGGTGCGTTCATCGGCGGACGGCCTCCTGAACGTCATCAATGACATTTTGGACTTTTCGAAAATCGAAGCCGGAAAGCTTTTGCTGGACTCCCGCCCGTTCTCACTCTACAGCTCCATTGCGGAAGTGATGAAGACGCTCTCTTTCCGCGCCCACCAGAAAGGCCTGGAACTCGCGTTTGAAGTTGATGAGCGCATTCCCGCCGACCTGTCGGGCGATATCGGGCGGCTGCGGCAGGTCATTGTGAATCTGGTGGGAAATGCGATCAAGTTCACCGAGTACGGAGAAGTGGTTCTTTCGGTCGCACAGGAAAAAATCGATAACAAGAGCGTGATGCTTCACTTTGCCATCCGAGACACCGGGATCGGCATACCTCAAGACAAGCTTGTCCGCATCTTTGAAGCATTCGAACAGGCGGATACCTCAACCACCCGCAATTATGGTGGTACCGGGCTGGGCCTGACCATTTCCTCGCGTCTTGTGGAGATGATGCAGGGAAGAATCTGGGCTGAGAGCGAGGAGGGAAAGGGCAGCACGTTCCACTTCACCGCTCGCTTCGCGACCTGCAATCAGATCGTGCCGAACCAAATCGAGGAGGATCTGAAATCCTTACGCGACAAACGCGCGCTGGTGGTGGACGACAATGCGACGAATCGACGGATCCTGCAGCAGATGCTTTCCAACTGGGCCATGCGGGTGGACCTGGCTGAGAGCGGCGCCCGTGCATTGAAGATGCTGCAGCAGATTGCGACCGCCGATGATCAGTACTGTATTCTCCTGCTTGACCGCCACATGCCTGGCATGGATGGGTTTATGCTGCTGGAGGCAATCCGCCAGGCAAAAATTCTGGATCCTGCCGCCATCATCATGCTTACCTCGGGTGATCAGCCCGATGATCTCCGCCGGAGCCGCGAGCTCAGTGTTGCGGAATATGCCATCAAACCAATTTCTCAGTCAGAGTTGCTTAAGCTGGTGCTAAGGGCCGTTGCCTCATATCGGCCGCTGGGCCAGAAAACAACACCTGCCGTTCAAGCGAGCATGTCTCATCAGCAACGTGCTCTGCAGATTTTAGTGGCCGAAGATAATGGCTTGAACCAGAAGGTCGCGCTTGGCATGCTGGGTCGCCTGGGGCACACAGTGACCATCGCGAATAATGGACGCGAGGCCGTGCAGGCTTACCAGCAGTGTGAATACGATCTGGTTTTCATGGACATCCAGATGCCGGAAATGGACGGCTTCCACGCTGCTGAGCTGATTCGCCGGCAGCAAGCGAAAGATGGGCGCAAAGTGCCGATTATCGCAATGACCGCACATGCGATGACTGGAGACCGCGAAAAGTGCCTGGCTGCGGGAATGGATGATTACATTTCAAAGCCCATCAATTATGAACGGGTCAGAGACGTAATATTCAAAAACGTTCCTGAACCAGCAGAAGCTCATGCCGAAGCTCAAGACCAGGTGCTGAATTGATAAGGAACAGAGTCGATTCTTATGCGGGATGGTGCCTTGTTTTCTGATACGTAGTGGTGTGATCAAGAACAAGCAAGCCTCAAGATTGAACCTTGCAGCGCAACCCAGGATTGCTACTTCTTCTTAGGACGATCTTTAAGCCGGAAAACAAACTTTAAGCCTGACCACACGTCATCCACGGCGCATACTTTCACGTCAACCAGCCCATTGCGAAGTCCAATATCGCGCGCAATGTTCTCATTTAAATCCGTGGGGACTTTTGAAGCTCCTTTTGGCCATGAGATCCAGAGGGTACCATTTGCCGTGAGGGCCTTTTGGAGCGCTGGGAAAGAAACTTCAAGCTTTTCTTTTTCTTTCGTGAAGAAGTGAATGAAATCACAGGGCGAAGCCAGTGATTTAACCACACGCGCCTCTGCCGGGAGTGGACCGAGAAGAGACATGTATCCATTGGGCGCGTTCCCAAAATATACACGGTGCCCCGGCTTTATTCCCAGCTTGTCAACCAGTGAGCGCTTTGAATAACCAGCCATTAGCTCCACCTTGTGCAGCGTACCTGTAGTGACATGCTGCAGTGGATCTTAACTTCATCTACCCCAGCTAGGCTGCCCACGGCACTGCCTTCTTTGCCCACACGCTGTTGGGATATTTCTGCTGTAAAGTCTTCGGCACTTCTCCCAGCACAGTGTGATCATTAGTGCCTTTGTAATGGCTTACGGCTTTCCAATACACGGCCTCAGGGGCAGCAGAGCTGTTGGGGTATTTTTGCAGGATCTCGTCATAAAGCTTGCCTGCGTCGGCCCATTTTTTCTGCATAAAGGAGATACGCGCCAGTCCCAGCAGCAACTGTGCTGCAAACTCATCCTTGGGCAAATAGCCTTCTATGCGATGGCGCTCTTTGCCGTTTTCATCCAGTACCAGGATGGTTGGCGTCCATACAGAATCAAAGCGGTGGAATCCGGCAGGGTTCTCTTTGATATGTATTCCTAAAGGAACGAAGTTCTGCCCAATAAATGATGCAAGTTGTGGATCGCCATACGATTCGGCTTCCAGCCGAGCGCATGCCCCTCAAGCCGGCGCCGCGCTAAAATCAACCAATAGCGGCTTGTGCTGTATCTTGGCCTGGTTGAGAGCACTATCAACGTCCTTATTCCATGAAACGCTCATCATTTATCCCCTAAAACAATAATTTTAAATTGCGAGCTTGGTTCGTCAAATTGGCGGGCCATGTGCAGTTTTGAATCATTAAATAGTCAAACAGGCTGTATTTGCAAAATTGTATTCTTGTTTTGTGTTTTGCGTTTTTAAAATCCTTGATTTTACGTATAAAACACCATGTTTCATGCAGTTCTTGCCAAGCTACGCGAACCCGTGGCTGGTTTGCAGGCTTTGTGTGCACTGAAGCGCAAGGCAGTTTTAATTGGCAGAGCCTGGTAATGAACTAAGATTCTACCTGCCTTGATGTCTAAATTTGTTCTAATGTTTTTATAACTAATGGCTACTTTAGAGGTGACAACAAATGAAGCAGAGCGTAGTTATAATTGAATAATTTATGTAACCTTTTACTACAGTCGTTCCCATTTCGGAACTAACCTTAGATTTTCTTAACAAAACAAAACGAAGAAAGCTCCTGAAATTTGTTCTGCATCGTGATAAGACATTAGACCGACAACCAAGCCTTCCGCGTTCTGACAGGGAACTGTTCTTCCGGGCTGATCCCAGTCTCAGAACTGCTACCCGCCTGAACGAGAAAAGCGTTCTGTGTGCTTGTTGGGGATGCACATAGAAAATTGGCTGCCGCAATCTTGCAAATCGCAAAAACCAACTGGTTTGGGTTGAAGTGTCGTCCGGCCAGATTGCGGGCAACGCTCCACACCTGAACTTCACGCGGTGAAACGTGCTCTTCCCGGAGTACTTCACTGGTTCTATGCAAAAAAAGCAAGGAGCGCTGCTATGAATCGCAAAAGCAATAGTGATGAAGTATTTTTCGTTTCCCAAAAAGCTTCCAACCGGCGCTGGCAAGAAGCCCAGAATGCTCGCAAGAACCGTGCCGAAATCGTAAAAGCATATTCCCATGGCCAGGTGTCCCGCAGAGATCTGATTAAATGGGGTCTTATCACCAGCGGCGGCCTTCTGGCACCCATACATGGACTCAATCCGTTTGTACGGAGCGCCTACGCTGACGATGGCGGTGGCATTCCCACGGGTGCACCACGCAGCCCGCTGTTTGGCGCCCTGCCTTTTACCCAGCCGATGCCCAGGTTTGATATTTTGCCGCGCAACGCGGTTTCAACGTTGAATCCGGCACCGCAAGCGCAATCCAACCAGACCCAGCAGCCTGTTCCGGCAATCCTTGGCGGAGGAACAGGGCCCATTGAAGGCCGTCCACCGGGACCCATCTGGGCACATCAGCAATTTAACCTTCTCTTTCCGAATGTCGCCATCAGCGCCACAGTCGAAGGCGCAAAAATCAACAATGTCTATAATCCGGGAGTCCCATCGAACCTTAATTCCGGCATTGATCCAACTGTTCCGTTCAACCCGCGCTTCCACCCCAACCTCCCCAATCAGGGGCCTGATGCCTTCTGGACTTACAACGGGACTTTTCCGCCCAAACTGATGCAGGTACGTTACGGCGACCCTGTCCTCTTTCGTTTGCAAAACAATCTTTCGGCCGATGTCACGCAGAATGGTGGGTTCGGACGGCACACCATCACAACCCACGAGCACAACGGTCACCACGGTGCGGAGAACGATGGCTTTACCGGAGCTTATTTTTTTCCCAACCAATTTTATGACTATCACTATCCCGTTGTGCTGGCTGGGCGTAACAGCATCAACACTGCGGCTACCGATCCTCGAGCCGGAGGCCCGGATGGCAGCGGCGGAATCACCAAGATTCCAGGCGACTGGCATGAAACCATGTCGACACACTGGTTCCACGACCACATGTTCAGCTTCACTTCGCAGAACGTGTACAAGGGAATCGCCGGCATGTTCAACATCTACAGCGCACTGGACCGTGGTAATGAAACCATCAATGACGGCATAAACCTGCGTCTGCCAAGCGGTTCAGCCAACGACTCCGGCAATCTGGATTATGACATCAACCTGATGCTGGCAGATAAAGCATGGGACCAGAATGGCCAGCTCTTCTTTGACATCTTCAACTTTCAAGGCTTCCTCGGCGACGCCATGACGGTGAACCTGGTCTACCGGCCTTTCTTTGAAGTTGAGCGGCGGAAGTATCGTTTCCGCATTCTCAACGCGGCTGTTTCGCGTTTCTTTCAAATCATGCTGAGTGATGGTTCGGCTTTCCAGCAGATCGCCAATGACGGCAACCTGCTGCCCAGCCCTGTTACCCTAACTCAAACCGACCAACTCGGCATCGCCGAGCGTTATGACATCGTGATTGACTTCTCGCGTTATAGCGTTGGATCCAAGGTTCAGTTGGTTAACATCCTGGCGCATGAGAATGGGGCAATCCCGGCGGGACCCGTTTCTCTTTCCCAGGCTCTCTCCGGCAAAAGCTCTGATCCGTGCGTTGGCACGTTTCTTGAATTCCGCATCGTGCGCGATCCGGCGCAGCCTGATACCAGTCAGGTGCCGGCCGTCATGATTCCCAACCCTGATCTTTCTCAGATCCCGGTGTCGCGTCAACGGACATTCGTTTTCGGGGACAGTGCCGATCAGACAACTCGCGATCCGGTTACCTCTTTCCGTGGACCATGGGGCATCGGTACAAACGACGGCGACAAGCTGAACGCCGACTTCGGCCGTGTTTCGGCGGCGCCAAAGTTCGGTACCCGAGAAATTTGGACCCTGGTCAACGATGGTGGTGAATGGGATCACCCGATCCACATCCACTTTGAAGAAGGCCAGATCCTCGCCCGCAACGGAAGCCTCAACAACGTTTCCGCAGCCGAGCGGGGCCGTAAGGACGTCTACCGCCTGCACCCAGACGGCAGCGTAAAACTCACCATGCAGTTCCGCGATTGGGGCGGCATGTTTATGGAGCATTGCCACAACACCGTTCATGAAGACAATGCCATGCTCTTGCGCTGGGAAATCGACGATAGCGGCACTCCGTTCCTGAGACCGCTGCCTACGCCGATTCCAACACCGCAAGGTGTGACCTTTGAGGCGCCAGACGACATCCTTCCCTCCGCTTTCTGATCCAGTTCGGCGCACGCGATCTCTGCTTGCGCCGGCAATCCTGGAAGGCTGAGAAAGGAAATCAATGCGGTGGGCTACCCGCCAACGGTAGCCTGCCGCTGACAAAAGTTGGCGACCAGAAGTGAAGGGAGTTCCAGACAATGCGATCTAAGAATCTTGCCAGCATCGCGGCAATCGCTGTGCTCTTCTTTATGGCTGCGGTCCTGGCGGTGGTTGGTCCCACTCGCGCCACAGCGCTTGATAACTCTCACTGGGGAGCAAATTACTTTCCCAACATCACGCTCACCACGCAGGATGGGCGCACCGTCCATTTCTATGACGATCTTATAAAAGGAAAAATCGTAGTGATTGACCTGATCTACACCCACTGCGTCTATTCATGCCCGCTGGAGACTGCCCGTTTGGTTCAAGTACAAAAAATGCTCGGCGACCGCGTGGGCAAGGATATTTTCTTCTATTCCATCACCATCGATCCTGAGCACGATACACCAGAGCAGCTCAAACAATATGCTGAGAGCTACCACACAGGCCCGGGTTGGCTTTTTCTGACCGGGAAAAAAGAGGATATTGATCTTCTCAGCAAAAAGCTGGGTCTGTATTCTCCGCTCAGTACCAGGAACCGTGACGGCCATGTGCCCGCGGTCTTGCTGGGCAATGAGTCGACCGGGCAATGGATGAGAAACTCCGCGACTGACAATCCGCGCTTTCTTGCCACGCTGATCGGCAACTGGCTGAACAGTTGGAAAAACAACCAAGCCCAGACACAGAAGAGCTACGCGGAAGCCGCGCCGCTTAACATTGACAGCAAAGGGCGGTATATTTTTGCTACACACTGCGCCGCTTGCCACACGATTGGCCACGGAGACAAGATCGGTCCTGATCTGGCGGGAGTTACGCGCATTCGTGAGCGCGGATGGCTTGAGCAGTTCATTACCACGCCAGACAAGATGATAGCTGGAAATGATCCGATAGCCGTGGAGCTTTTCAACAAATACAAAAAGGTTAATATGCCCAACCTGCGTCTGGCGCAAGTGGATGTCAACGCATTGATTGATTACATGGCGGCTCCGGTTGCTACTGAGAAAGGAGCTTCTGCTACCGCCCAATCGGCAGAGAAAGAAGCTACGCTGCCCAACCGGCAATAGAAAGCGGGGCGCACAGCCCCGCTTTTCCAACAAACCGGCGAATCAATCACCCGCCATGGCGGGCTCGCGAACCTCATACTTTGCAAACCACGAAGTTGCGGCCTTCAGGCTGGCATTTACGTTTTCAATGTTCTTCACACCTTCAGACTGTAGCCACTGCTCAAACGCTTTTGCTCCCTGCTTGGCATAAACCGGAATGCCGTCTTTCCAGGTGGCGCGTCCACAGAGCACACCGTTGAATTGCACTCCTGCTTCGGCTGCCAGGGCCAGGCTTTCATTGAACTCAGCATTGCTTACGCCGGCAGAAAGATAGATGAAAGGCTTGGTTGCAACAGCGGCAGCTTTGCGGAAGTGTTCCATAGTCTCGGCTTTAGAGTATGCTTTCTGACCTCCATAAGACTTGGAGCCTTCCACAAACTTCATGTTCACCGGCACTTCCACTTTCAAAACATCAACGCCATATTTTTCTTTGCTGAATTCAGCCATGGATTCGGAAACAATGCTTGGCTTTTTCTTGGCGAATTCCAGGCCCTTTTCATCCTGGCCTTCCTCATAGCCGACAAATTCCAAAAAGAAAGGAATGTCATTGGCGCGGCACTCATCGCCAATGCGCTCAATCCAGGCATGTTTCTTGTCATTGATGGCCTGGCCGTCAGTGGGTGTGTAATAAAGGAGAACCTTCACACAATCTGCGCCGGCTTCTTTCAAGCGGCGGACCGACCAGTTGTCCAGCAAATCCGGCAGGCGCCCAGGACCGGTCTTGTCATAGCCGGTTTTTTCATAGGCCAGAAGCAAGCCGGCAGTACGGGCGCGACGTTTGGAAGCCGGAAGGCCGAACTCAGGATCGAGCAGGATCGCGCTGGCATGAGGCGTGAGAACTTCAGTTACTATCGATTTGAACTCTTCCAGCATTTGCGTGCTGACGTCCGCTCCTTTTTCCTTGGCGAGCGCTTTTTGCAGCGATCCGCGCTGGTCCATGGCGGCGGCAGCAATCACGCCGCGGTTGTTGGAGACAGCTTTCATTCCAGCGAGCTTTCCGGGAGTAAGCTTCATTATCAGAACCTCCACACGATTTATTTACGTAATTTCAAACCCACAAGCAATTCGATTATCGCAGCAAATCCATATTCAGCCATCGCCCAAGAGCGCATCAGTTTATCTGCTTAACAGCACTTTATCGTGGCTGTACCAGGACATCATACTGCTTGCGACGAGTAGCATAAATATCATTGTCATTACTGAAAGAAATACGAGGGCGAAAAGCCGTTCCGAGGCTGTCGCTGTGATCGGTTCAAGAGTTGCAGCTTTTTTCAAGGACCGCATCTGAAGTTTGGATGCAGAAGGATCGCCCTTTCTCGACCGAACATTCCTCTTCTCTCGTTCCGGAACTGATGATGAATTCGCCTGACTGGTGGTGTCTAACCACGTCAGCACCTCGCTGACGAACTGGATTTTTTCAGCATTGACGTGCTTACAACGCTCTTTTCCTTAGCTACACCTTCTGCGATGCACCACAATGGCCCATAGTTGTGCTGGCGATCACACCGCGGTAGTACACCGCCGACCCTTACGAGAGAATTGTTTGCGCCTGAGTGTCTGCTGCGCAGAGCAGCGGAAAGGTCTCCGTTTCTTTGTCGTAGCAGAACTCGCGACAAATAATTGTCCATCTCCCTGGTTGTTCACCGCCGGTTGGCCGGTACACGCGTCAGGATGCCTTCCTTCTTGCAATCTTCCGCTTGCTCGCCATTTGCAGTATCCCGCGTCGGCAATGACATTCAGCGACTCCAGATTTCCCCACTGCCTGCTTGGCGGCTACCGCCATCGGCAGCGGTAATCGATTGTCGGCACATGGTCACTTTCTGGGCTACGATCAACGCGTGTTCTACATCTACGGCGGTTTGCATGTCGTAGGCTGGGGCAAAGCCGTCAGCAGGCGCATCTCCAACGTCACCGGAAACATCGTCGTCTGCTCCGCGCCTCGTCTCCGGATGTAAGCCATAAAAGAAAATGCCCCCGCTCTCGCGAGGGCATGTTCTCATACTTGTTATCGGCGGCCTAGTGTTTAGGGCCGGCGGTCATTGTGTTTCGGTTTTCCTGCGCTTACGGAATCACATAGCGGAGAGCCAGGTGGTCCATAAACATGTGCGCGTTCTTAGGGGCGCCTGCTGCCACGAACCACGGCGAACGGGTCGAGTAGCTGGCGTCATTGATCAGCAACAGCGCTCCATATTGCAGGTTTTTCCACAGAGTATGCTGCAATACAATGCTGCCTTCCTGGATGGCGCGGTTGTTATTGTTGGCAGAGTTGGCGCCGCCAAAACCAATGCAAGGCCGGTTCACCGGGGCCAATCCTGGGGCGCAGGAAATCGGAGTTGCGATTGCTGCCGCCGTCAGATCATTGAAGCTGCTCCGCTGGAAGTAATAGCCGCCATAGTACGCTCCAACCTGAGTTTTAGATCCCAATTGGAACTCAGCTCCGCCGTAGCCGGCGCCGGAGTGGACCATGGAGGTGACCACATCAAAGCCTGTGCCGATGGGAACTGGCGCCACCACAAACTGCGGGCCAGTTGCATTGAAGTATCTTCCCAGGCCGCTTCCATACACGCCGTAAGCCATGATGCGGAAGTTTTTGATCAATTCAAAATTAAATCCGCCCAGGCCGCCTGCGCCGATGCTGGAGTGCGAGGAAAAATCTGTGATTCCGCTTCCGGCAGTCGGTACGACCGAGACTTTTGCCGAGGTGATAAGACCGCCACCTTCAAGATGGAAGAGGCGTCCGCCCAATTTGGTATCGTAGGCCATTTTGGACATGATGTCTGGAAAGAGATTCGGTGTGCCGCCGGTTGCGTTGCCGTCGAGCTGGCTTTGTCCGCTGCCGGTGTTGGTGAGCACGCCATTAAAGACGGTTGGAGCAGTCACCGTGCCTGCCGTGAACTGCTGCGGATTGTCAACGGCAACAGCCCATGAAAAAGCATCGTTAGGATGGACCGTCAAACGGAACTGGCCATCACGCGAGTAAGGCATGCCAACCAGAATGTTACCGTCAAGAGAATAAGTGGTCGCCAGATCGGAAGGCATGGGCGAAGTTCCCACGCGGTTCGGAGTGATCAGGCTCCACGCCTGCCCGGCTGTAATTTCCCAGATGCCGCGCTTTATATCTGCAAAATAGAGACGCAAACGCAGCGTATGCGGGTTGGTGGTGGCAAACACGTTGGCGGCGTCATTGCCGTTGAAGTCGCCTTCAATATAGCCCGTGATGTTGTTGTCGCCATACTTGCCACCGATCTTCATATTCCAGCGTGAATATTGCCCGGTAGCGCGGTACTCGGTAAGGTGCCCGGCAGCGGTGTTGCTGAAGGGAATGCCGCCAAAGCTGGTGGAGACGACGGAACCGGTGTTCACCGTACGGAAGATGTTTTGGAAATCCATGAATCCGCCGGGCGTGAATTCCATTCCGCCGATGCGGAGGGATAGCGGGGACTCTTTTGGTTTTTCCGTTTCCTGTACCGCTGTTGCCGATGTCGCGACATTGGTTGTGAGAGAAGCATTGGTCAGGTGCGGAGTGGAGTCAGCATTCTTTTTGTCTGCCAATTCCTTCCGAAGGTCTTCAATCTGCTGTTGCTGTTGCGCAATCGCGTCTTCAAGACCTTTGATTTTGTTGGCAATTGCATCGTCAGATTTTTGTGCCGGAGCGGGCGCGTTACTCTGGCCAAACATCAAACTTGAGATCAAAAACACAAAAACCATGGGTTTCAACAATTTCATTCCATTTTCCTCCCGGCTGGGAATGACTGATTAGTTAAGCTTTCACTTTTGCCATCGAGCCTTTACTGAGTGACGGCAAGGGTTTACGAAACGGCTATTACGAGTGCCGACAAATCAACCAACGTCTATACAGAGCTGTGCAACGACCTCTTATAGGGGAGCAATGTTATGAACTGATGAACTGCATGTGAATAGGGCGTTAAAATCCCTTGCGGCATTTTTGTGAAGGAGAATCTAAGGGTTAAAGATGTTGGAGAAAGCCTGCGTGTAACAGCTACGCTCTTGGCAGGACGAAGAAGAATGTAGTCCCGTGCCCCACCTCACTCTCAACGCGCACAGAGCCTCCGTGGTTCAGCACAATGTGTTTCACAATGGCCAGCCCCAGGCCGGTACCACCGCTTTCGCGGGAGCGGGCTTTATCTACGCGATAAAAACGCTCAAAAATTCGCGGCAAATGTTCTGAAGCGATCCCAGGTCCGAAGTCGCGAACAAAAAACTCAATTCCATCCGGCTTCTCTGTAGCGCCGATGATGATTTTCTTTCCGCTTTGGGCATAGCGCACGGCGTTGCTGATCAGGTTGCTGAAGACCTGGTGAATGGCGTAAGAGTCCGCCATTACATTCCAGTCGCTTACCTCTTCAACAATGAGCTCTATTTCCGCAGAACGCGCGTTTTCCTGCAGGGCTGATGCAGCTTCAGCCAGCAAGTGGTTCACGGGCTGGAGGCGCAGGTCAAGCTTGTCTTCTCCCGACTCAACTCTCGCCAGCACTAACAGATCTTCCGTGAGGCGGCCCATACGCTCGGCGTTGCGGCGGATCACGTCACGGAATTCGCGCGTACTGTCATGGAGCGCTCCGTCAGATTCAAGAAGCGTTTCAGCATAGCCGCGAATGGACGTGAGCGGAGTCCGCAGTTCGTGTGAAACGTTGGCAATAAAGTCACGCCGAGTTTTTTCCACGCGCTCTACCTCTGATATGTCATGCAGGACAGTGACCACGCCACCATCCGGCAGAGGCTCTGCGGTCACGGAAAAGCTCCTGCGGCCGGAAAGGGAAGCGGCAATCGCATGTGCACGGCGCCCGGAGTTAAGCGTGGAATTCAATGTGGCGAGAAAATCAGGATGACGCAGCAACTCAATCACCGGCGATCCGATACGCACGCGCTGGTGAGCGATGCCAGAAATGGCCTGATTGGCCCAGCGGACCTTGAGATCGGGAGAGACTGCAATCACACCATCCGTCATGCCGTTAAGCAGTGCTTCTAATTCCAAGCGGCTTTCACGTATCGCGGCGAAGTTTTCTTCCAGGCGGCGGGCGGTACGATCCAGGGCGGCTGCGACCTGGGCAATTTCGTCGCCGCTGCGCTCAGCAATCCGCGCAGAAAGATCTCCTGCGGCGATCTTCTCAGCAAACTCGACGATGCGCCGAAGACGCCGCGCAATTACCTCCGCAATCCCCAGCGCCAGCAACAAGGCCAGAAGCAACGCCAGCATGGTGGCGCGAAGCAGAGCAGAGCGGATTTGTGCAATGTGATTTTGGATGCTGGAGAGCGGATAAGCCAAGCGCACAATCTTGTCGCCACTGGGTACGGCAACGTAAAGGAACTCAATTCCTACAGTGTGGCTTCGGCGTGTGGCGGTGCCGGTTTTTCCCGCCAACGCGGCAGCAACTTCCGGCCTGCCGGCGTGATTTTCCATGGTCTTGGGATCGGCCTCTGTATCTGCCAGGACTACGCCATCGCGGGCGATAATGGTAGTCCGCGTTTCAGTAATCTGTGCTTCTTCCTCTGCCATTTGCTGCAGAGAGTGTTGGCGGTCATTGGCCACACGCAGGGCAAAGCCCTGGGCGTTTTGCACCAGCAGCTTCTCAATGTCAGTGCGCAAAGAGCTTTCCCAGGTGTGGCGAATACCAATGTCAAGTGTGAGCGTGGCTGCTGCAATTACCGCCACAAAAGCCGCTATCGCTTTCAGGAAAATGCGGTTTCTCACTTGGCTGCCTCAAACTTGTATCCGGCGCCACGAACGGTTTTGAGATACCGCGGGTCCTCAGGATCGCGTTCAATTTTCTCCCGCAGACGGCGAATGTAAACATCAACCGAGCGGGGAGTCACAAAGGAAAGGTCGCGCCAAACCGCGTCAAGCACCTGGTCACGCGTGAAAACCCGGCCGGGATGAGAGGCCAGGAAGTGCAGGAGACGAAATTCTGTGGCCGTTACCTCGGCAGGCTGGCCGCGGACTGAGAGCGTCATGGAATCACTGTGCAGTTCAAAATCAGGCGTGGTGATGTTGGTGGTGAGTGGCTTCTCAAACCGCCGCAGCACCGCACGCACCCGCGCCGTCAGCTCGCGCGTGCCAAACGGCTTGGTAATGTAATCATCCGCGCCAAGATCCAGGCCGCGCACGCGATCTTCTTCACCCGCCCGTGCCGTGAGAAAAATAATAGGGATACGAGCCAAGCCCTGGCTTTCGCGGATCCGCCGGCAAACCTCAAACCCGCTGCCTCCGGGCACCATGATGTCCAGCAGAAACAGTATGGGGGCCTGTTTGCGAGCCAGTGGGATAACTTGATCGCCGGAGCTGCACACCCGTACTACAAAACCCGCCAGTTGCAGATGGTGCTGGACCAGGTTGGCGATATCCGCGTCATCTTCTAAAAGAATGATTGTCTGCTTCACGTGGTTTCCGAACGTATTCTGATTAAGATTCTAACCGCAAGGCCAGAATTGCCGGGGCAGGAGATTGTAAGCCGTTGCGGGGGCTGCTACCATCAGAGGAGTGAATACCCCCAAAAAACTAGCCGCAAAACTAGCAATTTTAATAACCCTGAGCGCTTCCATATGGCTGTATGCGGCCGGGCCGGCCGCAGTCGTTCTGCCCGCTGTCCCGACAACCGTGGACTCCATTACGCCGGGAGAGCTCAAGATGCACCTGGAATTCCTGTCCTCGCCGGAGTTGGGTGGGCGATACACGCTTGCTCCTAATTTTGGCATCGCTGCCCGATATTTGGCTGCCCATCTTGAAGCATACGGGTTCCACGGGGCAGGCGACCATGGCGATTTTCTGCAGACTTTCCAGGTTGTTTCCACCAAACCAGACACTGCGAAAAGCTCTCTGGAGATGACTAAAACGGGAAAGACAAGCAGCTATCATTTTGGGGACTTTTATCTTAGCGGCATTACCACCGGTGAGGCGCAAGGGCAGGTTGTGTTTGTGGGCGCAGGCATTTCTTCGCCATCCCAGCATCATGACGACTATTCCGGTCTGGATGTTAAAGGAAAGATTGTATTAATTGCTTCCGGAGTCCCTTCTGGGATCGATTCTTTCCGGCTCGGAGCAAATGAAGAGGGTGAGGGCGCAGCGCGCGTCCATGGCGCCGTTGGAGTCATGCAGATCCCTCCGCAACGCCTGATGGATTTCATGCGGAACAAAGGCTTTCAGGACCGTGCCGCTGCGCGCGAGAATATCCGTCTGGCTCGAGAGGCAGAAGGCAAATTGCCGACGGTTGTGCTTGGGCCGAATCTGGCTGAAGAGCTTGTAGCTGCCTGCGGGATGGATCTGAAGTCACTTTTAGACGCGGCGGCCCATAAGCAGCCTTTAACTCCGAAAAAGACTGATGTCTCGGTACGCATGGCCGTTGCCATGCAGCTTACACATACCACCACGCAAAATGTTGCCGGGATCCTGGATGGCTCCGATCCAAAGTTAAAGAACGAATACGTGGTGTTCAGTGCGCATTACGACCATCTCAAGACCGGGCCCAGCGGTGAAATCTATCCCGGCGCTGACGATGACGGCTCCGGTACCACTGCCATTCTGACCATTGCCCATGCTATGTCGCTGGATAAGCCAAAGCGCTCCGTGCTGGTGATGTTCCATGCCGGGGAAGAATTGGGCCTGCTGGGATCGGAATATAACACTGACTATGCGCCGGTGGTGCCGCTGGAACAGATGGTGGTAGACCTCAATATTGATATGATCGGGCGCTCACGCCCCCAGGGAGATAAAGCGCTGGAAGACGAGCATTTGACCGATTCCAATACGGTTTACCTGGTGGGAGCAAACCGCATCAGCAAAGAGCTGAACCAGATCAGCGAAGAAACCAATGCGGAATTCCAGAAAATGAAGCTCGATTACTACTATAACGATCCAAATAATCCTGAGCGGATTTATTTCCGCTCAGATCACTGGAATTACGCGAAGCATGGCGTGCCCATTATTTTTTATTTTGATGGCACGCACGTGGACTATCACCGGCCCACGGATACGATCGATAAGATTGATTTCAGCAAGATGACCAAGATTACGCGCCTGGTGTTTGAGACGGGCTGGCGCATCGCCAACCTGGACCATCGGCTTACGAAAACGCCTTAGAATCACGGCGAACGCTGGTTTTCTTCTCACCGGCAGCCGGCTTTTTGTCCATATAGGTATCAATTACGCAGTTGAGACGCTCAAAAAATGAGCCGGACTCGGCTGCGTTTCCCGTACTGCCGGCGGGAGAGATGGCGTGCAACAAATCTGTAACGGGCTCCGGCCGGCGCGATTGTTGCTCTTGATCGTTTCCTGCGCGAGGCTTGCGCGCGGCTTCTTCAATATAAAACCAGAGAATGCGCCGCAACTGGTCCAGCTCTGCCTTGAAAAGGTTGAGAGCCTCAAATGCCGTGCCGTCTTCAAAAAACGTGCTGGCTTTGCCCTGGCCGGGATCAGCCAATTCGGTGTGTATCTCCGCCTGGAGCGCTCCCAGTTCGCGGGTGATTGTCTGGATTTTTTTTAGGACGGTGTCTCTGCTGTTGGGTTTGTGCTGCCAGGTGCTAATCGGGGTACGACGATGGGTACTGCCGGTTAGTTTCATAGGTTTTTCCAGTAGAAAATTCCAACGTCAGGCGTACCAACATAAAGGCTGGCAGGGAAAAAAGTAAGCAGGAAATGCCGTGTTACCAAGATAGGCAATACGGAACTCGTGCAGCTTAGTTGCGGCGGGCCAGAACCAGCGTGATGTCGTCTGGCTGTTCGGTTGAACCGATCCAGTCCTGGATGGCTGTAATTGCGTGTTCCGTGATCCGCGGCAATGGCAGATGACGATACCTGGCAATAGTTTCAACCAGGCGGTCTTCACCAAATTCTCCGAATTCATTCTCAGGCTCGGTAATACCGTCACTAAAGGCGATGAAAATGTCCCCTGAATACAGCTCTACTGTCTCTTCTTGATAATCGCAGTCCGGGAACAGCCCTACAACGGTGCCACCGCAGTCAAAGCGGCGAACGGAGCCATCGCGAGAAAGGACAATCGGGGGAAGGTGGCCGGCGTTGGAATAGGTCAGGCGATGTTTAACGTCGTCATAGAATCCAAGAAAGAGCGTGGCGTATTTCTCGGGCTGCGTGCTTTGGAAAAGATGACGGTTCAGCAGCCATAGCATTTGCGCCGGCGAAGCTGGCACTACCTGGGATTCCACGGCTGCGATTCGTGTGTTGGTGCCATAGGCCGCAGCAGAGCCTACTGTAACCATCTGCTCCTGCTCGTAAGCACGAACGGCGGAGTGTATGGTGGCCATGAGCAAGGCGGCGGAAATGCCTTTGCCGCTGATGTCGCCCACGGCAATTCCAACCTGATTAGGGCCATAGGAAAGAAAGTCGTAGTAGTCGCCGCTCACAATGCGCGCCGGACGGCACACCCCATACAATTCCAGCGTGCTGGTTCCAGAAGCTGACTGGGGAAAGAGCTGGGACTGCACTTCATGGGCGATCTCCAACTCGCTTTGCAGGCGTTCTTTTTCCTTTTGCTCCGCGATCAGCTTTTCCAGCGATTCAGTCATGGAATTGAATGCCACCTGCAAAGCTGCAAGCTGGTCGCGCTCGCGTACCTGGATGCGATGTGTGAAGTCGCCACGGTTGATGTGTTGCGTGGCTTTATAGAGATTGGCGACAGAGTAGGTGATCTTTCTGGTTAAGCTGATTCCGATGAGCAGGGCCGCCAATACAACCAGGGCCAATGCAATTACAGCTACCAGCAGAAAAATGCCCACAGTACCGGTCCAGAGGCCCATGGAAGCCGCAAGATAAGAGTACAGCACAGAGAACCGGGTGGTGCCACCGAGAAAAAGCGCCGCATCTGACTCGCCAGATTGCCAATCTATAGCCTGAACTAATCCGCCAAAGGGAAATTCCCGGTCAAAACGTGTCAGTGGAGCTGGAACAGAACCAGCACTCATGCGCCCAGGCTGCCGATTTCGCGCGGAACGTGAGGAAGATAAATCCAGGGTGGCGGAAGTTTTGCTCCCGCTGCTGTCAAAGTCGGCCCAGGAAATGGTGAGGGACCCAAGCTTGGAGGCGATCCTAGACAGTATTTTTTGGTCGAAGGGAACACTTGAAACCACCATCACTGGCCCATTAATCCTGGCCGAATGGGCAGCACGCAGGTAGAGATGGCCGTGATCTGATACCAAGCTGGCAAAACCATCCTTGAGCCATGCGGGAGCGGCGGATTGCGGTACCACCGTGATATCGCACCCCGGAAACACTAGATCGCGAGCAGCGATCTGCTCAGGCGGAACGTTGTGACGTTCAATCTCTACTACCGCAGCGGCATTTGCTGCGGCCAGGCTCTGCTCCTGAGCGCGAATCTCAGAGACAGCAACAAAGGTAGCCAGATGCTCAATGGCAATATAGCCGGAGCCAATGGCCATGGCAGCCAGAAGTGCTACAGGAACTCCACCTATGAACAAGTAAGTGACAATCAGGCGGTTGCGGACGCTCCACATCACGTGGGCGCGGAACCAGCGCAGTGAGAGCACAAGCAAGAGAATGGCCAGCACCCAGGCCAGGAATGAGATCCATCCATCCAGCGCATTGGCGGTCTTTGCGGCACCCACCAGCTTCAAAAGCCCCTGCAAGAGCAGAAGGGCCGCTTCCATGCCTGCCGTATAGAGGGTGAAATGGGCCAGGCGGCTGCGTGGAATCATGCCCCAGGCGGCAAGTCTGTGCGTGATTTTGGTCCAGTTAGGCAAGCCGATTTGATTATATCGGGAAGAAATGGCGGAAAAGAGGGCAAAACGGCGGCCTCAGGAAACTTTTACGGTTAAAGCCTGGCGAGCAAGTCCTGCTTAAAAGCGCTACTGTAAACCTGCCCTAACCCGCCAGCGGCATCCTTGAGCCGGGCATAGGAGGTGAGAGCGCTGATTCCGAAAAGACTGCGAAGCTGAGGCAAGCTGGGGGAGGAAACTAGAAAAAAGAGAGAGGAGGGAACCACGAGCCAAAATCTTATTTTTGCCAAGGCCAGCAAAGAATACAGCCTGAACTCGGTCGCTGCCTGCACCAACTCGCGTGCAAGCAGCTCTCTTTGTCTGCACTGGATGGAATCCCTCGCTTCCTGCTCCAGTTCCATGTTGCCCCATTCAATCAGCACCAAAGCGTTGTGCGACATTCGCAGCAGGAATTCACGCATCAAGTGGAAGCGTTTGCGCTGCCAAGCGGCAAATTCAGCAGGGGATACACGAAGACGGACGTTCACTTCCTGAGCTGGATCCAGCAATCCCTCAAACTCATGTGCTTCCGATGGCCGCAGAAACGGGGTCACATCCTCAATAGTGCGCTTGGGAAACTTGCCCATGAACTTAAATGCGGTATAGCCGGCAAAGAGTAGCAGGCTGCCGACAAAAAAAATCGTAATGAAGTCGAACATCATCGTTCTAGGATGCCTTTAACCGCCTTGGTATAGCGCCTGAAGTCGGATGCCATCTGCTCAGGACTAAAAACGGTATCGAGCGATGGCTGTAACGGCTCAGGTCGCAGGAACGCAACCACCCAAACAGCTACAGCAATAATGTAAGCCATAGGAGCTGTAATTCTAACAACTGGGTTGAACTTTGTTCCGAATTCGGAACGCAATAAAAGTACGACCAGGGTTCCGGCAGCGTAGATGCCAAAACCCAGGATTACTCCAAAGGCCTGTTGACGCCAGCGCAGATGGAAGAACCTGACCAGGAGAATAAAAAGACAAAAGATGCCAAATTGCAGAAATCCAACAATAATTTCCAGGGTAATCAAGGTTGAGGCCAGAAGGCTGGCCTGCGATACCGGATGAAAAGCTGCCCGGAGAACAGCTACAAAAAGCATGAGTAGCCCAATGCCGGGAAAAAGAAGCCTGAACCAGGGAATAGAAAGAAAATTTCTAAATACCAGATAAAACGACTCTTGCAGGGCAAGGAAGTTCAAGACAACAGAGATGCTCTCATTGACCCAATACACTCCAAGGTAAAGAGAATAGTGTTTGTGCACCACAATCAGCGCGATTGTGTACGCTACGGAAAAAACTATAGTGAGACTGAAAAAGCGGAATTGGCGGTATGCACCTCGCACTAACAGCAACAGGCAAAGAAACACCTGCAACGCCGTGCCTGCAAGGCCCATTGCCAGTTCCGCAGTTTTCATGAATGCGCGTGCCCAAAGCTTAACCCAGCCACTTGCTTAGAGTAAACCAGTTAACTCCGAACCTCAGTTGGCGGAATAGGCATTGGCATGGGTGTTCCAGGATAGACTCCTGCCTGGAAAGTTGCATTCGCCGAGAGCGCTACTGGTATGTGAGATACAGGAGTCGAGACCAGGGCTTTCGGATTCGGATTCTGCGGGAGCGGTACAGGCCAAGGACTTCCAGGCTGTTCCGCGCAAACCGCCACTGCTAAAAACAACGCTATAACAATTTTGTGTAGTGCTTTCCTACTCATACTCTCTCCTCTTCTCTTCAAAATATTCAGACGGCTTTTAGCCGCCCGCAAATGCCGTGATCGGGGGTCCCATGGTGCCAAACAAGATGGTCAGACAAAATCAAAAGGGAGGGCTACCGAAAATCGCGAGGAGGATTTTACTGGCTTTGCTACTGCGCCTCTCGCTGCAGCCTGGATCGTAACAAAAAACGAAATTGATGCAGAAAACGCTACATGAATTCGAGGCCTTCTTCCTCGTCTTCTGGCTTTGCAGGCTGAGATCCTTCGGGTGTGAAGTCAGAGGACAGATGCGCTCCTGCCAGCAACATGAGGCCGGAGATGAATGCCCAGAACATGAGCGCAACCGAGATGGAAAAGGCCTGGCCGTATACCTCCTGAAAGTTCAGCCACGGCAACGTTTTAATATAGATGATTTTCCCTACTTCCCAAAGCAGGCCCATAGCGACGGCTGCAGGCAGTACGCTTCTGGCCCTGACTTTACCGTTGGGAAGGACCCAATAAATCAAGAAGAAAATAGCAATACTGGCCGCAGTTGCAAATATTTTCAACGCCACAAACGTCAACGCGCGAAAGACAATATTCTCATTCCCGCGCATCACAAAGGTCAGGATCAGCTCGTTTCCGGCCGCCAGCCCTACTGAAGCCAGCGCCAAAACGCCACAAGCAAAGGCCAGGAACAACGAAATAATCTGATTGCCCAGGTAGGAACGGTTTTTGGCAAAGCCCCAAATGCGATTAAACGCCACTTCAAGAGGCACAAAAATGCCAGTGGAAGTAATGAGCAGGATGACCAGAGAGGCCATCTTGACGCGCTGCCGGGACTTTACCAGATAGGTAAGATTGCGGACCACAAAGTCCTGCCCCGCGGGCAAATGGTCTTTTACCAGGTCTACCACCACATTGAACATGGTCTGAGAATGAAAGACATTCCTGATCAGCCACATCAACAAGACCATGAAAGGGAAGAACGACAGAATGGCGTTGGCGGCTACAGAAAACGCATAGGTATGCGCTTCTGTCTTCATCAAGTACTGGATGGTTGGCCAGCCCCGCTGCCGCAGCATGTGCTTCCACGGTTGGAAAAAGAGCCTGGAAGCGGGAGACTCCTGCACCGCAATTGGTGCAGACTCTGCCGGAGACGAGATGGAACCTGGCATCATGAGGTAACCAGTAAAAATCCTATCAGAATTGAATGTTCGCGGAGAGGCATTGAAAGCCTGATCTATGGCACGAAAGTTCCTTATCTTCATTCACTTTCGGGCCAGTTAGTGATGAAACCTTTTCCGCTGCACGCGCCCCTGCGTGAACAGGTCAAAACAAAGTGCTTTACAAAAACCTGAGTTCCTGAATATTATGCCTAGCTCCCAGCGATCATCCCGCAGGGCGCATTCGGTTGATGCTTTTGCACAGCGTAGTTGAACTTCGGCAGAACTGATTCTGGTGTTCAATGGCCATACCGTCCCTTGTGGCCAGCGACCGGTTCTGCAATGCGATTAGAAGCGATCTGGCCGGCAGAGCAGCAGCCTTCGTCTCCCCAGTGGCAGGGGCGACTTCAATCTGAAGCTGAGGCGAAAGGAGTTGCGTTTGTGAAAGAGAAGGGAACAGTAAAGTGGTTTAACGGAGCCAAAGGGTATGGCTTCATTCAGCGCTCCACCGGTGAGGACGTCTTTGTGCATTTTTCCGCAATCCAGGAAAATGGTTATAGGACCCTCAACGAGGGAGAAACCGTGGAATTTGAACTCCTGAAAGGTCCTAAAGGTTTTTTGGCCGCAAACGTAATGCGCGGCGCCGCAAGCTAGGTTCGGGAGTATTTACTTCGTTTCCCCTTGTCCGGGCAAGGGGAAATTACAATCTCCAGCAAAATTGCCAGCCAATTGAACAAGGCGCAAATCCTTGCAGGAGTTGTTTCACCAAAAAATGAAGCTGAACGAAAAAACCATCCAGCTTCAAAAATACAGCATGCGTTGCATAAATCCCGGCCGCGCGCGACCGGGAAAGTCACCGCCCGCTCTTCCGTGTAGCGGGGTTGGGAAAGCGTGTTTTAAATGCCAACTGGATGGTGCTGCTTTGCGATTAGAGAGCCATCAAGGCGAGATTAAAATCCCTTAGACCCAATAAAAATGCGGGAATTTACACTCACAGCCATTGTTCTGTCGTAAGAAAAACGATTAAAGCTGAGGCGGGTTTCCTGCTTGCGGATTTTGTGGCGGATCGACTGGCTGGTTATTTTCAATCGCTGGAGGATCGGGATAAGAAGGATTGTTCTGCTCGTTTTCACGTTCCTGGGCTTGTTTCTTGATCTCGGCAAGCCGCATTTCTTCCCGGGCTTTTTGCCAATTTTCCATGCGCTGTGTCTGAGCAGGCGTAATGGGGCCATTCATGCCGATTACCGGTTGCATGTTGACTTGCTGTTGTTCTTCAAAATTTGCCGGCATGGGTGCGCTTTCAGGCTGACGAGTGCCTGCCACAGCGACCTGTCCAGCCCGTCCCCGCGTACGTACCACAATGCGCTGCAGGCTTCCAGGCTCGTCACCCGTGCCCAGCACAATGTAGTCAATCTGAGGACTATCCAGAAGCTGGGTTAAAATTTCCCTTACTGAAGCCGGGCCTAACCGGGCGACCACGCGCTCATTTTGCAGCTCTGGTGCAACATCAAGCACGGCGCCGGTTTTTGCTGCGATCTCCTTAAGCACGTAACCAAGCGGCGCATCATCTGAAACCACGGTAAGCTGCCCGGAGGCATAGTCAACCAAAGCAGAAGTTGTTACTGGATGAGCGGCCTGCGGAGCCTGAACCTGCGGAACAGCTGCAATGGCTGTTGCCTGCGGAGGAACAGCAGTGGTATTGGGCCTGGGCGCAATCACTGGTTGCACAGGTCTCATCATAGGCGGAGCAGGGATAACAGTCTGGGGCTTGGCGCTTGGGCGGTAAAAATTCTCAGAAGTCACATAGCGTGGCGAAACGGGAGGCTGTATTTTCTGTGCTGGCGTAACCGTGGCACTTGAGTTGGCTGCCGGAGCAGTAGATGGCATCTGCGGCGAGGGTTTAGCCTGCTGGGGCGTCTGAGCGCCAGCGAGGGCCGGAATGACGATCGCCAAGATTAGCTTTGCAGCTTTTCCGGAAGTTGACATAACTCCTGCTTTCTTACCCAACACGTAATATACCGTCGTTTACCCGGCGCGATCACAGCTTTTTGATGAACGCGCTCCAAGTCGCCGATCCAAATACTTCAATGAACTGAGATTGTCTAATCTCCCCAGGTTCGCCAACATTGAAAAATTATTAAAATTTTTAATGTAAAAGCGGTTTTCAGGCTTCTTGCACTCCGCCAAAAAAACCACCTGGGTCAGTTGACGGTTGTATCCCGCTGTGCCGCTGAGAGCATGGATGGCTCATTGGCAGGAAGCAAGGGCAGCGACACGCGGAAGCAAGAGCCTTCTCCCGGTACACTGGTCATTTCAATATGGCCGCCATGCGCTTCAGTAATGGCGCGAGCAAAATGAAGTCCAAGCCCCGTGCCAGGGACGCTGGATTTACGGGCTGACGCGGTGCGATAGCCACGTTCAAAGACGTGCGCCTGCTCATCGGGTGCAATGCCGCTCCCCGTATCCGTAATGGATATCATGGCGCGGTCATTCACCACGGCCAGAGTAACATCCACTTTTCCGCCTGCGTGGTTGAACTTGATGCCATTATCAAGCAGGTTAAGAAGAAGCCGCCATATCTGTCCGGCATCAAAAGCCCCAACCACATTCTGCTGAACCGCTCCCGAGATTTGTATGCCACGTTCCGATGCCTGAGTCCGCATGCCGTCAAGGGCAGTCTGGACCAGCTCAGAGAGGTCTTCTTTTGCAAGCTGCAATTTGATTTGTTCGTGCTCAGACTGGGCCAGTTCCATCAGGTCTGAAACCGTGCGGGCCAGGAGTTCTACGTGCTCAAGCTGTTTGGAAAGCATGTCACGATAGTTGGTCTCGCTGTTGCCCATGCGTAAAGCCTGCTCGGTCTCAGATCGCAGCACCGTGAGCGGCTGGCGGATCTCATGGGAAAGGTTGCGAAGAAATTCAGTCATCCGTTGAAAAGAACTTTGCAGGCGCGCAATGGTGGCGTTCAAAGAGGAGCTAAGTTCATCCAACTCATCGTGGCGGCTGGAAACTGGAAGCCGCGTGCTCAGGTCAAAGGGAGTGATCTGTTTGGCGGCGGCAGTGATGTTTTCCAGACGCTGCAGTGAAGTTGCCGCCATGATCCATGCATTGGCAGCGTGGGCCAGAATAATAAAGGGCAGCAGCAACAATATGAAAAGGCTAAGACGCCGGGAGTCCTCATCCGCTTCATCCAATGACACGGCGATGCGCATGACAAACTGCTGTTGGCTAAGGCCGAGAACGGGTGAATTCAGGATACGCAGGTGATCTACGCCGGGAGCGCCGTAATATTCCCAACTGGGGCGTCCGGATTGCAATGCCAGACGGGCTGGGCCAAATGGAACCTGCAGATCAGACATTTCCCGGGAGCTTTCAACAACCTTGCCCGTGTCATCCAGCAACTGATAAAAGCGAATGGATTTCGCGAACTGCGCCCTGACTTCCGGATCAGCCTTTTCATTTAGCCAATGGACATCATTCGCGCGAATCTGGAGCATGCTGCGGACAGCAATCGACCGATCCTGCAACTCTTCGTCGACTTGGCCATAGATCCGGCGTTCCAGCAGAGCGTAAGCGCCCCAGGCAAGTACGATTACCAGGAGCGCGAACGTTAATGTCTGCTTAAACGCTAGCCGGGAACTCAGGCGGCGTAACAGCAGTAGTTTCATTGTGTATCGGAGAGCATATACCCCACTCCGCGCGCGGTGTGGATCAACGGCTTTTCATAGCCATGATCGATTTTAGCGCGGAGGTAGTTGATATATACGTCAACGATGTTGGTCAAACCCTCAAAACCGAGGTTCCAGACATGCTCCACAACCATGGTGCGGGTTACGGTGCGGCCGGCATTGCGCATCAGATACTCCAACACCGCATATTCACGCTGCGTCAGATTGATTGGCTTGCCGCCACGGGTCACCATATGGCGCATGCGATCGAGTTCTAGGTCCTCGACGCTGAGTTTGTCCAGCAATTCCTGGGGACGGCGGAGAAGAGCGTGGACCCGGGCCAGCAACTCTTCAAAGGAAAACGGTTTAACCAGGTAATCGTCCGCGCCGGCCTGCAATCCGCAAACGCGATCAGAAACATCTTTGCGCGCGCTCAGGAGCAGAATACGCATGTTCGACCCTGATTTACGCAGTTTTCTCAGGACGGTCAGTCCGTCCAGTTTAGGAAGGTTCCAGTCGAGAATGATTGCATCATAATCAATCTCGGTGGCTAGCTGGAGACCTTCTTCGCCATCCCCGGCCAGATCAACGGCAAAGTGGTCTGCTTCAAGACCCTTCACCAGTGTACGTGCTACTTTAGGCTCATCCTCAATAACCAAAATACGCAAAGTCCACCTCCCGCTTCGGTGGAAGAATTGCCGTCACAATATTTGTTTGTATCGGTGACGTGCAAAGCCCATCCGCTGTTTTCCCCGAGAAAAAACCGGACTGGTTTCTAGCTCTTTGTCGCTGAACCCGGAGTTCGGCTTCTTCCAATACTTTGTGAAATCAAACCCCTGATCGTTTCACTTTACTGCTCTTTTTGTTTTGCTTCAGTGACGCTGATCACTTAGTACTAGGGCAAATTGAGCAGTATTTGTGTCGTCCAGAAATTTATCTGACTTCTACTTAAACAGCTGAATTCTTTCTCTTTAAAAAACCCAAACAGGCACATTCGGTCACGGAACTAAAACCCGCTCTCTGTGTCCATTAGTACAGTGACGAAGGTGGTACCATGGTACACGCAATTTTCAAAGATGGAACAAAAATCTTTGAGAATTTTTCATGGCTTTTCTCGAAAATCTTCAAAACTTGCGAAGAACAAAGTTGAGAGCAAAACCATTGCTGCGCTTACCTGTTCTGCGAAACAAAGTACCATGTCCTATGGTACATGGTCAATAGTGTACTTATGTACAGATCATAAAATTTTTCTAGTACTATTGTTTTCATATTAATACTTTATTTATCAATAAGTTGCATGGTTGTCGGATGCCTTCTAATGCTAATGATCAACTGCCTGTGAGAAAAATCTGTGGAGTTTACAAAGCTCATCCGGCAAAAAGCTGCAGTTGGCGTGAAAGAGAGCTCTTGCGCACAGGTTTGGAATTCTCCGGCGATTCTCCAAGCCGGTATTTTCGCGCAAATTTCTTAACCAGCGCAGAGACTCGGCGGCCGTACTCAGCCGGCAGGAACGCACGATTTGCAAATCTGGCTTTATACAGCTCAACAAGCTGGGGGAAATTCATCTCAAGAAACGGCATGAAGATTTTTTCCGAGCACGGCTTCAGGAACAAAGGAATTGCCGCCACTGAGCGCACTCCCGTTGCCGCTGCGGCTCGCACAAGGTTCTCCAGGTCCGCGGGCGCATCGGTGATCCCGGGTAAAACAGGCGCGCAGTTGATGGTGGTATGAATCCCCGCAGCAACAAGCGCTTTGGCCGCTTTTAACCGCAGATCAGGCCGCGGTGCGCGCGGCTCAAGGATGCGCGCAAGATCTGTTTTTATGGTGGTAACAGTAATGTGAATGCTCAATCGGTTTTTAACCGAGATCGCCTGCAACAGATCGAGATCGCGCAAGATCAGATCAGACTTGGTGACCAACCCCAGAGAAATCCCCTGATGCCGCGCAAACTCTTCCATGATGGCGTGAGTGATACCGAATTTCCTCTCCGCAGGCTGGTAAGGATCGGTAGCAGTGCCGATAGCAATGCTTTGTCCAGGACGGACCTGCTTAAGTTCCTGGCGCAGCAGCCAGGCGCTGTGCTGCTTGACGTAAATCTTGCGCTCAAAATCCAGGCCGTCGCGCATCTCCATGAACTCATGCGTATAGCGCGCATAACAGTATTTGCAGGCAAATTCGCAGCCCCGATAAGGGTTGATCATCCAGTAAAAGGGCATGCGCGGCGAATTGCACCGCGTAAGAAGACTGCGGTTCTCAAGAGAGATGTAATCGACGTTGTGTCCTTCAGAGAGCGCTTCTCCCTCTGAGGCAAGCCGCGCGATCCCAACCAAAGGAGGTGTAGAAATATTCTGCGGGAACAATAAGTCCATAGCGAATCCTGATTCGTATTTTATTCACTATACGAATAAAAAGCAAACGCGGCCCTGGCTTTTTGGCCTTTGGCTTTTTAGCCCTTCTGTTTCAGAAAGTTGCAGCTGCGGAAAAGGAGAGCGCATTCCGCGGGTTCCCTGATCAGACCGGATTTTGGGGCAGCAGGCTTGCGGCCACCTGGTCAAGCAGCCAGAGAAGCCGGCCATTCGCCGGTTGGACACGCTGTGACGGAAATTCCGAGCCGCCGGACTGGCCGATCACTTTCCTTACGATCTCCGCTTTTCCAGAGCCTGAGACCAGGAATTCAATTTCAGCAGCATGGTTCAAAACCGGGTAAGTCAGAGTGACGCGAAAAGTCTTCTTTTTTTCCACCCAGGTTGGCACCACCAGGCGCGAGCGTTCTCCAAGCGCGGAACTTCCGGAGAAGAGAGAAGCTGTATGGCCGTCTTCGCCCAGGCCGAGCATGATGAGATCGAAGCGTGGCCAGGAATTATGGGCCAATTGAAAGAAGGCGCGAAGCTGGTTTTCATAGTCCTTTGCGGCGGCTTCAGGATCAAGCTCTGCGCGGATCCGGTGCACATTCTCCGGAGGAATGGACACCTGGGAAAGTAAAGACTCGTTTGCCATTCGATAGTTGCTGTCAGGATGATCGGGGGGAACGCAGCGCTCATCGCCAAAAAAGATATGGATCTTATCCCAGGGCAAGCTGATCTTGTATTCCTGCGCCAGCAGTGAATAGACACTGCGCGGCGTATTGCCCCCGGAGAGCGCGACAGAGAAGCGGCCACGGTGTGCAATCGCTTCTTCAGCTGAGGTCTGAAATTCCTGCGCAGCAGCAAGGTTCAGGGCCGCATTGCCGGGAAGGATTTTGATTTCAGGCGTCAAAAAGATGTACTTTCTGCTTTACAGTTCATGAGCGGTTAACCTGCGTTTAGACTCTCGCGCTGGCCCAAGGCCCGCCGGGCAGCCCCAAACAACCCTACCCGATCATTGATGATCACTTTCACCGGAATCATCTCAAGTAAAGGCTGCAGGCGGCCTTTCTGTACAAAAGCCTGAAAAAAAGCCGGCTCTGTAAACTTATCCGTAATCCGCGCAGCAATGCCACCGCTGATGAAGACGCCGCCGGTGGCCATTAACTTAAGGGCAACGTTGCCCGCTTCCGCGCCATAGACGCTAATGAAAACATCCAAAGCGCACTGGCAAATTGCAGCATTCGCCTTCATGCCATGTTGCGAAATTGCAGCGGGCTGATCAACTGTCTGGGCCAGTTCATCGCGCAGCCATGATGGCTCTTCTTCTCGCCCACAATCACGCAGGAAATCATAGATGTTCTTGAGACCTGCTCCCGACAAGATCCGCTCATAACTAACATGGCCAAACTTCTTCAGCAGGTAATCCAAAAGGGCTATTTCAAGTTCATTACGCGGGGCAAAATCGCAATGGCCGCCTTCACAAGGGAAAGGGCGGCGGCGAGAACCATCCCAAAAGAGGCCGGCCTCACCCAGCCCGGTGCCGGCGGCGATAAGCGCTGCGTTTCCCTGGGCGGGAACACCTGTATTTACAGTGACAAAATCCGCAGGCTGAAGATCGTAGACTCCAGACCCATGCGCCTCAAGGTCGTTGAGCAATTCCACATCTGCAATGCCCGCCTCACGTGCGAGCGAAGCTTCATCAATCACCCAAGGCAGGTTAGGTGTGGAGACACGCCCGTTGATGACTGGTCCGGCAATCCCGAAAGCCGCCCGGCTGACGTTGGCACTCTGGCTGGAAAGAAAAGCAGTCACCATTTCCGCCAAACCGGAGTGTTCGTGGCTGGGGTAGACTTTTTCTACTTCCAGATGAAGACGGTCTGAAGCTTCATTGAACAATCCCAGTCTGCTATGGGTGCCGCCAATATCCCCGGCCAGTATCATTCTGGGATTTTTCTCCAGGAGCGGCCATCTCTGTGGATCAAGTCAGACGCTTCCGCTGGTCCCCAGGAACCAGCAGCATAGTTGGGAAAATTCTTGGGCGGAAGGGCCTTCCAGACGTCCAGCACAGGATCCACCGCAGCCCAACCGGCTTCCACCATGTCAGCACGCTGGTAAAGCGTTTGGTCGCCCATAATGCCGTCATAAAGCAGCACTTCATACCCTGTGTTGGGATTGGTGCCAAAGTAGTCTGAGTAATTGAAATTCATCTCCACGGCCCCGACGCGCATCTGGGCTCCTGGGACTTTTGCGCCGAAGCGAAGAGAGATGCCTTCATCCGGGGAGATATGGATGACCAACTGATTGGCGTCAAGACTGCTGACGGGGGTATCGCGGAAGAGCACGAGCGGCGCGCGTTTGAATTGCACCGCCACCTCAGTGTGCCGCTTGGCCATGCGTTTGCCTGTGCGCAAATAGAAGGGAACACCCGCCCAGCGCCAGTTATCGATCATGAGCCTCAGGGCAACAAAAGTTTCTGTGCGTGAATCGGGCGGAACGCCATCTTCCTGGCGATAGGCCGGCATGCGCTCGCCCTGCATGTTGCCGGGGCCATATTGCCCGCGGACGGCGCAGTGCAACACATCTTCCGCGCTAAAGGGTTGGATGGCATGAAGGATTTTGGATTGCTCATCGTGCACGGCCGCAGAGCTGAAAGAAATAGGAGCTTCCATGCTGGTGAGGGAGACGAGCTGGAAGAGATGGTTCGGCACCATATCACGCAGGGTGCCTGCCATATCAAAATAGCCGCCGCGTTTTTCCACGCCAACGGTCTCAGCGACCATGATTTGAATGTGATCAACGTAGCGGCGGTTCCAGATAGGTTCAAAGATCCCGTTGCTGAAACGAAAAACCAGGATGTTCTGGACCGTCTCTTTGCCAAGGTAATGATCGATGCGAAAAATCTGGCGTTCATTGAGGACTTTGCTTACCTGGCAATTCAACGCCTTGGCCGATGCCAGATCATTGCCGAAAGGTTTTTCAAAGACCACGCGGCGCCAGCGGCCGTCTTTTTCTTTTGCCAGATCGGCAGCGCCAAGTTGCTGAACGATGTCTCCAAAGAAGGTAGGGCTGGTTGCCAGATAAAAAAAGTAATTACCTTGAACTTTAACGGATTTCTGCTCAATCTCAGCCAGCATTTGTTTCAACTGCGCGTAAAGCTGGGGATCTTTGAAGTCGCCTCCCAGATAGAAGACACGTTTGAGCATCCAATCGCGCAGTTGAGGATCAACGCCGCTGGTGGCAAAGCTCTGAAGTTTTTCTCCCATCACCTGCCGGTATTGCTCAGTGGTGTAATCATTACGGCCAACGCCAACAATGGCAAATTGATCTGACAGCAGCTTGCTCTTGGCCAGGTTGTAAAGAGCGGGGAAGAGCTTGCGCGATGTGAGGTCGCCGGTGCCGCCAAATATCACCATAGCGCAAGGACCGGTGGGCGACGGGTTCCCGGAGGGAATGCGCTCCAGGGCAGGCAGTTCACGTTCAATATCTGATATTTGTGGCATGGGCGATTTCTCCGGCGGTCAGGCTGTTTTGCTTTTGGGTGCGGTCAATTCAATGTGACCGCCAAATTGCTGGCGCATGGCGCTCAGCAGCTTCTCTGCAAAGGTGTGGTCCTGGCGCGAACGGAAGCGAGTATAAAGCGCGGCCGTAAGCACGTCTGCAGGGACAGCCTCTTCCAGAGCAGCAGTAACGGTCCAGCGGCCTTCGCCTGAATCCTGCACGAAGCCGGTATATTCAGAAAGCGCAGGATTTGCTGCCAGAGCAATCGACGTAAGATCAAGCAGCCAGGAGGAAATAACGCTGCCGCGCCGCCAAACCTCTGCGATATCAGGCAAATTCAAATCGTAGCGATGGTCTTTGGGAAGCTGATCTGAATCGGCGTTGCGAAAGATATCAAAGCCCTCTGCATAAGCCTGCATCAGGCCGTATTCGATTCCATTGTGCACCATCTTGACGAAATGGCCGGCGCCTGAAGGCCCGCAATAAAGGTAGCCTTGCTCGGCGGTGCCGCCGAGTTTTTCCCGCCCAGGCGTGCGTGGAATGTCGCCCATGCCCGGCGCAAGAGTTTTGAAAATGGGATCAAGGCGCTCTACCGTGTCCTTTGGGCCGCCGATCATCATGCAGTATCCGCGCTCCAGTCCCCAGACTCCGCCGCTGGTGCCGACATCGACGTAATTGATCCCGCGATCTTTTAATTTGAGTGAGCGGCGAACGTCATCTTTGTAATAAGAGTTGCCGCCATCAATGATGGTGTCGCCGGATTCAAAGCGCTGGGCCAGAGCATCCACGGTCTGCTCCGTTGCAGCGCCGGCAGGGACCATGATCCAGGCGGCGCGAGGCTTTTTGAGCTTGGCGACAAAATCATCGAGCGAAGTTGAGCCGGTGGCGCCTTCGCCGGCAAGTTCATTGACGTTCTTGGGGCTTAAATCAGAGACTACGCACTGATGCCCGCCATGCATCAGCCTCCGCACCATGTTGCCGCCCATGCGGCCCAGACCTACCATGCCTAGTTGCATTGTGCCTTCTTTCTTAAATTCCGATTATCTGCAATTCCGAGCG
>DATEHN010000074.1:0-63831 GCA_035279585.1 Candidatus Angelobacter sp. | reverse complement strand
GGCGCATCGTCGGTCAACGCGGTGTTCGGGATATCAGCCACCAGCTTTCCATGCTCCAGCACGCGCAGCCGGCTTCCACTGGTCACGCGGCCCACGATCACCGCATCCAGTCCCCATTTCTCAAAGACCTTCAGAACTTCCTGTTCGCGGCCGCTCTCCGCCACCAGCAGCATGCGCTCCTGCGACTCGCTCAACATGATCTCGTAGGCGTTCATGCCGGTCTCGCGCTGCGGCACCAGGTCGAGCTCAATCTCAATGCCCACGCCGCCGCGTCCGCCCATCTCACAGGTGGAGCAAGTGAGCCCGGCCGCGCCCATGTCCTGTATGCCGATCACAGCGCCGGTGTGCATGGCTTCCAGGCAGGCCTCAAGCAACAGCTTCTCCAGGAACGGATCGCCCACTTGCACGTTGGGCCGCTTCTGCTCAGAGCCTTCGCTGAACTCCTCGCTTGCCATGGTCGCGCCGTGGATACCGTCGCGCCCTGTCTTTGCGCCCACGTAGATCACCGGGTTTCCTTCCCCGGCGGCTTTGGCGTAAAAGATCTGGTCGCGCCGCACCAGCCCCAGCGCAAAGGCGTTGACCAGAGGATTCCCCGAGTAGCAAGGCTCAAACTTGGTCTCACCGCCCAGATTGGGTACGCCAAAGCAGTTTCCGTAAGACGCGATCCCGCTGACTACGCCCTCCAGCACGGAATGGTTGCGGTGAACCGTGGTTTGATCCGCGGCTGCGGCTTTGCTTGCACCGTTCGTCCTGGTTCCTGCTGGCGCCGCCGTGATCGGCCCAAACCGCAGCGAATCCATCACCGCCAGCGGCCGCGCGCCCATGGTAAAGATGTCGCGCAGAATCCCGCCTACGCCCGTTGCGGCGCCCTGAAACGGCTCGATGAACGATGGATGATTGTGCGACTCAATCTTGAAGGCACACGCCCAGCCGTCGCCAATATCGATAATGCCCGCATTTTCTCCCGGCCCCTGCACCACCAGCTTGCTCCGCGTCGGCAGCCGCTTCAGGTGCACGCGTGACGACTTGTACGAGCAGTGCTCACTCCACATCACGCTGAAGATGCCCAACTCCGTCAGCGAGGGCTCGCGTCCCAGCGCGGCCTTGATCCGTTCGTATTCTTCCGGCGTGATGCCGTGCTCGGCGATGATCTCTGGAGTAATGGCGGCAGCTTGTGTTGTGGTAGACATGGCTATTTCCGAAGTCCCGAGCGGAGTGAGGGGTCCCTACCCTCAGCGACGCTGTTTGCTAATACCATCAAAGACCAACTCCAAAACTCTTTCAGGTCCTACCCCCGGCTCCTTAATTAGGATTCCAAAGGGGTTACTTCATACTATCCCACTACATCCCCAGATCACCCGATGGACCGATCACTACATTCACCCGGTCTCCACCTACCCTCCCCGGGTATCCCACTGCATCCCAGCCGATCCCAATCCATTTTGACATCTTTTTCGCGTACACAAAATCGATCTAAACTATTGAAAAATAACAACTTAATATAACATAGTTCATCAACAATTGCAAGCAAATTCAGCTCTGCTTTTCGTGCAGGGATTCGTATCAGGGCACACTCTGTTTGTATCTACGGCAATTTGGTTGTGAACGAGATGAACTCATGATGCGTGGTTTCATCATTGCCGGCATTGTCTGTGGCGTAAAAATCTACCGCGTAAGAAGAGCCAGTTGAGCCGCTGATGGTGAAGGTCGCCGTCGCCCCCGCAACAAAGGTGTAAGCGGGTTTCTGGGCCCCTGAATAATATCGATACCAAATGTTCTGCACGCCTGAACCACCCTGGTCCGTGGTGCTGATGGTGATCTGCTGTGCACTTTTCCGCCCGATTCCACCTACTGCGCCGCCTGGCCCATGCCCGCCCGGAGGCTGCGCTGGACCTGAGATGATTGTGCTTTTGGGCGGCGCGGTGTCTTCCGGTTCATACATCTTGGTGAGCAGCGGGAAAATGGTTCCGCCGGTTTCCGGGGCAAGCGTTTTGTGCGTGCGATCCACAACAAAAGTGATGCCACCACCCGAGCTTCCGGGAGATATGCTTTGGGGCACCCCGGCCCACATGCCCTGAATTTTTTCACCGCCATCCGCCGTTCCGGTGATAGTGCCCGCAAAGACCGTGGCAAAAGCCCAGCACTGGCGAGCCGCGCTCGAACATGGCGGATCGCCGGCGGAAAACGCAGGCGCCAGTTGCTCTGTGCCGATCATGGGAAAGTGGCTCCCCGGCTCCATCGGCTGGCGGTCGCGCAGTTGGCCCAGCCACCATACTGCGTTTCCGATCTGGCGGACGTAATAGGTGCTTCCGTCTGTGCCTCCCCAGACGCCCGTCAGGTTTGGCCGCGCCGGCGCGTTGCCGTCTTCTGGACGAAACGGAAAATTGATCACGTCGATGGAATAAATAGGATGGATCTCCTGATTCAGGGTGCCAGTGACCTCGTCCATGTCGCCTGTATCGTCGTAGCAGGGCCTCACGTTAGGGGGTATTTTTCGCATGGCCGCAGTCGAGGATCAGAGCGCCGGTGATTCTTACCAATGTTCCCTCCTTTGCCGAGAGAAGAAGCTTCCCCAGTTGTATGCCGCCGTTGAGTGCACTCCCGGCGCCCGCGAACGGGCACGGCTGAAAGAAGATGCAGGGCTGGTTCGGCTCAGGATGGCCAACCTTGATGGCGCCGTTGATGGGCCGTCCGTTGATTAGGACGCTGTTGCTCCCATGGTCAGCCCAGCCCGGAAGCAGGGCGGCGCTGAAGTGATCGTCACAGCTCCCTTGTCTGCCGTACATGATCGCTTCCAGCCCCAAATAGGTTTCAGAGGACTTGAAATCCAATCCCAGTCTCCTCACGGCATCGAATTTGGCATTGAATATTTTGGGACCAAGATCGTGTTCGCCCCAGCCTGTGGTCAAAAATGCGGGCTCGAATTGTTCCACCTTGAGCCGGAAATCGAAATCCCCGTCATTCGGATCGTTGCAGAACGACTGGAGATCCCGGTCTTTGTGACCGAAATCATCGACGGCGAAGTTCACATGGGGCCCTTCGCGATCATGCCCGGGAGTCTCTGATTGAGGGTCAGGATGCACTGTTATGAGTCGGCCGAACACAACAGTCTGGTCGCGATAGGGCTCCAAATTGCCCAGAAGCGAATACTTTGGAGGGATAGTGGTCTGTGAGCTCGGATTTTTAAGTACATTGTGGAACCGCGAGGCGATGTCCATTCTTGCCGTGGTGCTCACCGCCAGATCGTTCAGTTCATGCGTCCTTCTTGACCAGAAATTTGTTGTGATTCCTCCGGTTGCGGAGATCTGCCGCAGCACCGGGACAGCATGGGAAGCATCGATGGCCAGCGTCAACGTGCCGTTGCTCAACGCCGCGCCACGCGGCACATCCACCCATTGTTCCTCGATGTGGCCGTCGCAAAAAATTGTTCCGCTGAAAACATTGGTAAAGTCCAGACCACGATGCCATTGATGCTCTGGCAGTATCGCCTTCTCCAGGCTCAGCCCTGCCCACCACAGCTTGCTGCCGGATTGCTGTATGTAATAGATTCCATCATTGGAGATTCCACCATTGGCGCTGTAAGTCCCGGTCAGGTCTGGCAACGCCACAGACGCGGTCGGGTGTCCCGGCGCGGGCTCGCATTTAGGGGGAATCGAGGAAGCAGCCCCGGCCGATCCCGGACGAGTCTGGGCAGGAACAAAACCGGAAAAGCCGATTTCCAGAACGAACACACAATACAGCAGCCGCTTCGCTATGCCCATATACCCCCTAAGCTGTCTAAGTGACAGGTCAGAGCTTCTCGTTTCCCAAAATGGTCAAAAGATTGAGGGTGAGTGTATGCCATTCTGTCCTCGATAGTCTTCTGCCTGATTGATTCGCTACACTAAATCCGGCAAATTGCTTCTGAATTCCCTGCAATTTATACTTCTCTCTTTTGGGGAATCCAGTGCTCACCAGAAGGCTGTCTTTCAGTGCCATTATCGCTATGCAGTGCCTTTTCTTTCTCGCTGCACAGCTCATTTCTGCGGCGCAAACTCCGGGGTTTTCAGTCGACCACCCGGGACCGGTTGACTTTGGTGGATCACCTGTCGGTGGTACCGGCTCAAGTCCAGGCGGACAAGAGCGAGGCTTCACAATTTCGAACTCCGGTACCGGCGTGCTTAGCATCACTGCTGTCCAGTTTACGAGCGCATTTTTTATTCCGGTTTCTTCTCCTCTTCAGCTTCCCATCAATATTCAACCGGGTTCATTCTCGCCGACGCTTGGGATCGTTTTTGCGCCGACGGTTGCCGGACCGCAGACTGGATCGGTTACGTTTACTGACAATGCGCCCGGCAGCCCTCATATCATACAATTCACCGGCACAGGCCTGGCAGGGGCCGACTTCTCCTTTGTCTCGGAATTTGCTTCTCCTTCGGCCACTGTTCCTGCCGGCCAGAGCGCGAACTACAATCTGGAACTGGCCAGTGGCCCTCAATTCTCTGGAAATATAACCATCGGCTGCCAAGGATTGCCTCCAGGAACCGGCCTTATCGTCTTTACCATTGACCGGGGAAATGTGTTTGGGTTGCCGCCGCGTACGGTTAGTCCTTTGGGCGTGCAGATCACTACCAGGGCTACTGCCGTGGCTTCAAACCATCTCACCGGATTCTGGTTCGGAGCTGCCGTGGCATTCGGCTTGTTGCTTGTCTCGCGCCGCCACGCCACCGCCGGTCCCATGCTTCTGGCATGTTTTACGGTTCTCATGCTCTGTTCTCTCATTGCTTGCGGAGGCGCGCATGCCGCAGATCAGCGCACCCCTCCAGGAACATACAATGTGACCTTTACCGCCACTTCAGGCTCCGTTACGCAGAGTGTGCCGGCAACTTTGATCGTGCAGTAGATGGCCTTCAAGAGCATAAAGATGAAGACTGATCGGGTCAGGATTGTAGCTTCATAGAATCGGCTGCAAGGAAGCCACACGAATACGGTTGTGAAGCTGCTCTGGACTGGAAGGCCAAGCAAGATCAAAAGCCGCGAGGCCCGTGGCCGCCGAGCGGCTTAATGCAGGGCAGAAGAATCTTAACGAGTGAAGAATCATAAAGCGGTGTGGAGCGAAGCGACATAAACCAATGAAATCCATCATCATCGGCACCGCCGGCCACATCGATCACGGCAAGACTGCGCTGGTCAAAGCCCTCACCGGCATTGACGCCGACCGTCTTGAAGAAGAAAAGCGGCGCGGGATCACCATCGATCTTGGCTTTGCTCATCTGGAACTCACTGCGCCCAGCGGAGAAAAATTTCGTTTCGGTTTTATTGACGTCCCGGGCCATGAACGTTTCGTCCGCAACATGCTGGCTGGCGTGGGCGGAATGGACCTGGTGCTGATGGTGATCGCCGCCGATGAATCCATCAAGCCGCAGACCCGCGAGCACTTTGAAATCTGCCGGCTGCTCTCTATCCCGCGCGGCATCACCGTAATCACCAAAGCCGACCTGGTGGATGAAGACACGCTGAGCGTTGTGAAAATGGAAATTGAAGACTTTGTGCGCGGTTCTTTTCTCGATGTCAGCCAGTCGCCCGTAGTCGCCGTCAGTGCGCTTAAAGGCACAGGCCTGGACGAGTTGAAACGCGAAATCGTCCGCCTTTCCGCCGAGGTCCCCGCCCGCGATACTGAAGCGCTCTTCCGTTTGCCCATTGACCGCGTCTTTGTCATGAAAGGTTTTGGCGCGGTAGTCACCGGTACTCTGATCGCCGGAAAGGTAAAGAAGGAAGAGGAAGTCGAGATCTTTCCTGCGCGCAAGCGGGCGCGCGTCCGGGGTGTCCAGGTGCATGGCGCAATGGCTGAGCAGGCGATTGCTGGCCAGCGCACGGCGCTCAACCTGGCCGGTGTGCAGGTGGAAGAACTGGCCCGGGGCATGACGCTGACCGCGCCGGGAGTGTTTGAGACGACGCAGAGGATCGAAGTCCAGCTCTCACTGCTCAAAGACGCCAAGCCGCTCAAAAATCGGGCCCGCGTCCATCTCCATGCGTTTACCTCAGAGACGATTGCCGAAGTCACATTGCATGGCATGAGCGAATTAAAGCCGGGGGCCACGGCTTTCGCGCAGCTTCGCACTGCCGAACCGCTTCTGCTCTTGCCCGGTGATCGCGCTATTTTGCGTCAGTTTTCTCCTGTGATCACGATTGGCGGAGCGGTTGTTCTGGATGCTTTTCCCTTGCCGCGGCAGAAGCCGGACGCGCTGCAGGCTTTTCTGCAGACGCAATCTTCCGGCAGCCGGCAGGAAGCGTTGCTGGCACGGATCGCGCGGCGCGGGCATGAAGCTTTGTCGCTTGCCGCCGCCGTGCGTGAGACCGGATTGAAGTCCTCAGTCCTGCAACCGATGATTGCCGCGCTGGTGCAGCAGAAGCAGGTCATCCAAATCGGTGAATTCCTGCTCGCCAGCGAGGCCGCACAGAAAACAACACAAAAGCTTCTCGCCACGCTGGAAGCGTTTCACAGAGCCAATCCGTTGGTCGCCGGCATGAGCAAAGAAGAGCTGCGGGAAAAGCTGCGGCTCCACCAGCCGGTCATGGAGGCCCTGCTGGGCCAGCTTGTGCGTGAGAAAAAAGTTGAAGCCACCGGTGAGCAGGTGCGGCTGGCTGGCCGTGGCGTTGAGCTGAAAGACGAAGAGGCCAGGGCCAAGCAGCAGATTGAGCGCGCCTTTGCCGCAGCTGGGCTTAAAGTCCCGCTCATGAAGGATGTCCTGGACAAGTTGCCGATCGATAGGGCACGCGCGCAGAAGCTGGTCACTCTTCTTTTGCGCGACCGCGTGCTGATCAAGCTGGCCGATGACCTCGTATTCCATCACACCGCGCTTGATGGTCTGCGCCAGCTCATGGCAGCGCAGAAAACCAAGGCCCCGAAAATCGATGTTCCGACATTCAAAGACTTGATTGGCGTCACGCGCAAGTATGCTATCCCGCTGCTGGAGTATCTCGATCAGCAGCGCATCACGCGCCGCGTGGGCGATGAGCGAATCATTATTTAATGCCGCTGCGCTCCAAACCGCTCAAGGCCGGTCTACCTGCTCGACTTCGTTCTGCTCCTGTTAAGCGCCGCTCGCCGCGTGGTCGGTCTCACGCCTTTTAGCGCTGTAATGTATAAGGCTGTAAGCAAGGGTTTACTTTGGCGGGCTCACTGCTGCGGCATTGTCATCAGAGATAACCTGGCTGGCGATTTGCCACTTCCCGCTGTCCTTAGTCAAAATCCAGGTTGCGTGAGTGTTTCTCTGCGGCATCTCTTTTCCATCAAGGGTTTTGTGGCCAACGGTTCTGTAATTGCGGTAAGCCACAGCCACGTCTGGACGGAGGAAGCGGACCACAGGCTCGTCCCATGTGGTCTGACGTCCCTGCACGGTAGGGCGCTTTACGACCCTGCTGACAAACTCCACAATCTTTGCGCCGCCTTTGATGCGAACGCCAAATGCATTCAGCCAGTCTGCATCGTCAGCATAATCGCCCTGCAACACTGAAGCATCAAATTTTTCCCAGCTCTGCTGCCAATGAAGCACGATTGCGCGAACGGCCGCTTCGTCCTCAGCAGAAGCTGGCTGCGCCGGTTTGTTTGCTCCGGTCTGCGCGCATACTGAAATCGCCAATAATGGCAGTAATCCCAGGGTCGTTAATTTCACGATCGTCAATTTCATGGCGGTTGAGTATAGGCGATCACCCAGCTCACTACAATCGCATAGCCCCGGAAGACCACGTTTGTATTCTTACCAGCCGCCCCCGCCGCCACCGCCTCCGCCACCGCCTGAAGATCCGCCCCCGCCTCCACCCGATGATGATCCAGGCGCCGTGGACGACGACGAGACCGCACTTGAAAATGAACTGCCAAAGCTGGAGGTAAACGATGTTGCTGAGAAAGTTGCTGTGTTAAAGCCTGAATACCATGAAGGCGAATAGCCTCTGGTTGAGCCGCCTGCCGTCGCTGCCTGCGCCAGCACCTCAGAAAACTGGCTGGCCCATGCCTGCTCCACCCCAAGCGCCAGAGCATAGGGTAAAAATCGTTCAAACAGCTCTGGAGTTTTGTTCGGCGGCGGCGCCATGGTTTGCAGACGATCGACCTCCACGGCTTTCAGGAACATCCGGAATCCTTCGACGCGGTCCATCAGCGCACGCCCGGCCAGCGTCGGCGCCTTCAGCAGGTGATGAAAAAGAACATTGAGAAACATCGCGCTTGCGATGATCGCTGTTGCAATAACCCCGCAAGTCCAAAGCAGCAAGCCAAGTCCAACACACTCGCCGATCACAAACGGAATGCTGAATAAAGTCAGGAATCCCGCCTGCCCCGCGCCCATCACGCCTTCTGTCCGCGCGCTGCGCCAGGCGCGAACCACGCTGCTTAGCAGCGCATAGACGCCAAAGCTCCAGCCCGTAAGCCAGATGGACATAAAGATCGCTATGAAAAGCATTTGCCCGCCGTGCGTTACAACCATCACTGCAATCGCAGCCAGCGACAAAATAACCCCGGGCCAGACATACCGGCCGTTGGTCAGGAAGTATCCTGTCTCCGTGGTGGCATGCAGCGTATTCTCTACCGCTTTCTGGGCCCGGTTCAGCAATGTGTGCTTTGCATTGGTGAGCGTAAGCGGGCTGCCGTCTTCAAACAGGATTTTTGCCAGCGCCTTCTCGTCGGCAGAAAGGCCGCTCTCGCTCGGTGCTTTGCCCTTGCGCACCAGTTTGTAGGTCTTCTCCCCGTCCTGCTCGATTCTGAGGTAGTTTTTGGCGGCCAGGCCGATGATTGCGCAGGTAAAACCCTTGTCGTCAAAGCCCATGCGCTCCAGGAAACGTACCGCTGCGGGCGACATGCCGTCCGGCGGCTCATACAACGGCATGATGCTTCCAGGCTTGGGATCGCGCCCAACCCTGGCCCAAACCACCAGGTAGTAGAGCAAGACCAGAACGACTCCGCCGATGCCCAAAATCTCCGGTTTGTGGTCGGCGATGAACCAGGCGCGCTTCTGTGCCGCCGTGGGCTCGGCGACGATTCCCTTGCGCCATCCAACCACAATTGTCAGCCCCTGGCTTGGAGCGAGATCTTTCGCGTGAAATACCGGATTGCCCGCGTTATCGTACGCTACCGTGTATGCGTTGCCCTTTTCACCCTGATCGCCGGTATAACCCTCAAGGTCCGTCGCACGCCTGCGCGCCTCCGGCGGAAGCAGCACCGTAGCACTGACCGCATCAATGGGAAACTTCCAGGCGTTTCCTGTCACGTTCCAGTAAAGCTCGTCGTGGTCTTTGAAAAAACCGAGTTGCCGGTCAGTGCGGTATTCAAATTCGTATGTGTGCTCACCCGGAGGCAGGTCGTAGGTGGAACTGCCGAAATAGACGCGTACTCCATTGCTCAGGTCTTCGGTATGGTAAGGCTCCGAGTGCCCGTCGCGATTGAGGCTAACGATATCAAACAGCACCGAATAGGAGTTCCCCTTCCAGTCTTTATAGCTCGTTGGGAAGTCGCGATAAATGCCGTGAACGATTGATTCCCCCGTGGACGTGATTGCGATGGTCTCCTTCACCAGCATGCTCCCATCCGTGTTGACGGTAATAAGGGCATCGAAGGAGCGAATGCGCTCATCGCTATCCTGGGCTGTTGCGGGCGCCAGCGCCACCCAAAGGAAACAAAAAGCCGCTAAAAAGTTTTTCATATAGAAATTTGAACTCAGACTATATCCCGATACGCCGTCAGGCAGAAAGAGTAAAGTTGCAGGAAATTGAACCTCTGTGTAACAGTGGTTTTAAGCGTAGCGCAGTATGAAAGTCCTTCTCATCGGCGGCACGGGCTTCATCGGCCCATTTACGGCGAACGCATTACTCAACAGCGGACACCAGGTCACGGTCTTCCATCGCGGCAGAACCAGCGCGCCTGAAGGTACGGAAGAGATCCTCGGCAATCGCCAGTCCTTACAAGACCACCAGCCCGAATTTCGCCGCCAGAAGTTTGATGTCGTTGTGGATTTTGTTCTCAGCTCAGGCCGCCAGGCCGTGCAATTGATGGATACATTTCGCGGCATTACCAGTCGCGTGGTTGCGCTGAGCAGCATGGACGTTTATCGCGCCTGGGGCGTTTTCTATGGGTTTGACTCTAGTGGACTCCAGGAGCTGCCGCTCACTGAGGAGTCAGAGCTCAGAACCAGCCGCAACATCTATCCGCCTGAAGTGCTGAATCGCCTGCGAGCCGCTATCTATCCCTGGATTGACGAGGAGTATGACAAAATTCCTGCAGAGCAAGCTGTGCTGAACGAACCAAAGCTGCCTGGCACAGTGTTGCGCCTGCCTATGATCTATGGTCCGGGTGATCCGGTTCAGCGCTTTCATCCGATTCTGAAGCGCATGGACGATGGGCGCAGACAAATCACCTTTGCCGATGATGATGCCGCTATGCGCACGCCTCGCGGATACGTGGAGAATGTAGCCGAAGCAATCGCCCTGGCTGCGACTTCACCGCGAGCTTCCGGCCGGATTTACAACGTGTGTGAAGCAGAATTCTTTAGCGAGTTGGAGTGGGCAAAGAAGATTGCGGCCGCCACTGGCTGGAGCGGAGAATTTGTCGTCCTGCCACATGACCGGACTCCTAAACATCTGCTTTGGCCGGGAAATACCAGGCAACATATAGTCGCGTCGTCAGAGCGCATTCGCAAAGAGCTGGGTTACCGTGAGTTGGTTCCGCGTGAAGAAGCCATCCGCCGCACCATCGTCTGGGAACGTGCCAATCCGCCTGCGCAGCCACTCGCTCAATTTGACTATCCGGCGGAAGACGAGGCGCTGGCTCAATTCAAAGCAACAGCTTAGACGCAAGAGTCCCCGGCCATCTCTCTTCCCTTGTAAACTTGAAGCATATGCTCTCCATCCGTAAAGCAACCCAGGCCGATTCCGCACTGATGCTGGACTTTATTCGCCGCCTGGCTGAGTACGAGCGTGAGCCTAACGCCGTGATCGCTACGGAGGAAGCCCTCATCCGCGATGGCTTTGGTCCACAGCCCAAGTATCGTTGCCTGATTGCCGAATGGGACGGAGGTCCGGCGGGCTTTGCTCTATTTCATTACAACTACTCCACCTGGCGTGGGCAGCCTGGACTCTACCTGGAAGACCTTTTTGTGCTGCCAGAGATGCGCGGCAAGGGGATTGGCAAAGCGCTGTTGCAGAAGCTGGCACAGATCGCGCTGGAAGAAAATTGTTACGGCCTGCGCTGGATGGTGCTGGAGTGGAACACGCCGGCGATCAAGTTTTACGACTCCCTGGGAGCTGAACTGCTCGGCGAATGGGAGACAATGCTGCTACGCGGTGAAGCGCTGGAGCGGCTGGCTCGACCCGATCACGAATCCAAAGCAGCGTCAGATTGAGGAGGCCAAATGAGTTCCGGCAGCCAAATGCGCATCGACATTCGGGACACACTCTTCGGCGATCGCCCTTTCGACAAATGGGCGAACCACGCTGAAACTGGCGAGCCGTGGCAGTCGTTCGCAGGCGCCAAGGCGGCACTCGATCGCGGAGAAAAGGACGCTTGCATTGCAATCCTGACGGAAATCTCTACTCGCCAGGGACTGGAGTCGCGCCACTATGCTCAGGCCTGGCATTTTCTGCGACAGTTGGGCATCCAACCTTCCCGGGAAAAAGAGAAAGAGCTTTATGGAGTAATCGTTGAGGTTGGCATGGAAGGCGGCCTCGATATTGTTGCGGCCTACCCTGATCTGCATGCGCGATATTACAACTACAGCGGAGCCGGCGTGGTGTGGGAACATCCGGATGGTTCTCTCGACCCGCAGATTGGGAAGCTGCTGCAGGCCGCGCGTGCGGTGGTGGCAAAGATTGGCCCGTGGACAGACCCACGGCCACCGGCGCCGCAGCGCGGCCAGGTCAGGATCAATATGCTTACACCCAGTGGCCTTCATTTTGGACAAGCCCCGTTCCAGGCGCTGGCCGCTGACGCTCTGGGTGGTCCGGTAATCTCTGCAGCAATGGCGTTGATGCAGGTTTGATCGGAAAGACCAGGAAATGACGATTCGTATCATCGGCGCAGGTCTTGCGGGCTGTGAAGCTGCCTGGCAGTGTGCGCGCCGCGGAGTCGAGATTGAGCTGTATGAAATGCGGCCTGTCAGGTCTACTCCTGCACACCAGACAGACAAGTTTGCTGAGTTGGTCTGCTCCAACTCGCTCAAATCGGAAAGCGAAAACACCGCGCCCTGGCTGCTGAAAGAGGAGATGCGGCAAGTGGGATCTCTGCTGCTGCAGATTGCGCAGGAAACCAGTGTTCCCGCCGGCCATGCGCTGGCCGTGGACCGCGAGAGCTTTGCCGCCAGAGTTACTGAATCAATCTCAGCCGCGCCGAGAATCAAAGTCATCCGCCAGGAAGTTACCGAGATCAGAGAAGACGATGGCCTGACGATTATCGCTACCGGGCCGCTCACCTCAGACGCGCTCTCCGGCGAGATTGCCCGCCTAAGCGGCAGCGATCACCTTTCTTTCTACGATTCCATCAGCCCAATCGTTGAAGCCGATACCATCGATATGAGCAAGGTCTACATGGCAGCGCGCTATGGCAAAGGCACGGCTGACTACATTAACTGCCCTTTTACCAAAGAAGAGTATGACCGCTTTTATGATGCCCTGATCGCGGCAGAATCAGTAGAAGGCCATGACTGGGAGGACCTGAACTACTTTGAAGGCTGCTTGCCTATCGAAGAGATTGCACGCCGCGGGCGCGACACTCTGCGCTTTGGGCCAATGAAGCCGGTTGGGCTTGACGATCCCAAGACGGGGAAATGGCCTTACGCCGTGGTTCAACTCCGGCAGGAGAACCTGCGTGCCGACTCTTACAACCTGGTCGGATTCCAGAATCACCTGAAGTTCGGCGACCAGGCCCGCGTGCTGCGTCTGATTCCCGGCCTGGAGAACGCCAAATTCCTGCGTTATGGCCAGATCCACCGCAATACTTACATCAACGCGCCTACTCTGCTTGCGGAAACATTGAACTTAAAAGCGCTCCCAAACGTATTCTTTAGTGGGCAGATTTCCGGAGTAGAGGGTTACACGGAATCCATTGCCATGGGCATGCTGGCAGGCATAAACGTGGCCTGCATTGCCCAGGGGCGCGCGGCTACGCCCCCGCCGCGCGAGACAGCGTTAGGCTCTCTGCTCCACTATATCTGCCATGCTGAGGCCAAAAGCTTTCAGCCGGCGAACATTACTTTTGACCTTTTGCCGCAGTTGGATGAAGCCGCACGGCGGCGCGTCCGCGACAAAAAGCTGAGGCACAAAATGGTTTGTGAAAAGGCGCTGGAAAAGTTAGCATCGTGGCTTCAGCGGGCGGAAGCGGGAAGAGTCCCGGCCGCCAGGAGTTCTTATGAATCGTCTGTCAGCAATTGATGCCATTGGGCCTGCATTTTCACGGGTAGGAACCACGCTGTTCAAGCCTTTCCGCCTGGGCACGTGGATCAAAATGGGGTTTATTGGCTTGCTGGGCGGCGGACTAGTCACCTTCAGCATGAATATGAACTTCCGGGGGTTAATGGTGCCGCCACGCGGTTCGCACAGTAATTTCCCCAGCGATCCTTGGTATGAGATTCAGCGGGCCCTTCATTCTGTTCGCCTGGCCGACTACTTTCATACCTACTTTCACATCATCGCGGCCGTTCTGGCCGCCATTGTTGTGACCTCGCTCATCTTCCTCTATCTGTTCTGCCGTTTTCGTTTTGTTCTTTTCGATTCTGTTATCAGCAGCCAGCCCACGGTGAAACGAGGCTGGCGGCAATATGCCTCGCAGGCCAATCGCTATTTCGGTTTCTGGCTGGCCTTCCGCTTGGTGACCTTTGCGTCAATGGTGTTGATCATCGGCTTACCGCTCTGGCATGCCTACAAGAGCGGAACGTTCAGCGGCGACGATTCCATTGTCTCGCTATTCCAAATCCTTGCCTCTATTGCTCTGAGTGCGATTGCCGCGGCAGCGGTTTTCGCCATCGTCTCCACGTTGATGAAGGATTTCATCATGCCCATCATGGCTTTAGACGATCTTTTGCTCGGCGACGCATGGTCGGCGCTTTGGCGAGTAATTGCTTCTGAGCCGGGCGCATGGTTCGGATACCTGGGCATGAAAGTGGTTCTCGCCATCGGGGCAGGCATCGCTCTTGCAATTGCAGGGTTCATTGCGATGCTGCCTGCACTTGTGATCATTGGAATTCCCGTCTCGTTCCTGGTTATACCGGGGGTCTTTGCTTTTAAGGCCGGGGCAACTGTGGGGGCAATAATTCTATTTGTGATTGCGGGCGCGTTGGCAATAACAGGGCTCTTCTGCCTTTATATGATGTTGATTGCTCCGCTCACCGTGTTCTTTCCTGCGTATGCCTTCTATTTCTTCGGCGGACGATATCCCAAGCTGGGAGCGCTGCTCTGGCCGCAGCCAGTGCCGCCTGCGCCGGTTCCGCAGATGGCCGGGACACAACCGGCGGTTTAGTACCGCGCCGGAAAATGGACCAGCTTATTCAAAGCGTAGCGCCTTAATAGGATCAATGCGCGAAGCTCTCCAGGCAGGCGCCCAACAGGCAGCCATCGTTACCAGCAGCACAGCCACCGGCACAACAATGAACGTTGCCGGGTTCGGCTTGCCCAGGCCAATGAGTCCAGCGGCCAGAGCTTTGCCCGCAACGGCGCTCGCCAGGCCACCCACCGCGACTCCGATTCCGGCCAGCATAAGGCCCTGGCGCATGATCAGCTTCAATACATCCGCCCGGTTCGCGCCGATGGCAATGCGCACACCAATCTCCCGGGTGCGCCGCGCCACTGAGTAAGAGACCAACCCATAGGTCCCGATGAGCGCTAGGGTGAGCCCGATGAGTCCCATGGTCATCACCATCTGCATAATCATCTTCGGAGGACTCAAGGCACGCATCTGATAAAAGTTGGAAAAAGTGCGCACGTTGAAAACCGGCACGTTCGCGTCCATGGCGTGAACGATATTCCTGATAGGAGCGGCCAACTCCGCCGGGTCTCCGGAGCTTTGCGTGAGCAGGATCATGCGCGAGTTCTGCTCCTGGGCAAAGGGCAGGTAGAAAAAGCGTTGCTGCGATTCGCTGATGAACAGGTATTTGGAATTCCTGGCCACACCTACAACCTGCACATACGGCCCTTTTTCTGTGTCCAGGCGAAAGCGTTTGCCTAGCGGATCCTGGCCCGGCCAAAAGTATTTGGCGAATTCCTGGTTCACAATGGCCACGCGCGGCATTCCTTCTTTATCGTCTGCAGTGAACGGACGCCCACTGACGAGTTCGAGTTTCATGACATCAAAGTAGTGCTCGTCCACGACGTTGTTGAAGATAGATACGTTAGGCTGCCCTTTCGGCGCCTGATAGCCGTCAGGAATCACGATGCGCGGGGACTGCGTCGGCTGGAATTGCGCCACCTCGGAAAGAGTGGTCGATTCAACCCCAGGCAGGGAACGCACGCGATCTTTGAGATCGCGGTAGAAGATGCGGGTCTTTTCCGGAGAATAACGAACCAGTGAGGTATCGAATTCGGCCATCATCAGGTGATCGGTGCGGAATCCTGGGCTGGCCACCAGCGACTTGCGAAAACCATCCATAAGCATGCCCGCGGTTACCAGCAGAACCATCGAGAGGGCAATTTGTGCGGTCACCAGCGTGTTGCGGCCAACCGTGCGCCGCCGGCCAGCCATGCTGGTGTCAATGCTCTTGAGCGCGGAGACAAGCTCGGTCTTCAAACTTTGAAACGCAGGCACCAGGCCGAATACCAGGGCGCTGGCCAGGGTGGCAACCAGGCTGAAGATCAGCACCCGCTGATCAAGCTGTGGATCAATCACGATAGGCAGGTCCGTAGGGATCGGAATAGTCTGCAAAAAACGAATGCCGGCATAGGCGAAACCCAGGCCGAGCAGTCCGCCTATCACTGAAAGGAGAATGTTTTCCGCAAAAAGCTGACGTAGCAGCTTGGTGCGGCTCACGCCCAGGGCAATGCGCACCGCCATTTCCCGTGAACGTCCGCGAGCGCGGCCCAGGAGCAGGTTAGCCACATTGGCGCAAGCGATCAACAAAACCACTGAGGCCAGCCCCATCAGCATGGGCAGCAGAATGGCGTCGAGGGAATCCTGGGCGACGCGTGACTGCAGCTGTGTCCGCACCACCATGGTGCGGTTCCGGCCATCCGCCGGATATTGCTGCTGCAAGCCCTTCCATAAGGTGGCCATCTCGGCCTGAGCCTGTTTGACGGACGTGCCTTTCCGCAGACGGCCTTCAACCGTAAGGCCGTATTCATTGCGATCTTCGAGAGGATCTTTGGCAGACCCATTCAAGGTCTGCGCCCACTGCATCGGCACATAGAAAGCCGGCCGGACATACTGGTCTATGCCGGTGAAGCTCTTTGGCGCAATACCGACGACGTCAAAATCCTTGCCTGAAAGACGCACGGTTTGCCCGATGATCCGCCGGTCGCCGTTGAACTGGTCCTGCCAGAAGGCATACGCAAGCACAATTGCCGGGCTGCCGCCGCGGGCATTCTCTTCCGGGAGAAAGTCGCGTCCGATAACCGGCTCCACGCCGAGTATGGAGAAGAAGTTGTCACTCACCAGTGTTCCCAGGCGAATCTGAGGGGTGTCTGACGCCGAATGGGCCATGCTGACGGTGGTGAATTCAAAAGCCACCATGCCCTCGAAGGACTTTGTAGTCGCGCGAAAATCGCGGTAGTCAGGATATGAGACCCCACCAACATCGCCGCTGGCTTTATCCAGATTGACTTCCATCACCGCGCTGGGACTGGCCACGGGCAGAGGACGCAAGAGGAGCGCATCTACCAGGCTGAAAATTGCGGCATTGGCGCCGATACCTAGCGCCAGTGAAAGGGCGGCAATCGCCGTGAAGCCAGGACTGCGGAGGATGATGCGGAAAGCGTAACGAATCTCTTGCAGCATGATCTTGTATGACGAAACAGAGAGGCAAATTGTTTCGTGAAAATGATACCTTACGATCAGATTCTTAAAACTGATAAAAAAGGAAGTAAGTCCTTAAGGATCTTACAATTTAACGGCGGCGCTCTTTCTTTGGTCCTAACTCCACCTTGCTCCGCGCCCGGTTCTTGATCCATATCGGCGTGCCCACAAAGCCAAATCTTTTGCGGATCTGGTTTTCCAGGAAGCGTTCATAAGAAAAGTGGAGCTTCACGTCTTTGTCAGTAAAAAGGATGAACGTAGGCGGCGAGGCCTGCGCCTGCGTCATGTAAAAGATCTTTACCTGTTGGCGATGTGGAACTGAAGCCCGCTCAAAATCTACTGACTCGATAAAGCGGTTCATCTGCGCCGTGCCGATACGCTTGCGCCGCTCGGCGGAGACCAGCTCCAGCGCGCGAAAAATCTTGTCGATGTTCTTGCCCGCCGAGGCAGAGACAAAAACAATGGGGGCATAATCCAGGAACTTCAAGGCCCGCCGTACCTGCTTTTCATAGATGTCGCGGTCCGCAGGCGTGCGGCCATCTGTCCGCGCCGGGCCAATCAAGTCCCACTTGTTCACCACGATAATCACCGAGCGCCCACTCTCATGCGCATAGCCGCCAATGGTGGCATCCAGTGCGGAGACACCCTCCACGGCATCAATCACCAGCAAAGCAACATCGGCGGCTTCAAGGTGCTTGCGCGCCATTACTACAGAAAGCTTTTCCGCCATCAATCGGGTCTTGCCTTTGCGGCGGATGCCGGCCGTATCAATGAATCGGTAGGTGTTGCCGTCTTTTTCTATCAGTTCATCCACCGCGTCACGCGTGGTGCCCGCGACGGGAGAAACAATCGCCCGCGAGGTGCCGGTGAGAACGTTCAGCAGCGTTGACTTGCCTACGTTGGGATGGCCGATAATTGCGACCTTGATTTCTCGTGGCGTTTTGTCAGGATGAGCACCATCTATCTCGCCTTCCGTCGTCTCAGCAAATTCGCTTTGTTCCGATGATTCCTCAGCCTCTGCAATTCCCCCACTTTCATCCCCGATCACCTCCAGAATCCCGTCCAACAGCTCAGCCGTGCCGGTGCCGTGCTCCGCGGAAACTGGATAGAGGTTTTGAATTCCCAGCGTGCGAAAGTTTTCCGCCTCTGCTTCAAGTTTGGTGGAATCAACCTTATTTACGGCAAGAAACAGCGGCTTACCCACACGGCGAAGAAGTTGTGCCAGCTCAAAATCTGGCGCGGCCAGCTCAGTCCGCACATCCACCACCAGAATGATGGCCGCGGCCTCTTCCAGGGCCAGGCGCGCCTGGCGAAATATTTCCGCAGGGATAAAGTCTTTATCGTCTGGAATGATGCCGCCGGTATCAACAATGCGGAGCTTTCGGCCTTCCCAGGTGGTCTCGCCGTAAAGCCGGTCGCGGGTAATGCCCGGTTCGTCACCCACAATGGCGCGGCGTGAGCCAATGATCCGGTTAAACAACGTGGACTTGCCCACGTTGGGCCGGCCAACAATGGCGACCAGGGGTGCGCGGGTTGAATTTGCCGGGTTCAAGTGAGAATCAAAACCTTGTTGGCGCTGAATTTCAAATTTGAAATTTTAAATTTGAATTTTGCAACCGCTTTAACGCTATTATAAAAGCACGTTCGCCATGGCTTCTCCCTATCAGCCCGAAACCACCGTTGCGCCCCCAAATCGGGTGCCCACGCTGCACCAGTTCTTTGCTCCCGGCGGGCTGCTCAGCCAGGCGCATCCGAATTACGAATTCCGCCGCGGTCAGTTGCAGATGGCGGAAGCCGTGGAGCGCGCCCTGGCAGAGAAAAGGCATCTGATTGTGGAAGCTGGCACTGGCACTGGCAAGACGCTAGCTTACCTACTGCCTGTAATCCGTAGCGGCAAACGTGTGATCATCTCCACCGGCACCAAAAACCTCCAGGAACAGCTCTTCTTTAAAGACATTCCGTTTCTTGAGCAACATCTCTTTGGTCAAAGCCCAGAGAAGCTGCGCGTCTGTTACATGAAAGGGCGAAGCAATTATCTCTGTCGCCAGAAACTTTATGACCTGACAAACCAACCGGTACTGAACGGGCTGCAGGAGATTGAACAATATCAGCAAATTGCTGAGTGGGAAAAGACAACGGAGAGCGGCGACCGCGCTGAGTTGAAAGGCTTGCCGGAAAATACCCAGCTCTGGCAAAAGATTGATGCGCGCACCGAGCGTTGCACCGGCCAAAAGTGCCCGCAGTGGGAGCGTTGCTTTATCACGGAGATGCATCGCCGCGCCGCTGAGAGCGACATCATCATCGTGAACCACCACCTCTTTTTTGCCGACCTCGCGTTGCGCCAGTCCGGCGGGCCGGATGCAGGCGTCCTACCCGACTTCAGCGCCGTGATCTTTGATGAAGCGCACGAACTGGAAGACGTGGCCGGAAGCTACTTTGGCGTGAGCGTGAGCAACCTGCGTTTTGAAGAGGTGGCGCGCGATATTGAGGCCACGCTGCAGCAGAAGAAAGCTATTTCGCCGGGCGTAATTCAGGCGGTGGCGCGCTTGCGTGAGCGCTCGCGCTTTTTCTTTGGACTTCTGCCGCCTGGTGAGGGCCGCTCTGCTTTTACTGGTCGTGAAGAGTTCCTGGAGAAAAATGGAGACGATTACGACTCGCTGATGCAATCGCTAGAGCGAATTGTGGCTGAGCTGGAATTGCTGCAGCCAAAGCCTGAGGAAGTCTTCAACTTCATCCGCCGCAGCCAGGAATTGCAGACGCAACTGGCCTTCATCATGGAGTCACAGGACAAGAACACTGTTTTCTGGCTGGAATATCGCGGCGAGTCGCGACGCTCACGCAGTGGTCAGACGCACATTGTGCTGCAAGCTACGCCGATTGATGTTTCGCAGATCCTGAAGCAGACGCTGTTTGAAAACGTTGAGACGGCAATCCTGACCTCGGCCACACTGGCGGTGGCTGGCGCTCCCGACCGGGGCAATTTTGAGTACATGCGACAGCGCGTGGGGCTGGAACATGCCCGCGAGATGGTGGTGGCGTCGCATTTTGATTATGGGAAGCAGGCAATTCTTTATGTCCCGCCAGATATGCCTGATCCGCGTGCGCCGTCCTTTGGACGTGCTGCTGCGGAGAAGATTCGCCGCGTGCTGGAGATTACCCAGGGCCGCGCCTTCTGTCTTTTCACCAGCTATGCCCAGATGAATGACATTCACGATCGCCTGCTGGGCGAGCTGCCTTTCCCCATGCTGCTGCAAGGCAGGGCGCCCAAAAGCGCGCTGCTGGAAGAGTTCCGCCTTACGCCCAACGCTGTGTTGTTCGCCACTTCATCATTCTGGCAGGGCGTTGATGTGCAGGGCGAACAGTTAAGCTGCGTGATCATTGACCGGTTGCCTTTTGCCGTACCCAATGATCCCGTTGTTGCCGCGCGTATCCGCGCCATTGACACGGCAGGCGGCAACGCTTTCTTTGAATACCAGGTGCCGTCTGCGGTCATCTCGCTTAAGCAGGGCTTTGGCCGGCTGGTGCGCTCCGTCAAAGATCGCGGCGTGCTGGTGCTGTTGGATAACAGGCTGCTCAAACAGCGCTATGGCAAGATCTTTATTGATAGCCTGCCGGCTTACAAAAAGACCAAAGACCTGGCTGACGTAGAGGGTTTCTTTGGGACGTACTCTGAACTTGTGTAAGTCACCTTGGCGGTCCAAGTGCTCTGGCAAACTCCTTTGGATCAAAATCATTACTGCGGTTTCGCTTTACTTGTTTCCAGTGCCAGTGACGAATTGAGAGCGGCTTTCTTAACGTCCGGATCATCGCTTTTATCTGCAACTTCATGAAGCGAAGCAATGCTTTCATTCACAACCCCTGGTTTTGTCGCGGACATTCCAACTTCCTGCAGTGACCGTATTGCATGCAGGGCCAAAGCTGTGTGATGTTCCTGGCTGGCCACTATGCCAACGTCTTTCAGGGCTCCCACACTGGAGTCAGGGTCTTCGCTTGCAGCGGCCTGAAATTCGTTGATCGCTTTCTGCGAACTGTTGATAAGCTCCTCGCTTCTTGGAGCACCTTGTACTTGAGATAGCGTCTTAATTGCTTGTGTCACTGTGGGAACGGCTGCTCCGACTGCTGCTTTTACCTGTTCAGGGCTGCCGCTTGAGGACGCGGCTTTGAGCAGCCCAGTCTGATTGTCCACATTGTGCGTTTGTTGGTTGGCTAATATATTGCCGGCCGATTTCTGCGCTTGATCGATGATCGGCTGCCACAACAGGCCGCAGACGATCGCGAACATGAACGTCCGAATAGCTGGTACCTGGGAAGCGGTCAAAAGATAGACCCCAAACAGTCCCGCAATCGCGCTCATAAACATGAGTGCAGAGACTTGCCCGTACCACGGCCAACCAACAATCTGTTTTGGAACGTTGCCGGAATATTTGCCCAGCACCCAAAACAGGAGTCCACCTATAGCACCAAATAAGGCGACGCAAAGCGCCTGCACAATCTGCGTCGTATTAAATTGCGAGCCACTAGCCGGCTGTGGCGTTGGAGCTGCCCCCATGGTTCCTCCTATGTGAAAACATGCAACAAAAGGAGATTGTGCTATGAACGCCGCATAGGAACAATCAGTTTTTACGCTGAGGCAGAACTCCGAATGGAACGGGGGTTTACTCCTTGACCACCCTCGGTCCCGCAGGGGGATATTCCTCCAGGACTTCAATGATCACTTCTCGAACGGAAAACTCTTCGTGCGTGGCATGAGATGAGGTGGTAACGCTATGCAAGGCAACAGTGCCAGCCTCAATATCATCTGCTAACTGGCGCAGCGCCGCAACGGCTTTGGCATTATTTAATCCGAATGCGTGCTTACCTGCACGGTCAGCACATGCGGCCGCATTAATGGGTGTCCTGCCTCCGCTAATCATGGGTGTCTCCCTGGCTACCAAAGAACGGTCCGCGCACCATCCTTTAGCTAAGAAATTTTCAATATGAAATGGCTTAGCAACTCTTTAGCCAAGCTGCCGATGGCAGAATAGCCCAAAGATCTGATTGCCAGGTTGTAATAAATGTTTTCATCGCTGACTACCAGATAAACAGCTTATTTTCAGCCAAATACATGCGGTTCAAGCCCATTTTGCCGACCCCAATCCGCTGTGCCGCCGTTATTTTGAACGTCGACTTATGGAACGTGCCGGAAGCCATGCGCGTCTGCAAAAGACAGGGGTGTAGAAATCCCGGCACACTTCTCTGCTTCTGGCTCCACTTTATAGACACCATTTACAATTGAATTGGTGGGGTAGCGCACAAGCTATTAAGGGGAGAGGATGTACGAGGTTACGGTAGAAGATTCATTTGCCGCAGGACATTACCTGCGCAATTACAAAGGAAAATGCGAGAACCCGCACGGCCACAACTACAAGGTGCGCGTCACGCTCCGCGGTGCGGAGTTGGACCAAGCTGGTCTCTTGCTTGATTTCAAGGACTTGAAAGACGTAATGAAGCATGTGATCGAGCGGCTGGACCATCAGATGTTGAATGAAATTGCGCCGTTTACTGAGTTGAATCCCTCGGCGGAAAACCTGGCCAGGTACTTTTTTGACCAGACAAATGGCCGCTTGCAGTCGCTCACCACTGGACGCGTCACCGTAAAGGACGTAACGGTCTGGGAGACGGACACGACCACGGCACGATATTCGGAATAAGGCCGCGCCAAACATTCTTAGTCATAAGTCCTTGGCTCAGGGCAGACCATCAAAATTGAATGGCCTTTCCAACCCAATTACCAGGCCATTTTGCGATAATTAAGTGGTGTGCATGGGCAGCTAAGCAGACTGCCTGATCATCTGAGAGAAGTAGAATTTCGCTGAAAATCAGGGGTAGCTGTGGCACTTGGAAAAGCAGGATCTGTCGTGCTCTTAAGCGGAGGCATGGATTCATGTGTCTGTGCTGCGCTGGCCGCGCGCGACACCGATGCCGCGGCACTCCACGTAAGCTATGGGCAAAGGACAGAGGAAAGAGAACGGCGCGCTTTTCAGGCTATCTGTGACCGCCTGGGGTTGAAGCAAAGGCTCCTGCTGCGGAATGATTCCCTGAGCATGATTGGCGGCTCCGCGCTTACGGATAGCAACATCCAGGTGCCGGATGCAGGCGAGCAAATCGGGTCTAAGGTGCCAATAACGTATGTGCCGTTCCGCAACGCGCATTTTCTTTCCGCTGCGGTGAGCTGGGCGGAGGTCCTGGGAGCTGAGAAGATTTATATCGGCGCAGTGGAGCAGGATAGTTCAGGCTATCCAGACTGCCGCCCGGCGTACTATGAGGCATTTAATGCAGTCATAAGAGCCGGTACACGAGAAGGCAGGATTTCCATCGCGACCCCGCTTATCGGCATGCGCAAAGCCCAGATTGTTAAGCTGGGGCTGGAGCTGAATGCGCCATTTGATTTGACCTGGTCCTGCTATAGCCGTGAAGATAAGGCTTGCGGGGTATGCGAGAGTTGCGTGCTGCGCCAGCGCGCGTTTGTAGAGGCGGGAACTTACGATCCCATACCCTACCTGGCGCTGGCCGGCAGGCCATAAAATATTAAGTTGAAGTTTCACGCCGGAGGCGGACGATGAAAAGGAAACTGTTGCATGTACTTATTGTGACCCTGCTGTGTGGGCTGGGCGCAGGAACGGCCTGGTCACAGACCGGCAAGGTTGAGGGGCATATCACCAACCAGGGCAAACCGGTCCCCAATGCGCAGATCACGCTTAAAAATGTTGAGAATGGCCGAATCTACAAAATGAAGGCGGATAAGAATGGCTATTTTTCCAACATAGCCGTCGTCTTCGGTCAATATGAGGAGGATGTTGAAAGTTCCAGCGGAGAAAAGCTCTTCACGAAGAGAACCTTGATTACAGGCGAGGATGCTGCTGGTGAGGGAGGACGGCCGGATGACATTTCAGTGGACGTCAGCTCCAGCGGAGGAGCATCGGTCAACGATGCAGAGGTAGCAAGGATCAAGGAAGAGAATGCCAAGGCTTCCGGCATTAACGCGCTGATCCGCCAGTATTCAGCAGCTATCGATGCCAAGAACCTGGCCGATAGGAATTTTCAGATAGCATCAGCCGACCTTAAGGGGAAGTCTGACCAGGCTTCTGTTGACCAACTGAAAAAGCTCACCGATCAGCACGACACAGAGATACAAAAAGACTGGACCGATGCAGAAACAGCGTTGAAGCAGATGGTAACAGCCGATCCCACGCACTGGGATTATTACCAGGCATTGGCCGGCGCTCAGAACGGACTCAAGCAATATCAGGACTCGATTGACAGCCTTGAAAAAGGTATCCAGGTAGCGCAAGGAGTAGTTGGCGGCAACGCTCCCAAGGGCGGAGGCACTGCTGCTGATCCGGCAAAGGCAAAAGCAGGAATAGCCCAGATGCTGGCCTTTGAAGGCAATAACTATTTGAAGCTGAACAAGCAGAAGGAAGCCATTGACGCATTCACTAAATCGGCGGAGATGGACCCGAATCCAGGCGTAGCCTACTTTAATATCTGCGCCACCCAATACAATACCGGCAACACCGCGGGTGCTTTGGCCGCGTGTGATAAAGCCATTGCCGCTGATCCTAATCGTGCGGACGCTTACTTTATAAAAGGCTCTCTTCTCATGGGGAACAGCACCATGGACAAGGCGGGGAAGCTGCAAGCGCCGGAAGGAACTGCAGAGGCGTTGAATAAATACCTGCAACTTGCTCCCACAGGCGCGCATGCGGATGATGTAAAGCAGATGTTGGCGGCGATTGGGGCCAAGATCCAAACAACATACAGCGAGAAAAAGAAGAAATAGAAATTCAGGTGTAATTTACTTTCCGGCAAGAGCGGCTTAATGCCGCTCTTTCTTTTCTGCAATAGATTTAGCCGTCTATCAATCATGATGCTTCCTGACGTCAAGATTCGTGTTGCTGCCACAGCAGATATTCCCGCACTGCGCGAACTGATTCAGCTTTCTGTGCGCAGGCTGCAAGCACATGATTACTCACCGGAGCAGATGGAAGCAGCCCTCAGATCGGTTTTTGGCGTCGATAGCCAACTGATTGCCGACGGCACTTATCTTGTGGCTGAAGCAGCGCTTTCCCGCGACAGCTCCGCATTGATGAAATCCCAAACAGGTTCTGTTCTGGCAGGCTGCGGCGGCTGGAGCAAACGGAAAACGCTCTATGGCGGTGATCGCTGGCGCGACCGCGAGGACGATTTGCTTGACCCGCGACGCGATGCAGCCAAGATTCGCGCATTCTTTATTCACCCTGACTGGGCGCGGCGAGGCATTGGCACCCGGATTCTTGATGCTTGTGAAGCAGCCGCAATGGCTGCCGGTTTCTCGCGTTTTGAAATGGGAGCCACATTGACCGGCGCAAAGCTCTTTCGTGAACGAGGATATGTGCCGTTGCAAAAGATAGATCTGGCGCTGGAAAACGGAATCACCCTGCCGATCATTCACATGGAAAAACAAGCGCATCGATAAGCGAGTTCACCCACAGCAACGGATGGCATTGCGAGTTGCTATCGCAAGAAAATCGTTGATCTCCTGGAGCATCCGCAGCCACAAAAGTTGTACACTGTCTGGCAAAATGAATGGCCATTCAGTTTGCTGATGGCCAGGCATTCCACTCGATCATCGCAAGTGAAAAGCAGGAGCACCTATGGACCTGAATCTCAGCCCGGAAGAAATCAAATTTCGCAACGAATTGCGTTCGTGGCTTGCAGCCAACGTCCCCAAAGATTGGGATGAGCGGCGCGAGGAATCGCTGGAGTCGCGTTTTGATTACCTCAAGCGCTGGCAGCACAAGCTGTATGAAGGCGGCTGGGCTGGAATTTCCTGGCCTAAGGAATACGGTGGCCGCGGCGCCAGCCTGATGCAACAGGTGATCTTCTGGCAGGAGATGGCTCTGGCCCAGGCCCCGCCCTTGGCGAATGTGCTGGGCTTGGGAATCATTGGGCCGACCATCATTCATTTCGGCACAGAAGCACAGAAGAAGCGCTATCTGGCAAAAATCCTGAGCGCGGAAGAAATCTGGTGCCAGGGCTTTTCTGAGCCCGATGCAGGCTCAGATCTGGCCAACGTGCGCTGTGAAGCGCATTTGGAAGGCGACCATTACATCATTAACGGGCAAAAAGTCTGGAACAGTTACGGCTGGGCTGCCGATTGGTGTGAGCTGATTGTCCGTACTGATCCTAACGTTCCCAAACACAAAGGGTTGACCGTGCTGCTGGTGGATATGAAGTCGCCGGGCGTAGATGTGCGTCCATTGCGCCAGATGACCGGCGAAACCGAATTTAACGAGCTCTTTTTCCACGATGTGCGCGTGCCCGTCGCGAACGTTGTAGGCAAAGTCAACGAAGGCTGGAGCGTGGCTATGGGCACGCTTATGCATGAGCGCGGCACCTTCGGCGCGGGATTGCAGATCACATATAAGCGCAACATGGAGCGGCTGATCGATCTGGCGCGGACTACGCAACGCAATGGCCATCTGGCAGCGCAAGATCCCATCATTCGGCAGAAGCTGGCGCAGTGCTATGCAGAAATTGAGATCATGCGCCTCAACCAGATGCGCGCGTTCAGCCGCATTAGCGCCACTGGTGTGCCCGGGCCGGAAGGTTCCATCCAGAAAATTTTCTGGAGCGAGCTGAACCAGCGTTTTCAGCAGATCGCGCAGGAGTTGTTGGGACCTTTTGGGCAGCTTGAAGCCGGCGACCATCACGCCATTGACAACGGCATGTGGGCCTACGGCTATCTGCGCACGCGTGGCAATACGATTGAGGCCGGAACATCAGAAATTCAACGCAATATCATTGGACATTTTGTGCTGGGACTCCCGAAGAGCTATTGAGTGTGGATGTGGCGGACAATGAAAGTCTTCATTGAGAACGAAGCCGGATCATGCGTTAAACATGAGCACAACGAGAAGACGCTGGAGCTGAAGGGGACCTCGATTGTGTCGCGCGCGTTTCCGTGGCCTTACGGTTTTGTTCTTGATACCACCGGTGAAGATGGCGACAACGTGGATTGCTTTGTCCTCACGAGCAGAAAGCTCAGTACCGGAGAGATTGTGGACTGTGAGCCGGTTGGGTTGATTGAACAAATTGAGGATGGAGAAGTGGATCACAAGATCTTTGCGCAGCTCAAAGGCGAGACTTCAGTCCTCGACCAGAAGGCGCAAGACACATTCAAGGATTTTGCCAGCCACGTTTTTGAGCATGTTCCCAGCAAGACCATGAAGATCGGCGGTTGTTTCGGCGCCGCTGTCGCGATCGACTACATCGCGCGTCATGCCGACGTGCCGGGCCAGAAAACTTCAGTTTAGGAGCACCATCATGCAATTCGGACTATCGGAAAGCCAGCAAATTTTAAAAGACACCGCCCGCAAGTTTTTTGCCGGTGAGTGTCCCATTGCCGCTGTGCGCAAAGTGATGGAGACGGATACTGCTTACGATGCCGGCTTATGGTCAAAGCTGGCTGAGCAGGGGTTCACCGGCATCATTGCGCCGGAAGAATACGGCGGCATGGGCTTGGGGAAAGTGGAACTCATCCTGCTCATGGAAGAAGCTGGGTATGCGCTCCTGCCCGGGCCATTTTTTTCAACTGTAGCTTTGGCTGCGCCTGTGATTGACGCGCTGGCAACGGCGGCGCAAAAAAAGAAATATCTGGAGCCAATTGCTGCCGGCAAGGCCCGCTCAACTCTTGCGCTGGCTGAAGCAAACGGCAGCTGGGATGTCTCAAGCCTCCAACTCTCCGCCGCCGGGGACAAGCTGACCGGCACAAAGCTGTTCGTGACCGATGCGGCTGTTGCAGACGTCATTATCGTGGCCGCACGCAACGGCGTATTTGCCGTGGAAGCCAAAGCGCCTGGCCTGCGCATTGAGCCGATGAAAGGCATGGATCTTACGCGCAAGATCTACTCTGTTGAGTTTAAAAATACACCGGCAGAAAAACTTGGCGGCAGCGGCAGCCTTGATCAGGCGCTGAACATTGCCACGGCGGCGCTATGCGGAGAGATGGTGGGCGGCATGCAGCGCACGCTGGAAACGACTGTGGCCTACGCTAAAACGCGCAAGCAGTTTGGCAAGCCGATCGGAATTTTCCAGGCGGTGCAGCATCTCTGCGCTGATATGTATCTTGAGACAGAGAGCTCGCGCTCTGCTGCCTACTACGCCGCATGGGCGCTAGAGGAGAACACGCCTGACGCAGCTACGGCCGTCTCTGTGGCCAAGATGTATGCGAGCGATGCCAGCCGCACAGTGGGCAATCGCGGCATACAGGTCCATGGTGGAATGGGATTTACCTGGGAAAACGACCTTCACCTTTACTATCGCCGCGCCAAGGCATCAGAGACCATGTTGGGTGACGCCATCTTTCATCGTGAGCGCATCGCACGGCTAGTAATTGACACTGCGACCGCGGGAGACACGAAGGAACGAGAGAGGGCAGGGGCGGCGATTAGCAAATAGCAGACTTTTTCTGAAATCCCGATCACTACCCCCAGAAAATAACAGGCATAACTCATGCCAAAAGAGTATTCAAGACCATAGGGGTCCCTCGCTACGCTTCGGGATTTCAGAAAAAAGCGCCTATTTCGCTGATGTCGCCGCTCCGCCATTCTTCTTTTCAGCCAATGACTGGTAGTAGCCATCAAAGAAATCAAGCCCCGCCTTGTTGATGTCTGCATGAACGGCAATCTGGTCGCCTAATTCCAGTGACTGATCAGCCGTGGCGTTGTAAGCAGGCCATTTGGGCAGATTTTCTCCGTTAGGATTTCCCGTTTTAGCGAAGTTCACCCAGTAGCTGGTGATGGCGTCGCTCAGCTTCTTGTCTGTATCTTGCCAGGGAAACGGCCAGAAGAAGGTCCCAAAGACATAAGGAAGCTCAGAGGCATGGAAGGCGCGAAGGCGCTCACTCAGCGGGCCAGGCGGACGGCGGCTGAAGTAGTAGAGATACGCAGGCTGATGCCCGGTCCTGGTGGACATGCGCGCCCAGGTACGCATCTCCCAGCCAAAACTCTGGTCGCGAAAGGCAGAGTAGAAAGACTTAACTGCCTCTTCATCCGAGGCGGCAGGATAAAGCTTGAGAAATTGATCCGCTTGCGCGCCATAGCGCTGCTGGACGCCAGTTGTAAAAACAATCACCTTTAAGTTCACCGCCTGGGGCGCCAGAGTAGTGCCCTCATCGGCGTTGTAGCCGACAATCAGCGGCACGTCATTCTGCTTGCCTTGAGCAAATATGGTGGCAATATCCTGTGGCAGCACATAACCATCGACAATGGGCCGGACGGTCTCTGTCTCGCTGGCTTTGAGCAGGTTTACAGGAGACATGGCCCGCAGCTCTTTCAGAACGTCGACATAGGCTGATGCTCCGGCATTTTCAGACTTCTGGGAAGAGCCGGATTTTTGTGGGACAACATCGGGAGTCAGCAATCGGCCCAGTTTGGCTCCTTCCTTTTCTGCTTCATCCAGGGACTTCATAGGTCCAAACGAACCGCCGCTCTCGCCAATTGCGCGTTGAAACAATCCTTTCGCCAGCGGGCTGGCCATGAGCGCGTTCACCGCCCATGAGCCGGCTGATTCGCCAAAGATCGTCACCTTACCGGGATCGCCGCCGAATGCGGCTATGTTTTTCTTTACCCAGGTCAGCGCCGCGACCTGATCAAGCAGCGCATAGTTGCCGGAAGCGTGATGTCCTGACTCAGCGCTGAGACCCGGATGCGCAAAGAACCCAAATATCCCCAGCCGATAGTTGATGGTTACAACCACCACTCCTTTACGGGCAAGCACCTCCCCGTTATACGCGCTTGTGTTGGCCGTGCCGCGGGTAAAGCCTCCGCCGTGGATCCAAAACATGACTGGGAGACGATCTTTGGGAGACTTTGCCGGTGTCCAGATATTCAGGTAGAGGCAATCTTCACTCAGCGGTGGAAGCTTGGCTTGGTAGATGGCCGCAGCGGGCGGATAGGGCGTTTGCCAGCAGGCATTGGAAAACTCTGTAGCTTTGCGCACGCCCTTCCACGAAGCTACAGCCTGCGGAGCTTTCCAGCGAAGGTCGCCGACCGGTGGCGCTGCATAGGGCACACCAAGATACACGCGAACTGAAGCAGATGCATCGTTGGTCACGGTCCCGGAAAGCAGACCTTGCTCAACGCGTACAGGATCAGAGAGTGCCGCCAGGCTGACTGAGGTGAGTGAAAGAACGGCAAGGGTAAGACGTGCAAGGCTTAAACGAGTCCTCATAGAAAAGCATGTTCTCATGGAAAGGATAAAAGCTAGTTGAACGAAGGAATTTGCTTGCCGGTTTGCGACTTGCCGCCTTCCGGCTTTGAACCTTCGCGGGAAGCTGCAACCACCTGCTGAGCGGCGGCTTCTGCGGCCTTCAGATCAAGAATGCGTGTCTGCTGGTAGGTATAAGAGATGCGATGGATGATGGTAATAGTGGAGAGCACAGCCAGCACCCACAGCACCGGCGACATTGCGCCCCAGCGGGCAAACAACGCGCCAATAATCACCAGCACGATTCGCTCGGGCCGCTCCATGAATCCGACCTTGCAGGAGCCAATCAAGGATTCCGCACGTGCCCGCGTGTAGCTGACCATGACTGAACTGACCATCACGAAGGCCACCAGCACCAGATAAAAGAAGTGGTTGCCCCGCGCATAGTAAACCAGCAACCCAAAGAACAGAGCCACGTCACTGTAGCGATCGATGACTGAATCAAAGAACGCGCCAAAGGTAGTGACCTGGCCGGTGGCTCGCGCTACGCGGCCATCCACCATATCAAAGATTCCCGCGCCAATAATGACCAGACCGGCATAAAGAAACATGCGCACATGGTTCTGCGGATTGGCATAACCAAAGAGGATTGCCGCAATGGTATTGATGACCAGACCCAGGAATGTAAGCACGTTGGGCGAAATTCGGGTAAGCGCAAGGCCGCGAACAATCGCATGCAACAATACGCGGCAAGCTCTTCCAAACGCCCCGGTCCAGGTCATGAAGCCTCGTCGTGAATGGTGATCAATTGCAAAACTTCCAATTCGCGGTTTCCGTTAGGAGTGATGACAGTCGCGGTATCGCCGACTTTCTTGCCCATTAATGATCTTCCAATGGGAGAAGTGGTGGAGATCAACCCCTTGGAAACGTCGGATTCTTCGCTGGTTACTAATGTGTAAACAAGCTCTGCTTCTTTAGTATTGTCAAAGACAGTAACTTTTGAGCCGAAAGCCACGCGGTCTTTAGGAATGTTGGTTAGATTCACCAGGGCCAGTTCAGCCATGCGCTTTTTGAGCTGTCCCAGGCGCGCGTTCACGAAGTCCTGGCGCTGTTTGGCCATGTGATATTCAGCGTTTTCGCTGAGATCGCCCATAGCCACCGCTTTCTTGATCTCTTTGGGAAGCTCGTGGGCCAGCTCATGTTCCAGGGCCCGAATCTCCTCTTCCAGCTTCCTTTTGATGTGTTCTGGCATGTCTTTGGGAAAGAATACTCCTCTGCGAAAAAAGCTGCCCCCGCAAAACGCCAATTATAAACCTTTCGGCCTGAATACGTTAAGTGGATGGGGAATCGCGCGCTGAATTATTTTCCGCCGTGTTCCACTAACGGGCCTATGAATATTGCCAAAAGGGGTGAAAAAGTTTATAATGTTTTTTGTCTGATGTTCCCCGCTTGAGCCCCCATCTAGGTGTTTATGAATGGTAATTTGAACTTCCAAATCGGCGACAAAGTAGTTTATCCAAATCATGGCGTAGGGGTTATTGAACAGATCAGCAGCCGGACCATCGGCCCCGATGTCCATAAATTTTATCTTCTCAAAATCAAGGCCAGCAGCTTGAAGGTGGAAGTCCCTTTCAGCAATGTAGGGACAGTCGGCCTGCGTCCCGTGGTCAAAAACGGCGAAGTAAATAAGATTCTTAACTTCCTGGTCGATGGCAAATGTGACAACCACCAGGATTGGAAATTCCGCTTCAAAGAAAATTCCGACAAAATGCGCACCGGCTCGCTGCTTGAAGTGGCCGTGGTGCTGAAAAGCCTGCTTCTATTAGCTAAAGACAAGCCGCTCTCCTTCCGCGAAAAGAAGATGCTGGAGCGCGCACGCTATCTCTTAGTCACAGAACTCGCCATGGCCCGCAACACTGAAGAGGCTGAAGTGGAAGACCTGCTTACTAAAGCGCTGGCCAAGTGCAAGCTCAAGTTCCCAGAAGTGACCGCAGACGCGTAGTTTTTCCGTCACTTCGCTCAAACCGCTTTAAGTTTCGTTTGTGTTTGCAGAGCCATGTTCCTGATGCAGGCGGCTTGGTGGGCGATTTTTAGCTACCTGCTTCTAGCTTCTTCGCTGCAGAAACATCCAGCGATGCCCCTCTATGTCGGCCACACGATAGAGCCGCCCCGGTCCACCATTTTCAATCTCGCTCAGCATGGTTGCACCCTCTCGGCGGGCCCGGCTGAAATGGGCATCGACATCGTCCACAAAGACCATGACACCATCGATGACCCAGGGAGCGGCTAACCACTGTTTTGCTTGCGCGCAGGATTCACCATGGCTTTTAGGGCTGCGATAGTCGGGAGTGGGACTGGCCACCATCACAATATTGCCGGAGAGCTCCAGCTCGCCGTGGACAACGCGTCCCTGCTTATCGGTCATGCGGCGGCGCTCAATGAAGCCGAAGGCGCGCACCAGCCAGTCCATAGCGGCCGCGGCGTCCTCATACGCGATCATGGGGAAGACAGTTTGTTCGGGCATTTCTCACTAAACCTGAAGCTTTCCGAATAACGATAGGGACCTCTCGCTGCGGCCGAGACTTTGGAAAAACTAGACTTCGGAAGAAATCAGTGATCAGTTTTCCCGTCCAGCAACTCCAGTGCATGCGGCAAAATCCCAATCACGGCCTGCAATGACTCCAGTGCTGCCGCCGGGCTTCCCGGCAGGTTGAGCAGAAGAGCTTTTCCTCGAACACCGCAAACTCCACGGCTGAGCGCGGCAAAGGGTGTCTTTTTGGCGCCATCCATCCGCATTTTCTCTTCAATCCCCGCAATCCTTCTTTCAATCACGGCGAGCGTGGCTTCCGGAGTAACGTCTCTGGGCGCAATCCCAGTTCCACCGGTTGTGATGACCAGGCGGGTAATCTCGCTGCACTCAAGCAGCCGGGCAGAGATCGAATCCTTTTCATCCGGCAGAACAGAGCTGTGCAGCACCTTGAAGCCGGCGGCTTCCAGTTCGCGTACCACTGCCGGGCCGGAAAGGTCTTTGCGCTGGCCGATTGAGGATGAATCGCTGATGGTCAGCACGGAAGCGGTTTTCACTGTTGGCGGATTCACAGGCTGGGCTCTCGTACTTCAGGCTTCGTTCTTAGATCTCAGGCTTCCAGGACGTTCTCTTCGGTATCGCGATTGGATTCATCCAGCAGCCGCAGGCCTTCCAGCAGCAGGCCTTGTGTGGATTGCGTGGTGGATTGTTCATTGCTGGCGCCGGCAAAATCAATTTCAAAGCTGCCGGCAGTCCAGGTGAGCACCTTGTAAACGGCGGAATCGCCCTTCAGTTCGCCGTAAAGCGCATGATTAATCTGGCCGTCGGTAAAGAACATCTGGCATTTATCGCCATTGTTGGCCAGGGTAAGCGCACAGGTTTTGCGGCCCATATCCAGAGATTGCAGCAGGTCCAGCACGTTCATCTGCGCCAGGCTGCCGCGCAGCACTGACTCTCCCGGCGCTTCCTTGGCCATTTTTTCCAGCGAGATTTTGTCAACAACCTTCTTGATCCTGGCTGCGGCTTCCTTCAGGAAAAACGGCTTCTCAATGAAGTCTTCCACCGTGTCTTGTATGGCTTTAAGTTTTTCATTGATATCGGTTTTGCTGGCCATGAGCATTACCGGAATACCCGCGCTGGCGTTGCGGCTCTTGATCTTTTGCAGAAGCTGGCGGCCATCCATGCCGTTCATGGCATAGTCCGCGATGATCAGGTCTGGTTTGTCTTCAATTGCCTTGAGCAGCGCATCGGCTGCGTCTTGCATGGTCTGGACAGTAGAAAAATGGGCAAGGGCCTGCCGCAGCATCTCCAGGATCATGGGATTGTCATCGACCAGCAGGACCTTGATGTTGCTTGGCATGAAACTTGTTTCCCGAAGCGATCACCTGGTGTTGGTGCGCCGGAATTCTCCGCTCTTTCCGCCTGATTTTCGCAGCAAAACGATTTCGCGAATGGTGATGCTCTTATCGAGCGCCTTACACATGTCATAAACCGTCAAGGCGGCGACGGTTGCTGCCATGAGCGCCTCCATTTCCACCCCAGTCTGGGCGGTTGTGGCAGCTCTGGAATAGACCTGCACGCCATTTTCGCATACCTCAGTAGTCACATCAATGAAACTCAGGGGCAGTGGATGGCACATTGGTATTAGCTCGCTTGTCCGTTTAGCAGCGGAAATCCCTGCAAATCTGGCCACTTCCAGCGGATTGCCCTTTGGATTCTGCGGTAAAGCACGCAGGACTTCGGCTGACATCTCGACGAATGCTGACGCCTCAGCCTCACGCCGTGTGGCAGGCTTTTCTGAGACGTCCACCATCTTGGCCTGGCCGGCGGAGTCGTAATGAGAAAGCTTGCCGGTCGCCTGAGTCTTTTGCCGATTTGAACTTTTCTTCGTCAGCGTAGCACCACCGTTACCATTTCACCCCTGGCCAGCTTTTCACGATCGGGAGGCACCACAAGATAGCAGTTTGCCCGGGCCGCAGCCAGCATATCGCCTGAACCTTGCCATGGGACGACATCAACTTCAGGATTTTCCAACCCACCCTCAAGCATGGCAGGCAGGAACCTGGTTAGCCCTGTTTTGGTTTTGAATTCCTTCTTTAGGCGAGCCTGGGCCGATTTCAGCCGTTGCGGCTCAACGCCACTCAGCGCTTCAACAACCTGCCGGGCAAAGAGTTCAAAAGTCACCATCACGGAAACAGGGTTGCCTGGCAGGCCAAAGAAGGGCGTTTCACCGTGCGCGCCAAATACGACCGGCTTGCCCGGCTGGATCATTGCGCCGGTAAAGAAAAACTCTGCGCCTTGCTCTTTAAGTACCTTCTCCACCAGATCAAATTTCCCCATGGAGACGCCGCCGGAGAGCAGCAGCAGGTCCGCCTTCAGCCCTTCCTGGACCAGTTCAGTCAGCCTGCCTTCCTCGTCAGGAGCAATCGGAAGCTGTACGGGTTCTCCGCCATTGGCCGCCACCAGGGCAGCCAAAGAGTAGCTGTTGCTGTTGCGAATCTGGCTTGGCCCAGGCTTCTCCGCCACGTCCACTAGCTCGTCACCGGTGGAAAGAATGGCTATGCGCGGTTTGGCAAATACCCTGACTCGCGCCTTGCCTGCCGCAGCAGCCAGGGCGATCTGGGCCGGCCCCAGCCTGGTTCCTTTCGGCAACAGTTCCTGGCCGGTTTTGGCTTCTGCTCCGGCGGGAACAATGTTTTCTCCCGCCGCGGACGCGCGCCGGATCTCCACTAAATCTTCTTCTCCGATTCCTGCTGGACTTTCCTGCTCGCTCTCTGGATTGCGCAAAGCTTCTAAAACATCGTCGCCATCAATGGACGCTTTTGCTGGAGGTTCCTGGTGCTGCGGTCCGTCATGTCCGTCGCTGCTAGCTTCAGTAGGGCTTTTACGCGTGGTGTACTCCACCATCACCACCGCATCTGCGCCCTGTGGAACGGCTGCGCCGGTCATGATCTCCACCGCTTCGCCCGACGCTACCGGCAGATCGTAGCTATCGCCGGCCTTCACCTGCCCGACGAGCCGCAGCAAGACTGATCCATTCTGGTTCAGGTCCGCTGCTCTCACGGCATAACCATCACGCGTGGAGCGGGGAAATGGGGGAAAGTCGCGATCGGCAACAACTGGTTCGGCCAAGACTCGGCCCAGCGACCCAAGCAACGGCACTTCTTCCGCCTGAGCCTCATACCGCTGGAGGATTTGCCGGCCATACGCCCGCACTACCTCATACGCCTTTTCAAAGCTTAGGACTCCGGCGGACTGTGCAGCCGTGTTCATATTTCCTTGATTCTAGCAACTTGCAAGGAGAAGAGTGACCCAAACAGACAGGCAAGGCCAGATCGCCGGGCAGAGAAAATTTTGCTGCAAAAAAATCGAGCGCAAAGACAAAAAGCCCGCGGCAGGTTCTCCGCGGGCTGATTTTCTCCGGTTATTTAAGCGGCGGCTGCACCTATTCCGGGATACATACTCGCAATCATCTTCTTGTCTCCGGCAGAAAGATGTGTGTTGAGCGGAGTGCCTTTGTGATCGAGAAACAAAGATGGATCAAACTGATAAAGCATGATTGAGTCCACGTCAAAGGCGGTTGCGCTGAGACCCTGCGGGGAATATTTCTCAAGAACGTTCTGGTCGATCTCATCCCTGCTCCAGTTATTGGGTGGGCCGGAAAACACTCGATAGACGGCGTCCTTGTCCCAATCCAACTTCTCCGTAGGGCTTTGGTGTTCATGGATGCAACCCAACGCATGGCCGAATTCATGGACCACAACGCGCTCATATTCTTCATCTTCGGTGTCATCCTGCAGCCAGCCGAAATTCATGGTTGGCTGGTCCACGGAGAAGAAGCTGCGATCAAGAGCGTCCTGGCCAATCGCCGACCATGAACCCGGATCGGCTACGAATGAAATGCGCACCTCTGCATCAGCATCGTCCCCAAAATTGATGTGAACGTTGGCGAATTGCTCCCAGATCTTTGCTTTTTTGACGACGTTGTCTTTCTGTGTGTTATCGCCATCCAGGAACCGGCAGCGAAGGTTGAAACCGTTGTCCCACTTCTTCTGATCGATAACCGCCATCCGCGCCACGTGAACGGGATCATTTGCGCTCAGATTGTGGAGATTGCCAATTTTTGCAATTTCCTCATTGAAAGCGGCGTTTTTAGGCGCTCCTAATCTTGCTTTTACCACCGAGGCATAATTGGAAAGGGCCGCTTTTTGTGCTGTGGCTTTTTGGGGGTTATGGCTTGCGGGAATCACGCGGTCAAAGCAGATGCGTAAAGGGTGATTTTTTGTGGGCATGAATACCTCCTAAGCTTTGGGGGCGATGGACTAATGGACTAACGGAGGCCTTTTGCGCTACTCAAGGATCACCGCGAAGATGTTTCGTCAAGCAGATCAGGGTCTTAGCTTGCTTGTCGATTCCGAAAGGCCAGTCCCTTAAAGCCTTGATAGATAAAGACGTAAGATTCAGTCTTTTCCCTTTTCGATACCTGAAATGTCCGTTCCTTTTTCCTGGCAAATCCCGTAAAATACTGGTTTGGCAGCCGTTTGCAGCCGTGGCGATCTTACGCTAAAGCTTTCTTCGGCTCTCGATCATCTAACTAACCTCATGAGATATTGGCGTCAATTCCTGCGTTTTATGGCTGCTCTGCAGCTGCTGCCCGCTCTGGAGAGCGGAGAAGAAACCCTTGTCGGCGGGCAGGCCGTGATGGAGGGCGTAATGATGCGCTCGCCGCACGCCTGGGGCATCGCCGTCCGCAAATCCAGCGGCGAGATCACCACGCATAGCGAAACGCTGCTCCGCCCGTCAGAGAAGCGCAAGTGGCTGGGCTGGCCTTTCATTCGCGGGCTGGCAACGCTGGGCCAGGCCATGCGCCTGGGCTTTGTGGCCTCAAAGTTCTCTCTGAACGTTGGGCTGGACGAAGTGGCCAAGGAAGAAGGCGGGAAAAAGCCGGAGCTCGGCACATGGGCCATCGTCGGGAGCATGGTGGTCTCCATTGGCTTCTTTATCTTCATGTACAAATTTGTTCCGCTGGCTGCGGCCACCGGACTGAAGGCCCGCTGGGCGGCGCTGCACAACAATTTTCTTTTTACCCTGGTCGATGGCGTGATCCGCATCCTGCTCTTCCTGCTCTTTATCTGGGGGATTTCGCTTTGGAGCGATATCAAGCGCGTGTATCGCTACCACGGCGCTGAGCACAAGACGGTTTTTGCTTTTGAAAATAGCGGCATGCCCTCAATTGCTGAAGCGCAGAAGTACTCAACTTTTCATCCTCGCTGCGGCACCAGCTTCCTGATGACGATCATGCTGATCTCGATCTTCGTGTATGCCGCGTTCCCGGTCCAGGGATTTTGGGCCAAGTTTGCCCTGCGCGTGGCTTTCCTGCCGCTTATCGCCTCAGTTTCTTATGAGATGATCCGTTTCTCCGCCAAGCATGGCAAGTCATTTTTTGCCCTGCTCACCAAGCCCGGATTGTGGCTCCAGCGCATTACCACCCAGCCGCCAACAGACGAGCAGGTGGAGTGCGCCATTAAAGCCCTTGACCTGGCCATGGAGCTGGAAAAGAAGAATGGCGGCGAATTAATCATTGCCTAGGCGGTCCCACCGCAAACTTCTCCTGAGTGTCTTAAAACTGACTTGAATGAACGGAGAAGAGAATGCCAAATCTCGCCACAATGTTGATCACGCTTGAGCGCCTGAACGCAGGCTTTCGCCGGCGCTCGCTGCAGATTGGCGATCATCGCGCGGTCTATTCAGAAGGCGGCAAGGGTGAGCCGGTAGTTTTGGTCCACGGCTTTGGCTCCTCACGCGATAGCTGGAACCGCATGGCAGGCCGATTGACCAAACAGTATCGCGTGATCGCGCCGGATATGCCCGGCTGGGGTGAATCCACGCGGATAGAAGCCGAGTCGTACGGCTATCCCAGGCAGGTAGAGCGCCTGCGCGAATTCATTACCACGCTCGGACTGGGACGCGTGCAGCTGGTTGGGCACTCCATGGGCGGCTTCATCTGCTCGGCCTATGCAGCCCAATATCCTGACGAGGTGATCACCCTGGGCCTGATAGCGCCGCATGGCGTGGCTGAGCCGGAGCCAAGCGAGCTGGCACGCGATGTGGCCAAGGGTGACAACTGGCTGGTGGCATCTTCGCTCCCGGAATTTGAGCGGCTCCTGGACAAAGTGTTTGGCAAGCGCCCATATATCCCAAAATCAGTCCTTCGCCAGGCGGCGAACCGGGCCATTGCCGGCTCAGCCAAGTCGGCCAAAATCTTTTGGGAGACGCAGAAGAATGATCCGCCGCTGGAAGCAAGGCTTGCACAAATCAAGGCGCCGGCGCTGATCATCTGGGGCGACCAGGACCGGGTGCTTCATGTTTCCTGCGCCGAAGTCTTCCGCCGGGGCATCAAGAACTCTGAAGTTCTGCTGCTGCCCGGCTCCGGCCACATGCCGCTGATCGAGAATGCGGGCCAGTGCGCCACGGCGTGGCTTAAGTTTGCGGAGAAAACGCGAGCACCGAAGGTGGCGGCTGCTTAAGAGCGGGTTGAAACGAAGGTTGTAAAATTGGACTGGCGAAGGCCGGTGCGAGCCAGTTGTAACAGGAGCCTCTGGGAATTTTGGGGCGACCATGCTCTCCACGGTGGGGAGCGAAGCGATAAAAAATGTTTGAACGTTTAAACCAAATCGAAGCCAAATACGACGAGCTTACCCAGGCGCTTTCATCGCCTGAGGTGATCGGTGACTCGCAAAAGTACCAGAAGACCGCCAAGACGCACAGCGACCTTTCTGAGATCGTGGAGAAGTACCGCGAATATAAAGACCTGAAGCGCGGCATTGAAGAGAGCAAGGCCATGGTGGCCGATGAGTCTGATGCTGAGCTGCGCGCCTACGCCCAGGAAGAGCTGACCCGGCTGGATGAGCGTTTGGTCCAGGTGGAAAACGACCTGAAGATTTTGCTGGTGCCCAAAGATCCCAACGACGAAAAGAACGTGGTGGTTGAGATCCGCGCCGGCACCGGCGGCGATGAAGCCACGCTCTTTGCCGCGGAGATCTTCCGCATGTACAGCCGCTATGCTGAGGCCCATCGCTGGAAAGTTGAGGTGCTTTCAACTTCTGAATCCGGCGTAGGCGGGCTGAAGGAAGTGATCGCCATTATTGAAGGCAAGGGCGTTTACTCGCGCATGAAGTATGAGAGCGGCGTGCATCGCGTGCAGCGCGTGCCGGCCACGGAGCAGCAGGGCCGCGTCCATACGTCGGCGGTTACGGTGGCTGTGCTGCCGGAAGCGGAAGACGTTGACGTGAAGATTGAAGCCAAAGACCTGCGCATTGATACCTTTTGCTCTTCCGGGCCCGGCGGGCAATCTGTGAACACCACGTACTCCGCGGTGCGCATCACGCACCTGCCGACCAACACTGTGGTGAGCTGCCAGGACGAGAAATCGCAGATCAAGAACCGCGAAAAAGGCATGCGCGTGCTCCGCGCCCGTCTCTATGAGATGGAGTTAGAAAAACAGCAGCAGGCGCTGGCCAAAGAGCGCAAAGCCCAGGTAGGCAGCGGCGATCGCAGCGAAAAGATCCGCACCTATAATTTTCCGCAGAACCGTGTCACCGACCATCGCATTGGACTAACACTCCACCAACTCTCTGATGTCATGGATGGCAAGCTCCAGCCAATCATCGACGGACTGGTCACGCACTTCCAGGCAGAAAAACTCAAGCAGCAGGCGGAAGTGGTGGCGTAACAGTCAAGAGATGATCCACAAGATTTTTGAATCTGAGGTACTCTGCGGATATTTGACCATCTAATTTGAAATTGCAGTAGCGGACTGCGCAGCGGCTTTGCACTCATCAATAACACGCTTGGTAAATGGCTCTGTTCTGATTTTGTCGCGATCAAAATCGCCGGCTGCTGCTTTGTCCACTGCCGAAGATGCAGCGTTAATCAAGGCGTCTGCCGTTTCCGTGTCCCACAGCCATCCCATCAGTGGGGCGCAATACCTTTCCATGTCGCGGCTGTTCATTGCTGGGAGTGGCTCATTTGGTTTAGCAAGCATCCGCACAGCAAGCAATATGTGAAATCTTGCCGGCTTAAACTTCGGGTCGAGTCGCGAATTCCGAAACAAGTATTCAAGTCGCCAAAGCGCCAATGATGCTGTGTAGTATGGGTCTTTTTTATGGCCCTGACCAAAAATTTCTCTCCCTACCTTGGCCTTGAGTGCGCCGTAATTTCTGGATGTTCTGTGCGCCTCATCCAGGAACATCGCAGCGAACGCTTTGATGACATTTGGCTGAGTAATAATGCGCGTTTTTTCGATTCCTTGAAGCCGCTCATATTGACGTGAGCGCCTCTCGTAATACAGCTTTTTTGAAGTCTCGAATGATTGAAAGAATGCCTCAAGTTGTTTAGGGAATTCCTGTAGCGCGAAGAACTGGTCTTCTGTCACTGGAGTTTGGCGATTTGTCGCCTTGATTATTGTATTTATCACTTCATCATCTTGAGTACCTATGAGCCGCACAGGAACCATTACCGAAGCATCGTCCTTACTCGCTTGCTCAAACAGCACATGACTCGTTTGGCATCCATTCACAATCTGGTAATCCTCAATCGTGAATTTATCTCCGGTAGGTCGAATATCACGGGCGATAATTGTGATTCCGTTGTTCATCAATACGAACCGTGCTTTTGCCGGCGATTGAAGCGTAGTTTTTATTTCTTCGTTCACATCGTTGTATTCCTGCCAGTCACGCGGGTTGCTATAGAACAGACTCCCAATCATCTCTCCGTTGTCGTCCGATATGATCTTCCAAAACTCCGGCATTGGAAGAAACCCAAGGTACGCTTCTTTCACGCCGGCCACTTCAGGCACTACAACGCGGCTTCGAAAGAAAAAATCGCGAGATATTGCATTCTTGGTTTGCCTGTAAAGCCGCTGAACACCATCAGCTCCCAGACACTCGAACGTCACTTCTCGAAACATGTTCGTTACCTGCAAATCTTGAATGGCATTCTGCCGGCGAGCCTCTAGCGTCTGGTCGTTCATCCAGTTACCAGTAGTTACGTAATACATTCTGCAAATGGGATTGCCGCGTCGAAACTTGCTGCTATATCGGTAAAGCTTCGACATCATTTCAGCAGCAGCGGCGACCTCTGCATTTCGTGGAATGGTCGGTGTTTCCTTGAAGAAATCGGCAGTAGCAAAACCAATGTTCCCGAGTTTTCCAACATCAAAATTCGCAGAGCGGTCAGCCTGTACAAAGATGAAAGCTACATCCAGTTCTGGAGCGTTAAGTTCCTCGTCTAACTCTTCAGTATCGGTAATAAGGTTACCGTTAACGATGATAGCGATAGCATCAATTCCCGTGGCAGTGCCGACGAGCAACTCTTCGGTGTCAAATGTTTCGGTATAGTGCCGTCCCACTGTGATAAAAGTGGCAAAGTTTTCAAAGCGTTTATCCTCTGGCAGATGTGACAGACCACGCTCAGTTGAAAAATTCATTAAGTAGATTTTCAGATACTCGATCCATAACCCGTCCGACCTCCACTCATATCCAAACGAAGCGCATCTAGCGCTACAAACGGAATTTATCGTACACCGCCGCAAAGGTAAAACAAACTCACCTGTAACGGGCGGGTTTTATGGTTAACGGTGCGTGATTATGCCACGGTCATTTGATCATAGAGAGTTTGCTTTTGAAGTGGGCGCCATTTTGATACCGCGTCAATTGTCAGCCATGAAAATCTGCCAGTTCTAGGAAAGACACGGGCACAGGATCAAAGTCAAAGGAGAGCGCAGTCTTATCGTGGGACATGATGTGATTGCGTCAACATCTGGACAATCTCACCATGTTCCACCCTCTTGTCCGGACTCCAAGGGAAGCGAGTATTTTTCCCAGCTATAGCAAAACCAGAGAAGCTGTAACCCCGCACAGCCGAGGGCGGCTGTGCCACATGATTCTGGCCAGGTATCGGCCAATATGAATTGACCCTACAGCAACTCTGGTTTTGTTCTAAATTGCCAAATTCCTGCTTGCAAGTGATAGGAAGGAAAGCCCATTTTTCGCTTTACTTTTGCTACAAATAGCGCTATTCTTCGGCAGGTACTCTGTTATCAAAGTAGTTATTTTGCCGCATCCCGTAGAAGTGGGACGGCCTTGCAGTAGTGAGATAGGCGAACTTGGGTCAACCCTACGCCAAATTGGGATCACTGGGATACATGGGGAGGGGGTAGGGGGACTGGAGAGTGTGTACTAGAAGATAAACTTGGGAGATTGCCAGAATTGCCAATATTGCCAAAGATTGTCGATTGAAAACCGAGTTTATCGGAATTGCTAAAAAGGTATCAAATAAGAAAGACCGCTGAGGCGGCAAGCAAGTACGATCTTTGACAATTTAGCTGCTGGCTACTGGCTGCTGGCTTCTAGCCGAAGGGTTGTTGACCCGATGTGGCGCAACCCCGGAAGCAGCGAAGCCGATCCCTCGGCTTCGCTTGAGCAGGTAAAGCTGCACACCGATTCGAGGCTTGCCTCGGGACGGCGAATGGGTAATAGCCTGGAGACCATTTATAGGAACGAGAGGGAACCTAAACGCATAGGGTTCCCGCACTTCGTTCGGGACAAACCAAAACCTAGAACAAGTTCCACAAGAACTGGTTGTAAACATCGTGGTGGTACTGGACTTCTGGCGGCTTCACGAAGGTACCCAGCAGACGCGGGCAGCGATCGGCGGAGGCCTGTTTCAGATCGGCATAGCGGCCCTTTACGTCTTCACCAAAGAGCTTGCTTGTCCACTCGGCTTTTCTGAAGTTTTCAATGGCGGTGTGGATGTTATCCGGCAGGTAGCGCTCTGCCTGGCGCAGATTCTTGATCTTGGCGGTGTCACCCTGGATGCCGGTTTTGAAAACGGAGTACATCACCAGATAAGCGTTGGCGTCCGGGGCCACGGAGCGCACCTCAACGCGCATGCTCTTCTCATTGCCAATGGGAATACGGATCATGGAACCACGGTCGGTTGCAGAGGCCTTGATCTGGTTGGGCGCTTCAAAATGCGGATCGAGCCGGCGATAGGCATTCACGCTGGGATTGAGCAGCAGGCAGATGTCATTGCCGTGCGTGAGGATGCGGTCAACAAACTCCCAGCCGGTCTGGCTGAGCTTTTCTTCGCCCTTGGGGTCCCAGAAAAGATTTTTGCCGCCTTTGCTGATGGAGACGTTGGTGTGCATGCCGCTGCCGTTCACGCCCACCACAGGCTTGGGCAGGAAGCTGGCTGTGAAGCCCATCTTGTTGGCCACCTGGCGGCAGATGAGCTTATAAAGCTGGATCTGGTCGGCCGCAGCCACCACTTCACCATAGCCGTAATTGATTTCAAATTGTGACGGCGCGACCTCCGGATGGTCTTTCTCATTCTGGAAGCCCATGGAGCGCTGCACTTCTGCCGTGGTATCAATGAATGAGCGCAGCGGATCGCCGGGCAGCGAATGATAATAGCCGCCGGTATTTACGTATTCGAACTTGTTGGTCTCATGGTAACGGCGTTCGGCGTCCGCGCCCTGAAACAGAAAGCCCTCAATTTCATTGGCGGCGTTGAGCGTGTAGCCTTCTTTTTTGTGCAAGTCATCGGAAAACTTTTTGAGCAGTCCACGGATATCGGCTGCGTAAGGTTCACCGCCTTTGTCGATTACGTCACCAAAGACCAGAACTTTGCCGGGGCCAAAAATATCCGCTGGGGCCCAGTAAAAGGCGCTCCAATCCATGCCCAGGCGCAGATCGCTTTCACGCTGAGCGGTAAAGCCGCGGATTGACGAGCCGTCAAAAGTAAGGTTGTCCCAGCTCTTGATGAGGAACTTTTTGTCATAGTCCAGCATGTGCAGGCGGCCTTCCAGATCGCTGAACAGGACGGTGACGGCCTTGATGCGCTTTTCGTCAGTCAGGTACTTGATCCGCTCTTCCTGAATCTTGTGCGCAGCCACGCGGTTCTTGCGCTGCTCTTTTGCCTGCAGGTTCAGTTGTTCCAGTTCGTCATACGACAAGGCCAGGAAACTGCGCAGTTCGTTTGCCATGAAGCTCCTTCAGCAAGATGATTGAATTTTGGGCTTAGGGGTGATCACCGAATCGGCGATCAAACGGCTAGCATAACGCGACGGAACGTTCACCGCCAATCAAAACGAATGATAGGGGCCATCAAACGCATTTATAGCCGCAGCTTGCACAAGAATTTGTTCAGATATTTGTTTTCGCTTCAGCTTCCAGACTGGACTTGAGCGTCAGGCGCCGTGGCCTTCAACATCTTTGTGAGAGCCACGCAGGTCAAACGCCAGGCGCAGTACGTAATGGACGCCGGAAACGACCGTGAGTCCCAGGGTTGCGCCGATGCCGCAGAGCATCAAAATTCGCGACTCATTGGTGCCCAGGATCTTGTAAAGCAGCGCCAGAGGCACAGTAACGATTTGCGCAGCTGTATTGGCTTTGCCAAACCAACTTGGCCGGAAGGTCTTCATGATTCCGGTGGCATAGAGCAGGGTACAGACAATCAGGATGATGATGTCGCGGCTGAAAACCATAATCGTAACCGGCCACCGGATAATGTGTGCGATGGCCAGCATGAGGAACATGGTGCTGAGCAGCAGTTTATCGGCAATGGGATCAAGATACTGGCCGAGCGTGGTCTTTTGCTTCAGGACGCGGGCCAGCAAGCCATCGAGGCCGTCAGTGACTCCAGCGGCAACAAAAATTACCAGCGCCACAGTGTATTTTTGCTGCTGGATGGCCACCACCACGAAAGGGACAAAGATCAGCCGGGTGAGCGTGAGCAGGTTGGGCGCGGAGCGGAGTTGGCGCAGCATTACTGCGGCTCCTGAAAATATTTATGCACGTTGACGCCGGTCTTGGCGGCAAACTGATCGGCCAGGGAAGGCAGTTCACCGGCACGCGCGTCAACCTCCACGCGTTGCACGCGATGCATCGGAAAAAAAACCACGCTAACGCTGGCGGGTTCGCCCAGTTTCACCATTTGCGTGAAGTCCTCCAGCGATTGCAGGTCCACGCCGCGCAGGCTGAGGCCGGCCGGGGTGAGCGAAAGGATCACGCCCCAGAATTTCTCTCGCGGATTTTGCAAGGTGACCAGGACCAACTGTCCGGAGTTCATCGTGTTTTCGGGCCTTTACTCTGTTCCAGCAGCCAAAAGCGAGTAAAAAATTTGCCTTTTAGGGTATCACGCAAAAGGGGGCAAAACTCAGATTGTGCCGGAGTGCACCGATCCGGCCGCCAAAGCCTGAATGCATTGTTCTGCCATGCGCGCTGCTCCGGCAACGTTTGGATGTCCGGCAGAAGAGAGCCAGCATTGGCGTTTTTGCAAAAGGCCAGCAGCCACTATCTCACACGCAGCGCGTCTCTCCTGCGCCATCTCATCTGGAGGCTTTTCCTGATGTTGAAGATCAAGCTCCCACAGCAACGACTGCGGAGCATACGCCGCGTTCGCTTCCGTTATACCGGAATCGACAAAGAGTGCGCGCCTCCGCCCAGCCTCGCGATTTACGTGGTCCACCGCGCCGCGAAGCAGTCCGTTGGAGAGCTTCCAGAAGCGCAAGCAGTGCTCCACAATTTCGTTCCGGAAGAATGCCGGCTCAGTGACCGGAGCAAAGTGCACGCCGTGCACCAGAGAATAAAGTGCCTCAACACCTTCAGCGCGGCTTTCATGGCTCAAGCCGGGATAGTATCCCAGCACAATCACCTGCGCCCGCTTGAAGCGCTTGGTTACCAGGCGCAACAGCGTCAGCAGATCGCGGCCGCAGTAATTGCGCGTGTGCAACTCCAGTTCATAGAGAGGGATCATGGGATTAAAGACGCGCTGGATCTCCACGTCATTAATGCCGCCGTTCATCAGCACCCACTTCACCGTTGCGGTATCGCCGGCAAAACTCCTGACCTGCTGCAGGATGGTGGGAAAAAAGCACGGAATTTCCCCGGAAGGCATGGTCACGCTGTAGGAATCGCGTATGCCGATTTTGGCCCCGGCATGCGCCAGCATGTTGACCGTCGCGCCAAGATGGCGAGCTACGATAGAGGCGGTCTTGTGTTCTTCCGCCAGCCCCTGGCCCCACACAACCGAGTCACCAATCACCAAAAGCGTGCTCATGCAGGTGGGAACAAGTCTATCAAAGCTTTTTCACGGCTTTTATGCGGAATAAGCGGCTTTACTTGCGGCGTGATGCTTGCTGACGAAGAGCGATGATAAAATGAATGCACCACGACGTTCTTGTAGGCCCGTAGCTCAGTTGGTTAGAGCGCTTCCTTGACACGGAAGAGGTCGATGGTTCGAGTCCATTCGGGCCTACCATGTCTTTAATTCTTGCCTATGTTCTTGATGTTCGCCTTCGGCGGGAACAAGCGTATGTTTGCCGAACTTCTATACATCTTCACAATATTTGAGGAAATGTGAAACGGTACGACCATATTCTTCACTAATCATAGGCGGGCGCTGACCGCGCCTTTTATCACCCCCAAAGCTTACTTCCCGAAACCATAAGGAAAGACGTTATGGCCTGCATTCGTGTGTCACAAGCTGACATGCTAACTCGCGCCGAAGGCGAGTTACTCAAGGAGAAACAATGAAAGTGAAAAGCAGAAATCGACACACTGTCACGGCGCTGGTTTTGTGGGTTGCCACTCTGAGCCTCACGAGCACTGCAATTGGGCAAACGGCAGAGCGCTACGTCACGCTCGATTTCAACAGGGCCCTGGTGCACGTGTTTGATGCAACCACGAACACCGAAGTAGCGGCCATCACGGTTGGAAACGGCCCCAATTCAATCGTCATCTCTCCCAACGGGCGCATCGCATTTGTGAGCAGTTTTTTCTCCGACTATGTATCGGTGATCGACCTCACCATTGCGGCGGAAATCAAGCGCATTCACAATGTCTTTGTGTCGCAGCTGGGCATCTCGGCAGACGGCGCTACGGTAGTGGGAACCGATGGGAGCGACGATGGCATTACCGTAATCGACGCCAACACGCTGAGCGTAGTCCGAACGATCTCTTTTAATGGGCGGCTGGGCGACGATCCAACCTTTGATGGTGATGCGTTCGCCTCGAATCCGGTCCTCGTCGGCAATAAAGTCTATCTGGAAACCGAGTTTGATTTCGGCGTGATCGATCTGGGAACCGGAACAGTAACCGATCTTGGGTCTACTCCGGGCAGTAATTTTTTGCCCTCGGCTTCGGACGTATCCGCTGCGACGGCAGATGGCAAATTCGTGATCATGAGCCGCGATGGGACTTTGGTGATCATCAACACCGCAACTAACGTGGTCCGGTCGGTTCCTGTGGATTTCGCATTCGCAGTCAGCACCAGCCGGGATGCGAGCGATCCCAGCAAAATCTACGGTTACATGCTGCGATTTGTGGATGGCACTACCAATCACTTCACCATCGTTGATCTATCCGCAGGCTCGCCGGCTTTTGGCACTATCATCGGAGATTTGCCGCTGCCAACGTTCCCTCTCGATCTCTTTGCCCACATTGCTCCGAATTCCGACGGCACACGCGTGCTGCTCACTACCAGTTCTGTTAAGCCGAACGTCTACGTTGTGGACACAAGCAACGTCTTCGTCCCGTCGCTCGTGGGAAGCGGCATCTCCGTGAGCACAGCGATTCGCGACGTGGCTTCGGGGATCACACAGAATCAGCCGCCTGCCACTGCGCCAGTGATCGCGGCAGTGAGCGCTCCACTGGTGGTCAATTCCGCCGCTACCCTGCTGCAGATTTCAGGCAGCGGATTTGCCTCTGACGCTCAGGTGAAAATCGGCCATCTGGATCCGCAGGCCGCTCAGTTCATCTCCTCGTCACTGCTCCAGGTCTCAGTCCCGGCGGATGCGCCCGCCCAGGACGCATCAATCATTGTGACCAATCCCAATCTCTCTCAGGGAGCGGCAGGCGCAGATCAGAGTGGCATCCTACGCAACGCCTTTGTGATCGCAAGCGGACCTGCCTTTCAACCGATCAACAAGGTAGCCATAGTGAATGCCGGCGATGCCACCCTCTCAGTGCTTAACGCAAGCACCACCGCCACGCCAAACCCGGTCTTTCCTGCTCCTGACCGGATCGTGGGGCTTGCCATCACACCTGATGGCTCACGCGCCTACGTGGAACGGACCTTTGCGCCAGCAACGATTGACGTCTTTGATTTCACGACGAACTCTTTTGTGGCCAGTGTCCCATTGAACGCGTCACCCGCTGGACAGCCCGGTCAGACCAGAGGAATCGTGATTGCGCCCCGGTTCTCTACAGGCAAGCCCGCTGCGTACGTGGCATCCAGCGTTCGCACCGCTCCCGGCCGGTTTTCATTAAATCTTTATGTGATTGACGCCGACCCAGCCAGCGCAACTTTCAATACGGTAGTGGCCACATTGCCTACTGGCGAACCTCACGCCAGCACCAGTTCTGGTGGGATTGCCGTCACGCCGGATGGCCACTTTGCTTTTATCAACGCTTTTGAGATTAATGGCACAGGAGACCTGGTAATCCTGGACCTGACCAGCGGCGCCTCGACGGTTATTCCCATGGGCACGTTGGGCGTCTCAGCATTCCAACCGGCGCTGGAACTCAGCCCGGATGCAAAGTTCCTTGTGCTGGTCGCCGATGATGGTAGCGCTCACGTCTTTGATGTCAGCAGTCCGGCGACTCCCATTCCCTTTGCCACGATTCACGGTACGCCGCCCGCCGGATTCAGTTCCCTCCGGCTCCAACCGCGAATCATTGGCAACACCATGTATACGTTCGACTTCTTGCAGAACGTGGTTGCCATTTTCAACTTCAATCCTGCTGCCAATGACTTTTCTCAGCTCGCGACGTTCGCTTTTCCGGCAGCGCCGACCACTTTCGCGGTCGTCCACGATGTGACCCCGGATGGAAAACTAATGTATCTACCGCTGCGCGAGCAAGACGCTGTGGCGGTTGTAGACACAGCCAAGGTGCTCGCCGGAGATCCTTCCGCGCTGCTCACTGAGATCGGCGCCGGCATTTCACCGCACCTTGCGGCGGTTCGCCCTGCGCCCGCCACCGTGCTGGCCACAACCACCAGATACACAGGTGAAACCACCCAGAACTATCATGACATCGCTAATCTTTCCGCCACCCTGGTGGTGCAGGGAACGTCGGCCCCAATTTCTGGCCAGCCGATCACATTTACGTTGGGTACGCAGAGCTGCGCGGGCACAACCGGAGCCACTGGCGTGGCAGCATGCAGCATCACGCTCAATCAAGTCCCGGGTTCCTACACAGTGAAGGCCAGCTTTGCCGGGTCAGGCAACCAACAAGCCAGCAGCGATTCCACGGCGTTCACCATTACCAGGGAAGAGGCGGCCACCACCTACGCCGGTCCTACCGTGATTGCCAACGGTGCCAACACCACGTTTAGCGCCGTACTTCAGGAGGATGGTATAGCGGCCATCGCTGGTCGCACGATCATGATCACGTTGGGATCGGGTAGCACGGCCCAGACGTGTAACGGAATAACTGACGCCACAGGTACCGTGAGCTGCTCGATCGTTGTGAACCAGCCTCTCGGCCCCGGCACGGTGGCAGCTAATTTCGCGGGTGACGCTTTCTATCTGCCGTCTTCAAGCGGCGCTGCCACGATCTTGTTCGCTTTCCCGGCCCAGGGCGCCTTTGTGCTTGGAGACAAGACCGCGTCGGGTGCGGTGGAGTTCTGGGGAGACAATTGGGCCACGGTGAACATGCTTACAGGCGGGCCCGCTCCGGAGGCCTTCAAGGGTTTCGCTGCCAATACCAGCGAGCCACCCGCCTGCGGCAGCGCATGGACCACTAATCCGGGCAACAGTTCACAGCCGCCAGATTCGCCTCTGCCAAGCTTTATGGGAGTGGTCGTCTCCACCACGGTGGGTCAGTCAGGGTCAACAATCTCGGGCGATACGTCCAGAATCGTTGTGGTCACACCGAATTCGGGCTACGGACCAGATCCGGGCCACCACGGTACCGGAACGGTGGTCGCGACGTTCTGCACAACAGGCGGTCCCACGTCTGGTTCCATGGCCGGCTCCTGGGATTTCACCACCATCACCGGGAGCACTCCTCATCCGGTCGCGGTGGAAGCCATTCTGACGCAAGACAGCAATGGAAATATTTCCGGCACAGGTGTAGTGACTGCTGCTGGTCCGGCAGGAAATGTGTTTCAGGCGGATCTTATCGGTTCCTCGCTTTCCAATGTTTTCGATATGGCCGTCGACTTTCTTGGAGATACATGTAGTCCCGACAACGGAATTCGCTCCCTGACAGGGACCATCAATTCTTCCAACCAGGTGACGCTCAACTTCGATGTCGGAGGAAGCTTCACGGTCACAATCAATGGCACCCTGAATTCGTCTAGCCCGCCTTCTTTCTCGGGCACTGAAACGGTGTCAGGCCCGGCATGTGCATCGAACGGCCAAACTACTTCCTTTACTGGTGTCCGGGCCAGTTCGCTCGCAGGAAGCTACTCGGGAATAAGCGCCAGCGACAGCACTGAGATCATTACTCTGAACCTGACGGCGGATAGCAAAGGAAATATTGCCGGCAGTGGCGCCGATAGCACGAATGGCAGCTTTACGATTTCGGGAAGCGCTGTTGCTAACGCTTTCTCGGCAACTCTCATGTTTCCCAGCAGCAATGTTCCGGTCTTTGGCTACTACGACCCTCAGTTAGGCTTGAAGGGCTCAATTTTGCTGACCAGATTTGAAGGAGCCGGCGTCAGTACCTGTAGTGACGGGCTACCAAGCCGTAATGGGTCGTGCCTGATAGGAATACTAGCGAGGCAGTGATGTAGCTTGTAAGAAAAGTTGGTTTCAACTCACAACCCAACCCACAGTTTCCGTGGTCTTATGCGACTTACGCGTACTTTGGCAGTTCCTGCGTTTTTCTAAACCGTTAAAAGCCTAATAACGCTCTGCACCATCTTTTTCCGTTCGAATTCATGGGCTTTTTACCCTCATCCTGCTTCGCGCATCTACTCCCCTAGAGGGAGAGACCATGCAGAATGGCGGTTATGAACCTCTCGATTCCCCGCATAAAGCGTGGCTGGCAATTGGGCTCACATGGACTGCCGGCTTTGTCGATATTGTTGGCTATATCGTTCTTGACCATATCCTGAATGCGAATATGAGCGGCAATACCGTCGAGATTGCTTATCATTTGCTCCAGCATGGCAACGCGCAAGCGCTGGCGCGAGGCTGGGCCGTGCTGATGTTTGTCGTTGGCCTGGTTGTGTGCGCGTGCATTCATGAGGCATGTGCCCGGCACGGCATCTCTTCCAGAGCCGCTGTTACGCTTGGGATGGAGGCGCTGTTGCTGATCTCCTTCGTAATAGCAGGCGGAAGATACATGGGCAGTGCAGGCGTGCAGTCAAGTCTTCCGCCGCACAGGTTTTATCTGCTCCTGGCGCTGGCCTGCGGCGCCATGGGCATGCAGAATGCAACCCTTACGCGAGTTGGTTCGCTAAGCGTCCGCACAACGCACGTAACCGGAACGCTGGCCAAGTTTGCCGAGTCATGGTCGCGCTATATGTTCTGGTTTTATGACAAGACGCGTGGCCCGGGAACCTACCGCTTTCGCGAAGCTTTCCGCTTGTCAGCTCATCATGAAGATTTTAAAGATGCTGCAATCACCGCTGCGCTGTGGTTCGGGTTTTTGATCGGAGGACTCTGCGGAGTGTGGCTGCTTTATCGCTGGAATTTGAATGCTCTATTTTTACCTGTTTCAATCTTGGCGGTATTCACGATCACTGATCTGGTACATCCGATCAGGATTGGTAAAACGGTGAGAAGCGGAACATAAAGCGAGGGGCCGGAAAGAGATAATGATTTCCACCTTGCCTAATCACTTTTTAACGCGATTGCAAACGGATTGTGCGCTCAAGCAGCCCGTTTGCATTCATGCGACGGGAATATTCACTAAAGTCTGGGCGTGGGCCCTGCCAACGAAGATCGTCAACACTATTAAAGACTGGAACATCAAGCCGCAGCGTCGCAAGAGTGCGGAATAGCAGAGCGTTCTCCCAGTCGCTGAACAATGCTTCAGCAAGCGACTGTGCGCGGCGGATGGAGCCCCACTCCTTCCAATCTTTGGGAATGGACTCAAGGTGGATGTATTGAGACAAGACTGCGGCAGCGGTCTTAGCGCCCCAACCGGCAATCCCGGGATAGCCATCTGCGTTGTCGCCCACTACGGCAAGGTAGTCCGGAATTGATTTTGGGCCTATGGAGAATTTGGCCACCACTCCTGCTTCGTCGCGCACGATGTTGCGCATACGGTCCCACTGCACCACCTTTGTGCCTGTAACGCACTGGGCAAGGTCCTTATCTGGCGTGCAAATCAACACTTGTTGCACGCGCGCATCCTGGGCGGCTTTAGCGGCCGCGGAAGCAAGAGCATCGTCGGCCTCAAATTCAACCATTGGCCACACCACTACTCCCATGGCCGTCAGCGCTTCTTCAAGAATGGGAAACTGCGAAAGCAATTCCTCAGGCACGCCTTCGCTGGTTTTGTATCCAGCATAAAGTTCGTTGCGGAATGACTCCACCACGTGGTCCGTGGCAACGCCAATGTGGGTTGCGCGATTTTCCAGCAGAGAGAGCACAGACGAAAGCACGCCACGCACCGCTCCGATTTCGCGGCCATCGGCATCGCGAGCGCTGGGCACGGCAAAGAAATGCCGGAACAACTCGAAGGTTCCATCAATCAAATGTACGTTCATCGCTCGAAATCATGGTAAATGAGTTCAAGACGCGCTTAACTGCATTTCACGCTGGCGCTTTGGCTTGCCGCCTCTTATATTCAGGCTGACCCAGCAATTCAGGTTGAACCAGCTTGTCCCGCGAAAAGGAGACGGAATGAATCTGGAAACAAAGGCGCTCATTTCCCGGTGGTCACTGTCATTGCTCATCCTCGTGATCGCCCTGGTTTGTCTCGGCGCCCTGGTCGTCATCTTGTGCGCAGGCCTGGACGTCAACCCGTTCCGGGAGACCACAACAACGCTCCTGATCGCCTTTTTTGTCGGACTGATTGGAATTGCTGCGGCTTTGTTCCTGTTGAATGTGGCTACCAATATAAGCATGACCGCCGAAGCCGGCATTGCCGGGCTCAAAATCGAGCCCCGCGCCGGCGTGCTGAAGAAATGGGCATTGGGATTTGGCGCGGCTGCGCTTGCGCTGGTGGTGCTCATCCTGGCAGGCACGTATTTTTCGCGTTACCGGTATCTCGACGTAGTGCAGGAACAGGCGAATGAAGTCCTGAAGGAAAATGACAACCTGCTGGCCGAAATAAGCCAGCGGCTTGCGTCCGGCCAGCCCGCGGATTTCAAGCGCATCCTGGAAATCCACAATTTCCTGATGTATCAGCGAAACGGTTTGCCCAATATGACCATCATCTACTCCGCTAAGTTTGGCGATAAACAGGCCCTCTATTACGTAGGCGGCCAATACTATTGGGGTGGTTCGGAAACGGACCATTACCAGCCGCAATATTTTGGGTGTACGCGCAACCTGGATTGTGATTATTTGAAAGCATTTTTCTCTGGAGAGAAGGTCGACGTCTTGAAAAAGTTCACGATCCGCGGCAGCCAGTTCAATATTTACGTTCCTTATACCGGTAAAGAAGCGCGGTTTGTCCTGATGTTCGATAGCCGGAACAACTATGGGAAGATAGGCTCCTAAGCAGAAGTGAGCAGAAGCAGGCCTCGAACCGCATCGCCTTGCGACCAAATACAGTTTCGGGCATCTAACTGGCCTGCTGCATTCCTTGTACTCACAATTTCTGTAAACTGAACAGAGCATGGCTAAGCCGATTTTACTCAGCGTCGATGACGATTCGGACGTTTTGCGCGCCATTGAACGCGATCTGCGTTCGCATTACGGCGCTGCGTATCGTGTGCTGGCCAGCGACTCTCCGCAAGCAGCGCTTGATCTGCTGAAGCAGCTCAAGATACGCAATGACAGCGTGGCTTTGCTGCTGGCAGACCAGCGCATGCCAAAAATGGATGGCGTGGGATTTTTGCAGGAAGCACAGCAGATTTATCCCAATGCGAAGCGCGCTCTGCTGACCGCCTATGCGGACACTAACGCCGCCATCAGCGCCATTAATGAGGCCAGCATTAATTATTTTTTTCTGAAGCCCTGGGACCCTCCGGAAGAGCACCTTTACCCGCCACTGGATGATCTGCTGGATGATTGGCTGGCGGCATACAAACCTGCGTTTGAGGGGATTCGTGTGCTGGGGACGCGCTGGTCGCCGCGATGTTACGAGCTGCGTGACTTCCTGGCTAGAAACCACGTGCCTTACCAGTGGATTGACGCCGAGCTTTCTGCAAATGATCCGGAAACCAAGCGGCTGCTGGACGCGCTGGGACCGGAAGCCGCCAACCTTCCCGTGGTGCTCTTTCCTGACGGCACCAAGCTGCTGGAAGGAGCGCCTGCCGACGTGGCACAGAAAGTTGGCTTGCGGACCAGGGCGCAAACTGACTTTTACGATCTGGCAATCGTGGGCGGCGGACCTGCTGGACTGGCAGCAGCGGTCTATGGCGCGTCAGAGGGTCTGCATACGGTGATCATTGAACGCGAAGCGCCCGGAGGCCAGGCGGGAATGAGCTCGCGCATTGAGAATTACCTCGGGTTTCCCAGCGGCTTAAGTGGCGGCGATTTGGCGCGGCGCGCGGTGGCGCAGGCGCTGCGGTTTGGCGTGGAAATTCTGGCGCCGCAAGAGGTAGTGAGCGTCCGTACTGAGGGTCCTTACCGCATCATCAAGCTGGCTTACGGGAGTGAGGTTTCCTGCCATGCATTGATGATCGCATCCGGCGTGCAATGGCGGCGGCTGGAGGCACCGGGAGTGGACCGTCTGCAGGGCGCAGGTGTTTATTATGGCGGCGGCGCAACGGAGGCGCTCGCGTGCAAAGGCGAAATCGTGTACGTGGTGGGCGGAGCGAATTCCGCGGGCCAGGCAGCCATGAACTTTTCCCGCTATGCAGAGCGCGTTGTCATTCTTGTGCGCGGTGAATCGCTTTCCAGCACCATGTCACAGTACCTGATCGACCAAATCAAGGAGACGCCCAACATCCAGCTCTGGACCCACGCAAGCGTGGCGGAGGTCCACGGCGGCACGCATCTGGAAGAGGTTTCTGTTTTGTGTTCAGACACCAGCAAGGTTGAACGTGTGCCAGCCAGCTCCATGTTCATCTTTATCGGCGCGTTGCCGCGCACGGATTGGCTGGGAGAACTGGTTGAGCGGGATGATCGCGGCTTCATCCTGACCGGGCCGGATCTCTTGTGGGATGGAGCACACCCCAAAGGATGGACCCTGGAGCGCGATCCGTTCCTGCTGGAAACCAATGTGCCCGGCATCTTTGCCGTGGGTGACGTGCGCCACGGATCTGTGAAGCGAGTGGCTTCAGGCGTGGGTGAAGGCTCCGTTGCGGTCCAATTCATTCATCAATACTTGAGCAAGGTATAAGCAATGGCGGAAAAATCAGAGCTGCTGCGCCTGCCGATCTTTGCAGGCTTGCCTGAAGACCAGATCGAGTGGTTCATCGGGCGTTCACAAGAGCTGGTGCTCAAGTCTGGCGAATCGTTCATGCACCAGGGCGAACCGGCGGATTCAATGCTGGTTGTGCTGGAAGGACAGTCGCAGGCGCGCGGAGAAATTGGCGGCGAAGTAGTGACCCTCACAGGCAAGCCGGGAGATGTGACCGGAGTGCTGCCATATTCTCGCATGAAGGAATTTCCGATCACGGGCAGGGCCGTCACAGATAGCCGCCTGCTGCGCTTTCCGGCATCATCATTCAACGATCTTGTGCAGAAAATGCCTGAGCTGACAAGCCGGCTGGTGGCGTTAATGTCAGACAGGATCCGCGAAACCACCCGGCTGGAACAGCAAAAAGACCGGCTGGCTGGGCTGGGCAAGCTTTCTGCGGGGCTGGCGCATGAATTAAACAATCCGGCGTCTGCGGCCAAGCGCGCCGCCAGCCAACTGCGCGGTTTGCTAAAACAGATCAAAGAAGCAGCGCATACGCTGGGTGCGTGCGAGCTTATGCCCGCGCAGAAAGCTGAGATCGATAGATTGGAAGCCTCGCTGATCCAGCAGGACGGGCCGCCTCCGGATACGCTTACGGTAAGCGCGCTGGAAGATCAGCTGGACGCACTGCTGCGCAGCCACGGACAGAATGATCTGTGGCAACTCTCAGCAAACCTGGCCCGCAAAAACGCCAGACCGGAGTTGCTGGAATCACTTTTTGATTCGCTCGATGCTCAGACGGCGCGGGCCGCGCTGGTGCGGATTTCCGCGTCATTGGAAGTCTGGGGCCTATTGAACGAAATTGAGAACAGCACGTCGCGCATCTCCGATCTTGTGCGCGCGATCAAGGAGTACACGTTCATGGACCAGTCACCGGTGCAGAACGTGGATATTGTAAAGAGCCTGGAGACGACGCTGACCATCCTGAACCATAAGCTCAAAAAAGGCGTGAAGGTAGAGCGCGATTACCAGCCTATACCGCTGCTGGTGGATTCATTCGGCAGCGAGCTGAACCAGGTGTGGACCAACCTTATTGATAACGCAATTGACGCGATGGATGGGAAGGGAGAGCTGCGAGTTCGTACGTATCGCGATGATGGCTGTGTGGTGGTTGAGATTCGCGATAATGGCCCGGGAATTCCCGCAAACGTGCAGCCACATATCTTTGAGCCGTTCTTCACCACTAAAGGAGTGGGCCAAGGTACAGGGCTTGGTTTGGATACAGTGCAACGCATCGTAAGAAAGCACAAGGGCAGCGTCCAGGTAACATCAAAGCCAGGGAATACATGCTTTCAGGTATGGCTGCCGGTGGCTGAGGCCGACGCATAGCAGAAGTTATTCGGACAACCGAATGCAATCAAGCCTGCCTCTGACCCTTGGTAATCCTTATCTTTTTCGCGTAACTAGAGAATATTCGCGCGCACCTAAAAAGTGCAAAGAACGGCAGCGCAGAGTTAGGATAAAGAGTTGCCGGGCCTGAACTTTCCGCACTAATTTTTGCTCTATTCATACCCGGCCAAAAGGACACCATGGCGACGATTACTCTGCTTATCAATGGAAGTGAACGCAAGGTTGAAGCCACGGAAGACGAACCGTTGCTCTCAGTCCTGCGTAATCGGCTGGGATTGACCGGAACAAAATATGGCTGCGGTGTTGGCCAATGCGGTGCATGCACGGTGATGCTTGACGGCAAAGCGGTGCGCTCCTGCCGTTTACCGGCGACCAAAGTGAACGGCAAGATCGTTACCATTGAGGGACTGGCAGCGAATGGCCGCTTGCAGCCCATACAGCAGGCATTTCTGGAAGAAGAGGCCTTCCAGTGCGGGTACTGTACTTCAGGCATGATTATGTCCGCCCAGGCGCTGCTTTCCGCGGTGCCCAAGCCTTCTGACGATGACATCTTGGAGTATATGAACGGCAACATCTGCCGTTGCGGAACTTATCAGCGGATCATGGCTGCGGTCCATCGGGCAGCGGAGAAAGGCGACAAAGCATGAAGATCGAACAAGCAAAGAACGCCGCCGTCATTGGGCCTTCTGCTGAAGTCCAGATGCTGGAGCTTGAACAGCAGACTGTAGAACCATTGCGGCATCTCTTCGAAGTCAGCCGGCGCGACCTGTTCAAATTGCTGGGTTCAGGATTGATTGTAGGTATCTGCGTGAAGAACGGCCTGACGCAGGAATCCGGCAGGGCGACCAACAGTGAAGATGCTGCCACCGATCTGGCTTCATGGCTGCACATTGGCGAAGATGGAAAAGTTACGGTCTTCACCGGCAAGGCGGAGATGGGGCAGAACATACGCACATCGCTAACGCAACAGGTGGCGGAAGAATTGCGAGTACCCATGGCTTCCATCACGCTGATCATGGGTGATACCGATCTCACGCCGTTTGACATGGGAACTTTTGGCAGCCGCACTACGCCGCAGATGGGAACGCGCCTGCGCACCGTAGCAGCCAATGCGCGAGGACTGCTGGTGGAGATGGCGGCAAAACATTGGAACGTAGATCCTGCAACCCTGTTTGCCAAAGACGGCATGGTCGTAAGCTCAAAGGCAGGCAAGAGGATCTCCTATGGCGAGCTTACGCATGGGCAAAAGCTGGTGGAGATTACTGAAAGCGATCCTGAGCCGGAAAGTCCTAAGCAGTGGCACATTGCCGGTACCCCCGCAGGCAAGGTGGATGGCAAGGCCTTTGTGACTGGAGTGCATCAGTACACGTCTGACATAAGCCGCCCTGGGATGCTGCATGGAAAAGTCTTTCGGCCCCCGGCCTTCAATTCCAGGGTGATCTCGGTTGACACAAAGAAGGCAGAGCGGGTTCCCAATGTGGCAGTGGTCCACGATGGAGATTTCATCGGCGTGGCTGCGCCGGAGCCAGAACTGGCGGAGAAGACGCTGGTGTTGGTAGATGTCCAGACACAGGCGCCTCCGCAAATTGATGATGCGGCTTTGTTCGACTATCTGCGCAAAAACGTCGACAACGAAGAACACGGCAGATTTGGAGGAAGAGGCAGCAGCACAGCCGGTTCGGTGGAAACGGGCATGGCTTCCGCTGCCAAAACACTATCGCAGACTTATACGGCCTCGTATATTCAGCACGCGCCTTTGGAGCCCAGAGCAGCCGTGGCGGAGTGGCAGGACGGCAAGCTGACGGTATGGACTGGAACGCAACGGCCCTTTGCAGTCAAAGAGGATTTGGCTTCAGCTTTCCACATTTCCCAGGACCACGTACGCGTGATTGTGCCGGACACCGGTTCAGCATACGGCGGCAAGCATACCGGTGAGTGCGCGGTGGAAGCAGCGCGGCTGGCCAAAGGCGCAGGCAAACCGGTAAAGCTGGTGTGGACACGTGAAGAGGAGTTCACGTGGGCATATTTTCGTCCGGCGGGCGTGATTGACGTGAAGAGCGGCATTGCCGCTGACGGGAAACTGGTGGCGTGGGAATTTCACAATTACAACTCCGGCCCTTCGGCCATTGATACGCCTTACAGCGTGCCCAACAAAAAAATCGAATTTCATCCGGTAAAGAACCCGCCGCTGCGGCAGGGATCGTACCGTGGTCTTGCAGCCACGGCGAATCATTTTGCGCGTGAGAGCCACATGGATGAGCTGGCGCACCTCGCCGGAATCGATCCGCTGCAATTTCGTCTGAAGAACATCACCGATCCTCGCCTGCGCGCTGTGTTTGAAGCTGCAGCCCAGCGCTTTGGCTGGGGTAAGCAGAAAGCCACGCCGGAACTTGGCTTTGGCATGGGCGGAGGTTTTGAGAAGAACGGATACTTCGCCACCTGCGCTGAGGTTGCCATTGATCGGGCGCGTGGACAGGTGCGCATTGTGCGCGTTGCACAGGCGTTTGACTGCGGCGCTGTGGTAAATCCCAACGGCCTGCGAAACCAGATTGAAGGCGCAATTACGCAAGGCATTGGCGGAGCCCTGGTTGAAGCGATACATTTTGCTGATGGCAAGGTGTTGAATGGGCGCTTCAGGGATTACCACGTGCCCCGCTTCCGCGACCTCCCTAAGATCGAGGTTGAGCTGGTTGACCGCAAAGATGTTCCGCCTGCGGGCGCAGGAGAGACGCCGATCATGGGGATCGCCCCGGCTGTGGGGAATGCAATCTTCAGCGCAACCGGCATCAGGCTGAGCGGACTTCCACTGATGGCCAAGCCCCTGGAGCTGAAGGGATAGAAGCGTCAGGCTGAATCCCCAAAATATAGCCATCTTTCTTTTAATCCCGATTATCTAAGCCTATCCTTAGGCCCGTTCAGCCATGCCCTGAGAGATGGAATGGGTTAGGCCTTGCCAAAGCTGACAAAAATATCCAAGCTGCAAAATAATTTGAGTAAAAACAGACGAACCGGCATAGCTGGTTTGTCTTACTGGGGGAGGCGGAGATATTGCGGTACAGGAACACCAGCATCACGGAGATCGAGCGGCTGTATCGTCAGCATGGCCCGACGCTGTTGCTTTTTGCCAAGGCAATTACGGGCGAACCAAGCCGTGCGCAAGATGCGATCCAACAGGTGTTTCTGAAGCTGCTGGAAGATGAAGGCCTGCGGCGAGCAACGGATGTGAAAGCGTATTTATTCGCGTGCGTGCGAAACGCCGCGCTGAATGATGCGCGGGTCCGCAGACGAAATGTTGAGCTGGCCAATGAGGACCTCGCGTGGTTTGAGCCGCCGTTACGCGACTACGCTGAAGAAGCAAGCCTCCGTCGCTCGCTGGCAGAGCTCCCGGACGATCAGCGGCAAGTCACGGTGCTGCATATATGGGGCGAGCTTACGTTTGCTCAAATTGCAGACCTTTTGAGCATCAGCGCCAATACAGCAGCCTCGCGTTATCGCTACGCGCTGGTCCGGCTGCGCGAATCAATGTGTGCGAAGGAGAATCCCTGTGCCGATCCGCGATGACGAGCAATTTGAAAAGTATCTAAAACAGTTTTGCCCACTAGAGCCGGAGCCGCTGATGCTGCCGAAGCAGGTCAAGATCTGGCGGCGGCCAGTGGTTTTTACGGCGTGTGCAGCGGTGGCGGCGGTCCTGTTTTTGCTGGCGATGATATCAATGCGCTCTCACAAACCCGCTCAGCCTGCGCAAGCAGTCGGAACGGACAAGCCCAGTGTTCAGCAGTCGGCCAGCCCGCAGCCGCTTACGATCGCAAGAGCGAATGCCCTGCTGGCTCATGCCCCGTCATTCAAGATAGCGGTGGATAGCATGGCATTCCGCCCCGAGTCCAATCCGATTTCAGAGGGCAGGTACAGTGCGCTGGCTCTGCTCAGCGAGGAGGAGACGAAACAATGAACGCGCTACGATTAACAGCAACGATCATTCTGGGTGTCGCCATAGCAAGCAGCAGTGTGGCAGCACAGCAGAGCCAGAAAGCCGGTGACAATGCCGCTTTGCGGTACTGGTCAGCCTTCGCGCAGATGCAGGACACGGGAATCACCGAGCAACAGGCGAAGGAAGCCCACGCAATCCTGGACGGGACCGTTCCGTACGAGGATTTGAAATACAAAGACATTGTGGAAAAGAACAAGCCCGCGCTGGAGACTATGGCGCGCGGTACGACGCTGCCCTATTGCGATTGGGGTCTGGAACTGCAAATGGGCTCTGAGGCGCCAGTGGATTATGCGCGCAAGGCGGCGTTTCTTGGCCGTCTAAACGTCTTCTATGCGCTTCATCTATTGATCCGTGGCGACAAAGACGGGGCAGTGCGGACTCTGCAGGCGGGTTTGCGTTTCTCTCACGATGTTGCCAACGGCGGAACGCTGTTTGCAACCGTTGTTGCTCAAGGACTAATCGTCGCGCACCTGCAGGCAGTGGCTGGTTTCCAGCATGTGGCGGGGCTGTCTGCGGCACAGCGGGCGGCGCTGCTGAAGTCAATCGAGCAGCTTGGACCAGACGGTCTGGACTGGCATTCGGCAATGAAACGAGAATTTGAGATTCTCCCCACGCACGATGCCCAGGCCAATGCAGCCCGCGACAAGATTGAGGCAGCCTACCTTAAGCTACTCAGTAATCCCGGTACGCTGGCGGAGCTGCAACAGATCATTAGCGATGCGCCGAAGCAAGTTGCTGACATTATTCCCAATCCCAAGCGCGTGCTGGATCAGAAGCAGAACCTGATTGACAAGCTGCAACAGACACGAACGCTGTTGCAGTGAGGGTTGTGAGTAAACAAATCTTGTGGCATGAGGCGGCCGCTTTCCGGCAGAGCGGACCGCCTCATTTTGTTACAATCTCCATTTGCCTTTACGCCTTTACAACACGCTTTCCGGCAAAGTGGAAGAGTTCACCCCTGAGCGGGACAATACCGTTCGCATGTATGCCTGCGGCCCCACGGTGTATGACTACGGCCACATCGGCAATTTCCGCACGTTTGTAGCGGTCGATATCCTGCGGCGCTTTCTGCGCCAGAGCGGCTTTAAGCTGCAGCATGTAATGAATATTACCGACGTGGATGACAAGATCATCCGCAACGCCGCGCGGGAGAAAAAGACCGTTCAGGAATACACGCGCAAGTATGAAGAGGCGTTTCTGGAAGATATGGCGTCACTCAACCTGGAGAGGCCGGAAAAAATTGTGCGTGCCACGGAGCATATCCGCGAAATGGCAGAGTTCATTGCGGCGCTGGAAAAGAAAGGCATCGCCTACCGTACGGAAGACGGCTCGTATTACTTCAGCATTGCCAAGTTTCCTGAGTACGGCAAGCTTTCCAAAAAAGATTTTGCTGGTATTGAAGTGGGCGCTCGCGTGGACGTGGATGAATATGAGAAAGACAACGCGCGCGACTTTGCCTTGTGGAAAGCGCCGAAGGAAGGCGAGGCTTTCTGGGAAAGCCCCATTGGGCCGGGGCGTCCAGGGTGGCACATTGAGTGCTCCGTGATGTCAATGAAGTATCTGGGTGAGACCTTTGATCTGCATGGCGGCGGCGAGGACCTGACCTTCCCGCACCATGAGAATGAGATTGCGCAATCGGAATCGCTAACCGGCAAGACATTTGTCCGGCACTGGATGCACGTGCGCTTTCTTCTGGTGGAAGGCGAGAAGATGTCAAAGAGCGCGGGCAATTTTTATACCTTGCGTGATCTGCTGGTGAAAGGCCACAAAGCGTCTTCCATTCGGTTCCTGCTGACCTCTTCGGTTCCCTACCGTAAACAGCTCAACTTCACTCTTGATGGCCTGAAGCAGGCAGCGCATTCGGTGGAGCGCCTGCGCACCTTCCAGTCACGAATGAGAATGTCGCAGCTTCCTGCGGGTACCAACCCGGCGGCGCAGGAGGCGGCGACCAAAGCAAAGCAAGAGATGCGCGCCGGGATGGATGACGATCTCAATACTGCGCGAGCCTCAGCCGCAATCTTTGATATGGTGCGTGAGGCAAACACGCTGGCCGACCGCGGCGAGCTGCGCGAGGGTGACAAGGCGCCGCTGCTGGAAGCGCTGGATCAGTTCGACGAGATTTTTGCCGTACTCAAGGACGATGACGCGGAAAAGACTCGGGCAGCCATGGAATGGGCCAAAGCGCATGGTATCGCGGTAGAGGCAGGCGTAAGCGCCAATGCAATCTCTGACGATGAAGTGA
>DATEHN010000073.1:0-7246 GCA_035279585.1 Candidatus Angelobacter sp. | reverse complement strand
CTAATTGCTCTTATGCAGCCAAATCCAGCCTGGTCAAACCGCTTTGGTCTTCATCCTGCGGGATCTGGCCTTTGCGGCTTACTTTGGCGAGTTCGCAATTCAGCTCTGCGCCTACCAACATGAAGAAGCTGGTCCAATAGAGCCACACCATCAGGGCGATCACCGCGCCCAAGGTCCCATAAGTCTTGCTGAAATGAGCAAAGCTGCGGAAATAAATTCCCAGGCCGTAAGAAAGGCCGATCCAGCAAACCACTGCCAGCAGCGCACCAGGCAGAGTGGCCCAAAAACGCTGCTTCACGTTGGGGGCCATAAAATAAAGTGATTCCACTGCAAGTACGGTGAAGACCACAGCCGCAGTCCAATGGATATACGGCCAGGCAGCAGCCAGCAGCCAGGAGAGATGGGCGCGTGCAGCCAGCCAGGTTCCGAATTCCGGGCCAACAATCATTACTCCAAGCGCAACCATCAACAGTACGCCTACCAGCAGCGTCAATCCCCCGGCTAGGGGGCGCGTGACCCAGAACGGACGGCCTTCAGCCACTTCATAAGCAATATCGAGTGCTTCAATGGCTGCGGCGAAGCCGCCGGAGGCTGTCCACAGCGTGCCCAGAATGCCGAACGAAAGCAGCGTGCCGCGATTCGGAGTGACAATGTGCGCCAGCACGCGGCGCAGAAGCTCAATTGAGTCTTTGGGCACAAACCCAGACATCAATGAGAGCACCTGATCAAACGGCTTGGCGCCAGGCAGGTAAGCGATGACAGCAGCGAGGAGAATAATCGCCGGAAAGAGTGAGATGACAAAATAGTAGGAAAGCGCCGCCGCCATTTGCAGCGTGTGCTTTGCCGGCACAGCTTCAACGGTGCGCCATAGCGCTTCTTTGATCATGCCCCGCATCATGACATGGCTTCACGACAGAAAACTGCCCTGCCCCTCTACAGAGGTTAGATGCCGGTTGAAACGGCTGCATCTGAGCAAGGTTGGCGATATGCTGTAATTCCAGGGCTGCTGAACGAGTCTATTGGTTATGGATAAGGCTTCCGTTTATCTCTGAGAGCGAAATCTTAACGGTGACCATATAAAATAAATCTTTCACGCTCAACTTCCATGGATACCCGGAAAAGCCTGATCGCGAAACATTTTGGCCTGCGTGGCGTTGCCCTGTTTGAAGCCGGCAAGGGCGCGATAGGCCTCATCTTTGGTGGGTGGCTGGTCTCACTGAGGCATAAAGACCTTGCGAGCGTGGCCATGCATCTGCTGTACGTTTTGCACAAGGTACTGCATCTGAGCCCGGATGGTCACATCGCGCATTCCATTATGCGCGGCGCAGCGCGGGTAAACCACCACAACGTGCACATATGGGCGATTCTGGCTTTTGTCTATTCTCTTATCCGCTTTACTGAGGCCACCGGCCTTTGGCTGGAAAAGGAGTGGGCGGAGTGGTTTGCCGTGATCAGCGGCACGCTGTATACGCCTTATCTAACGTGGGAGCTGGTGCGGCATCCAAACATATATACCTGGGGCGGGTTCATTATTAACGGCCTGATTGTTTGCTACATGATTTGGCTGCTGCGCGATTCCTACAAGACGCGGAAGAGCACTGAGCACGCGGTGGAGAAAGAAGTAACCCCGTCGTAAGGTCTTTGATCGCATGCTCTTCCATCGGTCTCAAGTTTATATAGCCGATCACACAAAAAGTCAGATTAACCGCCTGGATGACCGTCAATTGCGACGTCGTAGGCGATGGCAGTGTCATTGCAGCGATTCGAGAAAGTGCGCAACAGCATCCGAAGACGGAGGGCGAGAGAAGTGGAGATCATTGTGGTGTGCCGCCGGTACCATCACAAGCTGCTTTTGGCTCGCCGGAGAGGCGTCAAGCACCTTCCGGCCTTGATCAATTGGAACCACATCATCCAATTCTCCTTGAATGATAAGGAGGGGGCTGCTGACGTTACGAATCGCAGCGGCGTTTTCATAAACCTGTGCGACTTCCGGGTCCGACTTCAGCTTGACTACTCCGCGTGCATACCAGGGAACATCGTGTTTTGAAGCCCATCGCATCATTTCGGTGGCATTCGCTGGGGGAGCCTGCAGAATCAATCCCTCCACACGCCGATTGGCCGCGACGTGAATCGCCATACTTGTTCCGATGGAAAAGCCATAAGAGACAATATGCGTTGCCGTATTCGCCGCAAATCTTTGTTTCACATAATCGAACTCCTGCAAGACTGCGGACTGGATCGCGGGAATTCCGATTGACCCACGGCTGAAGCCGTATCCGGGATAGTCAAAACAGATGGCGTTCACATGCAGAGTGTCGCGCAGCCACGCGAGGCGGCTCGCTTCATGAACCAGATCTTCATTGCTGCCGTAAAAAAACAGCACGAAAGGCGCATCGGGTCTATCGCTTCGATAAAGCCAGCCGCGCAGCTTCGAGCCTTCTGTGGTTTGAAATTCCAGGGACTCTCGCCCGGGAGCTTGCTCACTCCATTTGGCTGCAGCCGGAAGCTTGGGCGGCTGGAAGACATCTTTTGCGTGCAGCGTATAACTCAGCCCCAGCGCCAATAGAAGTGCCAACATGGAATGACCTCATGAACTCCTTGCGTATTTGGTCCTGTTACTCAGATATACGCGCAAAACTATCCACAGTTCCATTGATCTCTCATCAATCTGCGCTGGCCAGGGAACATCCCGCTGAGGTGCAAAATTGGCGTGGATGTTCTTTCATGGAGTTTTGAGCGGTACTCGCTGGTTCCAAGGCGACACGCTTTCCTCATATTCCATGGGGTCGCCGAAACCTTCAGTTTGGACGCCGAGCTGGCGCAGAGCATCCAGGGCCATCAATCGGCGATGCGCGTTGAACGTCATGATATGGGCGAAGACGCCGCCGAAGGTGAAGGTCTCAGCCGGCTCGCACAGAGCGTCGACGAAGGTATCATCCCAGGCTGAGCGCTTACGGACATCACAGAAAATGCGATGCAGTTCAGCATCAGTCTTTTCCAGCCTTTCCAGCATCGCTTGCGGGGAGCGCTGCGATTTGGGAGGGCCGTTCATATCCATATCGGCCCCGGACAGCGCGGCGGTCCAGACTTCTTTGGTGAAGACGATATTTTCCAGAAGCTGCCTCAGAGTCTTGTTCGATTCCCGCCAGGGCAGCATCTCTACGACCGTGGCCAGTGGCCGGTCCAATTGTTCCTCTGTTAAAGTACCCGCGTATTCCAATAAACGCCGCGTGTGCCAGGAGTCATTGCCGGCAAAACGATCGAATAAATCCATATCACTTCCTCCTTTGGTTGAGGGACTTTTTGTTGAGGGGCCGGGAGCAAAAAAGTGGATATTGTTGGACGCCGGCAAGTGAAAGTGCGGATCACGCATGCGCCGGTAGAGGCTGGGAGAAATCCGAAAGGCTTTTCGGAAGGCGCGAGTGAAAGCCTCCAGCGAACCATAGTTAGCGTCCAGGGCTACGTCCGTGACTGACATTCCGGTATGCGCCAGCTGATAGGCTGCGCGCTCCAGCAATAGCCGCCGCCGCATGGCCCCCGGAGTTTCTTCCACCACTGTCCGAAACAACCGGTGGAACTGCGTGCGACTTTGGTACGCCTGGCGCGCCAGGTCCTGCGTTTTCGCCGGAGTGTCCAGCGAGTTCTCTACGATGGCAGAGAGGCGATCCCGCGTGTCCTGACCATCCGCCTTATTCATGCGTCCGGTTCCTCATCTTGAAGGAATCATAGTAAAAGATAAGGCCGCGCGCCTGATCGTATGTACCAATTTTCTTTAGGAAGAAGGGGACGACGCTGGGCTAATTTTGGCTTTCGATTTGGGCCAGCTGATCACGCAGGCGAGCAGCTTCAGCGCGATACTTTGCAGCTTCCGCACTGTATTTGACGGCCGGGACGCTGCCCACCGCGTCCATCACCTTGGCGAGGGCATCGATCTTGCCTGTCTTGATACTTTTGTCACACTGAGTTGCGAAGCGGATGCCGGCACGGGAAGTACAGTCCTTCTGTTGTTTCTGCTGAGTGCTCAATGTCCCGCTAAACCTGGCATGACAAATTTTATAAATTTACGTTCAGTCAATCGATCGTAGATCATCCGGGGACAGAAGCACGAAACTGCATTCCGCCGTCGCAGCGGTGCACGAGAGCGTGCCACGCAACAATAGGCGGATTACTGTTTCGTCTGGGAGTGGCACAGAATAGGGCGCGGATCGGAGCGTTTCTGCGAAATCTTTTAGCTTTTCATCTCCGCTGATAAATTTCACACTGTCGATTGAAGCCGTTGGGCCAGACTTTTTCGCCAGCAGAAGGAAAAAGTCAGCTTTACCCTCCTGCTTTGCCACATTGTGTAACTTAAGGGTACGCTGCTCCAGAAGATATGTCTTACTCTTGCCGATGAGCGCGTCCGCGTTTTCGCTTCCTCCTGCAAGGGTGTTAAGCCGACTTCGAAGTGTTGCATCTGGGCGGCGGGCATTCATTGCGAGCACGTATTGATGCAGGGCCTTCTCCTTCTCGCCTTCCTTTTCAAAGATTTGTCCCAGATGGTCGCCCACCTCCGAGTGCTGGTTCAGTTGCCACGCTGATTCGACGTATTTTTGGGCAGCGGCCAGATTTCCATCTGCATAATCAATCCATCCGAGCGTATCCCAATAATTCGCAAGCGAAGCCGTCAAACCAACATTTCGCGAGGAGAGTTGGTCGAGGGACAGGGTGCGCAGCGCCGCAGCCGTGGATGTGACGGCGGAATCCGCATAGCGCCGAGCCACATCCAGGTGGACTTTTTTTCGGGCAAGTTGGAAAGCGATGTTATTCCAAATGACCGGTTGGGTAGAGATCTTTAGCGCATTGTCGAACGCGGCCATGGCTTTCTCCTCCTGAGCCGCATTCAAATACGCTTCGCCGAGGCGCACCTGCGCTTCAGCATTGTCGGGCGTCAGCGACGCAGCTTTTTCCAGCTCGGGAACAGCTTCCACGTACTTCTCCTGCTCCATGTAGGCAATCCCAAGATTGCCGTGCGCATACTTGTCCAAAGGGTCGATCTCAATCTGTTTATTGAACCACTTGATCGCCTCTTCATAATTGCGCTGCCGCAGGTAAACTGTGCCCAGATTGTTATAGGCGTACGGGTGGTATCCGTTGATCTCAATCTGCTTTTGGAATGATTTGATTGCTTGTTCGTACTGGAGCGAATCCCGGTACGCGAGACCCAAATCGTTCCATCCCATGTTGTTTTTCGGGTCAGCGTCGACTGCCCGCTTAAACAGATCGATAGCAAAGGTATAGTTTCCATTTCTGAGCGCATCCCCCCCACGCTTCAGGAGATCAGCCGGCTTGATGTCTGCTGGAATATCTATCCTGGATGCAAGAGTGGTTTCCAATGAAAGTTGCTGCGCCGAATCATCGCTCACGGAGCGCCGAAAGGCCAGGTAATCCTGCACGCGAGAGGAGGGCAACTCGGATTGGCCGACAGTCAGCTTGCGTTCAGCCGTAAAAACATTTCCCTCCAGCTTGTAAACCGCTTCAAAGTTTCCGTAATCCCGTTTTAGAGAAATAGGCAATAGAGAGCGCACCTTGTACTTTACGGGAAATTCGAGCCGGATGTTGTAATCATGGGTGTTGGGCGATCCAAGCTTGATCGGGTCAGGCTCATCAGCGTCGTCTGGATCTGCCGTTGCCAGACCAAGGCCGTACAACGGCAACTTCAACTCCAATTTATTCTTTGACTGATCAAGATAGCCTGCCTTCACGAGGCGGTATGACAGCTTAAACGATTCACGTGTTGCCGACGGATCAGAGACCCTCACTTCGCTTACATCCTTGCCCATCCCTTCGCGCGAACTTATTTGTTCCACAATTCGCTGCCATTGCACGCTGGCAGCATTCCTGAAGGCCTGGCGCATGCTGACTTCCGAATCACCTCTTAGCTCATAAGCGATATTGGCATCCAATTTTCCGGTGTCGTCGATTTTGCCGTCGATTTTTACAATTTCGGAGTCCGGGACAGGAGAGTCTGCCGGCGTCTCCTCCAAGTGGGCGCCACCCGGCGCAATCACTAATGATTGTTTCTTGCGCAACGGGTACATAAGCAGCCGGAACGGCGCCACTTCCGCGGTGGTGTCCATCCAGATTTCTTCCTTCCCGAGAGGCAACATGGTGATGACATGATTGAACTGGGCAGGAGAAGGGATATCAGGGTCAAGTTTGCGCCCGGAATCGATCAGCACCGAGGATGCATGAAAACCCTCGGCTTCAAGCAAAGACACGAGAAGCGTGTTTTTGTCCTTGCAGTCGCCGTATTGATTGTGCAGTACTTCCTCGGCTGAATGTGGCTGGTATTGCCCCATCCCGAGCGACAAGCTCACGTAGCGGAAATTCTCAGCAGTGTAGTCGTAAAGAGCCTGGATCTTCTCGATATCCGTTTGCAGGCCTTTAGTCAGCTCGTCGGCTTGGGCCCGAACAGCCGCTGACGGCACTCTACGGTCTTTCTCCAGACCCGCATACCAATTTCCTACGTCTGCCCAACTTGCGAATGAAGTGAGCTGTACATCCGGAATGTCATCTTCTGGTTTCTTCTTCTTTTTTTTCTTCTCTTGAGATGCGTCGGATTTCTCATCTTCCCGCGAAAGATTGCTGGTTGACCAGCTATAGATGCGACGGCCATTACTCTCCGTGATCTTGGGATCAAAGCCCGGTTTCGTTTTCAGCTTCACGGTCCGCGCAGCGGGGATGTCAACTTCCAGTTGTTCGTCCAGGACAATAGTTCTCTTTTGAGAATTAAGTTGCATCCAAAACTGCCCTGGAGCCATAGGGGTGTGGATTGTAATAACCGCCTGGCTTTCAAGCACGTCACCAGGACGCAAACCCGGCACAATAACGTGCTTCTCATGAAAATCAGTGTAAACAGTTCGTTGAATTGGCTCGTTGAGCTCCTGCACTGCGTCAGCGCCAGCAGTTACTACACTTCCATCGGGCTTAATAACCCGCACATACGGAATTTCCAGTTTCTCACTCGCAGAGTTGTAGCCAAACCGCAGTTGGCCCAATCCTTTGACGCCAGCTTCGCTTTGCACACGAACTCGAATGGTTACTTCCTTTCGTCCCGTGCCATCGTTTTCAAAGCGATATGTTGTCTTGGAATGCTCGATTACGTAGGGTTCTTTCGAATAGTCCGGTTTTGTTTGGGTTGGGGCTGAAAGCTTGGATATCTGCGTTTTCTCGCCGGCGGCCTGCTGCGTTGGGCTGACAGATGAGG
>DATEHN010000072.1:0-65716 GCA_035279585.1 Candidatus Angelobacter sp. | reverse complement strand
ATCGCAAACGCCTCAAGCCTTGCCGCCTTCGAGTACGAACTGTTCATACTGCACAATCTCCTGGATCTTCCGGCTCCAGCGGATGTCCGCGCCTGCCGGCGGAACGGTGCTTGCCATGAGCCGCGAGGGATCAGTCCTGTCCTGAAAAGTGCCTGTCCAAACCTGCGGATTCAACCAGACGGCATGCTCCAGAACCACTTGCAGGTTGAGGATGGAATGACGCGCTAGTTCCTGCGGTAACCATTCATTCAGAACGAAGAATGAAGTCCTGAATCCCCGTCCAACGTGCACGTACTCAAGGAAAGGAGGTATATAGGGAGGCAAAGAGGGCACATAGTCATAGTAGTTATAGACGCGCACCGTTTTTCTTTGCGGGTCCCGCTGCGCTGGTTGCGACTCGTACGCCGTTTGCCAGTCAGCAAGGCCAACCATAGGGCTGGCAAAGTTGAGGTTCGCGGCCCAAACATTCGGAGCGCTAACCGCTACATCGAGGGTGAAAAGCTGGGCAAGGGCCGCACCGAGGCTATGGCCAGTGATATAGATTTTCTTCTGTGATCCGGGAAGACTATCCAGAAGCCTGAATACCTGCTGCCGCATGGATTGCGTCATGCTGCCGCCGATATCGTTATACACACTGTAAAACCCTGACGCGACAGAAGGCGTGGGTGAAACCCTGCCGCGATAAGGCGAAAAAGACGCTGTATCGGCAAATATGTCCTCGTAGACATCAAGATCAGAGTCGGTGCCGCGAAAAGCAAAAATGAAGGTCTGCACGCCCGGCAAGGTGGATGCAAAGAGCAGGCCGAAGCGCTCTTCGTAACCGAATCCATCCACGATCTCGTCCCATCCCGTCCAGTAGGCTACTGGCCGATAATTAGCCGGGTTCGTGTATGGCTTCCTTTCGTAATCACGGTAAGCAGCCAGCGAGGCTGCTGCGAGCGCCAGTGTCAATTGCGGATCGATTGCGTCTTGTGCCGGGGCGGCAAGCTGCACTGCGGGAAATTTCATTGATCTCTCCTTGCATTACGGACCTATGAGCATAATGCAATCCAGAGACCCTGAATGTCCCAATTTGGCACTGTCCAGTTTGGTGCTTGCCAGTTGATATTGTCTGTCGTTTGGCTATATCAAACTATGTATCGGCGAGGGTAGTTGTTATTTCAGAGTTCAGGAAAGGCTTCTGCGCTACTACTCCTCAGTCCCGCACTCTCCGGAAGTGATCGTCGGCTTCTCTTCAAATGTGCCGTCATCACGCAGCTTGTACTCTTCTTCAGCGCATCTGGTTTTGCGGTATTGCTTGCCGTCAAATTGATACAGCGCCAGCTCTCCATAACTGGCCGAGCCGTGCGCGTAGGTGATGACATCTTTGTATCCATTACTGCTTGACGGCTCAATGGCGAAGCTCTGCACCATGACCGTCTTGAGTAAAGTATCGAAGCCATGCGGCCGCTCCCGCAGGATCCAGAAGGAGCAATTTCCGGTGCCTCCGCAGTTGCAATTATCGGACGCCTGTACCAGCAGGTTGCGCTCCCTCGGCTTCAGGTTCGTGCGCGCAATGCGGATGCTATCGATCTCTTCCTTCTCGCTGCGATTGAAGCCCGTACACGACTGCACGCTGGTTCCAGCAAATACAAGCGCAAGTATCGCGCTCTTCTCCTCTCCAGAGACGCGCGCTTTGCCGAGATACTCAATTTTTACATTGGGCTTACCTATGGTATGAGGAAAGCTCCCCTGCAATACGATGCAGCCAAACACGAACGGCATTACGAGAAACCGTAATGGCATAAAGGAGATTATTGCATGCATTCTTCCAGCCAAAAAAATTCTTGTGTACACTTCTTGAAATTATGAGACCACTAATCATCTTGGTTCTTGTGCTCAACATCAGCGGCGCTACCCTGGCCCAGTGTTGTCCGGAAAAGCCCACCGCGGAAAAACGCCAGGCGCTATGGCAGAAATTGCAGGACGACCTGCGCGCCGTCGATCGCAACCTGGATGGAGTGATGGGTTTGGCCGTCAAAGACATCACTTCGGGCGAGACCTTCTTTATTCACGGCGACGAGATCATGGCGCAAGCCAGCTCTATCAAGATCGCGGTGCTCGCCGATCTCTATCTGCAGGCGCAACAGGGCAAGCTCAAACTGACTGACGAATATGTAGTCCGGAGGGAAGACCTAGTCGCGGGTAGCGATATCATGCTGGGCCTCACGCCCGGAGTCACGCGCCTCACCTTGCGCGACTTGGCTACCATGATGGTCGCCGTGAGCGACAACAGCGCAACCAACGTCTTGATTGGCCGCGTTGGTATGGAAAATGTAAACGCCATGCTAGATAGCCTTGGTCTGCACGCCACCCGTCTCCGCCGCCAGATGATGGACCTGAAGGCCGCGGACGAGGGCCGCGAAAACGTCTCCACTCCGCGCGAAATGATGACGCTGCTGGAAACCATCTACACGGGCAAGCTGCTCAACAAAGAAATGACCGCCGACTTCCTCAAGATGTTGAGCACGCACAAAGAAAGCTCAATGCTCCAGGGATTGCCCGATGATGCTATCGCGGCCAACAAGCCAGGAGAACTCGAGGCGGTCCGCAATGACTCCGGCATTGTGCTGGTGAAAAACAGGCCCTACATTCTTTGCGTGATGACCGCTTATCTGAAAGATGAAAGAGACGGCTCTGCCGCCATCCGCAAAATCGCCACGCTGACCTATAGCTACTTTGATCGCGTCTCCCGCGCTTCAGAGTATGGCCGCGTGGTATCGCCAAAGTGAACCGCAATTGATACTCGATCGGCTACAATTAAATAATGCCAAGATCGACCGGATTACTGCTTTTGCTCATGGTTTTCACGGGCGTCATTTCCGCCTCCGCGCAATGGAAGAAGACGCCTTTGCAACCGCCGGCCCAATTCAATCCGCACTTGTACAGTGAGACTGCCGACGCCTCTGCCGATATTCATCATGCGCTGGCCACAGCCACCCAGCAGCACAAGCGGGTACTGCTCGACTTTGGCGGCAACTGGTGCCTTGACTGCCATGTGCTCGATAATGCCTTTCACCAGCCGCGCATTGCGCCCCTGCTCAACAACAACTTTGTTCTTGTGCACGTCAACGTGGGAAAGTATGACAAGAACCTCGATCTGGCCAAACGCTACAAGGTAGATCTGGAGAAGGGCGTGCCCTCATTGGCCGTGCTCAGCGCGCGCGGTGAGGTGCTTTATTCGACGGGCGATTTTGAACGAGCACGCGTTTTGAGCCAGGAAGATGTAATTGCCTTTCTGGATAAATGGAAACCGCCATCCACCGGTGAGCCGGCGGCCAAGAAATAGCCGCCTGCCAAATTCAGGACGCCTGCAGCATCCGCTCTACTTCGCGAACAAAGTGCTGCGGCCCCTCTTGCTTTGAAACTATCTCATCCGGGCAGCTGTTGCGTTCAAGAAATAGATTGCCATCCACTTGCATCAGCACCTTCAGCTCAGGATATTTGTGTTTGATCTCCTCACAGAAGGCAATGCCGGGCGCGGCAAAGTGGCCTACGTCCACAATCACCAGAGCGTATTTGCGGGCGGCTGCTATCACAGCGCGGGCGGCGCGCAGATCGGCCGCGGTATCAACGTGGTAGCCTTCCATTCGCAGCATCAGGGCGCGCAGGTGTTGCACCGTATTTTCACCGTTCACAAGCAGGATTCGGGGAGCGTGTTTGGCACGGGCCACAGGGTAACTGCCTTTTTGTGGATTTGACGGGCGCACTCTCAGACTACACCGGCAGGTGCTCTGGTCTATGGCCCAAATGCCTTAGCCCAGCGCGATTTTTCTGTGTGCATCAGGATTGATTTTTTATTTGAGATATTGATCAAACCATGCCGCCACTCGCTCAATCACGTCCCGCTGGTGCGCCGGGCTGGCGAAAGCATGGCCTTCGTGTTCATAGACCACAAGCTCAGTTTTTACTCCCAGCGTTTTGAGTGCGTGCCAGAACTCATACGATTGCGGCGTTGGGCACTCGCCGTCGCTATCGCCCACCAGGACCAGCGCGGGCGTTTTTGCTTTCTTGATGTATGTAATCGGCGAGCTCTTGGCATAGACCTGGGGATCGTCATACACGGAAGCGCCGAAGAACGGGATCATCCATTTATCTATTTGGTTTTCCCCGTAATAACTTTGGAAGTTCGCCAGGCCTGCTCCCGCGACAGCCGCAGCAAAGCGGTTGGTCTGCGTGACCGCCCACATGGTCATATAGCCGCCATAACTCCAGCCGGTAATGCCAAGGCGATGCTCATCGATAGGCGCGTCTTTCAACGTCTGGTCAATGCCGGCCATGATGTCGCGAAAATCGCCATAGCCAAAATCTTTTACGTTAGCGCGGGTGAAGGCTTCTCCCTGTCCGTAGCTCCCGCGCGGGTTGGGCATGAACACAAAGTAACCAGCGGCGGAGAGCGCAATGCCAAAGCTGTGCGGTCCCGGCCATGCAGAGCGAACCATGGAGCTTGGCCCGCCATGGACCATCACCACCATGGGATATTTTTTTGTTGCGTCAAAATTTTCCGGATAGAGCAGCCAGCCCTGCAGGTTGAATCCATCATTCTGCCAGTGAATGCTCTTTGCTTCACCCCATGCAGGCTTCAGTCCGGCATTGCGCGAGGTTATCTGCTGCCACTTGCCCAGCGTTCCCGCCCAAACCTCCGGCGGATGCGCCAGCGACTGGCGGATGACCGCAGCAGACTTGCCATCATTGGCCAGTGAAACGGCGCTGCCCCAGCCATTGGCTGTAAGCTGCTCCGGCCCGTGAACCAGCGTTTCAATGTTGCCGCCGGCAATGTCCACAGTGGCAACGCCGCTCTCGCCATCCACTTCTTCGCCAAAGAGAATCTTGTTCCCGCCGGGCGTCCAGGTCAGCCAACTGGCTGAAGCTTTCATGCCCGGCGTAATGTCCTTGGCTTCGCCGCCTTCCGCTGGAAGCACAAAGATATCGCCGCCGACCACCGGCTCATCGCTCATGATGCCGGAGATGAAAGCAACCGACTTTCCGTCCGGCGACCATGCGGGAATAGCAATTTGCGAATCGATAGGCGGCGTATAAATGGACTTCATCTCACCACCTGCGGCCGCGATGGTATAGATCTGCGCAATGTACCAATTGTCATCGCCGTTGCCGTGAGCCGCCGTAGTTACAAAGCGCGTGCCGTCTGGCGACCAGTCATACTCATAAACGTACATGTCCGCGGGCGAGATCTGGCGCAGCTTGCCTGTGGCCACATCCACAAGGGTGAGCCGCTGCTCGGTGACTGCTTCTTTGATCACGCCGGTCTGCTGCTTCTCCGCCACCAAAGGGCCGGCGGCGCGCTCAGCGTTTTGAGTGAATAAGAACGCAACGGTCTTGTCGTCTGGGGACCAACCGGGCGAAGCCAGAAAGCCGGTTACGCTGGTGAGCTTGCGCGGCGGGCCGCCCGCAACATTTGCGACGTAAAGCTCCTGCTGTCCTGGTTTGCCGGCATCAGAGAGAAAAGCGATTTGCTTGCTGTCTCGCGACCACGCGATACCATCCTCCTCGTGCCCGCCTGCGGTAATGCGGCGCGGCTTGGGAGCGGCGATGTCAGAAACATAAATCGCTGATTCGTCCTTATCGTTTTCCACCCAGGCTACCTGCCGGGCATCGGGAGAGATGGCCGCCTGATCAAAATCCACACCAGAAAAGAGCGTGCGGATGACGGAGTGCATGGACGGGTTGGTCTTTGTGGCCGGTGCTTGCGCCAATGCAGCGTTGCCATTTGCCAGGGCAAAGCTTGAGAACGCACCGATCAATAGATTTGTGAATAGAAGATTTGTGAATCGATCTCTTAGACCTCTTTTCACGGGCACAGACATGGCTCCTCCGCATTGGTCCAAGCAATTTTACAGAAGTTCATCAATGAACATCTTTCTCCAGCTCAGTTGCAGCATCCTCCACCGCGGCAGCATAGTCCGTAAGCGCTTGCGACACGCGTACAATCTCTTTATCCGCTTCCTGATAATGTTTTTGTTCTATGCCTTCACGCACGCCGGGAAGGGTCTTGGAGCCATAGCCGGTGTAAAAGCCTGGTGCATAGATCAGGTGCCTGTACCACGGGCGGCGAGGGAGTCCGCCATCGTTGATGAGTTTGCGCTCGGCCAAAAGCAGCTTGTCATTCAGCGCCTGCAATGACTGGGCTGAAGCGTTGCTGCTGCTGAACGCCTTCATGGCCTTGGAGTAATCCTGTGCGCTGTGGGCCAGAGCGCTCTCGGCATTTTCCAGCGGAGCAAAGTTAAGGAACGGCGGGACCTCTTCTTTGGGCGGCGCAACGGTCGGGCGTCGCGGATCAGAAACAGCGCTGTAAACGCCGTTATCAATGTCCTGGTTGCGATCCCGAATTTCATCACGCTTGTTCTTCAGCAGGGTTTGGACCTCATCTGAATACTTGTGGATGGTGTCAGAGAAATCGCTGAAGTCATACGGCAGCACGTCAGCATCGGCAAAGCGCAGCACCATGGTGCCGACGGTCTGGGCCAGGGCCTGGCCATAAACAAAGTCTTTGTCAGAGAAATGGGTGAACCAGTAAAAATCGTCGTAAATGGAATGGTAGATGCCGCCATCGTCTTCGCCGCCAAAACCAACGTTCAGCGAAGCCACTCCCAAATGATCGATAAACGCCGTGTAATCGCTGCCGGAGCCAAGCGGACCAATGCGCAGATCTGGCCGGGTGCGCGCATCCTTGCGGTCTTCTGGGCGGCCATGCGCCAGCCGCGCGGCCTGGCTTCGCTTCCATACGGAGATGTTTTTCTCCGGGTCGGTAATGTCACGCGCTACCGTATTTACAAATTTTTCCAGCGAGTGCGAGCCTTCCACCTCAAGAAAGCCGCGGCCATTGCCGTCAGTATTAATGTAGATCGCGGCATGTTTCTGGAGTTCGTCGGCATGGTACTCCGCCCACTCCGTGGAGCCGAGCAACATGGGCTCTTCTCCATCCCAGGCGCAATAGATGATCGTCCGCTTGGGCTTCCATCCCTGCTTGAGCAGCTCGCCCAGCCCGCGTGCCTCTTCCAGCAGCGCGATCTGCCCGGAGATGGGATCTTCCGCGCCGTTGACCCAGCCGTCATGGTGGTTGCCGCGAATGATCCACTGGTCTGGCGACTCAGAGCCGGCGATTTTAGCAATCACGTCATAAACAGGCTTGATGTCCCAGTTGAAAGCTACTTTCAGGTGGACCGTGGCCGGGCCGGGGCCAACATGGTAGGTAATGGGCAGAGCGCCGCGAAAGTTTTCCGGAGCAAGCGGGCCTTTAAGCGCAGCCAGCAGCGGCTTGGCGTCACCGTATGAAATAGGCAGCGTTGGGATTTTGGTGAGCGTTGTAATATCTTTGAGCGCCAGCCGCTTCACATTGCCCTTGGCCCCCACGCCTGGAGTGGTGGGATCGCCGGGGTAGGTCGGCATGTCCATCACGCTGCCGCGCTGCACGCCGTTCTCATTGCGCATGGGGCCTTGCGGAAAAACATCCCCTTCAAAGTAGCCATCGTCGCGCGGATCAGAATAAATAATGCAGCCAATCGCGCCGTGCTCGGCGGCCACTTTGGGCTTGATGCCGCGCCATGACATTCCGTAGCGCGCAATCACAATGGCCCCCTTCACTGAGATGCCCAGGCGATCAAGCTCTTCATAGTCGCTGGGCAGGCCGTAATTCACGTAAACAAGGTGCCCGGTAACATCGCCATCAATGGAGTAGGCGTTGTAGGTAGGCAGTTGCTCGCTCTGCTGATTTGAAGTGGGATCACCCGGAACCGGCGGTTCTACCAGCTTAGCTGTATAGTGCGTGGGCTCAGTCAGCTCAAGCACGCGCTCTTTGGGCGTGGGGAAAAGAACGTCAAAGGTTTCTATCTGTGCATCCAGGCCCCACGACTTGAACTGGGAGAGAATCCACTCCGCGTTTTCCTTGTCATAAACCGTACCCACATGGTGCGGGTGCGCACTCAACCGCTGCATGGAATCGCGCAGGATTTTTGGATCGGGTATTTTGCGGAACGTGTTCTCCAAGTCACGCTCGGCCCGCGATGAGCTGGCGGTAAAGCCGTACAGGGGTTCGTCATCAGGGCTGGTGGCAGAGAGCGGGAGTAAGGCGATGAGACAAAGGAATGCTGCGGCGAGTACTCGGTGCATGAGAACTCCTCAAAAGGTGACGAAGAATTGTATACGAGGTATCACACCCGCGAGTAATCCCCCCGCCAGTCAGTCACGGCTTTCTTGATATCAGAGCGGCTAAGCTTTTCATCGAGCGCGCGCTGGGTCAGCGCGGGCAGCTCGGCATCCGAGGCAAAGCGCAGGCCAACGAGCTGGGAATCGGTGAGCTCGCTGATGCGGGAGCGGAGAGGTTCCTGCAAAACAGCAGCCAACCGCAAACGCTCTTCCAGGCGAATCACGCGGTCCTGGAGATGGGTGGCGTAGCTGCGCATACGTGCCGCGTGCACCAGCAGCGCGGCTGAGACCAACAGCAGCCATGCCCCGCCGAGGCCGGGAAAACGCAAAAGAAGAAAGCCAACCACGAGCACGTTGATGCCCAGAATGGGGATCACGAAGAAATGAAATGGCGGATCGTATTTGGTATGGTTGGCGAGTGTCTGGGGCTTCTCCATGTGACTCCTCAAAGGTAAGAGTTTACCGGAAGTTGATGGTGCGCGTAGGTTTAACGGTTCAGTAATTCATTAGTTGCCAGGATTGCCAAAGGTCCACCATGGATGATTTGATGAGATGCGTAGGCAAGTCTTTCTGAATTTTTAGGAACAACCATGAGTGATTTTATCGGCGCTATTGACCAGGGAACCACCAGCACGCGCTTTATCGTTTTTGATCGTGCAGGCAAGGTTGTGGCCTGCGCGCAGAAAGAGCATCGCCAGATTTTTCCGCAGCCGGGCTGGGTGGAACATGATCCTGAAGAGATCTGGCAGAGAACAAAAGAGGTCATAGCAGAAGCCGTGGGCCAAGCCGGGCTGAAAGCAGGCGACCTGGCAGCGATTGGAATCACCAACCAGCGCGAAACCACAGTGGTGTGGGAGCGGAAAACGGGAAAGCCGTTGAGCAACGCGATTGTATGGCAGGACATGCGCGTAGCTACCGAAGTATCGCGGATGGCGCGCGAACACGGTGATGATTTCTTTCGCAGCCGAACAGGCCTGCCGCTTTCCACCTACTTCAGCGCGCTCAAACTGTGCTGGATTCTGCAAAATATTTCCGGTGCGCGCCCCCAGGCAGAGAAGGGCGAAATACTCTTCGGCAACATCGATACATTTCTGCTGTGGAAGCTTACCGGCGGACCAGCAAACGGGCTGCATATAACTGACGTGACCAACGCCAGCCGCACGCAGTTGATGAACCTGTCCACGCTTAATTGGGACGCGGACCTGCTCAAAGTATTTGCCGTTCCCCGGCAAATACTGCCGCGCATCGGCTCCAGCAGTGAAGTCTATGGCCGTGTTGTAGAAGGGCCGCTGGCCGGAGTTCCGGTGGCCGGAATCCTGGGCGACCAGCAGGCCGCGCTGGTGGGGCAGACATGCTTCAAAAGCGGTGAGGCCAAGAACACTTACGGCACTGGATGTTTTCTGCTGATCAATACCGGCGAAAAGCCAGTGCCATCAAAGCACGGACTGCTTACCACGGTGGCGTACAAGCTTGGCCAGGCGCCAGCACGGTATGCGCTGGAAGGAAGCGTAGCCATCGCAGGTGCGCTGGTGCAATGGGTGCGCGATAATCTTGGTCTCATCCAAAGCAGTGACGAGATCGAACGTCTTGCGGCTTCCGCTGAAGATAATGGCGGCATTTATTTTGTGCCCGCGTTCTCCGGACTTTATGCTCCGTACTGGAAAGAAAGTGCGCGCGGCGTGATCGTGGGCCTGACCCGATACGCCAATAAAGCCCATATAGCGCGTGCAGTTCTGGAAGCCGTTGCGTTCCAGACGCGCGAGGTGGTGGAGGCAATGGAGCAGGATTCCGGCATCGTGCTCGATGTCTTGCGCGTAGATGGCGGCATGGTTCGGAACAATCTGCTGATGCAATTTCAAGCCGATATCTTGAGCCGGCCGGTGGTGCTCCCTTCCATTCAGGAGACTACAAGCCTGGGCGCTGCCTATGCCGCAGGGCTGGCAGTAGGATTCTTTAGCAACATAGAAGCATTGTGCGCACACTGGTCGGCAGAGAAGACCTGGGCGCCTGCAATGGCTGAGCCACGGCGAGAGCGTATGTATCGCGAGTGGAAGAAAGCGGTAACCAGGACATTTGATTGGGCGGAGTAAGCAAAGAGTTTTGCGCCGGCTCAGGCGACACTGATCGGCTTGGCAATGCGGCGCAGCAGGGGCGTAGCGGCTTAGGTTAAAATCAGCATCATCCATGAAACGAGCTGTAGATCATCTCAAAAAGTCAGATGCAATTCTGGCATCCATCATTACCCGCGTTGGTCCGTGCAAAATAGCGTATCGCGAACCTACCTTTGAAATGCTGGCGCGTGCCATCGTCTTCCAGCAGTTGAACGGCAAGGCGGCGCGGACGATTTATGGCCGACTGGAAGAAGCTGCCGGTGGTGCGCTGACGCCGCAGGCCATCCAGAACCTGAGCGTGGGAGAAATGCGTCGTGCCGGTCTCTCACGGCAAAAGCTGGGTTACATTCGCGATCTGGCCGAGCACGCCATGAGCGGCAAAGTGGATTTCGCGAGGCTGCCCTCCATGAGCGATGAAGAGGTGATCGCCGCGCTTACTGATATCAAAGGAGTGGGTGTCTGGACCGCGCACATGTTTCTGATGTTTTCTTTGCGGCGCCCGAACGTGCTCCCCGTTGGCGATCTCGGCGTGCGTATGGCGATTCAGCGCTTCTATCGCAAACGCAAGCTGCCCACGCCCAAGCAGATCGAGCAAATTGCCAGGAGCTGGCATCCCTATTGCAGTTTTGCGGCGTGGTATCTCTGGCGGAGCCTGGAACTGCCGAAGGAAAAACTCGTTGTGAAAGTGCGGAGACGCACTCTAAAGCCCCGAACGAAGTGATTGCAGAAAGAGCAACCCTCCGTGCCTCTGTGTCAGCGTAGTGAGATTTTGGTTTTGATAGAATCTTTAAGCAGATGACCGATAACCGCAAAATCCGCGTTCTTGTTGCCAAGCCCGGTCTTGATGGCCATGATCGTGGCGCCAAGGTAATTGCGCGCGCCCTGCGCGATGCCGGAATGGAGGTCATCTATACCGGTCTGCGTCAAACGCCAGAGATGATTGTGAACTCCGCTTTGCAGGAAGATGTCGATGTGATCGGCCTTTCGATTCTTTCCGGCGCACACAACGCCATTGTGCCCCGTGTCGCAGAGATGCTCCGCCAGAACAAGATGGAAGACGTGCTTCTTCTAGTGGGCGGAATCATCCCCGAACAGGATTTTGATTTCCTCAAAAAAGCCGGTGTTGGCGGCATCTTCAACCCCGGCACGCCGATGGACGAAATAGCCGAGTTCATCCGCAAGAACATCAAGCCTCGCGGCGTAATCACAGCCTGAGATTGACAATCCGGGCCGCGATTGTCTTCCTTCTCTACTGAACAATCAACGTTACAGTTCTTATCCGCTGCGCCCTGGGTGTCCATACTCTGACATGAGAGACTCTGGATGCATCAAGCGTCTTAAATATCTTGCGCTGGTGACACACAAAAGTGATTTTGTAAAGTAATTGTTAAAAGGGCGCTGTGGCTGGAAGCCGATTTGCAGAGATGTGTGGGACGGCTACGGATTAAAAAGCCACGATCATTTATTTTCGGGCCGAAATGCCCGCTTTGCCATATTGAAAAAATCAGGCTAACCGGTTTTATGGAAGCAGGTCTAACCACTCGACTAGGAGGCAGACCATGAGAAAACTGGTGATTCTTGGGTTCTTGCTGCCGTTTTGCGTGTATCTGGCGACCGCCTTGGAAAGCAACAGCTCGCACAGCTCAAGCATTATTTTGAATGACAATTCCGCAAGCGACGACTGCCGCGACCATCTGCGAGTGGGCGATGAAGATTATCGCACCAACCTTCGCGATGAAGAGAGCAAGACGATTCCCAACCAGCCGCTGACCATCACGGCAGAGCAGAACGGCGGCATTCAGGTAACCACGTGGGACAAGCCGGAAGTAGGCCTTAAGCTCTGCAAACAGGTGGCAGCCGACGATGAGAACGAAGGCCGCAAGGTGCTGGCTGAAACGCACCTGGAGATCAACGGTTCCAACATTACGGTGCATACGCCTGAAGGAAATCATCACTCGCTGGGAACTGTGCTGCTGGTGAAAACGCCCAAGAATGCCAACCTGAATTTGCACGTCAATAACGGCGGTATCTCGCTGAACGGGTTCACAGGGACAGCGGAAGCTCATGCCCAAAACGGCGGAATTTCCTTTAAGCAAAGCACCGGCACTCTTACGGCGAAAGCGCAGAACGGCGGAATCTCCATTAAGGATTGCGGCGGTGAAGTGAATGCCACGGTAGAGAATGGCGGCCTCTCCATTACTCTGCCGGAACACTGGGAAGGCAAAGGACTGGAAGCTCATGCGCGCAATGGCGGACTCGTCGTCGCGGTGCCAAAAAATTTTAACGGTGGATTGGAGGTTGTTGCGTCTGAATACACTTCCATCATCTGCAAAGATGAGGTTTGCAACGCCGGTGAGCGTACATGGGACAACGGCCACAAGCTGTTTCGCCTGGGAGGTTCTAACCCTCAGGTTAGGGCGCAGACTGAGAATGGCGGCATTGTGATTGAAGAGCGTGGCCACTCTCACGGCGAACTATAAACTGCTTGTTTTCTCATGCTCCCTCCTCAGGGTAACCGCAAATGAGCGCGCAGTTCGCGCTTGAAAGTCCCCCCAAGGGACAGATTCGTGGATTTCGTGTCCGTTTGCGGCTTTTTCCATTTCGGTTTTTCCCGCCAAACCCATATACTTAAATCTACCAGCCGCATGACTACCCTGGATCAAATCCTCGCTGCCACCCGTGATCGCGTTGCCCGCGCTAAAGAGAGGGCGTCGCGGCGTCCGCTGGAGAAGGCAGCAGCAGCGCATATACCGCGCGGCTTTCGCAAGCGCTTGGCCGCCATGGCCCAGTTGGGGCCCGCAGTAATTGGAGAGTTGAAGAAGGCTTCGCCTTCAAAAGGCATGATTCGCGGAAGTTTTCCTGTGGCTGCACTGGCGAACCAACTCGCTCGTGCAGGCGCATCAGCCCTTTCCGTGCTTACAGACGAGCAATTTTTTCAGGGATCGCTGGCCAATCTGATGGAGGCTTCTGCGGCCACTGAACTGCCATGTCTGCGCAAGGATTTCATCATTGACGAGTTTCAGATCACTGAAGCACGCGCTCACCACGCCGATGCCATACTGCTGATCCTGGCCGCGCTGGATGATGCAACTTTCCGCCGCCTGCTGGATTATGCGCGCGCACTCGATCTTGATGCTTTGTGTGAAGTCCACGATGAAGACGAGCTGAGGCGGGCGCTGGAAGGCGGAGCGGACATCATCGGCGTGAACAGTCGCAACCTCAAGACATTTCAAGTCAGCCTGGATACATTGGCGGACATGGCCAGCAGCATTCCCAACCACGTGCTGCGCGTGGCGGAGAGCGGAATCGATGGCGGCGCGGAGATTCGCGAGCTTCACGCAGCAGGATACCAGGCGTTTCTTATCGGTGAGGCGCTCATGCGTGCTGAAGATCCCGGGAAAAAATTGCAGCAGCTCTTACAGGATGCAGGATGGTATTCTCCTTCCACCTCAGCTTCTTCTCATTGGCGTGGCACAGTCCAGTAAGAAGCCAAAGCAAATCTCCAAAAATATATGCATACCTGGATCAAAATCTGCGGGACCACCTGCGTGGAAGACGCGCTCAAGTCGATTGAGGCCGGCGCGGACGCCCTGGGCTTTATCTTTGCGCCCAGCAAGCGCCGTGTCACGCCGGAACAGGCGCAGGCTATTATCGCCGAGTTGCCGGAGGGAGTCGAGCGGATCGGCGTTTTCATGGATGCGGGAGCCTTGGAGATCGGCCGCATTGTTAACGCGGTAAACCTGACGGGAATACAAATGCATGGTGAAGGCGATTTTCCGCCGGAAGTGCATAGCTTTCTGCCCAAAGACCGGAGCGACAGTCTGCGAAAAATCAAAACTGTGATCGTGCAGAAGGCCTTTGAGGAGATCTTTGATTTGTATGCCGGCTTGCCAGGTGTAGTGGACACGTGGTTGTTTGATTCCGGCGCGGGCGGCGGCCAGACTTTCGATTGGCAGGCGGCGCGGGCGAAACTCGGCCAGCGGCTAGGGCAGTTCGTGATTGCCGGCGGCTTAAAGCCAGAAAATGTTGGTGAAGCCATGCGAGCATTTAAGCCCTGGGGCGTTGACGTGGTTACAGGCGTTGAGCGTGAACCAGGACGCAAAGATCCAGAAAAGCTGAAAGCATTTGTAGCAGCCGTGCGGGGGGCGGAAAAAGCATGAGCGTAAGCGCTGTAAAAAGAGAAAAGATTACGGCAGGGCGGTTTGGTCCCTACGGTGGCCGCTACGTTCCAGAGACGTTGATGGCGGCGCTGGAAGAGCTGGAGCGCGAGTATGAAAGGGCGCGTCGCGACAAAAAGTTTCGCGCGGAGTTTGAGCGCTTTCTGAAAGAGTATGCCGGGCGTCCCACAGCGTTGTTTCATGCTCGCCGCCTCACCCAAGAGCTTGGCGGCGCAAAGATCTACCTCAAGCGTGAAGACCTTTTGCACACCGGCGCGCACAAGATCAACAACTGTCTTGGCCAGGCATTGCTCGCGTTGAGGATGGGCAAGCGCCGCATCATCGCTGAGACCGGCGCCGGACAGCACGGAGTGGCCACAGCGACAGTCTGCGCGCTCTTCGGACTGGAGTGCGTGGTTTACATGGGCACGGAAGACATGCGCCGCCAGGAGTTGAATGTCTTCCGCATGAGGCTGCTGGGCGCTGAGGTCCGCGGCGTTGACTCCGGTTCGCGCACGCTCAAAGACGCCATCAATGAAGCCATGCGTGACTGGGTAACAAACGTCCGCACTACGCATTACCTGCTTGGCAGTGTGCTGGGCGCCCATCCATATCCCACCATGGTGCGCGATTTTCATTCGGTAATCGGCCGCGAAACACGCGCACAGATCATGAAGGCTGAAGGCAAGCTGCCTGCTGCGATCATTGCCTGCGTCGGCGGCGGATCAAACTCCATTGGCATTTTCCATGAGTTCATCAAGGAGAAGCGGGTAAAGTTGATTGGCGTTGAAGCGGGCGGGCGCGGAAACCAACTGGGCGAACACGCGGCGCGCTTTCGTGGCGGACTACCCGGCGTTCTGCAAGGAACTTACTCTTACGTTCTGCAGGATATGAATGGGCAGGTCGCATTGACGCATTCAATTTCCGCCGGACTTGACTATCCCTCCATCGGTCCGGAGCACGCCGCTCTGGCCGATTCCGGGCGGGCCGAATACGTTGCTGCTTCTGATGAGGAAGCGCTTGAAGCATGCACTCGTCTGGCGCGGACAGAAGGAATCATTCCTGCATTGGAGTCGTCCCACGCGGTAGCCGAGTGTCTGAAACGCGCTCCCGAAATGAAAAAATCCGATATCGTGATCGTGAATGTTTCAGGCCGCGGCGACAAAGATATGGGAATTTTGCGCGAGAACTTAAAGATCGGGTAATCGCCGACATCGCACGCCATCGCGCATCATCGGGTCATCGTGCTTCATTGAGATTTTCCAAATGGATGCATCTCACAACAATTCGAGATCAATCAACGTCGATAAGCATCACGAACTGCGTGACAGAACAAAGTCTTTTGCGTTGCGTGTGATACGTATGTCCGATGCTTTGCCCAGGACGCGCGCTGGAAACGCCATTGCCAACCAGGTTCTACGCTCAGCTACCAGCATGGCTGCGAATTATAGAGCGTCTGGTCGATCACGCTCCAAATCGGAGTTCATTGCCAAGATTGGTATTGTCATAGAGGAAGCAGACGAAACCGTCTTTTGGCTGGAAATGCTTCGAGACAGTGGCATCATTAAACCCGTAAAGCTTGCCAGGATGTTAGACGAAGCAAATCAGCTCTTAGCTATCTTCACAGCGTCGAGAAGGACAGCCAAATCATGAAGAAAAGGCTCGATCATGCAGCTCACCCCGAAGTCCGATCACGTGCGATGACGGCGATGTCGCGCGATGACGGCGATTCTCGAATCACACGGTCTCTAAAAAATCGCCCTGCCTTGGTGGCTTACATGACCTGTGGCGATCCAAACATCGCTACCACGCGTGAGATTATTCTCGCCGCAACTCATGCCGGAGCTGACGTGATCGAACTGGGCGTGCCGTTTAGCGATCCGGTTGCGGATGGACCAGTGATCCAGCGGGCCAGCGAACGCGCTTTGCGGCATGGAACCTCGCTGGAAAATGTGCTCAAGCTTGCTGGGGAGATCCGTCAGGAATCGAATGTGGGGCTGATTGTGTTTTCTTATCTGAATCCGGTGCTGCGTTTTGGGCTGGAACATTTTTGCGCTGAAGCTGTTAAGGCCGGTGTTGACGGTGCTCTCATTACCGACCTGACGGTGGAGGAGGCCGGCGAGTACCGAAAGCAGATGGACTTGCACCATCTCAGCCCAATTTTTCTGGCAGCGCCCACAAGTCCTGATCGCAGACTGAAAGCCATTGCTGAAGCGTGCAAGGGATTTGTTTACGCCGTTTCCCGAACCGGCATTACAGGAACGCAAAAACAACTCGCTACCGATGCGCGTGATCTGGTGAAGCGGATCCGCAAATTTACCAGGCTACCTATCGCAGTAGGATTTGGCATTTCAAACGCGGAACAGTTTGCCCAGGTCAGTGAATTTGCCGACGCTGCGGCGGTTGGCAGTGCGATTGTTCAGACAGTCGAACAGAATCCGGGCAGGGAAGCGCAGGCTGTAGCCGAGCTGATCGGCGCGATGAAGGGCAGTGCTGCCACAGCGTCTTCAAGGGGCTGTTAATATCGTTAAGTTGTGCTCAATGGATTCTAATTTTGTTAAGTTTTAGGTGTTCCTGCTATGCTATTTATAGGGAACTGATAACGGCTATGGATATTGCTGAGTGGCGCAAGAAAATTGATGAATTGGATCGGCAACTGGTGCAGCTGCTGAATGCGCGCGCCCAGGCGGCGCAGGAGATCGGCAAGCTCAAGCGCAATACCGCCATGCCGATCTACGAACCGGTGCGCGAGAAGACGATTTTTGAGAATGTTACCCAGGCCAATCGCGGTCCGCTGCCGGATAGTGAGTTGCGCCAGGTGTATGAGCGGATCATCGACGTGATGCGCAACATACAAAAAAATGAGATCGCCCCCAAGATGGAAGCAGGCGATAAGCATACGGAATTTGACGTGGAAGTGAACGATTGAATCTGAAATCCCGACCGTGAGCGAGGCGAACGGGAGGGAGCCCTATCGCAACGTAAATGAGTGGGGTAGAGAAAATATTTAATCGGTTTTGACCCGCTTGTAAGGGAATAAAGGTCCCTCACCGCAAATAACGCGGGATTCGTGATTTCAGAAAAAGCAGCGAGCCCGGCTTGCGCGGCGAGCTGCCTGTAACAGGCGCAGAAGAATGATGGCACGGGTGGCAACCCCCGGCGGTTTTGGAGCAGAGCGACAAATGATTATGGACAAGCAGCGAGCCCGGCTTGCGCGGCGAGCTGCCTGTAACAAGCGCAGAAGAATGGTGGCACGGGTGGGAGCGCCCGGCGGTTTGGAGCGGAGCGACAAATGATTATGGACAAGCGGCGAGCCCGGCTTGCGTGGCGAGCTGCCTGTAACAAGCGCAGAAGAACGATGGCACGGGTGGGAACCCCTGGCGGTTTGGAGCGGAGCGACAAAGAAAAATGATAGTAGCCATGCAGGAACAAGCCACGGAAGAGCAAATCCAGCAGGTGATTGAGCGCCTGATCAACATGGGATTTGAGATCCACCGGTCTACGGGCGCGCGGCAGACGGTGCTGGGAGCAGTGGGCGCGCGCCATGAATTTGACATACGGGATATTGAGGTGTTGCCGGGCGTAGGCGAGGTGCACCGCATCAGCTCGCCGTACAAGCTGGTGGCGCGCAGCTTCAAGCCAGACGGCACCATCGTTAAATTTCCGCATGGCGTAACCGTTGGCGGGGATGATGTTGTGCTCATGGCCGGGCCGTGCTCGGTGGAGTCGCACGACCAGCTTTTTGCCGTGGCAGAATCGGTCTCGCGCTCCGGCGCCAGGTTCCTGCGCGGAGGCGCGTTCAAGCCGCGCAGCTCGCCTTACACGTTCCAGGGCCTGGGAGAAGAAGGGCTCAAACTTCTGCGCGAGGCGGGAGACAAGTTTGGCCTGCTGGTGGTGAGCGAGGTGATGGAGATTTCGCAGATCCCGCTCATGCTGAAATATGTTGACCTGCTCCAGGTGGGCGCGCGCAACATGCAAAACTTCAACCTGTTGCGCGAGCTCGGCAAAGTGCGCAAGCCTGTTTTATTGAAGCGCGGGATTGCGGCCACCATTGAAGAGCTTCTGCTCTCCGCCGAGTATTTGCTGGCAGGCGGCAATTATGAAGTGATTGTGTGCGAGCGCGGCATCCGCACCTTTGAAACTTATACGCGCAATACTCTTGATATTTCTGCTATTCCCATTGTCAAAAAGCTTTCTCACCTGCCAATCGTTGCTGATCCTTCGCACGGCACCGGTCGCCGCGACAAGGTTGCCCCCATGGGCCGTGCCGCCATCGCTGCCGGCGCTGATGGCCTGCTGATTGAGGTCCACAATTGTCCGGACAAGGCGCTTTCAGACGGCGCGCAGTCACTGTATCCTGAGCAGTTTGCCGAGCTCATGGGTGAGCTGCGCGTGATTGCACCGGCAGTGGGCAGAAGGCTGGTTTAATCGCCGGGAAAAGATCTCACCACGGATTAACACTGATAACCCTGATCAAGAATCCTCTTAAATATCAGTGTCATCTGTGTTCATCACTGGTGGGGTTTTCCGATGACGCTCGATGTCGGCGATCACGGCGATTTTCTTGGCTTGGGCAGGTTAAAATTCTCCAATAAGATATGGCATTCAAGCAAATCACGATTATCGGAACCGGCCTGATCGGAGGATCGCTGGCGCTGGCGCTAAAGGCAGCCGGGTTCTCCGGGAAGATCATTGGCTGTGACCGCGCTCCGGTTCTGGATCGCGCGCGCGGCATGCGCGCTATTGATCTTGGGACAGAAGACCCCGTGGAAGCAGTTGCCGGCAGTGATCTCATCGTGCTGGCAACGCCTGTGGGAGGGATTATCGACCTGATCGAGCGCATTGGTCCCATCGCGCCGCCGGATGCGCTGATCACAGACGTTGGCAGCACCAAGAAGGAAATCCTTGATCGGGCGCGCTCAGTTTTTGGTGATATGGCGCCGCAGCGTTTTCTGGCTGGACATCCAATGGCCGGTAAAGAGCACAGCGGGCTGGAACATGCGGAAGCAAAGCTGTTCCTGAACGCTGCCTGGTTGCTGGTGCCGCAGGCGCAGCAGGTCTTTGACCGGGGCAAGATAAAAGATTATTGCGACCTGCTGGAGGGCATTGGCTCGCGTCTGCTGAAGATGGATGCGGAGCGCCACGATCAGATGTGCGCCTGGGTCAGCCATCTGCCACAGATGATCGCAACCGGGCTGGCCGCGACCCTGGTGGATGAACTGGGCGACAACCCTGATTTGCACGCGGTCGGCGGACGCGCGCTGCAAGAGATGACGCGCATCGCTTCCAGTCCTTATTCCATGTGGCGGGACATCGCGCATACCAACACCGCGAACATTGAACGTGCTCTGGCGCGGCTGGAGCAGCGGCTGGCCCACATTCGTGAAAACCTGCGCACGCCGGTGCTGCGGGAAGAGTTTGACCACGCCAACCATTTTGAGCTCGGCACCAAAGAGGTTGCCGCAACCGTGCTGGTGCTGCCGGGATGGCAAAATTCCGGCCCGCGCCACTGGCAGACTTTGTGGGAGCAGCAGAATCCGATCTTTCTGCGCGTGCAGCAGCGTGACTGGGAGTTTCCGCACCGCGAGTGGTGGCTGGAGCGCATTACTGTAGAGGTAAAACAGGCACCGGCGCCAATTGTCTTTGCTGCGCACAGCCTGGGCTGCATTGCGCTGGCGCACTGGTGCAAGGCTGTGCCGGCTGAGGTGGGCAAGATCAAGGGAGCGCTGCTGGTTGCGCCCGCCGATGTTGACGGCAATGACGCTCCCAAACAGACAAAAGATTTTGCCCCGGTCCCGCGCGATCCGCTGCCTTTTCCTTCAATCCTGGTGGCCAGCAGCAATGACCCATATCTCAAGCTTGAGCGCGGACACGAGTTTGCCCGCGCCTGGGGTAGCCGCTTTGTCGATATTGGAGCAGCAGGGCACATCAACGGCGAGTCCGGTTTGGGTGATTGGCCGGAAGGGAAGCGATTGCTGCGGCATTTGATAGAAGGTGAGTGAGTTTCTCATGACAATATACGTTGCACTACTCGACGAAGGAACAATTTGCTGGCGGCCAGTAGAAGCATGTGAGCTTGAACTGGGACGTTTCAAAATCGAAAGCTCTGAGCCTGAGGATGAAAGCTGGATGTTTAAGGCTGGCGATATTGTCGAATGCGAACCACACCAATTCCAAAATGGCTCTGGGTTGGTTGCTAGCAGAAAAGTCGGCTCAGAAGCTTGAGTTTGCGAGGCGTTGAGTTGGTATTTAAAATTATCTGTTTATGAATAAGGTCATTGCCAGCGCTGATGAGGCCGTTCGCGATGTAACTGACGGCTCCATGATTATGGTGGGTGGGTTCGGGCTGTGTGGCATTCCAGCCGATCTGATTGATGCCCTGGTCCGCAAGGGCGTAAAGAACCTGACCACGGTTTCCAACAATGCCGGTGTGGATGATTTTGGATTGGGCAAACTTCTGTATGCAGGCCAGATCAAGAAACACATTGGATCTTACGTCGGCGAAAACAAGCTGTTTGAGCAGATGGTGCTCACCGGCAAGGTTGTGCTTGAGCTGAATCCGCAAGGCACTCTGGCGGAGCGCATACGCGCCGGCGGCGCGGGTATCCCGGCATTTTTCACGCCCACAGGCGCAGGCACAGTGGTTTCAGAGGGCAAAGAGATACGGGAGTTTGACGGCCGCTCGTATGTTATGGAGCGCGGCATTAAAGCTGACTTCGCTCTGATTAAAGCCTGGAAGGCCGACCGCTGGGGCAATCTTATGTTTCGCAAAACGGCGCGGAATTTCAATCCTGTGATGGCGACAGCGGCGCGCGTCACCATTGTAGAGGTGGAAGAGCTTGTGGAGCCGGGCCAACTTGATCCTGATCGCGTGCACCTGCCCAGCGTTTACGTGAAGAGAATTGTGCTGAGCAAAGCGGTCAAGCGGATTGAAAAACGGACGCTGAGAAAGAGGGCCTAGCTTATGGCAACTGTACCGGTCAAAGCCGACAAGCAAAAAGATATGGAGAAGCGCGAGCGCATCGTCAAGCGAATTGCTCGCGAGATGAAAGACGGTTTTTACGTCAACCTGGGGATAGGCCTGCCGACTCTGGTGGCCAATTACATTGCTCCGGGTGTTGAAGTGATTCTGCAAAGCGAGAACGGAATGCTCGGCGTAGGACCGTTCCCATTCGATGGCGACGAAGACCCGGACCTGATCAACGCCAGCAAAGAGACAGTGACGGAGGTCCCCGGCACGGCTTATTTTTCCAGTGCAGAATCGTTTGCCATGATCCGTGGCGGCCACATTGACCTGAGCGTGCTTGGCGCGATGGAAGTGGATGAGCAGGGAAACCTGGCCAACTGGATGATCCCCGGCAAGATGGTGAAAGGCATGGGCGGCGCCATGGACCTGGTGGCGGGTGCACGGCGCGTGATCATCGCCATGGAGCACACCACAAAAGACGGCGCTCCCAAAATCCTGAAAAAATGCACGCTGCCGCTGACGGGGATGAAAGTGGTGGACACGATTGTTTCCGAAATGGCATTCATCAACGTCACTCCGGAAGGCCTGGTGCTGGAAGAAGTTGCGCCGGGACTGACCGCGGAGGATGTGCAAAAAGCTACTGGAGCAAAGCTGATTATCAGCCCTAATTTGAAGACCATGGAGCCGTAAAGAAATTACTGACACAACCAAAAGTCTTTTTGAGCAATCGGAAGAGAGTAGGTTGCAAGGAGGGAAAAGATGCAAGGAGGGAAAAGATGCAAGCAGATCGCGCTGAAATATCCTGGGACTCCGGCAAATCAAAGTGGGTGGTAAGAATCTCCGTTGGCGAGGAAGTGATCCGGCGGTATTGCGATCTTCCTCAGAGCGCAGGAGAAAACGACCTTCGCGCAGCCGCGCAGAAAACACTAAAAGACGAAGGCTTTGAGCCGGAAGGCGTAGCCATAACCATCCAGAACGCACAAGCAGCATAAACGAACACTGCGGAATGGCTTTCCGCCTATTCGCTTCTGAGCGCCGCGATTGGGTCCACATTCACGGCGCGCCGTGCCGGGATTAGGCACGCTGCGGCGGCAACTGCTGCCAGCAGTGCTGAGACCAGCAAGTAGGTTGGTGCGTCCGCCGGACCGATGCCGACAAGAAAATCGCGAATTAGCTGCCCGATGGCAAACGCCAGCAGCAAGCCAACCACAATTCCCGCCGAGACCAGTAATATTCCCTGGCGGCCAATCAAGCTGAGAATCTGTCCGCGTTGAGCGCCCAGCGCCATGCGTATACCAATCTCTTGCGTACGTTGGCTTACCGCATAAGACATCACCCCGTACACGCCGACAATCGCCAGCACCAAGCCGAGCCCTCCGAGAATTCCGGTAAGGATGGCGCCTAATCGAAAGAGGAAAAGCCCGTTGATTCCGTTGAGTGCTTCACTCATGCTGCTTGCATACACAGGCATAGTGGGGGCAAGGGAATCTACAATCGGCAGCACTTCGCGAAGAATGTCGGAGTCCGGGCCTGCGGTGTGGAGATGCAGAGTGATGGTGGAGAAATAATGTTGAGTCAGTGGAATAAAGTAGGCCGGCTCAATTGGACTATAGGTGTCCACCATCCGGAAGTTGCGCACCACGCCGATGATTTGAATCGGATGCTTAGCGTCATCAGGCACAAAGAACTGGCGGCCTAGCGGGTCCTGGCCATGCCAGTATCTCTCTGCCATAGCGTCATTGATGAGCGCAACACGCGGCGCGGAAGCTGAATCACTGTCAGTAATATCGCGTCCGCGTTCGATGGGAATACCTATGGTGTGGAAATATCCGGGACTCACAGCATTGAATAGCGCAGAGGGACCAGGCTGTCCTTTCACCGGGGCAATACCTGGGATGTCAATCCTTCCGCCGAATTGCGTATCGCCCATGGGAACCCACGCGGCCAGGCTGGCTGATTCCACGCCGGGCAGCGTACGGACGCGCTGCAGAAGGTCCCGATAGAAAGCTTGTCCCTCGGCTTCCGAATAGCCGATCTGGTTGGGGGCCATCGTCAAGTTGGCAATGGAGTGAGTAGCAAAGCCAACGTCGGCGCGTTGAGCGCCTTGCAAGCTGCGCGCAAACAGCCCAGCGACAATCAACAGGCTCAAGGAACCCGCAACTTGCACCATCACCATCAAGCTCCGCAAGCGCTGGCGGCGTGAAGTTAACGACCGGCCTGAATCGTGCAGCACGTTATTCAGCTCCGTGCGAGCTGCCTGCAAGGCTGGAACTATGCCCGCGATCAGGCTGGCAACCAGTGCCGCCAGTAGAGCGCCGGCAAAAACAAACCAATTGAAGTGAAAATCGAATGAGACAGGAAGACTCGTGGGGAAATGAATGGCGGTAAGAGCATGAGTAGCTACCAGGCCCGTCGCAATTCCAGCAGCGCAACCCAGCAAGGCGAGCAGCAGGCTTTCAGTGAGCAACTGCCGAATCAACCGGCGTCGCGCTGCACCTAAAGCGGAACGCACAGCCATCTCCGCCTGACGGGCAGTCGCGCGAACCAACAGCAGGTTGGCCACATTCACGCAAGCCAGCATCAACACCAGGACGCCCAGCGTAAGAAAGATAACAGCCGTTCGAGCGAGCGGGTTTGTTCCCGCACCGCTCATCATGCCAGGCGGGCGCAGCGGGACCGCGCGCATGTTGATTATTGTTTCGTCCGGGCGCGGATACCGCGCCAACAGATGCTGCCCCGTAACAGCCAGGGTCGGTTCCACCTGCTTTAGCGAATCGCCATGTTTTAAGCGGGCAAAAATATTCAGCGGCCGGACATCGCTTTTGGTGAGAAAATCCAGCGACGTTCCTGCGTCGATTACCAACATTCCCAGCGGAAGATAAGCCTGCACGTGCAGCAGCGGTGTTGGACCATAAAAATCTTTTGGACCGACCCCGATGATGGTCATGGGATGACCGTTGATCGCGACGCCTTTGCCGACGACGCTCGCATCTCCCAAAAAGCGGGATTGCCAGTATTCCCAGGAGAGCACTACAACTGGATCAGCGCCGGCTGTGCTGCCTTCCTGCGCGGTAAAAAAGCGCCCCAGCACCGGCTTAAGTCCGAGGAACGAGAAGAAATTCCCGGAAACAAAAAAGGTTTGTACCGGAAGCGTCCTACCCTGAAAGGTCATACCGTCAGGAGTCGACTGGCTGCTCGACGCTCCGCCGAAAGAGACGGCCGTCATGCCGTCGAATGCCGCCCCGCTCTCTTCAGTGATCTGCTGGTATTCGGGAAAAGAGAATTGCGAATCATTATGCAACGGGCCGCCCTGGTTAAAGCCGAGATAGGTGAGCGCTCTCGGTTCCTTTACCGGCAACTGCTGAAACATCAGCCAATCCACCATGCTGAAGATTGCTGTGTTTGCGCCGATCCCCAAAGCGAGCGTGAGGACCGCAATGACCGTGAATCCCGGGTTCTTACACAACATGCGCGTGCCGTAACGCACGTCTTGCCACAAGGTTTCAATGAAGCCCAGGCTGTTCATGCGATAGATCTCTTCCCGCACCTGAGTGGTGTTGCCCAGCTTCCGATGCGCTGCTGCCCCCGCGTCGGCTGGAGACATTCCGCGAGCAATGTTCTCTGCGGTTTCAATTTCTAAATAATTTGAGAGTTCCTGGGCGCGTTCTTCATCCCAGCGGCGACGACGAAAGAATTTTTTCCAGCTCATAACTCACTCGCTTGCTGGCCGCAGGACACGGTTGATGGCCTTCACCAGTTGTTCCCAGCGGCTTGTTTGCTCTGCCAATTGCTTGCGCCCGGCGGGCGTAAGGCGGTAATAGCGCGCCTTGCGGTTGTTTTCTGATGTTCCCCAGAAAGAGGCAATCCATCCGCGATCTTCCAGCCGGTGCAGCGCCGGATAGAGTGACCCGTGCTCCACCTGTAGGACGTCGTCAGACCGGTGTTCAATGGCATAGGCGATGGTGTGGCCGTGGGCCGGGCCAAGTAAAAGTGTTTGCAACACCAGTAAATCAAGTGTTCCCTGCAACACTTCGCCTTGCAGAGGTTGGGCGCCACGCTTTGGCATGGGAGCTAGTCTACTCCACTAGATGATCTTGTGGAAGAAATAAATTAATGCGCCAAAGTAAGCAATTCGTCCGAAAAAATCTGAGTAATTGCAATGGCGTGTTTATTTTGATTATCTATGTAAAGTAGGTTCACTGGTTGGAGAAGCGTCCCATGTCGGCTTTCTTTATCGCAGTTTGAACATCCGATGGTGATTGATCCACATAACGCCGATATAGACAAAGCTCAACAGGAACGCAACGTATGACGGCCACTGCCGCAGCCAAAGCAGCGGCAAGGTTTCCCTGGTTCAGGGCGGGAACCTTGATTTCAAGGATCAGCAGCGTAATGGCAATGGCGAACACGCCATCAGAGAAGGCCTCAACGCGCGCGGCCTCAGATTGCATGGGCTCGTCTACAATTACACCAAAACCGGCGAAGTGGCAGCCAACTCTTTCAGTGAATCGATCAATGGCGGCCGGGCAATTCCTCGCTCAGTGATGATGGCAGCAACATAGCTGTTGGGCGTAACGTCAAACGCTGGGTTCTCCACCAGCACGCCGTCAGGCGCTACCTGCTTGCCCGCATGGTGCGTGACTTCTTTCGGTGAGCGTTGCTCGATCGGAATCTTCTCGCCCGTGGGCGTGTTCATATCCACCGTAGACCAAGGCGCAGCGACATAGAAGGGAATCCCATGCTCTTTGGCCAGGACGGCAACCGTGTATGTTCCGATCTTGTTGGCGACATCTCCGTTCGCTGCGATCCGGTCCGCTCCGACGATCACAGCATTGATCTTGCCTTGCCGCATCATCGCGCCGGCCATATTGTCGGCAATAACCGTAGTTTGGATCCCATCTTTCATCAGCTCCCATGCGGTCAAACGCGAGCCTTGCAGGAACGGGCGCGTCTCATCGGCAATAACGTGGAGCTTTTTGCCGGAAGCGATTGCGGAGCGGACCACGCCAAGCGCGGTTCCATATCCACACGTTGCCAACGCGCCGGCATTGCAGTGCGTAAGCACACCGCCGGAACTCGGCATAAGCGTGGCGCCATGGCGTCCCATGGCTTGGTTGGCGGCAATGTCTTCCACCAGCATCTGTTGCGCTTCTTCCGCCAAGGTAATTCTGATCTGGTGAACACCCTGCGGAGCAACAGACTCAAACTTCTGCTGCATGCGCCGAATCGCCCAGAAAAGATTCACCGCCGTAGGGCGTGTCTCACCAATGGCGCGGCAAATCTGCCCGAACTCCGTGCGGAGCGACGCAACATCCTGTGCCCTAGATTGCTTTACGCCCAGAGCGATTCCCATGGCTGCAGACACGCCAATGGCGGGTGCGCCGCGAACCACCATGTCCCGAATGGCCGTAGCCACTTCCTGGTAGGTGCCGCAGGTCACATAAACTTCTTCGAGCGGGAGCCGCGTTTGGTCAATAAAGCGGACGCCCTGGCTGGTCCATTCAACAGTCTTGATCATCTGCTTAGATTGTAATTGGTGCATCAGGTATGGGGCTATCCATAGGGTACTGATCTAAATCGACGTTAAATTGGTACCACCATAGAGCCGACTTGTTTCTCGCGCAGAAGCACAGGCGCAAACCTGCGCCTGATGTGATCATGCGAACAGGGATACCTGCTCGATTAGTTAGGCCGCCGCGGCACCACCTGCTCATCTTCAATCACAAACTGAGCCGGACAGGTGCTTGAACCGCAGATTACGGGAATCAGGCCGTGCATCTGCCGGCGGGTAATCAGCCCCAGCGTGCCGCACTCCGGGCAGGAAAGCACAGCCCAGTAAGGATCATCCTGGTCGCCAACTTCGCCCGCGTTTTCAAGAACAAAAATGCTTCCCGGCTCCATTTGCTCAGGAAGCCACTCCGTCACGATGTTCAGTTCCGCCACCATGGTCACCTCCGTCAGTCTTCTCCCACTTACAACCGACGCGCGCCACCGAAGCTTAAGAGCTCCTGCGTTTGCCTGAGCTGCGCGTTGACTGCTTCTGCGCCGGACGCCGGTTGAAAATTTCCGCCCGGATCTCCTTCACCGCGTCACTCAGGCACACGCCCAGCAAAGGCTGGCGCGAGTTCTTGAGCACATCAATCACCTGACGCTCAGAGTTCTCCAGGTAAACGCGTTTTCCATCGGTCAACAAATGGTATTCAGAGCCGTTGCTCACCGCTTCAGCCAGCCGCCGCCCCAGTTCCTTCTGCAGGAACTTCATGATGCGGCGGACCCGCTGCAGCGGAAAGCTCTTGCGCCGCAGGGCGCAAATTACGGCGATCTCCGTGACGTCGTCAAAGGTGTACAACCTTCGCCGGCCGTCACGCTGTGGCTGCACAATGCCGCGCTCATCCCACCACTGGAGTTGCCGTGGCGTAATGCCTGTAAGCCTTACCACCTGCGCCGATGTAAACCGCTGTTCCATCTTTGCTAGGAAATGTTTAAAACATTTCCTTACTACAATGTTTGACTCATTTTAGGGGCAGTATCGAGAAAGTCAATAGGAATATGCCACGGATGGGCAGGCGTGGGATGGAAGGATTGACGTAAAGCTTGCGCCGGACCATTGACGTACTTGTCACTGAGCAGGTGCGCCAGGGAAGATCCTTGGGTGTTCGTTTCTTTTCACCACAAATCTGCAGAAATTCGCTCATTCACACAAGCGTGAGCGATTTCTTGTTCAATCTTCCTGGCTGGGTGCAGATATTTTTTGATTTTGCGGTTCTTTTTACAGAACTTTGTGAAGCCCAGGCCGTATGCAGAGCATCTATGAATGTACAAACAGATAAAAGCTTAAAGGAGGTCGAATGACGATCAGTTTTGCAGACGGTACCCGCATTGAAATAGCAGCATCTGCTTTCAATGATTTTATCCAGCACGACCTCAAATGGGTGGAGTTCGTGCATGGCCGTGCCTCTGCTGAGCAGGAGATCCCCCGCAACCCTCTACCAAAAGCCGCTGATTCGCTCGAAAAAAACGTCCATCGTTGTCCTACGCCCAGCTGCTAAAAGTGACGAGCGGACGAAGTTGCACTCGCTTAGTTATTTTGTCGTTAAATAAGCTTCTGTTCTCCCCCGCTTACCCTCATTGTTTTTCCGGGTGTTTGTCTCACGGTAAGGGTTTGATGTGATCCATACCAATCACTAGAATGTCAGGTTTACCAGCTTTCATGCGTCTCCATTTTTCAGAAAAGGACACAACATTCCATCATGCTTCCACAAAGAAAACTTGGTACTCAGGGTCTTAAGGTTTCCGCGCTTGGACTGGGCTGCATGGGCATGTCAGAGTTCTATGGCGGACGCGACGACGCAGAATCCATTGCCACCATCCACCGCTCGCTCGATCTCGGTTGCACCTTTTTGGACACGGCTGATATGTACGGCTCGGGCAAAAACGAGGAGTTAGTCGGCTGCGCCCTTAAGGGCCATCGTGATCAGGTTGTGCTGGCTACCAAGTTTGGCAATGTTCGCGGGCCAAATGGCGAATTTCTGGGCGTAAAAGGCACGCCAGAATACGTAAAACAGGCGTGCGATGCCAGCCTGAAGCGCCTGGGCACAGATGTGATCGATCTTTATTATCAGCACCGCGTCGATAAGACAGTTCCCATTGAAGATACCGTGGGTGCTATGGCTGACTTAGTACGCGCGGGTAAAGTGCGTTATCTCGGACTTTCAGAAGCTTCACCCAGGACCATTCGCCGCGCGCATAAAGTGCATCCCATTTCCGCGCTGCAGACTGAGTACTCGCTGTGGACGCGCGATCCGGAAGATGAAATTCTGCCCACGGTGCGCGAACTGGATATTGGTTTTGTTCCTTATAGCCCTCTGGGACGCGGCTTTCTCACTGGGCAATTCAAGACCTTTGACGATCTGGCTGCCGACGATTTCCGCCGGCAGTCCCCTCGTTTCCAGGGAGAGAACTTCCAGAAGAACCTGGATCTGGTGGCGCGAATCCAGGAGATCGCGCACGAGAAGAAATGCACTGCCTCACAACTGGCATTGGCTTGGGTGCTGGCGCAAGGAGAAGATCTGGTTCCAATTCCCGGCACCAAGCGCCGCAAATATCTGGAAGAGAACCTTGTCGCTATCGATATTAAGTTGACGCAGGCCGATCTGGCGCGGATTGATGATGCTGCGCCGAAGGGCGTTGCGGCGGGTGAGCGCTATGCCGAACGAGCCATGGCCGCTGTGGACAAGTAGCGTTCACCCCGCCGACGATGTAGGCGAAAACCAGATCAGGCAGAATTTATCCGGGTTGCGGACAGAGGTTAAGCGGAAGGAGTCCTTAGCTCCCCGGCTTCTGCTCCGGTTCTTTCACATCCACGGCCTCAAATGGCTCTGTTCCGGTGATTACGACTGTGACTTTCTTCGCCGTTGTTGGCACTATGTACTTAGCCCAGGTTTTAAGTGTCTTGCTGGCAGGTACGGTGATCGTCAGTTGGTTGGGCGCGCCGTGTTGGGCAGCCACGGGAACGCGTTTGTCATCGCGGCTGACAGGGATTTTTATTTTAGTATCTTCGGCGAGAAGATAAGTATTGATAGAGAGCCGGTAAGGATCGCTCCAGCCCTTGGAACCGGTGGCAAGCTGCTGCGGCTGGGCAGTCTTATTGCGATACTCCCATTTCACGATCACTACGTCTGGCGCTGTTCTTGTGACATCCATCAAAGCAACATCGACGCCTTCAACTTGAAATTCATGTATGGCGATGGGTTGAGACTCAGCCGCGGAAGCAGGCTTGTTTCCAGGCGCGGATGATTTTTTCTGCGCCATGCTGTGAGCGGACCAAAGCCCAAGAGCACTCGAAAGCAGCAGAACAATGACGAGCAATGACTTCCTGGGGAGAAGTGGCATATAAAGACGCTCCTTTTTTAGGTTTGACTTGAGGGGCCGGGTCAGATGCGCGGGAGTTTAGCACAAAATGGGCCGGGAAGTTTGGCAAATCAGTGGTTAGGCGGAAGTTCTTTGCAAGGATCGCTCGTCAGCGGCCTTTACAGTAATGAATCTGTTGTCGTCGCCTTTAGGCTCGATAGCAATCTCCACATCGCGCTCGCGCACAAAGCGATCGAACTTTTCTCCCCACTCGATCAGCAGAATGCTCCCGGCTGTCATCAGATCGTCAAGCGCCAGCGTATCCAGTTCGCGCTGCGTGTCAATGCGGTAAAGATCAATGTGGTAGAGCGTAACTTCAGGGCCGCGATATTCGTGGATGAGTGTGAAGGTAGGGCTGGTGACGTCCTCCGCCCGCGCGGCGTGAAAACCTTCCGCAATGCCTTTGACCAAAGTAGTTTTACCGGCTCCAAGATCGCCACGCAGAAGCACAATCGTTCCTGGCTTAAGCTGGGTGGAGAGTTGCCGGCCGAGTTGGGTGGTTTCATCGGCAGAGTGGGTTTGGAAAGTCTTCATCGCTGGAGATATGTGAACTTGCTGTGGGACTCCTCTTCGCAGACAGCGAAGGCTTCACCCAAACAGTTAATGATGTCAGTGGCTATCATAGATTGTTGGCCGTAGAGCGACGCGGCGATATCACCAGCGAGTCCGTGGAGATAGACGGCGCGCGCAACGCCAAGGGCCGCCATCAAATCGCGGGCCTCACCGACCTTGACCGCTATTTTGTGGGCTGCAACATTGGCCTTCTCCGGATCACATTTTTTTGTAAGGTCCTTGATTTCTTTTCCCTCCGGATCGTCTCCTGGACGCCATGCTACGGTAGCTCCCTGCAAAGTCCTTTGCGCAAGGACGGCGGCAACAATGCCGGTAAGTACATCGCCCGATCCGCCTTTGGCCATTCCCGGATTGCCTGTCAAGTTAATCCAAATGTGGCCATGCGGGCTGGCGATGATGGTTCGATGCCCTTTCAATACAATGCAGGCGCGCGTCAATTCCGCGGCGCGCCGTGCAGTTCCAACACGATTCGCCTGAATGACCGGGACAGTGGAACCGATGAGCCGTGACATCTCGCCGGGATGTGGCGTGAGTACGCGGAATGAATGGTCGTCAGCATCTGGCTGGATTTCTTCACCATGCCCGGCAAAAGCGTTGATGCCATCAGCGTCAAGGACCAGCGAGGTCGTGCATATGCTCACAAAGTCCCGGATGAATTCCGCCGTTTCCTCATTCTGCGAAAGTCCAGGACCAAGAGCCACCACCGTTTTCCCTTTCAAAAGTTGTTCGCGTCGCGCCAGGGCCAAAATCGAAACCGTGCCGTCAGCGGTCTCCTCCAGCAGCTCGGTCATCAACTCCGGCGCGGATGCCGCGACTGCGTTCTGCGCAGATTTGGGCGACGCCACAGTTACGAGTCCGGCGCCGGTCCTGAGTGCCGCCAGACCAGCCATTGCGGGTGCGCCACTCTTCCCTACCGAGCCGCCGATCACCAACACATGACCAAAATCCCCCTTATTTGCATCAGGGCGGCGTTTCCAGGTTAGCGCCTGCACATCAGCACTTGTTACAACGTCCTGATGCAGAGAGGCATGTTTGGCAACCAGTTTTGTCGGAGAACCAATATTGGCGATGGCAATGGGGCCATCCGTAAGATCGACAAACACTAGAGCAGACTTGGGGGCGGTGAAAGAGACGATGGCATCAGCGTGAACGAAGGACGAGTAATCAAAAGCGCTTTCAGCGGCATCAGCATCCACACCGGACGGCAGATCAACGGATAGCACAAAGCTTGTAGCTTTGTTGATGAGAATGATTGCCTTTTCCGCAATTCCCTTCAGCGGCGGCTTGAATCCTGTGCCAAGAATCGCGTCGAGGACAAGATCAGACTTGAGCGCCTGCTCGATTTCAGGCTTACCGAAGTCTTTTTCTTCGGCGATCCATAACGCCGGCACCGGCAGCTTCTTGAACATTTCCGCCGCATCGCCGCGCAGGTCATCCGGCCCTTTGGCCAGTACGATTACAGAAACTTTCTTTCCGGCTTCATGCAGCTTGCGCGCCGCCACAAATCCATCGCCGCCGTTGTTGCCTTTGCCGCAGACGGCGCAGACCAACTGAAAATCAAAATGCTTTTGCGCGAAATCGGCGACGGCTATCCCGGCGTTTTCCATTAAGGTAAGAGATGGCACGCCGTATTTCTCAGTGGTGGCGCGGTCAATGGTGCGCATCTCTTCCGCGGTAACGATTTTCATACGCTCAAGAGATTGTAGATCAATCGCACATGCAGAACCGCGGATCGAATCGGTGCATTCACTGGATTAATCATTAATAGCTATGCGTGGCTACATAGCCCCGGTCTGCACGCGGCTATGCTTACGTCCGTAGCCAAAATAGATGAACATGCCGATGATCAGCCATATCACCAGACGGAGCCAGGTAATGCCGGGCAAGTTGTACATCCACCAGAGAGAAAACAGTACGCCCAGAATGGGGACCACCGGAACCCATGGCGTTTTGAATGGGCGGGGCAAATCAGGGTTGCGGCGGCGCAGCACCCACACGCCTGCGGAAACAATGGCAAATGCCAGCAGTGTTCCAATGTTCACCATGTCGCCAAGCTGATTGATGGGAAGTGAGGCTGCCAGCAGAGCTACGAAGAAGCCAACGCTGAGCGTGGAAATCCAGGGAGTACGGAAACGAGGATGGATCACGCTGAAAAAGCCGGGCAAAAGCCTATCGCGTGACATGGAAAAGAAAACGCGCGATTGTCCCAGGAGCATGACGACAATCGTGCTGGTCAGGCCCATGAGCGCGCCGAGTTTTACCAGGAAGCTGCCAAAGTGATTGTTCGTGGCGTCAATGCCAATGGCCAGCGGGTCGGGCACGTTGAGCGACTTATAGTTCACCAGGCCGGTCAGCACAGCCGCCGTAAGAACGTAGAGGATTGTACAGATCACCAGCGAGCCAAGGATGCCGATAGGCATATCACGAGCAGGGTTCTTGGCTTCCTGCGCGGCGGTGGAAACAGCGTCAAATCCGATATAAGCAAAGAAGATGATGGCAGCGCCATGGCTTATGCCCATCCATCCAAACTCGCCTCCGCTGCTCGGCGGGATAAACGGATGCCAGTTGGCCGCTGTCAGCTGCGGATGTTGAAACAAAAACATCGTACCGATGCCAATAAACACCAGCAGCACGCCTACCTTAATGATCACGATCGTGCTGTTGAAGTTGGCGGACTCCTTGATGCCAATCACCAGCACCAGAGTGCAAAACGCAATCGCCAGAAAACCCAGCAGATTAAAGACGCCATGCGCGTGCGGCAAGGTTGCAGGATCAATACCAAGAACCTTCAGCTTGGGAGCCATTCGCGAGAGGTTCTCCCAGTGATTGTTGTAATAGACAAATTCATCCCAGCGGGTGCCCGCGATAGCAGCAGGCAATTTGATTCCAAAATCGCCGAGCAGGCTGATCAGGTAACCGCTCCAGCCGGAAGCCACGGTGGCGGCTCCAAAGGCGTATTCCAGAACCAGGTCCCAGCCGATGATCCAGGCGAAGATCTCGCCCAGGGTCGCATAACCATAGGTGTAAGCGGAGCCGGCCACAGGAATCATGGAGGCAAATTCGGCATAGCATAATCCGGCAAAGACGCAACTTATTCCGACCAGCGTAAAAGAGATCACGATGGCAGGGCCTGCATGCAAGGCCGTGGCTGTTCCCGTCAGGACGAAAATTCCAGTGCCGATAATCGCGCCGATGCCCAGAGTGATCAGGTTGGTGGGGCCTAATGCGCGGCGAAGGCTGTGTTCGCCAGTTTCATGAGCTTCGTCCAGAATGATCTTCACCGGTTTGGTGGCGAGCAGGTTGGCCATTCAGTTCCCCCTTGATAAATAGACGCGCACGAATAGAAAAAGACTGGCCATTCTAAAACAAAACCCTCCGCGGACGGAGGGTTTTGACGATCTGACGAACTTGAAAGGGGCTAGTCTCCGCTTTTGGCGGACGCTGCAGGTACAGCGGCTTGTCCTGCCTGCACCTTGCTGTGCTTGGTGCTATACGTAAAGTAAACCACCATGCCGATGGCCAGCCAGATGATGAGACGCAGCCAGGTACCACCGGGCAGCGAGCGCATCAGCCAGAATGCTGCCAGCATTCCGCAGATGGGAGTAAAAGGCACCCACGGGGTTTTGAATGGGCGCGGCATATCAGGGCGTTTGCGACGAAGTACCCATACGCCGGCGCATACAATCACAAACGCAAGCAGCGTTCCGATGCTGACCAGTTCGCCCAGAATGCCGATGGGAATCAGCGCGGCGAAAAACGCAACAAAAATTCCGACGATAATCGTGGACTTCCACGGCGTACGGAACTTTGGATGAATTTCGCCGGCCCACTTCCAGAGCAGACCATCGCGTGACATGGAGTAGAACACACGCGATTGCCCCAGCAACATCACCAGCATCACCGTGCTCAGCCCGGCAATTGCTCCGATGTTCACCAGAAGGCTTCCCCACCAAACTCCAGTCACTGACATCGCCAGAGAAACTGGCGCCGCCACATTCAATTGCGAATAGTGCACTACGCCGGTGAGCAGCAGAGAGACAACGATATAAAGAACGGTGCAGATAGCGAGCGACCCAAGGATGCCGATTGGCATATCTTTCTGTGGGTTTTTGGCCTCCTGCGCAGCGGTGGAGACGGCATCGAAACCAATATAAGCAAAAAAGACGACTGCGGCGCCGCGGGCAATGCCTGACCATCCGTAGACACCGTATTGACCTGTGTTAGGTGGAATAAAGGGTGTCCAATTGGCCTTGGCTTGGGCCATGTGATGCGAGACATAAACACCAGCGACAGCAATAAAGATGAGCACCGCCGCTAACTTCACGAACACAATGGCAGAATTGAAATTTGCTGATTCCTTAATGCCTACGACCAGCACCGCAGTCACAAGCAAAATACCGATAAATGCCACCACGTTGAAAATCGCAGTAACGTGCGGCAGCGTATGCCAATCGATACCGGAATCTGTCAAAGTTTTTGCTACGGTCGAAAGCGGTACCCAATTCTTCTGATAGAGGACCATCTGGGTGCCAGGAGTATTGATCAATGTGGGTGGCAGGTTGATGCCAAAGCCCTGCAGGAAGGCGACAATCGTACCGGCCCAACCGGAAGCAACAGTGGCTGCGCCGAAGGCATATTCCAGAATCAGGTCCCAGCCGATGATCCAAGCGAATATCTCACCCAATGTTGCATAGCCGTATGTATACGCTGAACCGGCGATTGGAATGAGCGCGGCAAACTCCGCATAGCACAATCCGGCAAAGACGCAGCCGACGCCGGCAAAGATATACGAGAGCATAATCGCCGGGCCGCCATACTGTGCAGCTGCTGCGCCGGTCAAAACAAAGATTCCGGCGCCGATGATTGCGCCAATGCCAAGCGTGATCAGGTTAATCGGCCCCAGTGCACGTTTAAGACTGTGCTCGTTTTCTTCTTTCGATTCGGCGAGCAACACGTCCATCGGCTTGGTTGCCAGCAAATTGGCCATGCAAAGTTCTCCTTGTTTATAGGTTCAGGCTTGGGCGGCTGCGGAACCCTTGCGTGACCACACCAGGTACACGGGAATTCCCAGCAGCACGATAATCAAGCCCGGCCATGTGTATTGCGGTTTGTAGCGCAATAATACGATATCGATGAATAAGGCCATCACAATATAAACGGCGGGGAGTATCGGATAGCCGATGGCGCGGTAGGGCCTTTCGGCCTGGGGCTGCGTACGGCGCAAAACGAACAGGCCGGTGATGGTTAATATATAAAAGACCAGCACGGCAAAAATCACGTAATTCAGAAGATCGTTGTAAGTCCCGGAGAGGCAGAGAACGCAAGTCCAGATGCCTTGTACGATCAACGCATTCTTTGGTGTGAGATATTTTGGATGGACTTTGCCAGTGGACTTGAAGAACAGGCCATCTTTCGCCATGGCGTAATAGACGCGAGCGCCGGAAAGGATCAGCCCATTGCAGCAGCCAAAAGTAGAAATCAGGATGGCCAGGGCCATGAGCGCAGCGCCGTTGCTGTGAAACATCTGTTGCATGGCGGCTGTGCCCACGCGCTCTCCAGTCGCAAACTTAATGCCGCGCTCAAAGACGCTTGTGCCGCCCATGCTGCCGTCCATCGGCAGCACGCTCAGATAGATAAAGTTCGCTGCGATGTAAAGCAGAGTCACCACGCTTGTGCCCAGCGCCAGTGAGAGCGGTAAATTGCGTTTTGGGTTCTTCACTTCTCCGGCAGTAAACGTCACGTTGTTCCACGCGTCGGAGGAGAAGAGCGAACCTACCTGGGCCACGGCCAGAATCGTAAGGATACCCACAAATGGTCCGACTGAGGTGCCACTGGCAGAGTGCGGCAGGTTCACTCGCCAGAAGTTGCCAAAGTTTGTGGCGATGGCATGCGCGTTGCGGCCAACAAAAATTCCTGCCAGCACCAGTCCGGCAAGAGCAGAAACCTTGGCGATGGTGAATGTGTTCTGCACTGCCGCACCTAGCTTTAATCCAAAAATGTTTAGGATAGTGAGAAAGATCACAACCACGATTCCGCAAAGGTTTTGCGTGTTCAGCCCCATATCCATGCCGCCTAGGGAGAGGCCAAAGCGACTCCATACACCAACATGGAGCGGGCCAACTATCCATTTATCGGCGGTGATCGCGGTGGGGAAGAAGTGCCCCATGAACTTGCCAAAGGCCACTCCCACGGCGGCGACGGTTCCGGTCTGGATGACCAGAAAGAGCGTCCAGCCATAGAGAAAGCCCCAGAGTGGCCCCAGGGATTCGCGCAGGTAAACGTATTGTCCGCCGGCGCGCGGCATCATGGCTGCAAGCTCGCCGTAAGAAAGCGCGCCCACGATTGTCATAAAACCCGTCACCAGCCATGCGGCAATGAGCAGCGCTGGCGAGTTGACTTCACGGGCTATTTCCGACGACACAATAAAGATGCCGGAGCCGATCATAGAGCCCATCACCAGCGTGGTTGCGCTGGTTAGACCCAGCCCCTGGACTAGTTGTGGCGCGGTAGATGAAGCTCCCGATTTAGGCGGCGTATGGACTTCCGCTGATGAAGACATAATCGTTCTGTATGTTTTACCCCAAAATGCGCAGAAAATCCGCAACTGCTTTGCCTGGGGACTCAAAAAGGTCAGAGATCACGGCCACCGTGCCTGCGCCTGCCTCCCGCACCTGATGGCAGTTCTGGCGGGTGATTCCCCCTATGGCCACTAAGGGCTTTGTTGTAGCCCGGCTTGCCGCACGCACTCCTTCAAGGCCGATCACTGGATCAGGATTGGCTTTGGACGACGTAGCAAACACCGGCCCGATGGCAATGTAATCGACTGGAAGAGAATTTGCTTCGCGAAGCTGATCTAAGTTGTGGGTAGAAAATCCAATGATTCGCCGCTGCTCATCTTTGTTTTGATCAAAAATTTGATCAAAAATCCTTCTGGCCGCTGCAGGTGAGAGATCTTCCTGGCCCAGATGGACTCCGTCCGCGTCAACGGCAAGGCAGAGGTCAATGCGATCATTCATGATCAGGATTGCCCGGTCCAGGGTGACGCGGCGAAGTTCGCGAGCACAGCTTAAGAGCCGCCGTGGCGCAGCAGGTTCGGATTTATCGCGTAGTTGAATCAACCTTGCGCCCGCGTCCATCAGCTTTTTCGCAAACTGGACAATCGCTGAGACAGGATCAGGTTCAGCAGCGAAGTAGGAAAAATCGATGATGGCGTAAAGCGGGGGCAAGACCAGAACGTGATTGTTTTTCAGCCCATGCCTCATCGGTTAGTGCCCTGCTTGTCTCCGGTCCCAGCCATCTAGTTTGCTCGGGGCGGTGTGTTCTTCAACGTCATAACAATCAGCCAGGCCCCGTTTAGGACAAACAAAACGATAGCGGGAGGCAAATATTTACCGAGCGGAATTTTGTGAAAAGCACACCAGATTACGCCCGCCACTATGGCCAGATCGATCAGAACAAAAACCGAGAATACCGAGCTGCGTGACATGCGGCTCAAAATCCCATGATGTTGTAACCGCAATCCACGTGCAAAGTTTCACCGGTAATTCCAGAGCCAAGGTCTGAGGCCAGGAAAAGAGCTGTGTCGCCAACCTCTTTTGGCTCTACGTTTCGCTTTAGAGGAGCATGTTCAGCGTGGTTCTTGAGCATCTGGGAGAAATCACCCACACCCCGCGCGGCCAGCGTTTTGATGGGGCCGGCAGAGATGGCGTTCACGCGGATTTTTTTCTGGCCCAAGCTGTTTGCCAGGTAGCGGACCGTGGCTTCCAGCGATGCTTTGGCCACGCCCATGATGTTATAGCCGGGAACCACTTTCTCGGCGCCAAAGTAGGTCAAGGTGATCACGCTGCCGCCATTGGCCATGAGCGGAGCGGCTGCGCGGGTAAGAGCGATCAACGAATACACGCTTATGTCGTGGGCGATGCGAAAGCCTTCACGCGAGGTGTTCAGAAAGTCGCCTTTCAAGTCTTCGGCGGGAGCGTAAGCCACCGAGTGCACCAGGGCGTCTAGCTGTCCGAAGTGCTGCTTCAGCTGGCCGTAGAACCGGTCAATTTCCGCATCGCTGGAAACATCACACTGGAAAGGCTGTGCGCCGGGCAGGGAAGAGATCAACTCATGCGCCTCAGCCTTCAGCCGCTCATTTTGATAGGTGATGGCCAGCTTTGCGCCGGCATCACTCAGCCGCTGGGCAATGGCCCAGGCGATACTGCGTTTATTCGCCACACCAAAAATAACCGCATTTTTACCTTGCATGCTCAACATAGCGTTTCCTCATACTCTGCGAAACCCGACAGAATAACAGGAAATGGCAATAGAAAGGGAGTAACGCGCATATCAGGAACCGGCACCTACCTAATGGCGCCAGTACGCGGAAGAAAAAGAGAGAAGCTTTTTAAATATTGTCAGGGATCACTTTGATAAAGGTCACGCCAAGAAATTTTCCTGTCGGATCAAAATCAAAACCAAAGCTTGCGTGGGCCACAGTCTGGCAAGTCGCACACGGCTCTTTGAGCGAGTAGTTGATCACAAAGCGCTGGCTTCCTTCGCCCAGGGCTTGCATCTCAGGCATGGTGTCAGTGCTGCGGTCGTCATCAACAACGGACAATTGGAGCTGAGGGTACTTCATACGCAGTGCACTGAACTGCGGGTCTTTCTCCATAGTGGATTGCGGAAGCAGCTTGAGGTTGTCTACATCCACAATTGCCGGTACGCCGTTCACAAGCGTCCAGCCGCGGCTTAAATCCGCAGAGCCAGGATACGTTACCAGCCCTAAATCAATTGGACCTGCTTCACGCAAACCGGAGAGATAACCCGCGCGGGCCGGCGTTTGTTGAAGAAGAAATTCGCTAAATGACACAGCTTCTGAGGAAGCATAGCTGCCCATCTGATCGACAAAACACGTGTTGTATTCTGTTGCCGGCTCCGCTTTGCATGATTGCGCGATGTCAGTCAGATCGTCGCTCTCAGGACTCCAGACGGCCGAGGCGCCCACAGGATCATCAGTTTCCTCATTGGCTTTGACTTGCATAAAGGTAACAAAGAATGCCATGCACACCAGAGCCAACGCCACCGGAAGTTTCAATTTTGCTAGACCCATGACCTCTTTCCCGTTTTCGACCTCAATATCACCTCGGCCATTCAGACGATTGCGGCCCGCTCTTGAACAACACAAACACCAGACTTGAACCAATGTTTCGCAGGCAATTTATTCTGCTTGCCCGCTTTTACGCAACCCATCTTACAATCTCAAAAGCGATGGAAAACACACGCTTTACACTTCTTTGGTAGTACTGGAACAGGTACTGCGATTGGCTTTTAGACTCTTAAATTTGCATTGTGCGTCTCTTTACCTTGGTTGATCCCATATTCTTAGTGCTTACAGTTTTTTACAAATCCCGTGTTTCACCAGCGGCCATAATCATTTAAAACCTCTTGGTAACTGTTTTTAAGAAAGACAGCCTAGCCAAAGAAAAAACAGGCTGCCCCAATCTGCTTTTCAGCAGCCGCACTGCATGGTTTGAGCGCTTCCGGCGCATCTGCGAAAATTGAAATGGAGGACTTCGCTTATTGCCGTGAACGAACTTTTGGATCAGATGGAAAGCGCCAGCATGGAAACTGGCGCGCGGGCTTCTCTGTCGTCACGGCCGTTATGGTCGCGTTATGAACTCGCGTTAGTAGTGATCGCTGCCGTCATTTTTCTGGCCGGAATTATTTCCCCGCCGGCACTGATGGATGATGTGGATGCGGCGCATGCGCAGATTTCACGCAACATGATCCAGTCTGGCGATTGGGTCATTCCACATCTTGACGGCGTTGCGTATATTGAAAAAGCTCCGCTTCCGTATTGGTTGATCGCCATCTGCTATTTAGTTCTGGGCGTGCATGACTGGGTCGCGCGAATCCCCACAGCGCTGTCTGCAATCCTGCTGTGCTGGATCACGGCGCGTTACGGTCTATGGGCGTTTGGCCGCCGGGCCGGTTTTTATGCTGGACTGGCACTGGCCACGTGCATTGGCCTCTTTCTCTTTACCCGCATCCTGATTCCGGATGTCATGTTAACGGCTACGGTGTGCATGTGCTTCTTCGCCTTTCAGCGCGCGCTGAATGAAGACGGTGAAGAGCGCCATCCGCGGAGCTGGGCTGTGCTCCTGGCCGTCTCGATGGCAATTGGCGTTTTGCTCAAAGGCCTGCTTGCGCTTGTGGTTCCCATTGGCGGTGCCGTGTTGTATCTGGCTTTTACACGACAGCTCTTTTCCCGGCGCACCTGGCAGAGCTTGCATCTGTTTACCGGCTCTCTCATCTTCCTTGTAATTGCAGCGCCCTGGCACGTTCTGGCAATTCTACGAATGCCCCCTTACTTCAATTTCAGCATGCATAGCGGGCCGGGAGAGTATCACGGTTTTTTCTGGTTTTACTTTATGAATGAGCATGTGCTGCGCTTTCTGGGGCTGCGTTACCCGCATGACTACAACACCGTTCCGCGCGCAGCTTTCTGGCTTCTGAACCTCGCATGGCTCTTTCCCTGGAGCGCTTATTTTCCCGCGGCAGCCAAACTGAGTTACAAACCTGTGGATCGCGCCGGGCGCACACGCCTGCTGGCCTTATGCTGGGCTGGATTTCTGCTGCTCTTTTTTACCTTCTCCACCACGCAGGAGTATTACTCCATGCCGTTGTATCCGGCGCTGGCGCTGTTGCTGGGCTGCGCCATTGCCAATGAAGGCAAGTGGATTAACGTCTCCACCAAAGTCCTTGCAACGATAGCTGGCGTTGCGGCGGTGCTGGTGGCGGCAGTGCTGTTCGTGGTCCGCCATGTACCCACGCCGGGCGATATTTCCAGCGCACTGCAACAGCACCCTGAGGCCTACACACTCTCTCTGGGCCACATGGGCGACCTAACCATCCAGTCATTTGCTTACCTGCGTCTGCCGCTCGCGGTGGCAGGGATAGCGTTTCTGGTGGGCGCTATTGGCGCGTGGTTCTTTCGCGGCAACCGCGCCATTTTTGCGCTGGCAGCGATGATGGTCTTGTTTTTTCAGGCCAGCAGAATGGCGCTTGTGATTTTTGATCCGTATTTGTCGTCGCGTCCTTTGGCGCAGGCATTGCTTCGCGCGCCAACTGGACAGTTGATTGTTGACGGGGCCTACTATCCGTTTTCATCGATCATGTTTTATGCCAATCGGCATGTGTTGCTTCTGAACGGCCGCTTCAACAATCTGGAATACGGTTCTTATGCACCTGATGCGCCCCGCGTTTTTATTGATGATTCTCAGTTTGCGCGTACCTGGTCAGGTACAATGCGCTGTTATCTGGTGACGGACGGGCAACAAATGGCCCGGCTGAGCGCCCTTGTGGGCCACAACAACCTTCACCTGATTGCTGAGAGCGGCGGTAAACTTGTTTTGACCAATAGCCTTTCCGGCGCGACTGCGGATGGTTCCAATCCCATGGAGAACGGACCCGCATTATGGTGATCCTGAGTACTGTATTGGCTGTACTGCTCGCCGGTTCTTTGGTTTACTGTGTACTTATCTGTGTCGCAGTCAGACGTTATCTTGGCGTTCCTTTGCCGGCGCCTGGAGATAATCCTTCCATCAGTGTGTTGAAACCGCTATGCGGCCACGATGAAGGGCTGGAAGAAAATCTGCGCGGCTTCTTCCTGCAGGATTATCCCAGCTATGAGGTGCTGCTTGGCGTGCATTCTGAAGAAGATCCTGCCGCCATTCTGGCCACGAAAATTATCAACGCATATTCCGGCAAGGTAAAAGCACGCCTGATTATCACAGGGGAATCGCCCATTCCCAATGCCAAGGCTTATAGCCTGAACCGGCTGGTGCGCGAAGCCAAACATGATCTGCTGGTGATGAGCGATAGCGACATTCGCGTAAAGCCATGCCTGCTTTCTCATTTGGCGCAGGAGTTTCAGCAGGAAGGCGTGGGGTTGATTACCTGCCCTTATCGGGCCGTGCCTGGGCACAGTTTGTGGTCGCGGCTGGAAGCCATTGGCATGAACACTGAGCTTCTTGGCGGCGTGCTGGTTGCGCGCATGTTGGAAGGGATGCGTTTTGCCCTGGGCTGCACGGTTGCTGTGCGCCGCAACGTACTCGATGATATGGGCGGCTTCAGCTATCTGCAGGATTTTCTGGCGGAAGATTTTGTGATTGGCCAGCGCGCCGCCGAACTGGGGCACGGCGTGATGCTTTCATCCTGCGTCATTGAGCATCGTATCGGGAGTCAGAGCCTGATTGCTAACTTTGGTCATCGCATTCGCTGGGCGCGCAGCACGCGCCGGTCACGTCCCGCCGGATACTGGGGGCAAATTTTCACTTATCCGCTGGTCTGGGCGCTGCTGCTGTGGGCGACGCTTCCTGGCGCTTGGCCAATCATTCCTGTTACCCTGATTTTGCGCGGCACCGCAGCTGCGGCCACGGCCCACTTTGTTCTGCACGATCCTGTTACCCGCCGGCAATGGTGGCTTTTGCCGCTACAGGATGTTTTGGGCGTGTTGGTGTGGATTAGCGGGTTTGCCGGCGACACCATTGTGTGGCGCAATCGCAAATGCACCGTTCTGCGCGACGGGCGGCTCCACGTGAATTCCTAAGCTGTTCTGAATAAAGATCTGTTACCGGAAAAGAAAACCCTCGCACAAATTGCGAGGGTTTTAAAGTCAGCAACTATTGCTTATTTGCTTGGGCAGGTGCTGGAGATCATCTTTACCTTTTGTACGGTAAAGGTGGGCTGTGAACCAGAAGCGCCTGCGCCGGTGGAAGAAGAGGATGAACCGGCCGCGCCGCTTGAGCTGCCGGATGCTCCGCCGTTGCCTTCAGATCCAGTGAGGCGGATATCATGTCCAACGTGTTCGGTCAATTTGGAAGTATCGCCGGCCAGTTGCCAGGTTTTTCCGGTGGTATCAGTCAGCGTGTAGCTTCCCGCTGAGCCACTGAGGCAGCCTTCGATAGAAGAGCTGTTGCTGGAGGTTTGCGTTGTATCCGTCGTTGTAGTTTGCGTGGTGCTGGTGCTCTGTGACGGGGATGTTGTTGGCGGCGTTGACGGCTGTTGTGTGCTGCTGCTGGGTGTAGTCTGCGCCATCAGCCAAACGCTCGATAGCAGCAGGATTGATGTGATCAGGTAAACCTTTCTCATTTAAATTCCTCCTAGTACTTCTGGTCCGCACCAAACGCGGCCATTGAGTAGTCGGAAGCGGCGCTACGGAGTTAGAGAACTGGAATTAAGCAGGGTTTGCCTCATGCATGAAGGTTTGAAGCTAAGATAAACAGAGATGCTGCTGGTGCGAGTTGCTGGCCAGAGCTGCTGCTGGAAAAAATTAACGCAGGCAAAGTTGCTGGCGTACAGGATCAAATCAAGGATTGATTAATTCTTTCCGCGAGGTTTAGCCGTGCCAAGCTGGCTTTCAGCAGAAACCGGATTGTCCGGACTCACCAGCATTTGGTAAGCCTGCGCGATGGTAAGATTGTCACTCATACGCCGAAAATCGGTGAGACGTTGCATTTGCTTCACATTGATGGTCTTGAAAACGATGGCGTGGCCGCTCATCTTTACATCGAGTGACACAACTTCCCAATGATCATCGCCGACCCTGCGCTGAATAACAGAGAACGTGCCGCCTTTATTCAGCCGACCCAGTAACCCCCAGCCAAAGGTGACATCTTCAAACAAAGTTCCATCCATGCGGGTTAGCCGGCCGGCAGCGCGGTCAATCCACATTTTGCCACTGAGCGAACGGAAAACCTGCAACTCGCGATTGGGCGCTTCATAGTGCGGGTTGGGGAAAAATGTAAGGCGTACCTGCCCGTTCTCTTCGCCGTCATATTTAAAGATGAAAGCATCTGGAATGGCCCTGAACATCTGCTCTACACGGTCACTGTCATCTTTAAGGCGCTTTTCCCGCTTGGCCCGGTCAGATGCGTCTGCCACCAGCTTTTTCATCCGGGCGTCATCATTCGCGCGGTCCTGCGGAGTCAGGGGCCGGTCATTGATAAGCAGTGTGCGCGCAATCTGCCCATCCTTGGTCTCGATAACATCGCGATCCTGGCTCCCTTTATCGTCTTCGCGGTGGATGCGGTAACGCCAGTGCGAGTGATCAGTAGCGTCGGCATTCAGTTCGTTTTTAACGATTCCTCTGATGTATTGGTTCGCATCCTGCGGTAAAGGCGGGAGAGGCGTGTCTGAAGCAGGAGTATGGCTTACCTGCAGAGCGAATACCAGATTCGCCGAATACAAAAACACGCCTAGTGGCCACAGAAGCCTGCGCAAATTCATAAATTTTGTTACTAGCAGATACTTATTTAGACGCCGGAAAACCAGCAGCTAGTTGCATTTTATATCCTAGCCCTGGCGAAAGCTCCAAAGCGGTGAAGCACATTTGCCGGCCGCCATCGACTTTGATGCGTAGCTTATGCGCCTAAACAACAGGTTGTAAGGCAAAGAGAGGCGGCTTTGCAGCCGCCTCTTTCTTCATCGACCTCTTCGGAAGGCAGTCCCATTGGCTCGATAAGTCGCGACACTGAATCAGAACCGCTGTTCCCCTGGTTTTCGGTCCCGCTCGCTGCCGCGACATTCCGGTTCCAGTCGACGTATTACTTATGTGCAAACAAACGGCCAAACTGGCCAGAAATTCTGGATTCAGAGTTGCTTATTAAATATAAGAAAAATAAAGGTTTACTGCTTTCGATGTAAAAGTAATCAAAAAGTTAATATTTACTTTAATGTAAACATGAAAAACTGGGCACGCAAATGCCCCCAATAAGCACCGGATTGCCTTTCAGGTGCACACCTAGAGTAACTACTTCATTTTTCCGGGCAGCAGTAAACTAGCGTTTAAATCCTGATTGATCTGCGACAGGCGTTTCAAAAATCGTACGTCAATTTGAATTTCTCTGAAGAGAGCAAAACTAAAGAAAAGGTGCCAACATGTGGAAACCACGTCCTGAGGACAATAAACCCATGAGCATGAACCCGACCCAGCCTGCGCAGCCCGCATCCCCACTCGCTGCAGCACCAACTACACCCTCTATGACCGCTGCACCGGCCCCGAACAAGGAAACGCCGAAAGCCAATGAACCCCATCGCGGTGATGTGGGCCATATCGGCAAATCGGTCCAAATTCGCGGCGAACTTACCGGCAGTGAAGACCTCTATCTGGATGGAGAAATTGAAGGCACCATTGATCTGCGTGACCACAGCCTGATCATTGGCCCCAATGGCAAAATCAAAGCCAGCATCACAGCGCGTGATCTGGTAGTGCATGGAAAAGTGGAAGGCAATGTAAACGCTACCGGTCGTGTGGAACTGCGCAAATCCTGTACCTTGATTGGCGATGTAGGCACGCAGCGCATTGTGATTGAAGATGGAGCATTCTTTAAAGGCGCTATCGATATACGCGAAAGAGAATCCAAGTCAGAAACCCGCAAGCCCATGGCGGCAGCGGCAAGCGCAGGAACGGGCCTGAGTTCCGGTTCGAGTTCAAGTTCCGGCCCTATTAGTTACAACGCTGCTTCGGGCACGCAAGGTTCCTTTTTAGATCCCAAATAAGGTAAATTAGAGGGGCTTTGAGCTCCTCTGGTCATAATCTAAAGAGATGGTTCCGTGGCGCAGATGCTCCCCAAGCCAAGTCGGCTGGGCCAGGCAAGTCTGCGCCACGGGTCAGCCGCCGCTGCATTGGCCTGGGAGAGTTACTGCGTAATCTCAAGAGCATTGGCGAGCAAAAAATATGCGTGCTCGACCTTGGCCCGACCTCACCTTCCAACATAACCTTCCTTACTGAAATGGGTGCGCGGGTCTTTAATGAAGACATTCTGCGTGAGTCCCAGGACCCTAGCTACACCGTGAGGCAGGAAGATGGCTTCATGCAGATTGATCCCGGTAAATTTTTCGCAGAAAACCTGGACTATCCTGCTGATCAATTTGACGCAGTCCTGTGCTGGGACGTACCGGATTACCTTCCTGAGAGCCTGGTAAAGCCTTTAGTGGAGCGGCTGCAGGTGATGCTAAAAGCCAAAGGCAATCTGCTGGCTTTCTTCCACACCAAGGATGCAGGGCCGGAATCTCTTTACTCCAGACATCACATTGTGCCGCCTGATGTTCTGGAACTGGAGCCTATCCAAGGGTTTAGCCTGCAGCGTATCTTTAATAACCGTCACATTGAAAACCTCTTCAAAGACTTTGCTTCACGCAAGTTTTTCTTGGGCCGCGACAACATTCGCGAAGTTTTGATGGTTCGGTAGAATCTTCTCAAAAAGGGGCTAACTGCCCTAAATCACTGTCTCTCAGACCTCGGTAAATTTTACGTGGACGAAGCGAGTCGTGTTGGTCGATCAAGTAACATAAGTGGTACTAAAATACTCATAATTAGATCAAGGTGGCCCGTCCGTATCTCTATTTTGGATTAGACATTTCTAGGATTAGTTTTCTTTTCTCGGTTAATCCTTGAAAATCAATAACTTAAATTTCATTGCAAAACTTCATAGATGCCTACGTTCTTTGGGCAAGAGGATTGCTCTATTTATGGCTTCGATTGTCAGGTAAAAAACTGGACCCTCCAGATTTGGGCCGAGAAGGTAGGTTTTAAAAATGTCAAGCAGCTTGGGTGTAATGAGCAATGTGGGAATCCTGATTTCCTCCGCTAAAAGCGGAGCAGCAGCGTACAGCACTGTTTACAACGAACACTGCCATAGGATTTATTCCCTTGCTTTCTGGATGACAGACAACGAGCTTGCGGCGGAAGAATTGTCCACTAACGTTTTCCTGCGTGCGTTTGCCCGCAGCGCCAGCCCCCAGACGGAGCATATCGATCAAGCTTTCCTTGACGCAGTGCGTGAATTTGCGCCAGTGGGTGTGCTCACTCTGAATTGCAAGGCTTCACAGACAAAAAGCATTTTAGGCAATGTGAAGCGTGTTCACCTGGAACGTGCTGTAGTTCAACTGCCAGCGACGGAGAAGCTGATTTTTCTGTTGCACGATGTGGAAGGATACGATCATCCGCGGATCGCGCGCCTTCTTGGCATCGATGAAAAAGAATCGCAGTTTGGCCTTCACCAAAGCAGAATTCAGATTCGAGAATTAATTTCGCAAATGTTGTAGTGATTCATCTCCTCTCTCCTTACTCTCCAGCCCCTTCAAAAGAATGAAGGGGTTTTTTATTAAGAATTAATTATCGCCAGGCGAACTATTAACTTTAGGAGTGTTTATTTATGTTAATTTCCGCGCCGGATGAAACTTTTTTGCAGGTCTTGCGTCTATTCTAATAACAACATACGCAGTACCCCCACGTGGGCGTCGCCCCTATACCGGCGCCCACTTTCTTTTTTGCACTATGGGTCCCTCGTTAGATGGCCCGATAGCGAAACCTTCACTATTCAAAGAATGTCTTTTGAGTTCAGTTATGTCAGGCGCCAAACCCCTGTGTTAAGAGGGCAACAGCCGGCAGTGTCTTTGATTCTTAAATAACGGGAATTGCATCCCCTTGCCGCTTTTTGCGGTCAGAAAATATATTAAGATTTCTACGGCTACATTCAGGAGGACAGGCATGGATTGGAAAAAGACGCTGATGTACGGATCGTTTGCTGCTGGCGCGATACTCTTTTTAACAGGTCGCCGGCCTGCAGGCCTGGCCGTTGCCGGCATTGGCGTAGCCACCTTTGCCGCTGAGCATCCGGAAAAGTTTGAAGAGCTATGGCATAACCTGCCTGAATATATTGAGAAGGGCGGCAAATTCGTAGATATGGCGGCAAACTTCCTGGATCGCCTGAGCGAGCAGAAGGCTGGTGGTTATCGGAACATGCCTGCCGCCGGCGGCACGCGATATTGACCTGCCGCCGTGCCTTCCTTCCCCAGCTCCAGAGATATCCGTTGACGCTCTGCGTTATCAATTTGCCGCGCGAAGCGCGCAAAGGCAGCATACTTTTCCGGCGCAATTACCTGGACCGGGACATGGAATTCGCGATGAACTTCAATCTGGTCTGCTGAACGCACAAAACGCTCCGCATACTCCCCAAACTCATCCTTCTCGGTAAAATCAGCAGGCACTGAGCGCACCTGCATGTTCGCCGCGAGATGCAAGTGGAACGTTGTGCTCTCAAAATACAACGTCTCAATATAAAGCGGGAATTTGCGTTCTGCGTTTTTAGCGTACTGCGCGCCCAGCCCGAGCGAAGGAACCAGTTGGCCAAGATCGACCACACCATTGGTCGAACTAATGAATTGCGGTACCGTGCAATGAATTAAAAGCTCCAGCGGCTGCTCCGGATCGTTTTCATATCTGGCAAAGCCGGTCACAGCGGCAGCTTCAGGAAATATGCGCATGGCCAATTGCTCATAGAAAGCCTGGCGTTCGTGTTCGCCGGCGCTGCGCAGCAAGCTGCGGACTGCCTGCGCACGAGAGGCGCCCAGGCGTATTTGAAGGTCCGCTACAAGATCGTTTTGCCGGAATGAAAGCTCACCTTCAGCGACGCTCCTTTCGTTTTCTGATTTCACTGCCAAAGCCACGATTTCGGTCTTCTTCGTATCATCCACCAGAGGCACAAGTAGCGCTTCACGCGTATCCAGCGATGGTGAGACGCTTCCGAAGGGAAGGTCATCGGATTCAGCATCAACATCGATCGTTTCCCCACTGGCGAACCAGAAGCGTACCAGCGGTTCTGTGTAGCAGGAGAAATCGCTCTGCCGTACACAGCTTTGATCCACTCTCCGCGCCAGCAACAAGCCGGCTTTCAATCCATTTGCCCGCGCCAGCGCCAGCAATACTGAGGTGCGGCTGCCCTGGCCGTTTTGCAGCGTGTCTTCAGCCGAATATGCGGCCCAATCAGGGCCTGTGGAATCGATTCTGGTGGTCACAAACCCATATAGCCGCTTTGCTTTTTCCATCTCACTGGAAGGCTGCGGCGGTTGCAATGACTGGCGAGTCTCACTCACGTGCAGGCTAGCCCGTGTCGAATCGAGCAGTTCATCCCGCAACCGGTCACGAGTCTTTTCTGCAGCAGTTACAGTCACCGTAGGAAGCAGGTTGATAGAAGGCAGGAAAGACTCAGCAACAGTCTGGGGGATGTTGTCATGCTCCCATATACGGATGATTTTGCCGTTGTTGTCTCCGACCAACGCCTGCGGCGCTCCGGCCTGCTCGCGGATATTCAATTTGGCGTCAGGCGGGCTAAGCAAGACCAGACGAGAGTAAAGAATAGGCGAGTCAAAGGAGCCGAAGGTCATAGCGGTTGCGTTCTCCAGCGATTGTGTCAGGTCGGGATAGTGAAGAACGTACTCTTCTTCAATGGCATCGCCGGCTTCGAGGGCAGGCATGGAGATGGAAGCTTTTTGCTGCGCCAGCTCAGGTTCAATCACGTGGCCGGAAGATTTGATCGTGCGCAATTCCAGCAGGTCAGCGCCGCGGGGCAGTTGAATCTCGCCGTAGCGGTCAATGCCGTCTTTATTCAACGGACGCGTGATCCGGTGAACATAAACCGAGACAGCGCCATCGTGTTGTATCTGGATAGCTTTGTCAGACAGCAGAACCACAGCTGAGCCGCCGGAGAAAATGCGTTGTGCCGAACGCCTGACCAACTCAAGTCCGTCTCGCCGGTAAGGGACATAGAACTCCTGGCCTTGCGTGAATCCACCAGCGCGCTGGCTCTTGCTGTCGCGCGCCAGGTCAGGATCTTCAGCTAGCCGGGCATATCTGCGTGCATTGGGCGCCAGCTCATGCAGTTGTTTTGCCTGCAAGCTGGCCGCGCTCTGCTGGTTGGCCAGGACCAACTGCTCCACCAGCAACCGCCGCGCCGCACGCTGGAGAGGATTTTTCACGATTAACTGCTGGAGATAGGCTGCGGCCGCGCTGTTCCGGCCTGCCTCCGCCAGTGTGCGCGCATACTGTAGCGATTCCGGAGCGCATGTGGCTAATTGCTGCTCAAGTTGCGCGGCCTTGTCATGTTCTGCCGTTGAGCTGTAGAACGTTACTGCTTCAGAAAGGTGCGCGCATGAGGGATGCTGTTCAAGCAGCCGCGCCAGCAATTGCGGCGCATCCGCCTGGTTGCGGGAAAGATTAAAAGCCAACTGCAATGCCGTTTCTGATTGCGGTCGCTGGCCCAGAATATTCATGACCTCCAGCCGGATATCATCCGTTTGTCCGCGAAGGAAGGCGCTTTCGGCAGACTTGAGCCGCGCCAGCAAAGCCGAAGATTGCGCAGAACCAACCATTTTCCACGCGGCATCCGCGCGTGGTGAACGATCTTCAGCGGCAGAGCAGAGCAGAGCGCGCAGATATTGTGCAGCGCCGCTAGTGTGATCTCCGTCAGCGTGCAGCATGCGCTCCATGCTTACAAAATCGCTGCGGAAATATGCAGCCAGCTCTTGTGCATAATTTTCCAGCGGTTCCGGCAATTCCGTTTTTTTGATAGTGCGCAAAATTCGAGGATGGAGCGCAACGCTCAGCGGCGCTGCATCAGCAGTGAATTTCACAAGGATGCGATGGCGCCCAGCGCGGAGCTTCAAGGAAACAGAATACCGGCTGGCGCCGGTGGCATAGCGAGAATCATGCTGCAAGGCTTCTTCGCCATCAATCAATACGGTATACGTGCCGGAACTCAGAACTTCCACCTGGAGGGCCTGAGACACTGGGATTTCAACTTCACCAGCGGCATAGAAAACACCAGGACTGGAAAAATAATCAGGCAGTGAGATCATGCCATCACGAAACCAGAAACGTTCTGTCCTGATGGTTTTGGAGAGTTCGCCGCTGGCCGCAGGCTTTTTTCTGGCAGCTTCCAGCAGACCTGGGGGCATTGTTTCGTCAGGATATTGCTCTTGCGAGAGCTGATCAATTTCCGGCGGCCAACGGCGCTCAAAATCAACGTTGTTGTATTCCCCAAAAGGCCCAGCAATGCGCCAGCGCGTGAGCAGCCCAGCAGAGCGCGCTGCCTGGTCAAGATCGATCTTCGGTTGGCCATCCATTGCGGCGGCCACCAAAGCCAGTTTTAAGTTAAATGTGCAAGAGTTTTCCAACGCAGCGGCTGCACGTACGCGACGGACAACCGAGTTGAACACGCGAGTATTGCCAGCGTATTCCAATATGCGGTTAGAAGCCATTACTTGCAGGAGGCTGTCTACAGGCAAGGTGCAAAGCCGCAAAGCGGAGTCCAAAACCAACTCCGGACGTTCTTCCAACTCTGCAGCTTCCATACGAACGAAGAGCGCGGCAGCGTCGGCAGGATTGTGCTGTAGTCTCGCCTCGGCTTCCTGACTGGCGGCAGGCAAATCAAAGTCTGAAACAAAACGCTGTGCCAACTGACCAGATGTGTCTTTGATCTGCGAAGGATTATCTGTTTGCGCAGCCACAGTGCCAGCGGCCAGCGAGCAGCAGAGCAGAATGAGGGAGGAGGAGGAAAATCTCATTGAGGGAGACCAACTGTGATTTCATTGCGGAAGCCCCGCTCCACCTGCGAGCAGAATTGACGGAAGGCAGGGTAGTCCTGAACGCTGACTCGCGCTGTTTCAAATTCAACGTGGCTCTGCACCAGAATTTCGCTGCCCGACTTTTTGTAGTGCAGCCGCACCGAACCAAACCCGCTGGTAATGTTCTGGTCGTGGGGCAATGTTGCTACCTCAGCGCCTTGCGGCAGAGCAATATGAATCTCTTCTTCGGTGGTCCAGGGCGAAGGCAGAACGAGGTCCTGTGTGCGGGTGCTGGCTGCGGCCAGCGCAGCCACGTAAGAACGCGGCATCCATGAAGAGCTGAGCGAGACCACTCGTTTTTGCTCAAACGAATTTAATGCTCCCTGAAAATCCACGCTGACAGCTGAGGAAAGCTCGTCAGCGCCGCGAACAGCTACGCGATCAACCTGCACGGAAGGGAAGACCTCAGCCAGTTCGCGGCGAAACGTATCCAATTGCTGCTCGCGGACGGCCAGGTCATGGCGCAGCCCGGGAGCATCTTCACCGCGCGTGACGGTAGAGCCGCTGAACTGAATCATGCCCTGAGGCGAAATCGATGCATGGATGGTGTGCTTGGAGTAATTGTCTGCCGCGTGGCTAACCGGTATGTGCCGCAACTGGGCCGCTCCGCTTAAGTTTACGGTCAAAGCCAAAGCGCCTTGATCTTCCAGAGGAAGCTCGCGGCCGGCATATTCGGCTGTGCCATCCAGCCACAACTCGTATCGCGGGACATAAACAATGGCGTGATTGAACAAGGCAATGGAAGCCGGCTCGGAGGCGACGTCTCCCAGGGAACGGGTACGCACCAGCGCAATCTCGGCTTCAATGCCGGCGGCGCGCAGCAGGGCGATCATGAGGCTGGCCTTGTCTTTACAATCGCCGAAGCGCCGGGCATAGATCTGGCTGACCGGATAGGGCTTGTAACTGTAAATGCCGAATTCAAGCGCCACATAGTGCGTGCTGCGCAAAACAAATTCCTGGATGGCGGCAATCTTTTCGCGATCGCTGTGGGCCTCTTTGATCGTCTGCTCAAGTTCACTCTCGAGTGATGGATCGAGCGTGAACTGTGGCCGGATCAGGTCGGCGTACCAGGCGCCGAGCTGTTTCCAATCGCCCATGGTGGAAACGTGAACGTAGGGCGAGATCTCAGTGATGCCAGGACTGTGTGGCTCATGCGGTAATGCAGGGACAGAGCTGGCCTCCCAGGTGAAGACCTGCAGGTCGTCTTTTTCGGCAATCACCGCAGGCGAGATTTTCTCCGCATGGACAAAAATCTTTTGCTTTGCTGGCGCCAGCAGCACATAGCGCTTGAGCCGGGCCGGAGTGCGACCGGCAAAAAGAACCAGCTCGCCAAAATATCCGTTATAAGCGCTGTTGCGCACCCTGGGAGTGATTGCATATTCCAGTTCGACAATGTCGCCCTTTTCCAGGCCGGCATAGCGCAGTTGGCGTGAGCGCATGTCGTAATACGTGGATGAATCATCCGGCAGTTCGCGATCGCCCAACTCCTGCGCTTCTAATGTGGCGCCATCTCTCTTCCATACTCGCGCACGCACCACTTTCAGCTCTTCTGTAGAGGGCGAATAGCGAATTGAGCTGATACGATGCGCATCCACTGCGGCGTCAGAGCCGAGATAGAAAATCTGCTGTACGTGAACGCGATCCAGTCCGCTGGAGAGAAGTTCCTGAACGCGAATATCAGCCAGGGCCAGGTCAGCGGCTTCAGGCGGATTAGCCTGGGTTTCTTTTACCAGGGGCTTCGGATCAACCAGGTACGCTGTATCAGCCTTGAGCGCGTCGCGCTGGGCGACGCCGGAAGCGGCAGCCAATTCCTGCTGCGCTTCACGAGCAAGATGCAGGTGCTCATAAACCTGGGCCAGGCGGCGATGAGCTTCAGCATTGCTATTGTCGAGCGCGAGCAGGCGGAGAAGGGAATTGCGGGCGCCCGCAGCGTCTCCACAATCAATCTGTACCTGCGCCAGGCGCGACCAGATATCCTGCAAGCCTGGTTCCAGGTGCGAAAGAGCAATGTAGTCCGCCTGCAGGTCATATTTCATGTGGCGGCGTTCATGGAAGCGCGCCAGCAGCTCAAGCTGTTCGCGATCGTCGCCTTTCGCTGCAATCACTGCGGCTGCCAGGCGGGCAGCATCATCCAGCAGGCCAATTTGTTCGTAATCGAGCGCCATGCGCGCCTGCAACCAAAGCGGCGAAGGCCATTCTTTTTCCAAGACACGCAATTCCGCCAAAGCATCAGTACGCAAGCCGAGATTCAGATACAGCCTGGCGCGACGCTCGCGAACCACAAAATCATCAGGTGCAGCAAGCGCCGCAGCGTTAAGCAGATCGCGGGCTTTTTCCAACTGTTGCCGCCCAATGTAATACGTGGCGAGTTGCAGCTTGATATGTGAATTTTCCGGCTCCAAGGCAAGTCCGGATTGCAAAGCGGCAAACTTGCGCAGAGGCTCGTCGCTCAATTCAGCAACACGCAGCCAGCATTGCGCTGTGGGCGCCATGTGCGCTGCCTGCAGCATGTGGTCCCCAGCCTCACTGGCTCCGGTTAAATGTTCAAGCTGCGCCAAAATCTCAAGGTCCACGGGCTTACCTGAACCTGCTTTATGAGTGGCCTCAGCCAGCACCCGCTTGCGCGACTCTGGTTCGGCGTACCAATGCTGCGTTCGAGGTTGCGATGGCAGGTGGAAAGCACGCAGATCTTCAAGGCAAGCAGCGGCTTCGGTCTTGATCAACGGGTCTTCTGTGTTCGATTGCCGGATAGTCTCCAGGGCACTCTGGACCTGGTTGCGGTCATTTACGTAGTCACTGAGATGCTCAATGCCATCAAGCAGCGCCAGCTTTTCCAGCTTGCCGGCAGAGGACCACTCTTTTTTCACGTGTTGCAGTTCGAGATCGTACGGATTGCGAGGCTGTGCATAGAGCGCCAGGCAAGGCGCAAGAAGACAAACCAGCGGCATGTGTCGCAAGCTGAGCATGTCTTTTTCCGGAAAACCGCTTAACCGCGGGGAGGTACGAATGCCCCAGGCGGCTGTTTTACCGCCCGGGGAAAATCGCAAATCAGTTCTGAGCCGCTTTCCTCTCCCGCTCCGTTTCCCCCAGGTTTTTAATCTGCCGGCGCTGGAGAGACAGCTGACTCTTTCATGATTGGGTTAAGGTACTGTAAGTATCCAGTTACTTACAATTTACGGCCATTCAGGGAATGTCTTAGAGGGTAGCTAATTTGACCTTAGGCGGCGGCAAATGGCGCACATCCCAAGAGTTACTGTGGTTCATCTGACAAGGCAGAAGTGGGGTGTCCTTGTGGTGGGTATGCTCCGTCAATTATTTCCCCTGGTCATGCTTGCAGCCTATGCAGCCGCGCAAGCGCCAGTCACTCAGGTCCCGATGCAGGAATCGCATTTAAAGGAAGCTGGCTCCGCTGTAGTGCTGGAACATTCAACCTTTGCCCACGGATACCGCCATGGTTATGAAGAGGGCTACCACATTGGAAATACAGACATCAACATGGGGCGGCCGTTGCGGGAAAAGCTTTCAGGATTGCACGACCTGAAGACCGGATACTCTTCGCAATTCGGGCCACACTCGGTTTTTGATAAGGGTTTCCAGGCAGGCTTAAAGGCGGGATACAGTGATGGTTATCTGGGACGGAACTTTCGTGTAGTCGATACCATGCGCGCTCTGGCTGATTCTCTGCAACAATCCCCCTTTCCCGCTGATCCAAGACATACTCATTTTGATGAAGGCTTTCTTGCCGGCTACAACGATGGGTATGAACGCGGCGGGTCTGATGATGCTTCCGCTGCACCAATGGATTTTCGTTTCGTGAGCTGCGCGCGGTTCAGTCCAGCCATGCAGTCCGATCCAGCGACTGAAACGAGCTACTGCGAAGGCTATCGTCGTGGCTTTGTGCTGGGCCATGGCGATGCTTTTGTGCTGCGGCCTGGAACCACCCGGATGGAAGCCAGCAAGTAAACCCCTAGGCCGAATCCCTCAATCTTGCGCTGAGACCTCAGTACATGTACCCTGCTAAGAAATGGGCTTGGGCTGAGGTTCATGATACTTTCAGATCGGGCAAGCCATTTTTTGCTTACAATGCAAATACACGCCACGGTCCTGGAAGGAGCATTGATGAAAGCAGGCGCATCGAAGAGAACGATTCGCATCGCTGTGGTCGAGAGCGACCCGCTGCGGTTTATTGGATTGAAATCTTTGTTCGATACGGAAACCGATCTGGAGTTGGTCTCCTGCAGTCTGGCAGAACTGGGTCCGCGCAAAGATATAGACTTGGTGCTGCTGGGTACGCGCGCTGGGCAAAACCTTTTTGACGTGATGGCCGGACTCAAGGCAGCTCGCCCTGACCTACGCATTATCGTCACCGGCAGCGGCGCGGATGATGAGACGATTTTGAAAGCTCTGGCTGCAGGCGCAAAAGGCTATGTGGATGAAGCCGCATCACCAGCGGAGTTTATTCAGGCCATGCGGATTGTTCATGCCGGATCGGTTTGGGCGCCGCGGCGCGTGCTCTCAATCTTTATTGAACGAGTAACCTCTTCCCCTGGACGAATCTTTCCCGCTGGCCGCGTTACCTTCACCGATCGTGAAAAAGAAGTGCTTGAGTTGCTGGTGGTGGGACGTTCCAACAAGGAGATCGGTTCCGTGCTGGGGATTGAAGAGCGCACAGTGAAAGCTCACGTAGCCAAATTGATGCGCAAGGTCGGCGTGCAGAACCGCATTGCGTTGTCTGTCCATGCCATCACGCATTCGCTGGTCACATCGTCAAAGTAAGAATTTGTCTTTCTGATCGCGCAGGCCCGGCAGCCATTGCCGGGCTTTTTGCATGGCGCAAAAAGCGGACGGCTATTTACTAAGAAGGTATCCCCCAGGTACATGTCCCAAACAGCAGTTTTGCAGGAACCCCGGTTACTTGCGGCGAAAATAGTGCGGGTGGATACTCTACTCACCTACCACAGAACCTGGGAGACGGGGTTGGACACGGTTACGAGGGTCACCGTATCCAACCCTTTATTATTTTTCAGCATCTACTCTCCTGCTCCCACGGCTAAAATAATTTTGAGGAAATTATGAAATTAATGTTTCGCGTTGTGCTGTTTGCACTCCTGGTCACGAGTGTGGCTTTCTCGGAGACCGCAGCGGGCCGGGTTGAATCAGCGGCCACGGTCCTGAATGAGATTATGGCCACGCCGGACAAGGGTATTCCAGAAGAGATCCTCGGTTCAGCCAAGTGCGTGGCCGTGGTGCCGTCGCTCATCAAAGGCGGATTCATCATCGGTGGCGCGCATGGCCGAGGCGTGACTACGTGCCGCACAGCTTCTGGCTGGAGCGCGCCGGCGCCGTTGACGACGACAGGCGGCAGCCTGGGCCTGCAGATCGGCGGCCAGGCAGTTGACCTGGTGATGGTAATTATGAACGAGCGCGGCATGACGGCCCTGCTCACCAGCAAATTCAAACTGGGGGCAGATGTGTCTGTGGCCGCGGGACCGGTTGGGCGACATGCAGAGGGCTCAACCGATTGGAAGCTGCGCGCTGAAGTGCTTACGTATTCACGAGCGCGCGGCTTGTTTGCTGGCCTGACGCTGAATGGCGCCGTGATCAAACAGGATGAGGATGCCACGCGTGAGCTTTATGGGCGTATGGTGGACTTTAAGTCGATCTTGACCGGCTCAGTGCCCACGCCGCAAGCGGCGGAACCATTTGTTGCTGCCGTGCGCAAGGCTGTAGGCAGTGATACTGCACCGCCGAGTCCGTCACATACGGGTTCATCAACCCCAACAGCGCCGGTAAATCCTCCGCCTGCACCGACGCCTACTCCGGCTGCTGAGCCTTCACCTGCAACAGAACCAACACCGGCGGCAACCCCGACTGCTACGCCTCCACCTGCGGATGCCGATCTTGCATTTGTAAGCTGGGCAATGCCTACCCCGGCTGAGCCGACGCCGGTAATGGGGTCATTACTTACGGAAACACTCACTGCCACACCCTCGCCCTCTGATGCCAATCCGGCTATCGGATGAGATTTAAGTATGGAACCGGGTTCCGGCCACAAGAAAAAACGGGGGCACTAAGCTCCCGTTTTCATTTTTGACGCAAGTCGCGCTCAGTGTTTGTGAGTATGCGGCGTAGCGTCGTGATGTTCGTGTTCGGCGTGTTCGTGTTCTTCCGCTTCTTCTTTGTAGATGGCCGGTATGCCCAGGCTGCCCTTGGCAGGCAGATGGCGGATGAAGTGGACGATGTTCCACATCTCTTCATCGGTCAGATCGCTCTTCCATCCCGGCATGCCGGAAGGCCCAATACCATTCTCAATAATCCACTTCAACTGGCCGTCAGCGTAGTCCTGAACGTCTTTTGACGTGAGGTCGGGAACGGGAGGCTCCATCTTTTTGGCAAAGGGAACGCCGGTGGCCTGGCCATCCAACCCGTGGCAGATGCCGCAATGATGCCCGAAATGTTCTTCTCCTTCTTTTACTGCGTCCGCTGTGTCGGGAATCGGATTTTTTACGTCTTTGCCCCCGACGGTTACTTCATGTTTGACCTCATTGGCCATAGTATTTTCTACCTTGCTGGGTGCGCTGGCCTTGCAGCCGCAAAGGGCCAGAATGCCGGCCAAGGCAAGGAACGTATGGGAAGCTTTCATCAATGTTCTCCTTCTTGCTTTCACATTTTCATTCAGGGGTTCTGGAGCAGGGACGAAACACACAAAAGCTACGGCAAAAAGCACACGCCAATATAATTGGAGGTCATTGTTACGGCAATGGTTACGCGTATTTGAAATATTTTCCTCTGGATGGTACCGTCCCAAGTTGCCTACACTCCGGCACAAATTTGAATACTTTCCTGTGTGGCTGCTGGCTCGTTTTATAGGCCTGATGCCGCGTGCGGTGGCGCGCGGTTTCTGCCAGGCATTCGCCATGGCGATCTACGTTGTGCATCGGCGTCTGCGCAAGGTGGGCCTGCGCAACCTGGATTTAGCTTTTCCCGAAAAAAGCCGTAGAGAGAAACTGCGAATCCTGCGCCGTCTTTTTCAAGGACTGGGACGCCAACTGGCCGAGTTTGCCTTGTTCCCTCGCTATACAAAAGAAAATGTTGCGCAGGTGGCGATCTATGAAGGCTTCCAGAACTTTGCCGAGGCCAATGCGCGCGGTAAAGGCGTCATCTACCTGACGGCACACTTTGGCGGATGGGAGGTCAGCTCATTCGCACACTCGCTCAACGGCCATCCCATGAACATAGTCGTGCGTCCGTTGGACAATCCTTATGTGAATACACTGGTGGACCGTTACCGCACGCTCCACGGCAATCGCACTTTTGGCAAACAGGATTTTGCACGCGGTCTGCTGACGGCCATGAAGCGCGAAGAAGCCGTGGGCATTCTTATGGACACCAACATGACCCCGCCGCAGGGCGCTTTTGTCGATTTCTTCGGCGTGCCGGCATGTACAGCCACCGGCCTGGCTCGTGTGGCGCTGCACACTGGCGCGGCTGTATTGCCGTCATTCGGCATCTGGGACAAAGCGCTGGGCAAATATAAAGTCCACTTTGATCCTGCTTTGCAGTTGGTTTCAACGGGCGATAGCGAAGCCGATGCAATTGCCAATACCGCGCTATTTACCAAGGTAATTGAGAATTATGCCACGCAATACCCGGAGCAGTGGTTGTGGGTGCATCGGCGATGGAAAACCCGCCCGCCGGGCGAACCGCAACTCTATTGATTAGTAAGGAAGTTTTGGAATAAAAAAGCGCACAGACTGATGCCATGCGCTTCCTGGAGCAACCGCGCATCCGTCAATCGCCAATGGCCTGACCTGCCCCTTCAGAGCGGTCCTTCTCAAAGAATTCATGAATATCGCCCACGAAAGCCATGATCGCCACGACCATTGAGCCTACAAGCCCAACAAAAAATATCCCTTCCAAGGAGAGAACCAAGAGATGTGCCATAAATTCAATAACCCATCTCTTATGATCGGCGGGAGACGCATTAAGAAGTCATAAAGAGTTTGGAAAGAAAGCGTTGTGGCCAACGATCCTACTTCTTCATGCCTTTTGTGTCGTGACCGTTCTGATGCAATATCATCGCGGTGACCTCGCCTTTGTCGTTTTTCACAAATTCAACCTGCGCATCGACTACTTTGAGAAAGAACAGCGTCTCCGATTCAGCGAAGAGCGGGTTCTTGCGCTGATTTGTTGCCTGGGCCATCAGATGATCGCCTTCCAGCGTGATGGCGATGCTGAATTCAGGCGCCAGTTCGTACGTTCCCACATATTGGGCGAGAATTTTGGGCGATATAGTGACCTCTTTGCGTTCTGAGACCAGCACCACTTTTTCGCCGTGGGCTACATCACCCAACTGGGCTGCAATTTGATCGGCAAAGGGGCCATTCAGGTTGGCGAGCACCGCAACGACCAGCTTGTCGTCAGGATAATAAGCCAGAGAGGTATTGAATCCCTCAATACCGCCGTTGTGGCTGATTACCTTATGTCCATTCCTCGTATTGACGCCCAGCCCGAATGCGTAATTTTCCTTAAACGGCGTAGTCATCTTGATAAGAGATTCCGGCTTAAGCACTTTGCCGCCAAACAAGCCTTCTTCCCAGCGCAAAAGATCTTCCGTTGTGGAATAGAGTGCACCTGCGGAGAGGGGAATGGTCATGTTGATGAAACCAGCGTTCTGCGGGCCATCTTTACCACGCGAGTAGCCGGAGGCACGGTGCTCGATCAGCGCTGAGTTTGAATCGTAGCCCGAATCCTTCATGCTCAGCGGCGTAAAAATGTTCTGCTGCACAAAATCAGCGTAGCTCTGGCCGCTGATCTTTTCGATCAGGTACCCCAGCAGGACGTATCCTGAGTTGGAGTAATTCCATTTTGTTCCCGGCTCAAATTCCAGAGGCTTGTCGCGAAACCAATCGACAAGCTGCTGCGGCGTCATGGTCTGCGCCTCTTTCGATGCGTAATCAGGGAAGGTGGTAAAGCTGGGAATACCCGAGGTGTGCGTCAGCAGATGGTAGATGGTGACCTTGTCCCAGGCAGCGGGCGCGTCCGGCATGTATTTCTTCACCGGGTCTGCCACTTTCAACTTGCCGCGCTCTTCCAGCAGAAGGATTGAAGCCGCTGTGAATTGCTTGGTGATTGATCCCAGGCGAAACTTGGTAGTGGGTGTGTCGGGCACCTGCCACTCCAGGTTGGCGAAGCCATAGCCCTTGTCCAGCAGAATCTTGCCATTCTGCGCAACCAGCGCTGATCCCATGAACTGCCCGGGAACGTATGACTGGATAATCTGCTCCATGCGCGCGACCGTCTCAGTTTGCGTTTTGTCTTGCGCCAGGCAGGCAGATGCCAGGATCAGAGTGATGGCAAGGCGGCGGAACATAGGTTCTCCTTGGAGCGCGAGTGTGAGCTGCGCAATTATAGAACGATAGTTTTAAGAGGAATGCTGATAGGCCTACGAAGCTATTCCGGGTCAAACCTGTAGCCAATCCATGGCTCCGTGGTGATGTACCTGGGCATGCGAGGATCGCTCTCCACCTTTTTGCGCAGATTGGCGATGAAGACGCGCAGGTACTCCGGCTGCTCTGTGCTGTTGCTGCCCCAAACGGCGGATAGAATCGCACGATGAGTAAGGACCCTGCCTCGATTTGCCATGAGGTATTGGATCAGATCATATTCCTTGGGCGTGAGATGGATCGGCTTGCCGCCAACCTCCACACGGCGCTGCTGTGGATCGATACTGAAGTCGCCGACAGCGTAAGCTGAATCGTCTTGCGGCGGCGCGGATCGGCGCAGCAGAGCGCGCACCCGTGCGGTGAGTTCAGCCATGCCGAAAGGCTTGGAAACGTAGTCGTCAGCCCCAAGGTCAAAAGCTTTCACCTTGGTAGGCTCATCTTCCCTGACGGAGAGCACCAGCAACGGAACTTCAGAAATCTGGCGGATGCGCGAGCAAAGCTCCAGGCCGTCAAAACCGGGCATGGAGAGATCGGTAATCACCAGGTCCGGCAGCCAGGCACGAAAGCTTTCCAGACCGGCGCGGCCGTCATTGGCGGTGCGCACGTAATATCCCGCCGACTCCAGCCCGCGCAGCAGTACGCGAGTGATCTGGGACTCGTCATCCACAACGAGGATTTTTTTAGGATTTTCGGTCATCTGGTCATGCCTGTCCTGCCGGGAGATAGAATTGAACGCTGGCGCCTTTTCCGCCAGGGCCATCTTCAATCTTAATTGTGCCGCCATGTGCCTGCACAATGCCACGGGCAATTGCCAGGCCTACGCCAAACCCAGGCTGCAAACCGGCACGGAAAAACTTCTCAAAGACCCGGGTGCGCAGCTCAGGCGGAATTCCCGGCCCTTCATCATTCACAGCAAAGCCGATGTTGTCCGTATCGCGCTCCACAGCAACAGTGATCGGCGTTCCCCCGCCGGAATATTTGGCTGCGTTCTCCAACAAGGTGAAGATTACCTGCGAGATCAGGCGAGGATCAACCCGGAGCGCCGGCAGACCGGGCTGGATTGCGATTTCTACGCGATGGTCATGCAGTAGAGGCTCAGCACGCCGAAGCGCGTCCTCAACTACTTCTTCCGCGGAGACGTCTCTGCTGGCCAGCGCAACTTCGCCTGTTTCCAGTTTGGCCATGTCCATCATGCCCTGAATAAAGTGGTTCAGGCGGTCACACTCCTGCTCAATCACCTCAAAAAGTTCACGCTGCACCTCCGCGCTGACCGGCTCAACGCGAATGGTGGTGATGGCCGCCTTGATGGAGGTGAGAGGCGTGCGCAGATCGTGGGTCACGGCATCAAGCAGGGCGGTCTTAAGCTGCTCACTCTTCCGCAGCGCATCAGCTTCGGCAGCCTGGGCGGAGGCGCGCTCAAATTCGCCACGAACGTGGACCAATTCTTTCCGTTGCTCTTCCGTCAGCAGTACACGCTTCTCCAGTCGCGATGAGAGCTGCCCGACCAACACGGCGGTGGTCACAAAAACCAGAAATGCCACCACGTCCTCTGTGCGATTGATACGGAAGGAATAAAACGGCCCAATAAAGAAAAAATTGAAAGAGAGTCCGGCAAGCAGTGAAGCATAGAGCGCCGGGCCTCGGCCTGACGTTACAGCAACCAGGATGACCGGAAGCACCAGCACCAGCGCAATGGCAGTCTGGCTAAGCCTGCCATGCAGCAGTTCCAGCAAGGCAATGGGCGCAGCCGTGATTGTGGTCGCAATCAGGTATCGAATGGGCCAGCTTCCTCGGCGGGGGTTCACGGTGCCATTGTAGGGCATTCAGAGATGGCAAGATTGCGCTTCTTAAACCCTCAAAACCTGCGAAAATAGAAGATATGGCCATTGTTGTGATTGGCGGGCATTCGCGCAGCGTAGGTAAAACTAGTGTGGTGGCAGGTTTAATTGCTGCTCTGCCGGAGTTCAACTGGACTGCGCTGAAAATCACGCAATTTGGGCATGGAATCTGCTCGGCAGACGGCAAACCCTGCGATTGCGATACCGGTGATGACCATTTCCGCGCGCTGAGCGATGAAAAAGACCTGAGCGGTGAGAGTGATACTTCACGCTTTCTGGTGGCCGGCGCCAAGCGATCGCTCTGGGTGCGCACACGCCAGGGCCGCCTGGGCGAAGCCATGCCGGATATCGAACGCAAAATTGCCGGCGCTGAGAACGTGATTATGGAATCCAACAGTGTGGTCCAATTCCTGCGCCCCGATCTTTACCTGACTGTGCTTGATACTGAAACGGAAGATTTTAAAGATTCAGCGCGTGAATTTCTTGATCGCGCAGACGCGGTCATCCTGCACCAGGCCAACGGCAGAGCAAAGTGGAAGAGCGTCTCTATGGATGAACTGGCCGGCAAGCCGACCTTCAGGATTGAGCCGCCGCCGTATGTAACCGAGGAGATTGCCGGGTATGTGCGGGAAAGACTCACGGCAACGATCTCCGCTCGATAAAGACGGATCCTTTAAATTTCAGGCTATAATCCTCCTCACCAACTGCAGCAAGTCTTGTGTTCCCAGGCCCGGGCCCCATTCGTATTTCAGGGGATAACCATATGCTTCGTTTTGTGCTTTCTACCGCGTTCTATGTATTTGCGGCCATCTCCTCCACCTTTGCCCAGGTACAGACCGTGGGCGATGTATCCTTCTCCGTGCCTGATGGCTGGCAGTACGCGGCAAATGCAGGCGGCGGCTTTGGCATGATGACCCTGAAACAGGGCAACAATTTCTGGGCGATGACCGTGTTTACACCCTGGCAATCGAGTGGAAACGCCAACACTGACTTCAACACTGCCTGGCAAAAGATCGTGCTGGCCGGAGGAGCGTACAGCAGCTATCCCTTGCAGCCCTATTACGACATTGCGCACACTGTTGGTTATCCGGGCAAGCGCGCCGATGCTTCCAGCATCAACCGGGCCACCTATACTCGCCTGTACGTGCTGGAGGCAGGGAGGAGTTTTGTTCCCGTGGTGGTGATGAGCAATGACGGTATGGTGCTGAACTCGCAGGAATACGTAGCCAATGCGCTGCTGGGCAGTGTGCGTGTGGCGCCGCTCAAAGCCACGCCGGTCAAGACCTCGCTCACGCTGGCTGATCTAGCGGGCGAATGGAAAAGCGGCATGGCCAGCAGCCTAAGCTACCACAGCAGCGTTACCGGGCAGTATCAGGGCAGCTCCAGCAACTTTACGGGTGGCGGCTACCATATTGCTGCCAACGGCGCTTTTACTTACAAAATGACGGGTATGATCGGTAACAATTCCGCCAGTGATGCCGATTCCGGCGTGGTGGAGTTAGGCGGAGAGTTCATTACGTTCAGGGGCCGCAACCACGTGGTGCGCTATCGCTTTCTGAATATCCAGACGGCGCTTGACGGCTCCACGGTGCTTACACTTCTGCCACCGGGAGACATGGCGCACATCAGCATCATCCGCGATAGCGAGTATTTGTCGCGCCCATCGCAGAGCGGTACAGCCAAGAAGTAACGACCGCGGCGGGCAGCCGGTCAATGAGCACTATTACGCCGCTGCGGTGGAATGGCCTCCGCCTTCCAGGCCAATCTTGGCAAAGGCGATATTCAGCAACTGCTTGCTCAGCAGCTCCAAAAAGAACTCAGTTATCTGGATCACGGCGTTCAGATCGCCGGGAGAGACGCCAGCCGCTTCCGTTTGTGGAGGTGAGAGCGGCAAAGGCCGCGGCAGTTCGGCTGCCAGGGCCAGGGCTGACTGGTGAATGGCCAGGCGGTTCTGTTCATAGAGCGGCGCGAGAATTACGGGTTTGATTGTGTTCCAGTATTCGCGCAGAAAATCAGGCCAGCGGCCAAAGTTGATATAGCTGGTGTTGAGGAAGGGCGT
>DATEHN010000071.1:0-85392 GCA_035279585.1 Candidatus Angelobacter sp. | reverse complement strand
GCTGTAGCCTCTACTGCGCTGATGAGGCTGCGGTTTGTTGAGCCAATGTTCTCTTGCGCATTCGCCATTGTCTGAAACGAGCAATTACAGACAAGCTGCCCAACAGTGCCCACAGTCCGCCGGCTGCACCAAGATGTAAGGATGTAGGATCGTGGTCGATGAAGAAACCGTAAATCACTCCAGCCGAAAAAATCACCGCGCCGCCGGCCATTAGCAAAAAACCCACCACGGTTTCAACCCAGTTGATCTGCGGCCTTAAACGCTTGTGCCTCATAGCGCTGAGCGCTTCCACAGCGCGCCCGGCCATCCACCAAAACGGAATTCCGAGGGTGGTGGCGCTGATGGCCATCCAGGTCCGAAGATCGATTCCTGGTGGAGACCAGTTCACGTGGCTGGAGCGAAGCATGGCTTCAGGTATCAGCAGAAACATACCCGGCAGGTTGAGCATGGTGATGCCTTGCGCCACATCAATGCGGCTTCGCAAAATTAGATAATCAGGGAATGTATGGCTGAGCGAGAGCAGGAAGATGCAGAGGAAAAGCTGGCCCAGTGAGAATATCCAGCGGAAGGGATATGGCTTGTAGGTGTCGCGGGAGAGTGGAGTTGACGCGGACATTGGATGGAAAAAGATTACATGAAAATTGCGGTCAGGAATCAGTGAAAACCGCAACGGCTGGCCGCTGCACCCTGCCAGGGCAGAGATTCCGGAAGGGCATGAAGCAGCAGGCCGCTCTTGTCTGCTATAGTTGACCTTTTCCGGATGGAACTCATCTCTCCGCTAGATTTCGCGAAGCGCAGTATCCTGGCGGTCCAGGATTACACCTTCCTTTCCCTGCGCGCCGTCGGCAACCTCTTCCGCAAGCCGCTTTACATGGCTGACCTGGTCCAGCAGTCGGACTTTATTGGCGTAGGCTCGCTGCCCATTGTGATGCTCACCGGACTCTTTACCGGAATTGTGCTGGCCTTGAACACCTCAAAAACGCTGGAAGAATTTGGCTCGCTCTCGCTCACCGGCCAGCTTGTCTCGTTTTCCATGGTGCGCGAGCTTGGCCCGGTGCTCACCAGCCTGATGGTTGCCGGGCGCAATGCCTCCGGCATGGCCAGCGAGCTTGGCTCCATGAAGGTCACCGAGCAGATTGACGCCATGCGCGCCCTGGGGACCGATCCCTACAAAAAGCTGGTAACGCCCCGCGTGACCGCAACCGTCTTCATGATGTTTTTCCTCACCATCATCTCTGATCTGGTGGGATTGGTGGGCGGCTGGATCATCTCCGTCGCCATGCTGGGCCTGAATTCTTACCAATACTGGAACAGCGCCTATCAGGTGCTGAAGTACAACGACGTGATCACCGGCCTGGTCAAGCCGCTGGTGTTCGGATTCATTATTGCCACCGTGGGCTGCTATTACGGCATGACCACCAAAGGCGGCACGCAGGGCGTGGGCCGCGCCACCACCCAGGCCGTGGTCGCTTCCTCTGTGCTGATCCTGGCCACGGATGCCGTGCTGACCCAGCTGTTCATTAACTTGAGATGAGCTGAAAAATGTCTTCGTTCCCGAACGGCGCTCCAGACACGGTCCACAAGGCAATCATCTTTGAAGATGTCTCCATCGGCTTTGATGATCTGCAGGTCCTTGACCGCGTCTCCTTTGAGCTGCAGCGCGGCGAGACCAAAGTGGTGCTGGGCATTGCCGGCTCCGGCAAGAGCACCATCCTCAAGCTTTGCCTGGGATTGCTGAAGCCCGACTCCGGACACATTTACGTTCTGGGGCATGACATCACCACCATGTCAGAAGAAGAACTCTTCGATCTGCGCAATCAGGTCGGCATCGTCTTCCAGGAGAGCGCGCTCTTTGATTCGCTCAACGTCCGCGATAACGTGGCCTTTCGTCTGATGGAAGAGCACCTGCCGGAAGATGAGGTGGAGAGGCGCGTGCGCGAATCGCTGAGCTTTGTGGAGCTGGAAGACGCAATTGATAAGCTGCCTTCAGAGCTTTCCGGCGGTATGCGCCGGCGCGTTGGCATTGCCCGCGCCATCATCACGCATCCTGAAGTGCTGCTTTATGATTCGCCTACCGGCGGCCTGGACCCCATTACCTCCACCACCATCATTGAGCTCATCATGAAGCAGCGCGATGTCTATAAGACCAGCGCCCTGCTGGTGAGCCATCGCCTGCAGGATGGCTTTACCCTGGCCAGCCACTACTTTGATCCCGTGACCAAACACATGCAGCCGACCGACGGCAGGCCCCAGCGCGAGATCCATACCCGCTTCATGGTCCTGCGCGAAGGCAAAGTGATCTTTGAAGGCACCGCGCCCGAATTGGGCAAGGTGAAAGACGTTTATATTAGGGAATACATCTCTTAATTTGAATTCGCGGACTCCAAAGTTTCCGCCGTATAGCGCTTTCTTCCAGCAAAAGTCCTTCTGAAAACCGGCCAAGCCCACTGCCAAAATTCCCAGAGGCTTTTGCTGCAATCTTCTGGTATTCGAAAGAGATAAGGACCAATCAACCGCCACTATCGCGCCTTTCGATTGGAGGATCGCCATGCCTACAAAGATCAGAGTGAGCATTTTGACCGCAATCATGCTGCTGATTGTGTGTTTTGGGTGTAGCAGCAACAAAGCCAAGGAGAAGCAGCAAGCGGCAAATCAGCAGGAAGCCAGCCCCACGCCGACTGCCACCTCCGCTCCGCCGGCTCCCGCACCCAGCCCTGTACCAAAGCCGCCAGCTCCCAAGGCGAATGAGAAGGCCAACTCCGGCGCTCTGCCGGCTGAAACCAGGGAGAACCCGCAGCCTTCCGCAGAGACTCCCACACCGACACCAACACCCACCCCAACCCCCGCTCCCACGCCAATTTCAGTGCCCGCAGGAACGGCTATCAGCATTCGCACTACAAGTCCGCTCAGCACCAACAACTCGCAGGTAAAGCAGGAATTCGAAGCTTCCATCGCCAAGCCGGTGACGGTTGGAGACGAGATAGTCATCCCCGTTGGCGCGCCGGTAAAGGGCGTGATTCTCAAGTCAGAATCCGCCGGCAGAATCAAAGGAGAAGGCGGCTTGATGCTGCAGCTTACCTCGCTGACGTTGCATGGACAGTCATACCGGTTGGCTACCAGCGCCGTGGTCCAGCAGGCGAAAGGCCGGGGCAAGAGGAGTGCCGCAATGATCGGGGGCGGTGGCGGAGCCGGTGCTTTGATTGGCGGATTGACCGGCGGCGGCAAGGGCGCTGCCATTGGTGCGCTGGCAGGCGCAGCCGCGGGTACCGCAGGCGCAACTTTGACGGGAAAGCGTGACGTGGTGATTCCCGCGGAAACTGTGCTGGCCTTTAAACTCAACCAGTCACTCACGCTCCCACCGTCTGAAGGTGGAGAATCTCCAGATAGCGCGCCGATGAGCACACCGCAACATCCGGAGACAGGCTTGCAGCCTCCAGCGCAGCAGCAGCCGTCCTCACAACCACCGAAGTGAGGCGGCTGCAGGAGCAAAGCATCGCTGTCGCGATGGCGATAGTGCGTGAAGACGAAGCAGCAAGTGAATCACTGAAATCGCTGTGGGAACAGCACGTCACGCCGGACGATTCTCTGACAGTTCTGCCAGTTGAGACGGCTTGCAATCTTGTACTTAATCAAGTCAGGTGAACAAAATGAAAACTTATTTTCTCCAACTCGCAGCGGCTGCTCTCTGTGCCGGACTACTCACCGGTTCGGACGCCAGGATTGCTGCTCAGGATTTGGGCAGTCTGGGCAAGCAAGCCCAGAATCTGGGCGGCATCGGCAACCTGGCCGGCCTGGCACAGAAATTGCACCTCAGCCCGCAGCAGCTCCAGCGGGTCATGCCCATCCTGGAGACAGAGGTTCCCAAGCTGCAGTCGATCGCCAGGAAAACAGGTCTGAGCACAGCTCAAAAAACTGACCAGACCAAGGCCGTGCAGAAGCAATCAGACTCGCAGTTGAAGTCGATATTGTCGCCGAAGCAATTTACTTCGCTGCAGAATTTCCGCTCTGCTCAGCTGCAAGACGTATTGAAAGGCATGGTTCCACAGTGATGGGCAGAGCACCCGGAAGGAGAGCGCGGACGTGAGGGAGCCGCGGCAAACGCGCATGGGAGATAACACTACTTTTGAATGGCGGCGCGGCCGTTTGGCAGGCGCACGCGAAATAAGGAGTAAGTCATGAAGACACAGTTGAGTCGTGCTTTCGCAATTGGACTATTAGCGTTTGCGGGTCTGAACGTTTGCGTCTCACCTATTCGCGCGTCCGATCAATCGGGCGACATCGGCGAGGTCCGTGTGCACGTTTCACCGGAAGAGGCCTACATCTGGGTGGACAACAAGGCCGTGAGCCATCGCAGCAGCACTCTGAAGCTGACTCCGGGCGAACATAAGATCACGGTCTACAACTACGGCTTCAAGCCTCATACACAAACCGTCAACGTAGTTGCAGGAGAGCGGCAGGAGATTGAGGCGCGTCTGGAAGCGGCGGGGAGCCCTGTATCCGGCCCGTGGGGACGCATACAGATTGAAGGCGTGCGCGGCAATGCGCTGGTCTTTTTGAATGGTACTACACCGGAGTTCTTTGTCGGCCACGTGGATGAGATGAACAACGAAATCTTCAGCACGCAGGCGCTGATTGTGCCGGTCGGAAAGCAGCAGGTGCACGTCATCGCCAATAAGACTGAAGAAGAGATCTGGGCAGGCACAGTTGAGGTTCGTGAAAACGAGCGCGCCATCATCTACACCAAGAATCCGCCGGACAAACAAATCGTCTACAAAAGCTGGCCGGAAGGAGCAAAGCTCAGCAACCTGAAGCGTTTTGAGGCAGGCACGGCTTCGGCTAAAGTCGCCGTAGCGCCGGTCAAGGCCAAGCTGGCGCTGGACCAGACTGACATTAAATGCAATGAGCCCGTGAAACTCAGCTGGGACTCCACGGATGCCCCAAATACTGTGATCAAGACCAATGACAAGCCGATCGCCTACAGTAATGCCGGCGCAGTAGAGACGCGCCCGCATGAGTCCACCAAGTATGAATTTCATGCGACCGGGCCCGGTGGAGTGATCAATTCTGACGTTACAGTCAATGTTGATACCAAAGTAAGTGCCTGGCTCACCCCAACCCAATCTGAGATGCGCTACGTCAAGGTGGGAAACAAGGTCCAGGAGCAAGGCTCTACTGAGCTGCGATGGTCTGCGCAGAATGCCGACTCCGTGAAGATCGAGCCTATCGGCACAGTCAACAGCCAAAGCGGCAGCCAGACCATCCAAGCCAATCCCAGCCAGAGCGCACCGGGCAATATCGACGAAACCGTGAACTACAAACTTACGGCCACCAACGTCTGCGGCGGCTCGGACACAACCACGGCCTCAGTGCATGTAACCGGATCGATCGAACCGGAGCAGGTGGCCTCAGCGGAGCCCGCGCCGCAACTCCCGAACAGCGCGTCACCGCTGCCATTGCTGGGATTGCTGGGTGTGGCGTGTTTGGGAGGAGCGGGTGTCCTCAGAAGATCAAGGAGATGAAGCCGCGCCTGGCGCGTAGCGATCCTGAAAGAGCTTTCGGCGATACATGATAGAAACGTAGCACGCCAGATCTCTACGTCAGCGTATTACTCCATAAAATCACGCTGGCGCACGTGCGAATGATGCTTCTGTTACTGTCCCGCTTTGGCTTGGGCAGCGGCAGCCTGGGCTGCCGCGCGGGCCGCGATGCGCTCCTGCAAACGTTTGACACGCGCTTTGGCCTTGGGGGTGCAGACCAGCTTTTCCAGATTCAGGAGAAATTCGGCGTCGATGTATTCCTTGCGCGCCTGTGCAATGAATTGGCCGAATTTGGCCCAGAGGAAATACGGCTCGGTATTGGTGGCGAAGAAGAGCTCTTCGTTGACAGCCCCTTGAATGACCATGGCCGCCGCCATGTTCCAGTAAGTGAGCGCCTGGCGGAACCACGCGTTCTGCTCAGTGCCGAATGCGGTCATGAGGGCGATGAACTCCTCATAATTTTTTGGCCAGAAATCTCCGACCATAAACTTCCTGGCCGCGCGCATCACCGGCTCAGTGCGCAATTTGTAGAGATCCATGATCAACTGGGCATCGCTGGCATTGGGTTTTTTGGGCATGAATTATCTCCTTGGTTCTCTGAAATCCCGAACGCGCGTTCTTTGCGCGGATGGATCACTACCCTCTTAGCTGCAGAACGCGAATGTACTTCCCCTACAGTTCCTCGCGGCTATAGGGCTCCCTCCCCTTCGCAAGCTCAGGGTCGGGATTTCAGAAAAAAGCTCATCCCGCTTCGCGCTGCTCCGCACCTTGTTGCGCCTGGGTCATCCATTCTGGTGTAGGTATTGATCGCGAATAATCGCATTTTACCGCTGCGGCTGCGGGCTTGGCTTCTTCTGCCGGTGCGCCCTTCTTGCCCCGCTTCTTCGATTTTGGCTTTGGCGTCTCTTCTTCCTCGGCGGATTTCTTGGTGTTGTTGGGACAAATCAGCATCGATCCTGACTTCAAATGCTTTTCCAGCAAATATGGACTGCCGCATTGCGGACAGGCTTCTGCCACTGGCTTGTATGCCGATGTGAAGTCGCAATCAGGATAGTTGGAGCACCCATAGAAGGTGTTGCCCCGGCGGCGCGCTTTTTTCTCCACCAGCTCGCCATCCTTGCATTGCGGGCACTTCACGCCAATGAAATTCTGCTTGATGTACTTACAATCCGGATATCCGCTGCAGGAGATAAATTCGCCATAACGTCCGTGGCGCAGCACCAGGTTGCGTCCGCACTTGGGGCAAACCTCTTCCAGCGGAACGTCAGGCACGCGCTTGCCCTGGTCAAGCCGGCGCGTGGTCTTGCAATCCGGATAACCCGTGCAAGCCATGAACTGGCCAAAGCGCCCGCGCTTAAGCACCATCACGCGGCCGCAGTTCTCGCAGTATTCGTCTGAGCCGGTCTCCGGCATCTCCGCCGCATCAAACTCCGGCAGGTTGATGGGATTCTCTTTGGTAAAAGTGCAGCTCTCTGGATCATCCTTCTTATACGCGCTGCAGGCGTAGAACGATCCGTGCTTGCCCCACTTTAAGACCAGCGGAGAGCCGCAGCGTTCGCACTTTTCTTCTGTGGGTTTCTCCATCCGCTTGATGTTTTCCATGTGCTTCTGGGCATAGCGGAGGTCTTTCTCAAATTTTTTGTAGAACTCGCCCAGCGCGTCAGTCCACTTCTCTTTGCCTTCTTCAATCTCGTCAAGCTCTTCTTCCAGCCGCGCGGTGTACTGGAAATCAAAGATGTCTTCAAAGTTCTTGACCAGCAGGTCCGTTACCACCAGGCCAGTCTCAGTGGGAATGAATTTGCCGCCAATTTTCTGGACGTACTGGCGTTCCTGGATCGTTGAAATAATGGTGGAATAAGTGGAAGGCCGGCCGATGCCGCGCTCTTCCAGCTCTTTTACCAGCGATGCCTCGTTGAATCGCGGTGGAGGCTCGGTGAAGTGCTGCTCTGGCTTCAGCTCACGCAGCGTGAGACGCTGTCCTATCTCCAACGCCGGCAGCTTGTGCTTCAGCTCTTCATCTTCTTCGTCTTTCGAGTCCTTGGATTCTTCGTAGACTTTCAGGAAGCCTTCAAACTTCAAGATCGATCCAGTCACGCGGAACGTAAAAGACTCTGAATTGTGTTTAGCTTCAATATCCACGCTGGTCTGGTCAAAGACCGCAGGCATCATCTGCGAGGCAACAAACCGCTGCCAGATCAGCTTATAAACCTTGTATTCATCTTCCTGCAGATATTTCTTGATCTCGTCTGGATGGCGCGCCACCGATGTTGGCCGGATGGCTTCGTGCGCTTCCTGCGCTTCTTTCTTTGATTTATAAAAGTTTGGCTTCTCCGGCAGAAAATCTTTGCCGTAGGCAGACTCAATCAACTGCCGCACTTCAGTCACCGCGTCGTTCGATACGCGCACCGAATCCGTGCGCATATAAGTAATGAGGCCGACAAGGCCTTCATCGCCCAGGTCAATACCTTCATACAAGCGCTGCGCAATCATCATTACGCGCTTCACGCTGAAACGCAGCTTGCGCGATCCGTCCTGTTGCAGCTTGCTGGTGGTAAACGGCGGGGCAGCGCTGCGCCGGCGCTCTTTCTTCTCAATGTTGCGCACGGCCCACTGCGCCTGCTCCAGGGCCGCGGTGATCTTTTTGGATTCTTCCTCGTTGGGAATCTCGGTCTTCTCATCGCCCCGGCCAACAAAGCGCGCTTCAAAATGCTGCTTGGCCGCAGCTAGATCGGCGTCAATGGTCCAATATTCTTTTTTCTCAAAGGCCTTGATCTCGCGCTCGCGGTCCACAATCAGGCGCAGCGCAACGGTCTGTACGCGCCCGGCGGAGAGGCCGCGGCGGACCTTGTCCCACAACAGGGGCGAGACCTGGTAACCCACAATGCGGTCCAGCACGCGGCGCGTCTGCTGCGCGTCTACCAGATTGCGATCGATTTCGCGCGGATGCTTAAATGCTTCCTGTACCGCTTTCTTCGTGATCTCGTTGAAGGTGACCCGATGGAACGGAACTCCATCCTTTTTCTTTTTTCTCTTCCCGCCATTTTCAGAAAGTTCTTCTTCCAGATGCGCGGCAATGGCTTCGCCTTCGCGGTCCGGGTCAGGCGCCAGATAGATGGCGTTCGCGCTCTTGGCCAGCTTCTTGAGCTTGGCGACAACTTTTTCCTTGCCCGGGATGACGATGTACTCGGTGGAGAAATCGCCCTCAATATCCACGCCAAGCTGGCTCTTGGGCAGATCTTTGATGTGACCAAGCGAGGCCTCAACCTCATAGTCCCGGCCCAGGTACTTATTGATGGTTTTCGCCTTGGCTGGCGATTCGACGATGACGAGTGATTTAGGCAATTGCTTAAGTCCTATTTGAAACTAACATACTCCAAAAGCTGCTAGCCACTAGCTGCTAGCTCCTGGCTTGACCCTTCGCAGCTCTGGCAGCCGCTGCGCGCACTCCTGGCGATTCCTGTGTGGAACTCACCAGAGACGTTAACATACGCTGCACTTCCTGCAATCTCTTCTCGAGATCCTGATGAGTGACAGCTTGCAAGAACTTTAAGTCGCGTGCAAGTAACAGATGGTGCTCAACCTCTGAAGCAGACCCGCGTGCAATCTGCAGAAACCGAGCTAACTCGCCATCGGACCGCCTTCCGCATCCTTCGGCGATATTAGCACCAATGGAAACCGCTGCTCGTCGAAGCTGGCTTGTCAGGCCATATATCTCTTCAACGAGGAAAACTTCTTGACGATTCATAGATGACGAGCGCCAAGTTGTACGTCTTGTGCCAGACTTTGAGTTCTTTGAAGTCCTTCAATTCATTTTCCGATCAAAATTGCGGATTCAGTCCTGGCGTTGCTCTAGCTAGAAGCCAGAAGCTAGCGGCTAGAAGCTTTTAACATAATTTTTTCCCGGCAACTGCTTGACCTTCCCGTTCAGCTCCAGTTCAAACAACGCCGCAAAAATTTCAGAGGATGAAACCTCCGGATCGAGCCGCTCAATGATCTCATCAATGTGCGTCAGCGCGTCCTGCTTCAGCACCGCAAGGATCTTCTTGTCGCGTGATGTCAGTTGTTCATCAAAGAGGCTGGAGGATGCTTGCGTCTTCTCCTCAGATGCTTGCAGCCCGTATTCGGATTCAAGCTGGAGTTTTACCTCCGCTGGCAATTCCTCCCAAATATCCTCCCATGTTGCAGTTAGCTTGGCCCCCTGCTTGATCAGCGTATTCGGCCCCCAGGCGTTGCGTGAGGTCACATTGCCCGGCACGGCAAAGATTTCGCGGCTCTGTTCCAGAGCGCAACGGGCGGTAATGCGCGTGCCGCTGTACTCGCCTGCTTCCACCACCAGCACGCCCAGGGCAAGCCCGCTGATGATGCGGTTGCGAATGGGAAAATTCTGTGGCGCGGCAAACGTTTCCAGAGGGAACTCACTCACCAGCGCGCCGCCGAGCTCCAAAAGGCTGTCAGCGATTCGCTTGTTCTCGCGCGGATAAACGGCATCAACTCCGGTACCGAAAACAGCAACTGTCCGGCCCTTGGCGTTGATGGCGCCGCGATGTCCTGCGGCATCCACTCCGCGCGCCAGGCCGCTGAAGATGACCAGACCGCGCGATGCCAGATCGCACGCAAGCCGCTCCGCCATGCCGATTCCATACGGCGTGGGATGGCGTGTGCCTATGATGGCAATTCCAGGCCGGGAAATCGCTTCCACATTTCCGCGCACGTACAACACCAGCGGCGGATCATAAATCTCGCTGAGGCGCTGCGGCCACTCGGCATCATCACGGCAGAGCAGTTGAATGCCTGCCGCTGCCGTCTTGGCAAACTCGTCGTGCGCCAGTTCCAGGGATTTTCCCAGCGCAATGTGCTGGGCTGACTGCGCCTGCAGGTTCTGGGCTTCCAGCTCTGTCAGCGATGCGTGGAAAATATCCTGAACGTTGCCAAAGCGCTCCACCAGCTTGCGCCCGCGAGTGGGACCAAGGCCGGGCGTAAGCGTGAGCGCCAGCCAGTAAATCGAATTTGAAGTAACAGCTCTTGCAGTGGACATTCAACTTGCGCCTTCCGATGGAAACTTTGGCGGACTGTACACGGATATTAAAAAGGATGTCAAGCAGGCTTCGAGGATGGCGTGAAATCACCAACTCACAAAATGACACTCTAAGCATCGCTTTTTCTTACAGTTCAAGCACACAGCGGCCAGATTTATTCAGTGCTGTTTCAATCTCATCCAGCTCTGATCCACAAAACCCAAAGCGTGTACAGAACTCATGATCACGCCACTCTTCCGGAATAGAATCAAGCAGAACCACACCATTGTGGATCACGGCGTAAGTTCCATCTTCTTTTTTGACGAACTCCCAGACATTTCCTTTTTTCGCACGAACGCGTGCATCAAGCTTTTGATCGTCTATATTCCTTCGCCATCCCACGTAGAGCCTCGATTCCACCACATCGCAAAATCCGCTTGCCATAATGCCTTGCTAGAATAAAGGTACATGCCCCCACTCCGCATCTCCGCCATCAGCTTTTTGAACACCGCCCCGCTCATGTGGGATTTTGAGAACGGTGAGAGCGCGCAACGGTTGCGTGAGCACTTTGATATCAGCTACACCATCCCATCGCATTGTGCGCAACAACTGAGCGAAGGTTCTGCGGACATCGGGATTATTCCCGTCGCGGCGTACACGACCATTCCTGACCTGGTCATTGTTCCTGACGTGGCCATTGCGGCCAAGAACAAGGTGCGGTCGATTTTGCTGGTAAGCAAAACGCCGCTGGAAAAAATACGCAGCGTTGCCACCGATGACTCTTCTCGCACATCAGCCGCGTTGGTGGAGATTTACCTGCGCAAGTTTGTGGGCACTGATCCAGGCTTTAGTCGCCAGAAACCCGCGCTTGAGGAGATGCTGCAATGGCATGACGCGGCGCTGCTGATCGGCGACCCCGCGCTGCAGACGCCGACCGATGGCTACTATGTTTACGATCTGGCTGAAGAATGGCGGCGATGGACCGGCCGTCCGTTTGTTTTTGCCTTTTGGGCGGTCAGGAAGGCAGCTTTGCGCGATGCTGCGCCGCAACTGAACATCGCGCAGGCATTCCAGCGCTCACGCGATAACGGACTGAAGCATATTGCGGAAATCGCGACCGCCTGGACAACCAAGTTGGGTCTCTCACACAAGCTGATTTCCGACTACCTGACTGAAAACGTGGACTACACCCTGGATGCGGAAAATCTGGAGGGGTTGAGGCTCTTCTTCCGCTATGGCATGGAGTGCGGAGTTTTTCCCAGCGTGCCGGAGCTGGAGTTTTTTGAGCCGAGGCTGGCAACCCGGACGTAAACAACGTTCATTTCCATAACAACTCTCAACCGGAACATCCGGCCAAATCCAGCATCCAATAAGTTGTGCCACTGGTGATCTATCTTACGATTGGCGCCTGGCTGGAGCGGTTGGGCGGGCTGGGCCTGATCCTGCTTGGCTTTGCCGATAACTCCCTGATCCCTTTGCCGGGCAGCATGGACGCGCTCACCATCATTCTTTCTGCGCACCAGAAAGCATGGTGGCCCTACTACGCCGCCATGGCGACCATTGGCGGCATTGTGGGCGGATACACTACCTACGCCCTGGGCGAGAGCGGTGAAGCCGCCTTGGAAAAGAAGCTGCCCAAAGAGAAAGCAGAAAAGATTTACCGGCGGTTCAACAAATATGGGTTCTGGAGCCTGTTTGTCCCCGCGTTGCTGCCGCCGCCTGTGCCCTATTCGCCGTTTCTGCTGGCCGCAGGCGTGCTTAAATACTCAAAAAGAAATTTTTTCATCGCCGTGGGAACAGCGCGGGCCATTCGCTATGGATTGCTGGCCTGGCTGGGATCGGTCTATAGCAAGCAGATTTTCGGCTTCTTCTCCAGATATTACAAACCGCTGTTCTGGACATTGATTGGGCTGGCGGTCATTGGCGGAATGGCAGCTCTGTTCTGGGTCTGGAAGCGCAAGCGCGAAGGCAAGCCGGTGGTGCCGGATTCGAACGAACCGCGGAGGCACACGGCGTGAAAGACAAATCTCACCACAGATGAACATTGATCGGCACTGATAAAAACCGCCTTTCCAAAATATTCCCGATCGGTGTCATCTGTGTTTTATCAGGTGGTAGAGGTTGTGGTTTTCTGACTGTGACGATCACTGGTCCCGGAGTGCTGATGCTAAAATAAGGTTGCGCATGTCCCTCACCAAACAACAAGCGCTGGATTATTTCCGCTCAGACGATCTGATTGGTCTGGGCATGGAAGCCGATGCTGTTCGCCGCAAGTGGCATCCTGAAGGCGTGGCCACTTACATCATTGATCGCAACATTAATTACACGAATTTCTGCACGGAATACTGCACCTTCTGCGCCTTTTACGCGCCTGTGAAAGGCCCCGGACGCGCCAAGGGCTACGTGCTGGAGATGGAGACGATCTATGACAAGATCCGCGAGACGGTAGAGTTGGGCGGCACTGGCGTGCTCATGCAGGGCGGCCTGCATCCGGATTTGAAGATCGAGTGGTATGAGGAGATGCTGCGGGGCATTAAGCAACGGTTTCCGCAGGTGCACCTGCATTGTTTTTCGGCCTCAGAGATCATCCACTTTGCCGATGTCAGCGGCCTTACGATTGAAGAAACCATCAAGCGCCTGCGCGATGCCGGCCTTGATTCCATCCCCGGCGGCGGCGCGGAGATTCTGGATGACGAAGTCCGCTACAAAATTGCGCGCCTCAAATGCCTGACTGACGATTGGCTCAACGTGCATCGCACGGCGCACAAGCTGGGTATGCGCACCACGGCCACCATGATGTTTGGCGTGGGCGAGACGGTTGAACATCGCATTAACCACTTCCAGCGAATCTACGACTTGCAGGAAGAGACCGGCGGCTTCACCGCGTTTATCCCCTGGAGCTTCCAGCCCAAGAACACCGCGCTCGGCGGACGCCACTGGGAGGAAGCCACGGCGGTTGAGTACCTGAAGGTGCTGGCCATCTCGCGGCTGTTTCTCTCAAACTTTGAGAATGTGCAGTCAAGCTGGGTCACTCAGGGACTAAAAGTCTGCCAGCTTGGCTTGCGCTTTGGCGGCAATGACGTGGGCTCGGTGATGCTGGAAGAAAACGTGGTGCGCTCTGCCGGCGTCACCAATTGCACTACAGAAGAAGAGCTGCGAAGGATGATCCGCGATGCGGGATTTGTTCCGAAGCGAAGGGACACGCTGTATAGGCAGTTATTTTTGAATTGATTTTTGACCGCGAATGACCGCGAATTCATTTCAAAGTGAACCGGCCGCCTGCATGTCTTTGAACTCGCCGTTCTGCCGCCATGATCGCCGAACTTCCACCCCAATAAGCCAAGCCCAAGCTTGCCGGGAACCGGATTGCCAAAATTGGTGAGTGAAGACCTGTATCCCGGGGATCGATCGGCTAAGCCCCTATTTTTGGGGATGGCGGTTAGAGGCGGGTCGGGGTGGGTTCGGAGTGATTGTTCGGCAGCGCTGGGGAATTTAATGTAGGCTGGGTGGTTTAAAACGTTATATCTATGGTTCTTTGGATGGCTCTAAGCTCTGTAACGCAGCGGAAGATGGTTACTCTGTAAATCGCGAAGGGAGAGCGCGTGAAGAAATTCATTATTGGATTAATCATTGGGCTGTTATTGCCGGTTGTGGGCGGGTATCTGTTCATCAAAATGGGGGGAATGCCGATGGCAGCCTCAGGCGCCACGCCGCTTCCCATGGAGCTAACGGTTGCGCGCATGTCTCTGAAGGCAGCAACAGCAAAAAGCGCCGACAAGACCTCGCCGGTGCCGGCGGACGAGATCAACCTGACGCAGGGCGCGCATGTTTATGTGGCAAACTGCGCTTTTTGCCACGGGCTTCCTGGACAGCCCGCCAGCAACGCTGCCAAAGGCATGTTCCCGCTGCCGCCACAACTCCTGAACAAGGATGAGATGGTAACAGACGATCCGATTGGCATAACGTATTGGAAGGTGTCAAACGGGATCCGGCTGACCGGTATGCCCGGCTTTACCGAAATGCTTACTGATAGCCAGATCTGGCAGGTGAGCCAGATGCTTAAGAACGCAGACAAGCTACCTGCTTCAACCATGGCGGAGCTAACGAAACCAGCGGAGGCGCCGACGCCGGCCAGCCCGGCACAGTCACAACCGCAGAAGCCGAAAAAATAGCCGCTACGATTCAATGGCACCTTCGGATGGGACGAGAACTGGATGTGCTGCAGAAGTTCCGCGATCGGCGACCAGAATTTCAATGTCCTAAAACGCGAAATAATAACTGCCTGACCAGGAATAGTTGTTTATGAGCTTTGTGCTGCCGTTTGTCGGCGGAGTGGCCGCGGCGCTGGTGAACATTGTGATTGCCGGCCGGCTATCGCGTAAGCGCGCAGCCGAGTTCTTTAACCTGTTCATGGCAGCCACGTCAGCATTTTATTTTGGCAGCGCACTGGCCGTGGGGAATGGCCGGATTTTGGCAGTTGAAACCGCTGTAGGCGCAGTACTCTTTGCTTTAGCGCTCGCGGGACAATGGCAGTCACTGAAGTTTACCGCCATTGCTTTTGTGGCGCACGGGGCCTGGGACTTGGGCCACATTGTCCTGGGGCTGGGTGCAAACGCCGGACCGAATTTTCCCGTGGTCTGCGTCGCTTATGACTGGGTGATTGCCGGGTATCTCTGGTGGATGGCGTCTGGGAATGACCAAAAAGAGCTAAAGGCCGCTGCGGATGAGCGAGCGGCCTAAAAGGCCCAGGGACTAGAGCTTCTCGTAGAATTCGCAGCCGGAGCAGGAAATAAAGACGCCGCCGGGCACATTGCGTTCGCGGTCCTTTACCCGCTTTACAATGCGCGTCGGCTTGCCGCATTTGGGGCAATCCGTGCTCTTGGAAGTGTCCATCATTTTCTTGCGGTCCGCCGTCTTGGCGATCTTAGCCATGGTTCAATGTTCTCCTGATGTCTGGGTTTGCCAAGGTGGCAATGCGGTGAGTGGAAAATCAAGGACGGAACGCCAAATGACCTGGTCCCCAACCGCAAATTGTAATTTTACACGGAGTTGCGGAACTTGTCTTATGGCCTGAAAGGAGCTTGTCTTTTCGCCCGGAGAGAAAGAAGGCCAATCCGCCCCAAAGAGATACAACTATTTATATTCTTAAGGGAGAAAGCCCTTAATTCAGGCAAATGGAACCTTTAGAGATATGTCTCAGTAAAAAAACCATTAGACATGTAACCCCGCACTCGGTTATCAATCTGTACATTTGTTAAATCATCATGCTCAGAGGAGATTCATGAGGAAATCGATTTTGGTATTGTTCGCGGCCCTGGCGATAAGCGCTTTTGCGGCAGACACCACCGTGAAAGGCTACCTGGTTGATCTGTCGTGCGCGCATACAGATGGCCAGAAACCGGGCTTTGGGGCCAAGCACTCAAAGGACTGCCTGCAGATGGAAGATTGCGAAAAAAGCGGCTATGGCGTGCTTACTGACGACAAGAAGGTCATTAAGTTCGATAAGGCCAGCAACGCGCAGGCAAAGAAGTTTATCGCTGACCTGAAGAAGCCCAAGGACATCCGGGTCAATGTAACCGGCACAGTGAAGGGCAATACCATGACGGTCAGCAAGATCGAATTGCAATAAAAGAAAGCTCATCCGTTCGGCTGAATCACAGGGCCACGCGCTGCGTGGCCTTTCAGCTTGTTAGGGCCGGAAATCGCAAGAGGCTCTGTAAGTTTTGGCATCGATCAGCTAAAACGCCGCTCCTAAAATCACCATCAAAATAATTTGGCTTGCCCTGAGGTCTTGCAAGATGTTTTCTTCACGGCCTCAGAGTTTGACCCGTGTTCGTGGCCTCTGCTAGCTTGGAACGGCTGCCTGGGTGGGCTTGCGCCGTGTGTTCAGCCTTCGCTGGCAGATAAATCCGTACATCCCCAAAGAGGAGATTATGCCCGTCTTTAAGTTCAAAGGCGTGGACTTCATCGAGTTCGATTCACTGCTCTCAGACGATGAGCGCCTGGTGCGTGACACCGCGCGCCGCTTCATTGAAGATAACCTGGTGCCTATCATCGAGCAGTGCAACCGTGAAGGCCGTTTTCCGCGCGAACTCATCAAGCCTATGGCCGATCTCGGCTTTTTTGGCGCCAACCTGAAAGGTTATGGCTGCGCCGGCATGGGCAACGTGGAGTATGGCCTGGTGATGCAGGAGATGGAGCGCGGTGACAGCGGTGTGCGCTCATTTGTAAGCGTTCAATCGGCGCTGGTGATGTATCCCATTTATGCCTTTGGCAGTGACGCGCAAAAAGAAAAGTGGCTGCCTGCCCTGGCCAAAGGAGAAAAGATCGGCTGCTTCGGCCTGACTGAACCAGACTTTGGCTCAAACCCCAGCGGCATGCGCACCCACGCCACCAAGTCCGGTAATGAATACGTCTTGAATGGCGAGAAAATGTGGATCACCTCCGGCTCAATCGCCGACGTGGCCGTGATCTGGGCCAAATCTGCAGAGCACAACAACCGTATTCGCGGCTTTCTGGTTGAAACCAACCGCCCCGGCTTCAAAGCTGATGACGTTCATGGCAAGTGGTCGCTGCGCGCCTCAGTGACCTCCGGTCTCTCACTGCAAGATGTGCGCATTCCCGCAGAAAATCTTCTGCCTGGATCAGACGGTTTAAAGTCGCCGCTCTCATGCCTCAATCAGGCACGCTACGGCATTGGCTGGGGCGCGATTGGCGCAGCTATGTCTTGCTATGACACCGCTCTGCAATATTCCCAGGTGCGCAAGCAGTTCCGTGACCAGCCGATTGCATCTCACCAGCTTGTGCAGGAAAAGCTGGCCTGGATGATCAGTGAGATCACCAAGGCGCAGCTTCTGGCCTTGCAGGTAGGCCGGCTGAAGGACGCAAACAAGGTAGGGCACCAGCACATCTCCATGGCCAAGCGCAATAACGTATGGATGGCCCTGGAATGCGCGCGCATGGCGCGCGATATTCTTGGCGCAAACGGAATCGCCGACGATTATCCTGTAATGCGCCACATGATGAACCTGGAGTCAGTAAAAACATACGAAGGAACGCATGACATCCATGCGCTGATTTTGGGTGAACACGTTACCGGCATCAGCGCTTTTTGAGCCGGTGTGCAGCCGTCAGTGAGGCGCAGGCCGAGCGGGAGTCTGAAGGCGAAATCCTGACCCTGAGCTTGTCGAAGTGGAAGGACCTGCTCTGTTCAGGAATCGACGCGAAAAAATTGGGAGGTCGTATGGCGACCCAGGTTGCAGGCAAGCAAGTGGCAGTTCGCAGTACGGACAACGCAATGGAGTTTGAACTGGCGCTGGAGTTTGCGCGCGTCGTAGAGGATGCAGCTATCGCTTCAGCGCACACCATGGGCACGGGCGATCGCCACAGGGCCGATCAGGCCGCCACGGAAGCCATGCGCGCCACCATGGACACAGTTCCTATGCGCGGGACCATTGTGATCGGCGAAGGCGAACGCGATGAAGCGCCTATGCTTTATATAGGTGAGCAGGTGGGCGCAGGATGGCAGGACGGGGCAAAGTTCCCGCAGGTTGATATCGCCGTTGATCCCCTGGAAGGCACCAACCTCTGCGCTACAGGCGCGCCCGGCGCCATCACCGTGCTGGCGGCTTCAGAAAAAGGCGGACTGCTGAATGCTCCGGATTGTTACATGGAAAAGCTGGTCGTCGGCCCTTCCTGCAAGAGCGTTGTGGACCTGGATGCTCCAGTAAAGGAAAATCTCAAGGGCATAGCCCGCGCTCTGAGCCGCGACGTGGCTGATCTGGTCATAGTGGTGCTTGATCGCCCGCGCCATGAGAAGCTGATTGCAGATATCCGCGCAACCGGAGCGCGTATCCGGCTTATCAGCGATGGCGATCTTTCTGCCGGCATAGCTGCTGCTGTGATCGGCACCGGCGTTCACGCTGTAATGGGAAGCGGCGGCGCTCCGGAAGGCGTGATTACCGCAGCCGCCATGCGCTGCCTGAACGGTGAAATCCTTGCCCGCCTCGTGATCAACACGCCAGAACTTGAGGCCCGCATTGAAAAGATGGGCATCAAGGACAAAAACAAAATCTATACCGCCAAAGACCTTGCTCCGGGCAAGCACATTGTCTTTGCCGCAACTGGAGTAACTGACGGCGCGCTGATGAAAGGCGTACGCTTCTTTGGTGAAGGCACCCGAACCTCGTCCATAGTGATGACCCGCCGCAGCGGCAAGGTGCGTTTTGTTGAGAGCATTCACCTGGCGAAGCGCGCGGACGTGAAAGTCAGGTTCTTGTAGGAAGCAATCAGTGTTTCTGAAATAGAAACCAGCGTAGCCGCGACTCAACGCAAATAAGCACGAATTAAACAAGGAATTACAATTCGCGTTCTTCGCGTGTATTCGCGGCCAGGTCGCTCCCGATCAGTGTAATCAGTGTTAAGTTTTATCTGCGGCCCTTCGGCATCGGCGGCCAGTCCTTGGGATTGCCCTGATACAGCGCTTTTGCCACTTCATGCCGCGCCACGCCGTTTCCGTCTGCAATAGCAAAGCGATATGGCCGGTCCGGCGATCCTGACCACATTGTCACTCCCGCATAAGCGCCGTCTTTGCGCAGGACGTAGAAGTGCATGCTGACATAGATCAGCTTTTCCATGTCATTGTTAAAGTTGCGCGAGATCCGCTTCAGTACGTCCATGCCGGCCTCTTCCGGTGACATGCCCCGCCGCATGTTCTCCACAACCATGTGCGCTCCACACACCTTGATGTTTTCCTCGCCGCTGCCCGTGGCGCCGGCTGCGCCCACGTCCTGGTCACAATAACAACCCGCGCCGATAATTGGCGAATCGCCGCATCGTCCAGCAAGCTTCCAGGCAAGCCCGCTTGTCGTGGTTGCGCTGGACATTTCCCCCTTTTCGTTCAACGCGGAACAGTTGATCGTGCCTGTTGGCGGATAGAGCACTTTCTCAATCGCATCCATGCGGCGATCTTCAGCGATGCCGATCTCCGCTGCCAGTGCATACAGCTTTTTGATCTGCTGTGGCTGGTTCTCAAGTTCGCCTGTCTCCAGATTTGCCGGGAATTTGAAATTCGGATCAGCCAGTCCGGGGCCCCACCAGTCACGATCAGAGTGATATTCCTTCCACAACTGCCAGATCTTGCGTGAATGCTCGGTCAGCAGGTTTTCTTTTGGATAGCCCATGACCTCGGCGAAATGTGTGGCGCCCTGGCCCACCAGCATCACGTGTCCCGTGTGCTCCATCACTGTCCGCGCCAGCGAGGCAACATTCTTGATGTCACGCACGCCACCCACTGCGCCAGCGCGGCGAGAAGGTCCATGCATGCAACAGGAATCCAGTTCCACCACGCAGTCTTCATTGGGCAAACCTCCCAGACCCACGCTATCGTCTTCCGGGTCATTCTCCGGACCGGAAACCGTGGTGATAATGGCTTCCAGCGTGTCTGCACCCGCCTTCAACTTTTGGTAGCCTGCCTCAAGATGATTTCCCCGCGGCGTGATCCCATTCGCCGCTGAAATCATGATGTTCTTGGGTGGATATTTGCGTGGAACCTGAAGGTTATCTTTGCTCTGCGATTCTTCACTTGCGGCCTGTCCTGCAGCCAGCGTGGCTGAAGTAACGGCAAGTCCGGAAAGAAAATCTCTGCGCTTCATGAGGGCCTCACTTTCAGTGATAAGCGAAACGCAGAAGGATATCAGATTTTCTCGATTAATGAGGCATTGCTCTTTCTGAAACCTCGAGCGAAGCGAGAGGTCAATACAGCGATGAGGCTGTGTTGGAAAGCCATACTTCTTTTGTTGGAATGGGGATTCCTCCCTGCGTTTGGAATTTCAGAAGCGCAACTTATCGAGCGGTGATAGCAAAGCTAAACCGCCACCTTCTCCGCCGTGTTCTGATCAGCGCGGAAGCGCAGCAGCGCAGCCAGCCGTCCGGTCTTCTCCAGTTCAGGATCGTTGTCCACAAACTGTATGTCGGCTCCGTTGCGCAGCGCCAAATCTACCAGAGAATCTGAAATATCGCTTAGCTCGCGCGTTTCCTGGCCGCAGACGGCGCAGTTCTTCACCATGCGCGTATCCAGGTGGCGGCAGTTGTTGCATTCAACGGCTTCGGCCTTAAAGTCGCGTCCCATCAGGAGCGTCTGTACTTCCTGGCGCTCCAGCGCGTTAAGCACGTGGCGCAATCCCAGTGCGCCGCGGGCATTGCGCTGCGCTTCGCCAATCACCTCGCGCACCAATTCTCTCTGCGCCGCAAGCATGGTCTCGAGCAGGATCTTGTTTGACTGCTGGCGGACCTCTTCAGCCGTAGCCGCGGCAACATCCACCAGGAACCTTCCCCGGAGCCGCTGCTTCAGGTTGGTATTCAGGTGCGGCTCTATCTCCGGCCAGGTATCATCCTGGCAGCCGATGAGCAGAGCATCGAATTTTTCCCGGTTATGGAGTGAGAGCAGTGACTCAGCGAACATTTTAAAGTGCTGCATTACCTGGTTTTCTACGTGGCGCTCGCGATGACCGGCTTCGTATCCCTGAAATCCATCGCTGCGCGGCACACGCGGTGAAGGCCCGAACTCAAGGTCGGGCTTCTGCGTGATCCCGGCTTCATGCAGCTCAAAAATGCGCGACTTTTTGCGGTTTACCAGCGCAATGCAGGTGCGCGGGGCTCCAGAGCGTGCCTCCACCAGCGGGCGCAGATGAAAGCGGCTGTTGACCTCGATCCGCGAGCGGCCGAGCCGGGGCGGCACATCAAGCTCAAGCCAGATACCCTGCTCGCGGCAGGCAAAAATCACCTTGCCGCGCGAATGGTTGCCATGCAGTCCTTCTGCCACTTGCAGCACCTTGGCCAGGTCTTCGCGCAAAGCAACGTGATTGCCGTTGCGCTCGCTGCGGCGCAGGGTTTCACGCACCAGGTCTTTAACCAGGATGGCCTCTTCCCGGTGCGACTTGTTTTGCGGCGTCTCCGGCTGGAAATAAAAACTGATGGCACATCGAGACGGCGACTCAACTTGCGCAAGCTGGCGAATCTCTTCACGCGTAATCATTTGGCAGAACCTCCTCCTGGCAGTTGGCGCAAAAATCAGGCAACGCGGGAATGATGGAGCAGGCTTTGCCTCAGTTGGTTCCGCGCCGGTAATTTCTGCTGGATATGCGTCCGCGCCTGGCGGATCGACTGCCGTATCTGGTCTGCAGGACGCCCGGCCAGGCGGCTGATCTCCTCCACGGTGAAGCCCTCAAGCGTGTAGAGCACAAAAGCCTCACGGTCATGCGTGTGTACTTCCCGCAGCACAATGTCAAGCTGTGCCACCATTTCATCTCCGGCCATGATCTCTTCCGGCGTACGCACGCTTTGGTCGCGAATAATGCTCTCTTCCGGCAGGCTGTCATCCGGCTGGTGATATTGCAGAACATTTTCATCGCTGCCGGTCACGTTCTGGATCCCCGCGGGAGCGTCCAGTGAGATATGCGCCGTGTCCGCGTTCGTCATGATCAACCGGCGAATAGCACGCACCGCCAGCCGGTGAAACCAGCTCTCCACTGAAAGCAGTTGCGTCTTGCCGTCTTCCTGGGAGAGCGCGCTGACAATCACCTCGTCAATCACCTCTTCCCGCGTGATTTGCCCTTCGCGAATCCGTTCCGCCTCAACCTGGAATTCCAGCTCGCGATCGACAAAGTCTTCCAGCTTGCGCAGGTTGGCGCTGAGCCAGGTCTCAATGTTGCGCAACGCTGCTGTATCGGTCTTTGCGGTGACCGATGGCGACTGCGGAACAGCGGCCTGGGCGACCTCTGTTTTTGCCGGTTCACGTGTCGTCGGCAGCTCCGCCAGCGGCTCACCTCCTCCTCGGCGCGCAGCCTTGCGCGTCCAGTGGCCGCGCAAAAGATCCTTGTGCTTCGTCACTTGGGCAAACAGATCAGCAAATGCCGATTTCACTGCTGCGAGAGCATTCTCTCCAGAACGCTGCGCGGCCATCTGTCCTGAAGGCAAGCGCAGGTTGAGTGACGCGCTTGCGCTCCGGTTGTTCTCCTGCTCCACAATGGCGCGAAGATGCACCAATTCAGGCTTAAAAACATGGAGCCGCCGCTCAAGTTTTTGTAGTTGGTGCTGGAATTCACGTTCAATATCGGGGGTCTTGCCTGCTTTGTAGCTTACGTGAGCGTTCATGTGCGCCTCGGATGGGAAGAAGGTCCCATAAAGAAGGTCCGTAGGCCCTCGTTAACCGCAAATTTTACACCTGCCAATGAGACGCAACTGAAAATTTGTGCGTTGCATAAGAAAAAGTTTTGTATTGCAAAGAGAGCTTTTTGTCCCTTGGGAAAAATATTTCTTGCTTTGCGGAAAAGTTTGTGAACGGAGTAGCTGAAAAAATCGCGCAGAAAACACTCGCAGCACGACACAACTACACAAAGCGGCGGCTAGAGCCTGTTTATCATTGAGGCAACATAACCCGCTCCGAAGCCGTTATCGATATTCACCACACTGACATTTGAGGCGCAGGAATTCAACATCCCCAGCAATGCAGCCAGTCCGTTAAAAGATGCGCCATAGCCCACGCTGGTTGGCACAGCGATCACCGGAACTCGCGCCAATCCGCCCACCACGCTGGGCAACGCTCCTTCCATCCCTGCGCAGACAATGATCACCTGGGCCTTGTCCAATACATCTCTCTCGGCCAGCAGGCGATGAATCCCGGCCACGCCCACATCGTACAAGTGCGCCACCGTGTTGCCCATGATCTCCGCCGTGACCAGCGCTTCTTCTGCCACCGGGATATCGCTGGTGCCGGCAGAAATGACCACCACTGTCCCTTTGCCGTAGTTCGCGGAATCCTGTTGCAAAACGATGGCGCGCGCCAATTCCCGGTATTCGGCCTTGCGGAGTATCTTTTTTACTGCGCGAAAATGCTCAGGCGTAGCCTTGGTGGCAAGCACGTTACTGCCTTGCGCCGCCATACTTTTAAAAATTTTTGCCACCTGCGTTGGAGTCTTGCCCTGGGAAAAAATCACCTCCGGCATGCCGGACCGAATTCGCCGGTGATGATCGACCCTGGCAAAGCCGATATCTTCAAACGGCAGATGCCGCAGCCGCGCAACCGCATCGTCTGGAGAAACAGCACCACTGCGGACTTGCTGCAAGAGCTTGCGGAGGGATGAAGTGTCCATGTTTTTTTCTGCAATCCCGAGCGGAGCTTTCTTGAACTCCCGAGCAGAGCGAGGGACCCCTATGAGCTTACATGCTCTGTTGTTCTATTTTCTATGGAACATGATTTATTTGGATGTGAGGGATCTCTTCCCTTGTCAAATTCAGGTCGAGATTTTCAGTTGAACAGTTTTCCCTGCGCCGGATTCACTTTTCGCGCCAGCTCAAAATACGTCTTCTTCGCCATTCCCGGCAGGTGGATTTTGCGGAAGAACAAAGATCGCAGATAGCTCTTGCTGAGCAGGCCCGCCACATACGCTTCATGCATCTCTGCTCCCAGCATCGCGCCCAGGTTGCGCACCAGAAACTCGCGTTTAGGTCCAGCGGAAACTATGCCGGTGGCAATCACACGCGGCAAATCAGCGCGCAGGCGCGCGTGGCCTTCAGCTTCCTTGTGCAACCCCAGGAACTCAATCATCTCCCGGCGTTCTTTTTCAGCGAACGGCGCATGACGGCCAGTAATCTCCTGCGCTCGTTCTGATTGCGGGCCAAAGTCTGCCGGGTGTGGTACCGGATAGTGCGGCAGTAGGACCCGTGCACCAAAGGTGATAAGAGCGTGGTCTACCACGTCAAAATAAAATTGGTCCTGATGCGAACTGCCCTTCCATGGACCATTGGCGCAGGATGCACCACGGCATTCGCTCTGAACAAAACGCACCGCCTCTTCCGCAGCCTGGGTGATACGGAATCGTTTTACCAGAAACACATTGTGCTTAGGTGAATAAGTGCACCCCTGCTGGCGTAGCTTTGCTATTACCGGCCGGCGTTCCGCTGCCGGAACCATTTTTTTCGCCAATAATTTTTCCAGTTCCCGCGTACCGGCAGCTGCATGAACCTCAGGATAATCTTCCGCCAGAGCGCTGGCGTGTCCACCGGCGGCAGGGGCATATTGTTCCAGGCCCATGGAGCGCAGAAACGCATCCACAAGGTTATAAAACGTGGGTGCAAGGTCCGGTTGGCTGGGTGCTCTGCGCCATTTGCCTATGTAAATGCGATAGCTTTCATATTTTTCCAGCGGCGTTGCATTGAATACGCAAGCCACATCGTCCGCCACCTGCACTGCGTTCACACTGTCACTGAGCTCACCCGCGGCTTTCCAATAAAGTTCATCCACGTTTTGCAGGACGGTGAGAATGGAATCCTGCGGACGCAAGGCCCGCAGCCACTGCGGCAAATGGTTGGGCGCCAGATGTGCTTCTCCAAAAAGCGTGAGCACCCGCGCTTCCGGATGGGCGCGGCGAATTTGCGCGATCTGGGCAGCGGCATGGCGATCACGCGCGCCGATCCGGCGCATATTGCCGCGCGGCTTCAGATCGATTCCATAGACCTGGCATCCGTGCTTGCGCGCCTGCCGCAGCATACTGGCGATAGGCTCCCACTCATAGCCCCACTCATCGTCATAGTGGATACCGGCGCGCAGCTCATCGTCTGTGATTTCACCGTGCAGCCATTCGTCCAGAACGTACTGATCGCGAGAAAAAATCATCTCCAGGGCCAGCACCGGCGGAGTACCATCCTGCGCCAACTGCGTAATCAACGTCGACGCAAACTCCTGAGAAGCCGCCAGCGCGTGGTAGTCGCCCACAAGTAGAACGTTGGCGCTCAAATAATGTTGTTTGAGTTCAACTGTGCTGAGCGTGTGGCGATAGTCGCGGAAAGCCTCGCTGAAATCGCGGACATATTTCAACCGGCCATGTGGATCAGTGGCGCGGATCTCCCGTTTCACTTGCAGCAGTGCAAGCTGCTGTGCCGCTGTCCGCCGCCGCGCTCGAATTGCGAAACCACTGCCCATGAAGAAACCCGGCTACTCCCATTCACGCCAAAAAGCGAGCCTGATGGGTCTTCTGCTTGACTAGACGCAGGCGCCTCCCTATTCTCAGTTCACGGGGAATCTGTAACTCAGAACTTACACTGTTAGATGCCAAATCTGTTACATCCGTCAGCCCATGTACTCACGGTGGCCGCAACCGGAGCGAGCGGCGCGCTGTTCACACGCGCACTTTTGCTTGCATTGGAACACGATGACCGCGTAAAAACTGTAAATTTCATCGCCTCAAGCAACGCGCTCCGCGTATTTGCTGAAGAATTAGCGATCAAAGGCCGCAATGATCTTGTGCGGCAACTCATCGGCAAGCCGTCAAAAAAAATCCAGCAGCAGAACAATGACGATATTGGCGGCAATGTGGCCAGCGGCTCGTATCCCACGCACGCCATGATTGTGATTCCCTGCAGCATGGGCACGCTGGCCCGGATCGCTCACGGCCTGGCCGGAAACTTGATTGATCGCGCAGCCGATGTCTGCCTGAAAGAAAAACGACCGCTGGTGCTTTGCACGCGAGAAACGCCGCTCAACCGCGTTCATATCCGCAACATGGAGTGGGCCGCGGACGCGGGGGCAACCATTTATCCGCTGATCCCCACGTTTTATAACCATCCAAAAAACTTCGATGAGATGGCGCACCAGTTCGCGTGCCGGGTGCTGCAGTTTGTGGGGCTGCCACAGAACGACGCGTATCAATGGGGAGGGGGAAATCCACCACCGAGATACGGGGACACGGAGAAAAACAAATGAAGATCGTTTTCTGTGCGCTTTCGTTGACCATTTTGTGCTTCGCTCAGAATTCGATCCCTAAAACGAATCCGCCCAAACTTTTATTGCAAATATTGCATTGCGCGAAAACTGACAAGTTCGGCCTGCTGGACGCATCCTTGAAGGATGGCGTAATAAAGGCTTCATGGCGCCACGACCGCAGTTCTGATCCTGGAGTAGGGGAAGAGTTCTTTATCGTTCTGCCTGGCTCCAGAAGAGGCGCTGATGTTCTGGTCTACGTTCGGAAGTACAAAAAAGGCAGAGTTCATTTTTATCTTGTGAATAATGCCACGCTTTCAATAGAACACGGTGAGGTAGAGGTTATCGATCCTCTTGGCGGAATCTGGACCCACAACCACATCAAGCAGAATGTAAGAGCGGCATTACGTGGGGATCAATATTCCATTCCAGCGCGGGGCTTGCTGGGACAGCAATTCGCAAATGTCAGCTGCCACTCTTACTCCGATCCGGAATAATCTCCGCGCCTCTGCGTCTTCGGGCGGATTTTCCCCAAAGCTTTTTCAATGACGTCCATAGCCAGCTTTTCCAGGCGATATTCCGCAAGTTCAGCTTTACTCACCCACCTTGCCTCTGCCGCATCTCCACCGGCTTTCAACGTGCCGCCCTGTACCATGCAGAGAAAATCAATCAGCACGTAATGATATTGTGGCGTGCCCTTTTCGCCTGGGATGATGCGGTCCAGAACTTCTATCACTTCGGTCGCCCTAACGATCAGACCGGTTTCTTCGCGAGCTTCGCGCTCGGCGGCAGCGCGCAAGGTTTCACCCAACTCCACCACGCCTCCTGGAAGCGACCATTCACCCATCAGCGGTGGATTGCCGCGTTTCACCAGAACCACGCGGCCCTGGTCAACAATCACCGCGCCCACGCCCACAATGGGGCGGTCAGGATAATCGCGGCGCGCGGGATCAACGCTCATGGCAGAGAAAAGAAAGAACGCGGCTGGGCTTCTATAAACTTCCATCCCCTGCCGGCCTTGGCGACTGTGAAGGTTAACCGCTCATTTTGCCGTGCCACCGGCCCGCCATTGCGTGGCTCAACTTCCATTTCGGCATCCACGGCAAATGCGGGCCGCTCAGTCTCGGTGTTGGTTTCAACCAGGTTCAAGTGGACGCGGATGGATTCCGCCTGCGCGAAAAACAAGTTGATCTGCTGTTTGAAGAGCGCACTGTCCTTCATTTGCGCGAGGTCAAAAAGCGCAAGCAGCTTTTTCTGGCTGTGTCCTTCCAACGCTTCACTCAGTTGGCGCAGCAAAGCGGAAGCATCCTGATCAGTAAAGGCATTTTCAGAGGGCGGCTTCTCCTGTGGGGCTGTTTGTGCTGTTCCGCCGCAAACCGTCAGCATGATTGACACAAATAACAATGGAACAATTACCCGCCTAGCGCGCACGTTCACCACCTTCAGGACCGTAGAAGACCACCCACACTAAAAGATCTTCGGTGAAATCTTCAAACCTGTGCACCTCCCCGGCGGCGGCAAACAGGGCGTCTCCCGGAGAAAACTCCATTCGCTTGCCTTCTACATAAAACCAGCCATGACCGGCCGCGACAATATAAAGTTCATCGCGAGTATGGGGTTGCTGCAGATCAGTCCCCTTGGGTGCGTAGATCTCAACGGCTAATGTACCGTGGCGAAAAACATCGGCATAAAGCTTGCCGTCGCGTGTTGGGATAGCATTTTGCGCATCAACAAGTTTAAGAATGCGTGCAGCGGGGAATTCCATGTTTGTTCTCTAATCCAGCTTTTTGAAATTTGAGCCTATTCGCGCTTATCTGTACCACCCGAGGCAAGATTTTACTGCTTCAAAACTCAACGCTTTCGCCCCATCGTTCTGCGAATACAGTTCGCGCAGGATCGAAGCGTCCGGCGTGAGGTTTATCGGCCCCCTTCAACCGGCCGATCCCCAACAACGCTACCACGCGAATGCGCTCTGGAATTTTCAGCGCCGCTTTCACCTGGTCTTCCATAAAACCTTCCATGGGTGCAGTGTCATAGCCCAGTGTCTCGGCTGTCCACATCATCGTCGTAAGCGCAATCATCGTCTGGCGATTCACCCAAATGCCCAGATCAGGTTCCAGGCCGCCGGCTTTGCCCGGCGGGCCGCCCAAAAGTCCGGTGATAGTCTGCCGCGTTTTCTCCTGCGCTGCTGCGTCGGTAAATCCATGTTCGGCGCTGATGCGGAGCATTTCATCCAGATCGCCATTTTTCCAGCCCTGCGGATCGCCGCAAGCCACAATTACCACGCTGGCTTGCTCCACCTTTGGCTGCCCAAAAGCTGCCTGACGCAGCTTTTTCTTCTGGTCGCGATCGCGGACCAGCACAAAGCGCCATGGCTGCATGTTGTAACCGCTGGGAGCCTCCAGACCTGCACGAACAATTTTTTCCAGGTCAACGCTGTGGATAGGCACATCCTCAAAGCTCGGGCTAGCCCGGCGTTCTCTCACCGCGTGGCTCAAGGGTTTTTCAGCAGCAATCTTTGCCATGGGTTACTCCAGTGCAATTAGAGCGCAATTGTTTCACAGAGGATTCAGGTGTGGCCAGAACTCGGGATAGACTAACCGCATCGTAAATACTATGGCCCTTGAGCAATACAACAGGAAACGCCGCTTTGATCAAACGCCTGAACCTGAAGGCAAAGTGGAACGCCGCGAGCAGCACCGCTTTGTCGTGCAAAAGCATCGCGCCTCACACTTGCATTACGACTTTCGATTGGAAATGGATGGCGTGCTCAAATCGTGGGCAGTGCCCAAAGGGCCGTCGCTCGATCCCAGCCAAAAGCGCCTGGCGATGCAGGTGGAAGACCATCCTGTGTCCTATTTCCGATTTGAGGGCAAAATTCCGGAGGGCAATTACGGCGCAGGCACAGTCATGGTGTGGGACATTGGCACCTGGAAGCCGTTAGGAGATGCAGATGCAATGCTGGCCAAAGGCGATTTGAAGTTCCGTCTGCGTGGAAAGAAGTTGAATGGGGAGTTTGTGCTGGCCAAGATGCGCTCGCGCCGGCCCGGCTCAAAAGGCACGGAGTGGCTGCTGATCAAAAAGAAAGACGACGCCTCGCAGTCCGGCTTTGATATTGACGAGCTTGATTTCTCCGCGCTCACCCACCAGAGCCTGAACCAGATTGCAGGCGATAAAAACTCGGCGGAATGGGAGAGCAACCGCAAAACACCCGTGCTCAAAGGCGCGGAGTGGCTGTTCCAAAATGAAGATGAGAAGAAATCGCGCCGGCAAGCCAAGCCTCAATCCAAGGCGGATAGCAAGAGCACATCGCAAAAGAAATCCAAGGCCAAAAGGCCTAGGTCCGCAGCTTAACCGTATTCATCAACACGATTCACAAAGCTCAAGAGTTGACCGTAAACTAACCTGAGTGTCCCGCTCCATTAAAGCGCATCTGCTGCTGGTGTTGATGACCCTGATTTGGGGCAGCACGTTCGTGTTGATCAAAGAGGCACTCAAGGATTCCTCACCACTTCTTTTGAATGCGGTACGCATGGCCCTGGCTGCAGTCCTGCTCGCGCTCTACTATCGCAAGCACCTTACCGCGTGGACTCGCTCCACTGTAGTTGCGGGCGTAGTGGTGGGGATTTTTCTGTATCTGGGATACGCATTCCAGACTACTGGGCTAAAACTGACGACACCTTCAAAATCGGCTTTTCTTACCGGGACTTCCACCGTTCTGGTGCCGCTGGTCCTCGTTATCTTCTGGAAGACTCGAATCCACCTGTGGCGAGTGGTTGGGATTGCGCTTGCCTTTCTTGGGCTGTTTCTGATGACGGTCCCTGCCGGGCGAGCCGGGATCGCAGACTTTGCCAAAGTGAACCAGGGTGACATTCTCAGCATCGGATGTGCCTTCGGCTTTGCCCTGCAGATTGTCTTTCTGGGCCGCGCCAGTCAGCGCTTCCCTTTTGAAAAGATCGCTGTTCTGCAGGTTGGCACAGCCGCAATACTCATGGCGCTGACCACGCCGTTTCTTGAACATCCGCGCTTCCAGGCCTCGCCAACGGTGATTGCCACAGTTCTGATCACCGGTATTTTGGGGACTGCGGTCGCATTCACCGTCCAGGCCTGGGCGCAGCAGTTCACCCCGGCTACCCACACTGCGCTTATTTTCAATATGGAACCGGTTTTTGCCTGGCTTACGTCGTTTATCTATCTGAAGGAGCGGCTTGGCTTCCGTGCAGGCGTGGGTGCTCTGCTGATCTTGACCGGCGTGCTGGTGTCAGAGCTTTTAGGACAAGTTGGCCAGCCAGGCCGGGAAACCGCCGGAAACGAAGGCGCAGCCAGTTCTCCCGGATAACGCCAACCAGGGTTTTCGCGTCTAAACCTTTGCACTCCAGGACACCAACCGATGCCGTCTGCCCACACAGAACTGTTCGATTTATAATCTTGGAGGACGAGTTCCGGAGGAAGATTCAGTATGAATTCGCGTTTTGCCGCTTTGGTCGCGCGTGTCCGCGCCCAGCGGCTACTTTCCACGCTGGCGATCCTGCTTACATTGACGGTCGGCATTCTTATTGGCACGGTGTTGAGCCGGAACGGTGTACGAGGGAGCTCAACTTCTGCTGATGCTGCACTGCTGCCGCCGATGCAGACACCCCAGCAACTCAGCAACACGTTTGGCCAGGTGGCCAAGGCAATTGAGCCGGCGGTGGTAAACGTGAGCACAGAATCCAATCCCAAACCGCGCGCTCGCTCAAACGGACGTACGCCCAATCGCGGACAGAGCAATGGCAAGAGCGAGGATCCATTTCAGGATTTCTTCGATCGCTTCTTTGGCGGACAGCAAGGGCAAGGCGGCGGAGGGGATGACGACCAGGGGCCAATCAATCCATTTGAAGGCCCAGGTGGCGGAAGACAGCGCTCTCTGGGTTCTGGCGTGATTCTGAACACCAACGGCTACATCATGACCAACTTCCACGTGGTGGATAAAGCTGACCGCGTTCGCGTAAAGCTTTATGATGAGCCAACCGGCATGCTGCATGATGCAAAGGTTGTTGGCTTTGACCGTGAAACCGACCTGGCAGTCATTAAAATTGATCCTCCGAAAGACCATCCGCTTACCGCTGCTCGGCTGGGCGATTCTGACAAAATGGCCGTAGGCGATTGGGTGCTGGCCATCGGCAGCCCCTTTGATTTGGAAGCGACTGTGACGGCAGGCATTGTTTCCGCCAAGGGCCGCAATCTTCCCGGCGGGCGCCAATTCCAATCGTTTATCCAGACGGATGCTGCCATCAATCCAGGCAATTCCGGCGGGCCGCTGGTAAACATGAATGGCGAAGTAATTGGCATCAACACCGCGATTTATACACAGTCGTTCGGATACCAGGGTGTGGGCTTTGCCATGCCCTCAAACGTAGTGCGCGATGTCTATGACCAGTTGACGACAGGCGATCATCGCGTGGCGCGCGGCTCTATTGGCGTTGAGTTCAGCGCTCTGCCCCGACCTGAAATTCTGCGGGTTTACGGTGTAAAGAACGGCGTTACCATTTCCAACGTCCGGCCTGACAGCCCCGCAGCCAAAGCCGGCTTGCAGGGTGAAGACACTATTACCGCGGTCAATGGCAAGCAGATCAAGAGCGGCGATGAACTGGTAAACCTGATTTCTTCCACCCGGCCTGGCAATAAGATCAACCTGACCTATGTCCGCAACGGCCAGCAAAAAGAAGCTTCTGTAACCGTGGCTGACCGCGCCAAGCTGTTTGCTGACCGCACAGACCAATCCAGTGACGATACTCCGGAAGAAGATGAACCAAAGCCCACCAAGCTTGGGGTAACCGTAAAGGCGGTAACTCCAGAGATGGCTGAGCGCATGGGTACGCCTGAAGGCAAAGGCGTGCAGGTAGTGGATGTAAAGCCTGATTCATTTGCTGACGATCTGCAACTCCAGCCGGGAATGATTATTTTGAAGGTCAATAAGCAACCGGTAAACAACGAACAGGATTTCCAAAAAGCTACTGCCCAGCTTAAGAGCGGCCAGGATGTGGTCTTCCTGGTGCATTTAGGCCGTGGCGCGAATGGTGGGAACCAGTTCATCTCCGGAACGCTTCCATAGGTCCACATAACGGATCTTTCCGCTTATGCCGGAGCTAAATGCCACGCTCCGGCGTAAGTGTTTGTTCTCTCTAAATAATCCGGTTGAAAAGCTGGGGCTGAAAGGTTCACAATTAAGAAAGCCACCCGGCACGTGCCGGCACCTCCTACCCGATAAACGAGAAGTATCTTTTGACGTATCAGCACGGAACAGAAACTATCCTGCTCGTAGATGATGAAGAGTCGTTGCGCACGGTTGTGGTTGATCTCCTCAGCCAGTTCGGATATCACATGCTCTCAGCCGCCAGCGGCGACGAGGCAATCAAGATAGCCAAGGAATATCCCGGCAAAATTCATCTGCTCATTACAGACGTGGCCATGGACGAGCTTCCCGGCCCAGAGTTGGCGGAAAAGCTCCTAAAAGACCGTCCAGAAATGAAGGTAATTTTTATTTCAGGATTCGCTGATGGCTCCCTCGCTCCCAGCGGCCTCCGTAAGCCCGGCATGGTCCTTGTTCAGAAGCCATTCAGCATTAGAACGCTCTCTGCCAAGCTCAGGGAGGTTTTAGGGCCTGCAAATCACGATTAAGGTTCCAGTGTCTGGCTAAACACACCCAGCACGCCGATTGACACGCTAGAAATAACTTCTCATCCCACTAAGTTATTGATATTAAAGAGCGTCCAGCTTGGCTGCTTACGTGCCTTCTTAATCTGTGTATGAGAAACAACGGAGGCCACAATGGATACCAGCATAGTAGAAACCAGAAATTTCTTGATCTGGGCAGTTTTTTGGATTGCAGCCCTGATGATTCTGCTGCCGGCATTGGCGGGCAAATAGGCGCAGCATGGCTTCCTATCGATCACCCAGCCAAGCTCCCAGACAGTCAGGAAAGAAAAAATATCTTCACCGAAACTCATTGCTGAAAATCTGCATCTATCTTCACAACTTGTAGTGGAAATATTTTGTTAGGAACAAGGAGGAAAAGCTGATGCTTTCTAAGTGTGCTAACCCTTCATGTTCGAACCGGCTGGTTTATCTGCGTGAAGGCAAAATCTTTATGATGGAAGCCGCCGGGCCATCCCAGGCAGAGCCAGCAACGCATTTGCCTAAAGCTTCCAATCGCATTGAACATTTCTGGCTCTGTGGCGACTGTTCAGCCGAAATGACACTGGCCTATGATCGCCAGCACGGCGTAAAGGTAGTGCCAAAGAGGTTTCCCACATTTCGCGCTGCTGCATCCTGAATCAGCTTAATCTTTTACAATTCTCCTGATGCCCAGTTCCAGATCTGGCTCCAGCCCGTGGAACAAGTTCCCGCTGAAAACCGGCCATCGCTGGCTGAACTTGCTGCTGCTCTTTGTGCCGGCCGCTATCGTCTTTGACCTGCTTCACGCTCCTTCACCGCTCATCTTTATTGCTTCAGCCCTGGCCATTGCGCCTTTGGCCAGCGTTTTGGGCGAATCTACAGGCGTTCTAGCTGCCTGCTCAGGGCCGGCTATTGGCGGCCTTTTGAACGCGACCATGGGCAACGCCACTGAGATGATCATCGCCCTCGTTGCCCTGCATGCCGGGCACATCAACGTGGTGAAAGCCTCCCTTTCCGGGAGCATTATCGGGAACCTTCTTTTGGTGCTTGGCCTTAGCCTGGTGGCCGGAGGCAGCCGGCACTCCATACAGCGCTTTTCCCGCCACACTACAGCCATGAATAGCACCATGCTGATGATCGCCGTAACCGCCCTGGTTATGCCTGCGGTTTTTAACCTTACCGTTTTCGGTACGCTGCAGCATCACGATATCAACCTGGAACACCTGAGCTTGTGGACCAGCGGCGTATTGATCTTGCTTTACCTTCTGAACCTGCTTTTTGTGTTTCGCACTCGCCACGGCAAGGTTGAAGCAATGCAGCAGGAAGAAGGCGCATCGCAAACCAGCCGTGGGCAGGCGATAGCGACATTGGCGTTGGCCACCGTGTTGATCGCCATCATGAGTGAAGTTCTTGTAGGCCAGATTGCGCCAGTAACCAAGGCCCTGGGAATGACCGAGCTTTTTGTCGGCGTGATTGTAGTGGCCCTGGTGGGAAATGCCGCGGAGAACTCAACCGCCATCATCATGGCTCGCCGCAATAAGCTCGATCTTTCCATGGCGATCGCCACCGGCGCCAGCACGCAGATTGCGCTCTTTGTTGCGCCTGTTCTCGTCTTTATTTCCTTTGCCATGGAGGATCCCATGACGCTGGTGTTCAATGGCTTTGAAATCGCAGCCATTGCTCTTTCCGTGGTGATTGTGGCCATGATTTCAGCCGATGGCGAGACCAACTGGTTTGAAGGCGCGCAACTTCTGGCTGTCTATGCCATTGTTGCGGTCGCTTTCTATTTTGTTCCGGAATAGCTTTGATTGATCAGGCGGCAGATTTTTCTTTGCTCGCCTTCGGTCTATGATAACCACCTGTAACCGAGTACCAGCGAACCTTCAGCGTATCCACGCCCATATAGAAACCATCGCGCCAGGGATGGAGTTTGGAACGCTCATCATGCCCCCAAGCCACCGGCACCTCAGCCACCTGCAGCTTCATGTGATGGGCAAGGTAGATAATCTCCGCGTCAAAGCCCCAACGCTTAATGCGCTGGAGCGGGAAAATCATCTCAGCCGCGCGCCGGGTGAAGGCCTTGAACCCGCATTGGGTGTCATGATAAGGGAAAGTCAGCACGCCGCGAATAAACAGGTTGTAAGTGCGCGACATGAGCTGGCGCTTCAGTGACTGCCGCTGAAACTGCAGTGAAGGATCGAGCCACCGCGAACCCATGGCAACGTCATAGCCTTTTTCCAGCGCGGCAAAGAGCTTGGTGGCTTCTGTAATCGGCGATGACAGATCTGCATCAGTAAACAACAGCACTTTCCCCCGGGCATTCAGCATTCCGTTGCGTACGGCATAGCCTTTGCCCTGATTGCCAGGGTTCTCAATCAATCGCACCTGGGGATGCTTCGCCGCGAACCGGCCCACAACCTCCGTGGTATCGTCGCGCGATCCGTCATTTACTACAACAATTTCCGCGCTCCATCCTTGTCTATTCAAGTGCTCAAGGATTCGCTCCAGCGTGCCGCCAATCCTAGCATTTTCATTGTATGCGGGAACAATAATGCTGTATTGAGGCTCTGCGGTTTGCGGCCTGGGACCATGAATGGGAAACTCGACGGCGAGGCTCATGCAGCTTGTTCTTTCTTTTTAAGCATGGCAAAGAACTCAGGCACCAGGTTCGGGTCCCATAGTCCGCTATTGGATTCGTCCAGCATGGTACGCTGGGCTTCTTCATGGGTCAGCGCAGGCTTATACGGACGCGCCGTGCGTAGCGCGTCATAGACATCCACTACCTGGAGCACCCGCGCCAATAGCGGGATATCGTAGCCGCTCAGATGGTCGGGATAACCGCTTCCATCCCAATGTTCATGGTGATGGCGAATGATGGGCAGCACGTCGCGAAAAGATTTAAGAGGCCGGCAGATGGCTTCACCAATCACCGGATGCTGCTTCATGACCCGCCACTCTTCCGCCGTAAGGCGCGTCCCTTTTTTGAGGATATCGTCAGGAATGGAAACCTTGCCCAGATCGTGAAGATAGCCGCCGCGCTTCAGTGCCGTAATGCTTTCACCGTCCAACCCAATGTGGTGCCCCAGATCAGCGGCGTATTTGGCCAGCCGTTCGCAATGGTTTCCCGTGTACGGGTCGCGTGATTCAATGCCCAGCGCCAGAGCAACCAGCACGGCCTCGGCATTTTCCAGTTCGTCAGTAAATTCTTTGAGTTTCAGCAGTGATTTGACGCGGGCAAACAGCTCTTCCGGATAGAGTGGCTTGCTGAGGAAATCATCGGCGCCGGCCTCAATGCCGCGCACACGGTCGTCGCGATCGGAAAGTCCGGTAATCATCACCACCGGGATCAGGCGGGTAATGGGATCGTCCTTCAATTCACGGCAAAGCTCGTAGCCCGACTTGCCCGGCATAACCACATCCAGAAGCACCAATTCAGGACGTTCCCTATGTACGATCTCCTTAGCTTCTTCCGCCTCAGTGGCGGTAATGATCTCATAGCCGCGGGAACTTAGTAACTCGCGAAGGAGGAGGAGGGTATCCAGCTTGTCATCCACAACCAGAATCCGTGGGGCCCGCTGTCTGAGCCGACCATATTCCTCCCTACCCCGCTCCGAAACAGGTGCCATCGACAAATGAGAAGGTTTTGTCTGCTCGTGGGTTGTATCGAGCAACTCACGAACCTTTGGTTGTTTTTGATCTTCTTCGGGAAGCACAGCTCCACCACCGGATAAACCGCCAAACTTACAAGTCCACGGGGGAAGCCCTTAGCGTTGAAAGTCGGGGATGACGTATATTACGGAATCTTTTCCTGAATTGGAAGAATACATTTCCATTAGAAGGCCATTTTTAGGCAGGAGGGCAGATTTACTCGGTTTATAGCAAGTCTGTCATACGTATGGCTTTAGAATCCATAAAGCCCAATATCAAGAAAAATACGCTGGAAATGCATAGAAAACCACCATACCACTGTGTTCTTTGGTAACAGGACAAGTCATATAATTACCCAGAATGTAATTACCCAGAATGCGATCAACTCTCCTAGGTGCGTCTATTTTGTTGCTGATGGGAAGCGGCCATTCCGCTCCTCGGCAGCACACAATCTTGCTGGGTAAGTGGCGCGGCGTGCAAGTTCTCTCCGAGTCCGGAACCGCCCAGCCAGTCAAAGTTCGCGCGCTGATCGTAGATGGCCGTCTCCACGACTATGTGAGCGGCCCTCCGCATGAGGTCACCGAGCAACTATTTGTGGTTCGCCGTGCCTACCGTTTGAATGATGCGCTGCCCGAAGAAGCCGGCAAGCCCCCGCAATGGGTCTGGCGGCTGGGCGGCTGGATCAGCGTAGATCGCCAGACCGGGCATATCGCCCAGTTGAACCTGTCTGCATTTGATAGCGATACTTCACAAGCAAGGTGGTACCGCGACTATGCTGCTTATTGCGGCACGTCTGATGATGGCGCCAAGACATACATGATGGTGGTGCAACTGGGCAAACGCAAACCCATCCTCAAAAAAGAGACGCCTGCTTCTGATTGTTCAGCACTGCGATGGGAGCGGACGCCCAGCCGTGTAACCTTTGTTGTTGCCGGTGAAAAAACCACCTTTGCAATCCGCGGCCATGGCGCCGACCTGCAGCCTGAAACCGCAGAAGAGGGCCCACAATGAAGACGCTCCAGGAATACCTTGACGATGCGGCCATAGCTCATGGGCATCTCTGCGCCGGCCAGGTATTGGGTGTACGCATGGCCATGTTTGGCCTCAAGAAGCTTGGCTTGGTAGACCCGGAGGGCAAGGACCGCAAACGCATTGTAACTTTCGTTGAGATCGACCGCTGCGCCACCGACGCTGTCATGGTAGTTACGGGCTGCCGCCTGGGGAAACGCGCGCTCAAGTTTCGCGATTGGGGGAAAATGGCAGCCACCTTTGTTGATGTGGAAACCGGCAAGGCCGTTCGCATCGCTGCCCGTGAATCATCCAAGGCATTGGCGAAAACCATGCATCCTGAGATTGAGAACAAGAACCAGCAACAGATGCTGGCTTATCGTGAAATTTCTGATGAGCAGCTTTTTCAGTCCCAGTGGGTCCATGTGGAGCTTCCGCCGGAAGAATTTCCCGGATACAAAAGCGAGCGCATTGTGTGCGCGCAATGCGGTGAGGGCATCAATTTTAAGCGCGAGGTCAGGCGGGGAGCCAAAATCCTGTGCCGGGGCTGTGCCGGGGAACGTTATTATGAACCAATCGTGTAGCTCTAAGAACACTCCCGCAATCGCCGCGGCAAAGCTGCTTAGCGCCTGGCTTTAAGGATTATCGGTTCAGGTCCCGCAAATAAAGGGAACTTCGTCCCAGGCTGTGCCGTATTACTAACCAGGAATGCGACGGAATGAGTTGTAGGGCCTGTAGATGCCCAGGGAGGATCAACATGCGTCAACAACACTTTGCTTTTGTCATAGCAGCTTTGGTTTGCCTGGGTGCTCTCGTTGGGTGCACCGTAACTACCCACGACAAGGACAATGGCAAAAAGGACGACGTTGATATTCATACTCCATTCGGCTCACTCAGTGTTCGCGAAGGCCAGTCAGATGTGAAGGAAACGGGATTAACTCCCTATCCGGGCGCGCAACTCAGGAAAGATTCTGACGACGATGAGCACGACAACGCCAACGTCAATATCTCCAGCTCTCTCTTTGGATTGAAGGTTGTTGCAATGAAATTTAAGAGCGACGACGCTCCTGACAAGGTGCTGGCCTTTTACCGCAAAGACATGGGCAAGTACGGCAAGGTTGTGGATTGCAGCGGCGGCTTCTCCATGAACTTTCATCACAATGACCAGGATACTCAAGTCACATGCGACGGCCACGATACTAGCCATGAGTACAAGGAAGTCCTCAAAGTGGGGACGGAAAACCACCAGCGCGTCATTGCGGTTGGGCCTTCAGGAAAAGGATCTGTGTTTGCCCTGGTTTATGTTCGCGCCTGGGACAAGAAAGATACCATGTAGGTATTGAAGCGATTTCCCGGGCCTTCAAAGTGACTCCGCAGCCTTCGCGGTTGTAAAAACTTTTGCACATCAACATCGCAGTATTCCTTAAAAAGCATCCAAAATCGTCCGAATTCGCATCCTAAGTTGCGTTCAAGCGAACTGGGTTCGCACCGGTAATCGGGCCGCTGTGCTCTGCAGCTTTTGTTCGGGCCTTTACCGCACATGCTTCGAGTTGGTGAGGGCTGTCAAAAGGAAGTTGATGGGCCGAAAAATCTAAAACGCCCTCTCGAACAAGTATAAATAAATTGAGGAAAGTCAAATCATTCTTGAATGAGATGGACACTTCTATGTGTAAGCGAACCTTCGTTTGCCCAGGTCACCCGCAACCTGATCCTGGAGCGCGCAGGCTACATTGTGCTTACGGCCCGTGATTCGGCGGAGGCAACCGAACGCTTCAACCCTTCATTGGTGCACGCCGTTGTGATTGGAGATTCTCTGCACGCAGAGCAGAGGCTGGAACTGGCCCAAACATTCAAGCGGCTGGCCCCGGCAGTGCCAATCGTGGCATTGAGCAAAACTTCAGGCACGCAAATGCCCGCTGGCTTGGTGGACGAACAATTGGAATCGCTGGGCGATCCGCGCTTGCTGCTGGAGGCATTGCTGCGCATTCTGCCCCGCGATGGGCATGAAACGCACCTTGAATCCGTCGATTCGTGAACTGTGAATAAACCCTGACCTATGGCTTCACCAACAACAAAAAAGAAAATCGCTTCCCGCCGCGACTCTTCATCGCTGGCTCTGGAAAAAGTGCCCACTGGTATTCGCGGACTTGACCAGGTAACCCACGGCGGTTTTCCCAAAGGGCGCACGGCTCTGGTCTGTGGCGGCCCTGGGGCGGGAAAAACATTGCTTGGCCTGGAATTTCTGGTGCGTGGAGCGCTCCTGTATAACGAGCCGGGAGTTTGCGTCGCCCTGGAGGAAACCAGTGAAGAGCTTATCACCAACGCGGCCTCGCTTGGTTATGACCTGCCTGCGCTGGTGCGTTCCAAACGCATGGCCATTGACTATGTCCACATTGAGCGCAGTCAAATTGAAGAAACCGGCGAGTACGATCTGGAAGGCCTCTTCATCCGGCTGCGCTCCGCCATTGCGCAGGTCAAAGCTAAACGAGTACTTCTGGATACAATTGAGCTTCTCTTTCTCAGCCTGAAAGACGAAGGGATTGTTCGCGCGGAGCTGCGGCGTCTGTTCCATTGGCTGAAAGATGCAGGCGTCACCGCCGTGGTAACGGCTGAAATGGGCGAAGGCTCACTGACGCGTTACGGCCTGGAAGAATACGTTGCTGACTGCGTGATCGTGCTTGATCATCGGGTCAATGAACAGATATCCACGCGCCGCCTGCGCGTGGTCAAATATCGCGGCTCATCGCACGGCACCAACGAGTACCCGTTTCTCATTGACGATCAGGGCATTTCTGTTATTCCCATTACCTCGCTCGGGCTGACCCACACAGCTTCCACGGAACGCATTTCTTCCGGCGTGCCCAGTCTTGATGAGATGTTGGGCCTGCAGGGCTTTTTCCGTGGCAGCAGCATCTTGACCACCGGCACTGCGGGCACGGGAAAATCAATCTTTGCCGCGGCCTTTGCTAATGCTGCCTGCGCCCGCGGTGAACGCGTCCTCTACTTTGCCTATGAAGAATCGCCCAGCCAGATCCTGCGCAACATGCGCTCTGTAAATATCAACCTGGGAAAGTGGCTCAAGCGTGGCCTGCTCAAGATCCATGCCACGCGGCCTACCTCTGTTGGACTGGAATCGCATCTGGCGGCCATGTATCAGGACATTCAGGATTTCAAGCCGAGCGTAGTCATCGTGGATCCAGTCACCAACTTGATCACGGCGGGCGACCTTATTGCCGTCAAAGCCATGCTCACGCGCTTGATTGATTTCTTGAAAATTGAGCACATCACAGCCATGTTCACCAACCTTGTGTTTGGCTTGGACATTGAAGAAACCGTGGTAGGCATTTCATCCCTCATGGATACCTGGCTGGTCCTGCGCGATGTTGCCCACGGGGAGTCAGAGAGAACACGTACGCTGAACCTGCTGAAGTCGCGCGGCATGGCGCATGATACGCGCCGGCGCACATTTACTTTGAGTGATAAAGGAATCAAGATCCATGGCAATCAGTAAACGGACAACGGAACGCAAACGCGCCAGCCAGCGCCCGGAGCAGAAAGGTGCTCAGCGGATCCGCCCTCACAAAGCAATATGGGAGCTGCGGCTTTATGTCGCGGGCATGACACCAACCTCTATCCGTGCCTTTGAAAACCTGAAAAAGCTGTGTGAAGAGCATCTGCATGGCGCGTATCGCATCCAAGTGGTAGACCTACTGGAAAAACCGATGCTTGCCCGGGGAGACCAAATCATTGCTGTACCAACTTTGGTTCGCCGCCTGCCGACTCCAGTGAAAAAGATTATCGGCGATCTCTCCAATACGGAACGTGTTTTGGTTGGCCTCGATCTCCGCCCAGCAGGGGGTTGGCGATAAGCGCGTGCCGGCCAAAAACTACACCTTATTGCTCCTGGCTGACCGCCGAACGAGCCAGACAGCAAAAGCTCTAAAAGGCTCCGGTTACCGGCTTATGATGACCTTTACGCCGGACCATGCCGTGGCCATCTGCGTCAACAATACTGTGGATGCGGTCATCCTGGACCAGGAACATTTCATCCAGACGGAAGGCTGGTCTGTGGCGCAGTCGTTGAAGATGATCCGGCACAGCATCTGCGTGATCCTCGTGATACGGGGCAAAATCGTCGGCAAAGACTTGCCGGCCGGAGTTGATGCGGTGGTCCCGGAAAGCGACCCCCAGGCATTGCTGGTCTCATTGAAAAACTTACTGAAAGGCTTTTAGTTCGCGACGGCCTGAAGATCAGGCGGAGACGCCCATGCCTGCAATAGCTCATCGCGAAATTCGCTGCCATAGTGGCGGCCAAGATCAGTAACGGCCCGAGTCAAGTTGGAATAGAGAGTGAAAAACCTGAGGCCGCAGACCTCAGAAAGCCTATCGAGACTGGGCGCAGCAAAAGGCAGCCACGATTGCGTACGGAAGATCATCCAGAACCTGATTTTGGCCAGAGACAGCAAAGCATAGAGCCGGAACTCGACTGCTGCGGCGTGCAATCTCTGGGCGCACTCACGATAGCATTCGCTGTGTTCCTCGTTCTGCCCAATAATCTCCCGTTTCAGCTCCGCATTTGACCACTCCAGAAGTATATGTGCGTTGTGCGACATGCGCAGCAGATGCTCGCGCAAAAAATGCAGGCTGCGCCGTTGCTCCAGGCGCAAGGCCACTCCGGTCATGGCAGAGTGCAGATAGTCTTCCGTCTGCGGGTTCAAAAGTTGGAAAATGTTCGCGGAATCAACCGGTTGCAAAAAAGCAGGGACATCGCGAATGGTACGACAGGGAAATCGAGAGAGACGGCCTAAAAAGAAGTACAGCGCGCTTGCGCAGAGTAATGAAAGAGCAACGAGTAGTAATACGTATGCACTCATAGCCTAAAGATGCCCTTTACCTCTTGTTTATACCGCTGCAACTGCACCAAAAACGATTCTGGAGTAAACCGGTGCCGGAATTCACGGAAGGGATCCCCTGGCTCAGGCCGAATAAACGAAGCCAGCCAAACCACTACCGCCAAACAGTATGACACAGTAGGCGCATATTGGAAGAACATTAAGAATTTTAATCCGCCCCCCGTTCTTACCAAAGTACCCAGCAGAATACCGGCCGCCGCAATGCCAAAACCGGCGGCAATGCCAAAAGCGTACTGCCGGTAGTCAAGATCAAAGAGCCGCGCCAAAAGAAAGATAAGGAAGAAAATTCCCAACTGCAGGCAGCGTACCGCAATCTGCAGAAAGAAAAGCCCTTGAAGAAGCGGATTACTATCCACGGCTGGATGAACGATGGGAATAAGAACCGCTATGCCCAACATAATGAAGCCGGTTAACGGCAAGAGAAATTTGAACCAGATAAGGTGGTAAAAGGCGTGAAAGACGTCGCGAAAAACTTCTAAGATCGCCAGAAACCCCAGCACCACGTAGAGCGCCTCAATGCCCCACGCGAACCAGAAATAGGCCCAACTGCGGGGATTGTAGAGAAAGAATTTTGCTATCTCCGCTACGACGGCAAAAACTGTATAGGTGAAAAAAAAAGGATACTGCTTAAAAACAGCGCGGCGAACCATAAACATGGCAATGCAGCTCTGCAGCGCAGGCGGAGCCAGCCAGAGTAAGGTTCGCAACCACATAAAGGAAAGTCCCAGCTTACTCTAGCTGGCCGGTTGTTTACAAAGCCCGGACGCACGGGTAAGAAGTAACGAAAGATTACTTCGGCTGGCACTGCATGTCAGGAGTGCAACCCGGTAGCGGGACGCCGCCATCGGCCAAAACTGGGGTTGAGGCGCAAGTTGACAAAAGGGTCATGATAAACAAGACCCGAAGCATGGTCCGTTTCATTGTGATTCTTCCTTCTCCGGAAGATCCTGGAAGTTGTTTTGGTTTCTTGATCTACTAGAGTGCTTATGGTGTCAATTTGATATATCAAGCGGATTTTTTTTGCGCTTTTCCTGAGTGAGTTTGCAGTCGCGGCGACAAAGAAGATAAAAGTTTTGCAACTTTAATCATTGCTGGGCAGCCTCCAGTGCGCTCAAATGCTGCTCATCCCACCCGAAACGCTTCTTGGTAGCGTGGTTGCACCGGACAGCCGGATTCTTATAACTTTGAAATTTGCCCCGGCGGCGCAGATAGATGCTTTGGAGATCCAGTTTTGTTCAGACCTCGCGCTGTCCGGGACCATGATTTGCTTGCCCACGGAGCGGGCTTCCAGGTGAACCCCGGCGAACAGGAAACTCCCGAAGAACAGGTTCCGTCTTCTTACGGAACCCCGCCCCCACCGCCCATTGGCCCGCCGGGACCGATTCAATGGAACTTGCTCTTCAGGCTGGCTTCGCCATTGGCGATTATTACCGGGGTTGTGACATTTCTGTTTTGGCCTATTGGTCTTTTGCTTGTGGTTCCTGTAAGCCTGAAAAGAATCATCGCACGTTACCGGCCCTTACATTCTGGGGTGTTGCAAACCAGCCAGGGCGTTCTCATAGGCGTATTTACAGCAGTACTGAGCTTTGTCGCTTACTCCGTCTTCACGCTCCCCACCCTCTCTTTGAACCGCGCCTCTGTGCTGGCTATTCTTCGTAACATTGCCGCACAGAGTCCGTATCCGCGGGCTCAACAAATGAGCGAATGGTTCGCTACCAATGAAGGATTCATTGCTTTTAGGATTATGTTTCTGGTCTTTTTCCTTGCGCTTTTTCTGATTGCCGGCGCTCTCAGCGGGGCTTGGATCACGCGCACCAGGAAAGCGGGTTGAATGGCAGATTGGCACAATCGTCTTTCATCGGATATCATGCGGTGACTATGAACAGTGTGCCCTCTCGTCTGCCCAACCTTGTGGTAAAAGGGCGGCTCATGTCTGGCTCTGAAATTGAGCGCACCCTCGTCCGCCTGGCCCATCAGATCGTGGAAAAGAACAATGGCGTGGAAAATCTGGTGCTGGTTGGCATCAAGCGCCGTGGCGTGCCCCTGGCCCAGCGCCTGGCCGCGTTGATCGAGCAGATTGAAAAGAAACCGGTAGCTGTGGGAACGCTCGATATTACTCTCTACCGCGACGACCTCTCGACTGTGGGCGCGTCTCCAGTGATCAAAAAGGCCACGCCTCTGGGAACTGACATTGTAGATAAGAACGTGATCCTGCTGGACGACGTGCTTTACACCGGCCGCACCGTTCGCGCCGCACTGGATGCCTTGTTTGACCACGGCCGTCCTCGCCGGGTACAGCTCTGTGTCCTCATTGATCGCGGCCATCGTGAGTTGCCAATTGAAGCAGCTTTTATTGGCCGCACGGTACAGACATCGGACACTGAGATTATTGAGGTAAAACTCTCTGAGGTTGACCAGGAAGAACAGGTCCTGCTGGTGGAGCGCACTTCTTAACAATGTCTCGCGCACGCTCGTTACTCGAACTCGAGCACCTCTCAACAGACGAAATCACCTCTTTTCTTAAATTGGCGCGGCGGATGCAATCCGGCCGCCCGCGTCCTCTGCTGAGAGGCAAGCGTATTGCGCTACTCTTCTATGAAGCCTCCACGCGTACTCGCGTGTCTTTTGAATTTGCCGCCAAGTTGCTGGGCACTCATACCTCCATCATCAGCGCAACCGCATCGAGCATTGAGAAAGGCGAGTCGCTGGTGGATACCGGCAAGACGCTCCAGGCGCTTGGCGCGGACTGTATTGTTGTCCGGCATCCGTCTTCCGGGGCCCCGCATGTGCTGGCCCGTAATTTGCACGTTCCCATCATCAATGCCGGTGATGGCATGCATGAACATCCTTCACAGGGCCTGCTGGATGCCTACACCATCCTGCGCCATAAAAAGTCCTTGAAGGGTCTGCGCATCACCATGATCGGCGATATCCGCCACAGCCGCGTGGTACGTTCCAACGTTCACCTGCTCTCAAAGTTTGGCGCACAGGTCGTGCTCTGCGGCCCTCCTGAGCTTCTGCCGGAATACGCATCCTCTCTGGCTCCGGGAGTAAAGATCAGCCGCCACTTTGAGGAAGCAGCAAGAAAAGCCGATGTCCTGATGATGCTGCGCGTGCAAAAAGAGCGCCTTGCAGGACTCAAGCTTGATGCCGACAGCTACATTGCCCACTACCAGCTCACGCCAGAACGCTTAAAGCTGGCCAAGAATGACGCTCTGGTCATGCACCCAGGGCCAATGATTCGCGGCATGGAAATCCAGAGCGAAGTCGCCGATGGCGCGCAAGCAGTGATTGAAGAGCAGGTACAAAACGGCGTTTATGTACGAATGGCGATCCTGGCGATTTGTTTGGGGGTAGCATGATGTTTTATCCCGACAGTTTGCAAAGCAAACTGGAGGGAACCCTATGACTACGAAAATCCAACAGGACAGAATGGCCATCCAACGACCTTTCATAGCAATAGGGATTCCTCGCTACGCTCGGAACTTCGGAGAGAAGAGTGCATTCGCGGCTAAATAGTTCTCTCGCAATCCGCAACGGTCAACTCATCGACCCCACCCAGCACCTGGAGGGCAAGTACGATCTTTTGCTCAAAGACGGGCGCGTGGCTGAGGTTGCGCCGGCAGGAAAGTTGCGTGGGAAGGCTGACGAGACTTTCAACGCTCGCGGCCTGATTGTTGCTCCTGGCTTCATCGATATTCACGTTCACCTGCGCGAGCCGGGACAATCGCACAAGGAAACCATTGAGAGCGGCACCAGGGCGGCTGCGGCGGGCGGGTTTACTTCCATCTGCGCCATGCCCAACACCAGCCCGGTGAACGATTCGGCGGAGATCACGCGCTGGATGATCGACCCGGCCCGGAATGCGCATGTAAATGTCTTTCCGGTGGCTGCGGCCACCATCGGCAGCCGCGGCGATCAGCTCACCGACTTTGCTGCTCTGAAGCGTGCCGGGGCGGTTGCCCTTACTGATGATGGCAAGCCAATCCTTGATGACAGCATGATGCGCCAGGCGCTGACTGCTGCAGCCGCGCTGAATGTGCCAGTGGTGCAGCACGCTGAAGATACCCGCATGACCCAAGGCTCAGTGATGAACTCCGGCCCCACGGCATTCCGCCTGGGGCTGCGTGGCTGGCCGGGCGAAGCCGAAAGCTCAATGGTGGAGCGCGATATTCGATTGGCGGCTGAAGCCAAGGCCCGCTATCACGTCGCTCATCTTTCCACTGCTGCGTCGTTGCGCGCTGTGCGCAAAGCCAAACGCGACCATCTGCGCGTGACCTGCGAGATCACCCCGCACCACTTCACGCTGCTGGATGAAGACGTGGGCGACTACAACACCAATTACAAGATGAACCCGCCACTGCGCTCCCGCGCAGATCGTGAAGCGCTTCTCGCTGGACTGGCGGACGGCGCTATTGACTGTGTAGCCACCGACCATGCTCCCCATGCCGCGCATGAGAAGAACCAGGAGTTCGATCGCGCTCCCTTTGGCATTACCGGACTGGAAACGGCGCTCGGCTTGTGCATCTCAGTCCTGCATTATCGTCACAATATTCCGCTGCGGCGAATCGTCGAGCTTCTTTCTACCAACCCCGCCCGCGTGATGAACCTGCAAGGCCGCGGCACCCTGGCCGTGGGCGCGCGCGCTGACGTTACGATTTTCGATCCAGCCAAGAAATGGACTTACCATGCCGCGCAGTCACTTTCAAAGTCGAAGAATTCGCCGTTTGATGGAAAGCAGATGCAAGGAAAGGTGATGGCGACCGTGGTGGGTGGTCTTTTAACATTCCGAACGGAGTGAGGAATCCCTATCTGCTCCGTGATCGGGACAATCAAGATCGTCGATCGGAAGGCAGCTCTCAATGAAGCTATCAGGACTCAAAAAACCGGGGCTTCTGTATCGATAAAACTTATCCCATTTTGTTCCTGAGACATCGGTGCGTTGGTAGGGTTCCCCCGCTTCAGGATTTCAGAAAGCAACCTACTTTATAATCCCCATCTTCTTCCCCACCCTCTTTAAGATCTCTAGCGCCCGGATCAACTGATCTTGCGTATGCGTAGCGCTCATGATGGTCCGCAGGCGTGCCTTGCCTTCTGCCACAGTCGGGAACGCGATGCCCGGCGTGAACACGCCTTCGTTGAACAGCTCACGGCTGAAATCCATGGTGAGGCGGCCTTCACCAATGATGATCGGAGTGATCGGCGTCTCGCTGACGGGAGTGGTGATGCCGCCGATGTTGAAGCCCAGCAATCCCAGCTCTTTCTTAAAGAAACGGGTATTGGCCCATAGCTTGTCCATCAGCTCCGGCTCCTGCTCCAGCACGTCGAAGGCGGCGATGCAGGTGGCGGCCACAGACGGCGGGTGCGAAGTGGAAAAAAGAAATGGCCGCGCACGGTGATAGAGGAAATCGATCAGGTCCTTCGATCCGCAAACATAGCCGCCCAGAGCCCCGATGGCCTTGGAAAGCGTACCCACCTGAACGTCAACGCGGCCGTGAACGTTGTAGTGGTCTGGAGTGCCGCGGCCATTTTTGCCCAAAACGCCCGATGCATGGGCGTCATCCACCATCATGATGGCGCCGTATTTTTCCGCCAGATCGCACAGTGCCGGCAGCGGGCCAATATCGCCATCCATGGAAAAAACGCCGTCTGTAATGATGAGTTTGTGGCCTGGCTCGCCTGCAACTTCTTTCAGCAGCTCTTCCGCATGGGCAGTATCTTTGTGGCGGAAAACTTTGATCTTGGCTTTGGAGAGCCGCGCGCCGTCAATAATGCTGGCGTGGTTCAGCTCGTCAGAGATGATGAAATCATCTTTGCCCAGGATCGCCGAAACCGTACCGGCGTTGGCCGCAAACCCTGACTGAAAGACAACGCAAGCCTCAGTCTTTTTGAAGCGCGAAATCTTTTCTTCCAGTTCCATGTGGATTGACATGGTGCCGCTCACGGTGCGCACCGCGCCCGAACCTACGCCATACTTCTTTGTCGCCGCGATGGCCGCTTCGCGCAGCTTTGGATGCGTCGTAAGCCCCAGATAATTATTTGAAGCCAGGTTGATTACACGCCGGCCATCCACCATGCACTCCGGCATCTGCGGCTCTTCCAGCACGCGCAGCTTGAAGTGCGTGCCCTTCTGGCGGAGGTCGTTCATCTGGTCTGTGAGATATGACAATTGCGGACGGGAAGTAGTGGTAGGCATGTCTAACTCCTCATTTTGTGTACTTCTGCAATGGGCTTCTTCTGAAATCCAGAGCAGAGCGAGGGATCGCTACCCTCTCGTTGCTGCACCAGAAGCATGATCTTCTCTGGCGCAACTCTTAAAATATCGGCGAGCTTGAAATTATGGCGACTATATAGGGATCGCTCGCTTCGCTCGAGACTTCGGGAAAACAAAATCGTCAGTCTCTATTTGCTAATTGCTCCATTCGGATACAGCAAAATCTTGCTCGACTCGCCCGTTCTCAGCCGGTCCATACCTTTGCTGAAATCGGCCATCGGCATGCGATCGGTGATTACCGGATCAAGATCGAGTTTGCCGGCCTTGAGCAGAGCATTCATCTGGTACCAGGTTTTGTACATCAGCCGGCCATTAATGCCCTGCACCTGCGCGCCTTTAAAAATAATATCGTTGGCCATGTTCAATTCCATCGGCTTGGATGGAATCCCCAGCAGTGACGCGCGCCCGCCCAACCGCAGAATCTTGAAGCCCAGGCGGATCGCATCCGGATGGCCGGACATTTCCAGGATCACATCCACGCCGGTGCCTTCTGTGGCGTTCATCACGTACTCAAAAACGTTGTCCTTGGCAGGATTGAGCACGTGATTGGCCTTCATTTTCTCCGCCAGCTTGCGGCGATGCTCGTTGATCTCCAGCGCAAAAATTTCTGTCGCGCCGCAGGCCCGTGCCACAGCGATGCAGAACAAGCCAATCGGTCCACAGCCGATCACAGCGACCGTCTTGGCGGCAATCTCGCCAGCCAGCACTGTGTGCACGGCGTTGCCCAAGGGATCAAGCACGCTGGCATAGTCCGGCGGCACCGCAGGATCGATCTTCCAGATATTTGATTCCGGAATTACTACGTACTCGGCGAACGCGCCGTTGGCATCCACGCCGATGATCTTTACATGCTGGCAAATATGGGCTTCGCCAGTGCGGCATTGGTAGCACTTGCCGCAGGCCACGTGCATCTCCGCGGAAACAAAATCGCCTTCCTTCACCGCCGTTACGTTCTTGCCCACCGCCACCACGTGCCCGCAGAATTCATGCCCGGGAATCAAAGGCGGCTTGATGCGGTTTTGTGCCCACTGGTCCCAGTTGTAAATATGCAGATCTGTGCCGCAGACTGAAGCCACTTTCACCTTCACCAACACATCGTCGGGCCCATATTTCGGCAGAGGCATCTGGCGGACGTCCGCGCCCGGTGCGGCCTCCGGCTTTACTACGGCAAGCATGGTTTCAGACATTCAAATCCTAAGTTTGACCGAGATGAGGAAGGCAAACTCCTTATTTTAACAAACCTGGCAGAACTGCTTTTCCAATCTCCCTTGGATGACAAGACGTGAAGCAGACATTGGCTGAAAATTGCAATTGCAGAGCGCGATGGATTTCTGTAATAATTAAATAACCAGTTAATTAAATGCCATCAGTCATCAAATCCGGCAGATCAGGCTCCCGTGGCGAACCGGAAAAGACGCGTGCCGCCATCCTGAAAGCGGCGCTGGAAGAGTTTTCTCACGAGGGCGTAGCTGGCGCTCGTACAGATGAGATCGCCCGCCGCGCCGGAGTTAACAAGGCGCTGCTCTATTACTACTTTAAAGACAAAGAAGGTTTGTATGCGGCGGCGCTGGAGCAGGTGTTCTCCGGGCTGCACCAGAAAGTCGGCGCAGTGCTGGAGCGCACGGACCTGCCCCCGCGAGAAAGGCTGCTGCTGTACGCGCAGACCCATTTTGATTACATTGCCAGCGCGCCAGTCTATCCCCGGCTGGTGCAGCGCGAGTTCATGCGCAGCACTGGACGCACACTTTCTCCGGCGGCCAGCAGGATCATGGAGCGGCATGTCCGTCCGTTTTATGACCGGCTGGAGAAACTGATTCTTGAAGGCGCCAAATCTGGCGACTTCCGCCATCTTGAGCCTGTACACACGGTCACTTCCATCATTGGAATCATTGTTTTTTATTTCATCAGCATGCCGGCGCAGCAGTTCCTGCATCCGGGCGATCCCAGCGCGCCGGAAAGAGTGGCCGCGCGCCGCAGCGCGATGCTTGATTTTATTCGTGCCGCCGTCCTCACGCCTGAGGCGGCCAGGAGGGTTGGCCCGCTGTGAGCCAGCGCAACAAATTTTTTGCTTTTCTCGGCCTGCTGTTGGTGATTGCGGCTGTGTATTACTTCCTCTCTACTGATCACTCCTCTGATCTTGTGCTGATCGGCACGGTTGACGCCAACCAGGTGGTTGTCAGCCCCAAGATCAGCGGGCGGATTGAGCGCCTTGCAGTGGATGAGGGCACAGAAGTAAAAGCCGGCGACACGATTGCCGTGCTTGACTCGCAGGAACTTACCGCAGACAGGCAGGCCGCAGAAGCGCTGCTGGTCAGCCTTCGCCATCAGGTCTCACAGACCCGCGCTACAGAACAGCAAACCGCCGGAGAGACTTCCAGCGGTGTAGTAAACGCGCAGGCGCGTTTGCGCGCCGCACACGCCACGTTGCTGCAGGCACAGGCTGATTTACAACGCATCCAGGGTGATACGCAACGCTCAGTCGCTCTGGCGCAGCAGGGCATCGCATCACAGCAGCAAGCTGATCAGGCAGTGGCCCAACTGAAGGCGCAGGAAGCCCTGGTGCGCGCCGCTGAAGATCAGGAACACGCGGCGCAGGCTGACCTGGAAACGGCCCAGGCCCACACGCGGCAGACTCAGGCAGCACAAAGCACCGTGGCATCCACTGAGGCACAACGCCTAAACGCCAAAGCCCAGTTGGAAGCCGCAGAGGCGCGGCTCGGCTATACCAAAGTCACGGCTCCGGTCAGCGGCATTGTTACGGTTCGCGCTGCGCGTGAAGGCGAAGTAGTAAACCTGGGCCAGCCAATTGTGATCATCACCGATTTGAGCGACACCTGGGTCCGTGCTGCCATTCCGGAGACGCAAGCGGTCAACATTTCACTGGGCGATCAACTGAAGGCGCGGCTGCCCTCAGGCGAAACGCTTCCCGGAAAAATCATTTATAAAGCGCCGGAAGCCGATTTTGCAACGCAGCGTGACGTAAACCGCCGCAAGCGCGACATTAAAGCCATCGTTCTCAAACTGGCAGTCGATAACAGCAAGAAGAACCTGGTCCCCGGAATGACCGCGGAAATTCTGGTCCCCAAGACAAAGGTCAGCCAATGAACGCAGCGCCGCCTAAAGCGATTGAGGTTGTCAACATCGTCAAGCGCTACGGGAACTTCACCGCCGTGGATGGTGTCTCTTTCGACGTGGCAGAAGGTGAAGTTTTTGGCCTGCTTGGCCCAAATGGAGCGGGCAAGTCAACACTGATCCGCATGATGACTACGCTGCTTGAGATCACTGCCGGTACCGCGCTGATTGAAGGCTCTGACGTGCGCGAAGATCCTGACCGGGCGCGGCGCTGTATGGGCGTAATCCCGCAGGCCATGACCAGCGATGGCGACCTGACGGTGTGGGAAAATCTCAGCATCTATTCCAAACTTTATGGCATTCCCGCAGCCGAGCGGGAAGCATCTATCGATGAGTTACTCGCCCTGGTCGATCTCAAGCAGTGGCGAGATGCCCCAGCACGAAACCTTTCCGGCGGCATGAGGCGGCGGCTGGAAATAGCGCGCGGGCTGGTACATCGCCCAAAGATTTTCTTTCTTGACGAGCCTACCACGGGCCTTGATCCGGTTTCGCGCGTTGCCGTCTGGGAGATGATTACCAATATCAAGCAGCAACGCCACTTGACCGTGCTGATTACCACCCATTACATGGATGAGGCTGACCGGCTCTGCGACCGCATTGCCATTGTTGATCACGGCAAGCTGGTAGCGCTGGATTCGCCGCGCGCGCTCAAAGCAAACATCCCCGGCTCCAGCGTGATTGAGGCGCAGTTTTTGAACGCTCCCAACGATTGGCAGCAGACTTTGGAAAAGCTTGCGGCGGTAAAGTCTGTGCAACCGGAAGGCGCAGACATGTACCGCATCCTTACCGACGATGGATCGAAGACCACGACTGATCTGGTGGAGACCGCGGTCCGTTCAGGCGTGGTTGTGAAAACGCTCACCGTGCAAAGCACAACCCTGGATGACGTTTTTGTCCACTACACCGGGCGCCAGTTGCGAGACCAGATGATCGATGCGCCTCTTTACCAGTCTCCTGTGGCCTGGGGCAAGTGATGCCAAAATTCTTTCAGGGCGGCCGCATGATGGCCATTGTGGAGCGCGACCTGCGCAAGTTTTTCCGCTCCCCTGCGCTGATGATGGCCGCCATGGTTTTTCCGCTCGTCCAGTTGATCGTGCTGGGCAATGCTTTCGGCGGCAAGATCAAAGACGCGAAACTTGGGATCGTAAGCCATGACACCGGGCCGCAGGCCGTCCGCGTGATTGAGGCGTTACGCGCTGTCCAGAGCAATGCCCGCACCTTTGAGCCAATTGTTTACGATGACGAACAGGCCATGGTGGCTTCCGTACGCCGCGGCGACCTGAATGCCGGTTTGGTAATCCCTCCGCAATTCTCGCGCGACGTGTATGAACATTCGCGGCCGCATATCGGGCTGGTACTCGACAACACTGACAATTTCATGACCTCCACCTTTGAAGACGAGATGACTCAACTGGTGGACGCGCTCAATCAGCCTGACGTGCAGCCGCGCGTGGTACAACAAACGGCGCTTCAAGTGGTGGAGCTTTATCCGTACATCGAATATATGAAGTATCTTTTGCCCGGCTCCATCACTCTGGCCATGTTTGTCAGCGTGATGATCGGAGGCGGCATTGTTTACATTGATGACAAGGCACGCGGCGTGCATGAAGGCTATCTGGTAACGCCTATTACCAAGATGGAACTCGTAGCCGGGCTGAACGTCGCCGGAGCGTTTAAAGCCATGGGCGCTGGAATTGTACTCACATTGATTGGTTCCCTGATCGCGGGCGTTGGATCAGCTTTTCAGCCAGCAAATTTTTTCTGGTTGTTCCTACTTATCGTTGCGACTTCATTTGCTTTTATCGCCATGATGTTTTTGATGATGGTGCGCGTGAACGATCCGCTGATTCCTCGCGCCATCTTCGGCATTTTGAATACGCTTTTGTATTTCCCCAGTGGGGCCATTTATCCCATTCAGGCTTTCCCCAAATGGTTGCAGTGGATCGCCGTCATTGATCCGTTCAGCTACTCTGTACACGGGTTCAAGGCCGTGTTGCTCAAGGGCGTAGGGCTGGCTGCCATCTGGCCTGATCTGCTGTATCTTGGCGGATTTGCGGTTGTGACTTTTGCGCTTTCTACTTTGCTGTTCAAGCGCACGCTTTAAGAACTTTTATGTCCCTGATGGGTACCAGAATACGATCCATGCTCACGCAGATTGCTGAAGAAGCGGGGTATGGCTGCAATCCTTTCTGACCTGCTGTATCTTGGAGGGTTTGGGATTACGTTCATTTTCAACTTGCTATTAAACGCACTCTTTAAGGGAAATTCACATGGGATTGATGGATGCTAAACAGTACGATCCCCGGCCAGCGCAACGCCGCAATCGCATAATTGCGACCGCCGTGGTGATCGTGGTTGCTGTTGCCGTTTACCTGTATCTCACGCGCTTCAACTCCGAGATCGCGGTGATCAACAAGTTCTTTCATGCCCTGGAACAGAAAGATTTTGACGCTGCTTACGGTCTCTACCAGGGCGATCCGAACTGGAAACAACATCCGAATAAATACCCGAATTACACGGAGAACCAGTTCGTCCTGGACTGGGGTCCTTCAAGCGAATACGGCCCTATTACCAGCCATCATGTGGATTGCGCGCTAAAGCCGAAGTCTTATTCGACGGGCGTTGTCGTGGTGGTAACCATCAATAATCGCGCGGAGCCTCGCTCCATGTGGGTAGAAGCCAAGAGCAAAGCAATCAGTGACTCACCGGTTGGGACCGTGGTCTGTCACGGCCAGCAGTAAAACCGTCTTTTAATCCTTTGCAGCGGCTGCGTGCAGATTGCTGACTTTCAGCAATGCAGCTTCGTTTTCAGTGATCATGCAAGTCTGTGAGCGATCGATCTGGCGCATCAGTCCCATTAACACCTTGCCCGGACCGACCTCAATAAAGACCTTCACGCCCAAGTCAATCAGCGTTTGCATGGATTTTGCCCACTGCACCGCGCCCGTGACCTGGCGCACAAGAGCCTGCCGCGAGCCTTCTCCGGTGGTCTTGGGTGAGGCATCAATGTTGCTGATCACCGGAACTTCCGGATTGCTGAAATGAAGTGCTTGCAGATCACTCTCCAGACGGTCTTGCGCAGGCTGCATCAGCGCGCAGTGGAACGGAGCGCTTACCACCAGCATCACTGCTTTCTTCGCGCCGCGCTGTTTGGCCAACTCTGCGGCGCGCTCAACTGCTTTCTGGTTGCCGGAGATCACAATCTGGTCAGGTGAGTTGATATTGGCCGGAGAAACAACTTCACCCTGAGCAGCATCCGCGCACACCTGTTGCAGTTGGTCAATTGTCATGCCCAGTATCGCGGCCATGCCGCCTTCGCCTGCCGGAACTGCTTCCTGCATGTAGCGCCCACGATTGCGCACCGTGCGCACGGCATCAGTAAAAGAAAGTGTTCCAGCAGCCACGTGGGCTGAGTACTCACCCAGGCTATGTCCGGCGGCAAATTGGGGATCAATTCCCTTTTCGCGCAGCACTCGTGCCACTGCCGTGCTCATGGTAAGAATGGCCGGCTGGGTATTTTCCGTAAGCTTCAGTTGTTCGTCAGGGCCTTCAAAACAAATCTTGGAGATGGAAAAGCCAAGCGCATCATCGGCTTCTTGAAAAGTTTGCCGGGCAATTGGATATAGCTCTGCCAGTTCCTTACCCATGCCTGTTGCTTGTGATCCCTGTCCGGGAAAGAGGAATGCCACCGGGTTGTGGCTCATGTCATTGTTCCGCCTTGCCAAGGCTGATTAGGATTTTCAGGGCGCGGTGATTCGACGCGGGTGGTACTGAGTTCCTTCTCAATATGCGCATTGATGCCAGATTCGTAAAACTCTTTGGCCACACGGATTGCGTTCTTGATGGCGTTGGCGTTGGAACGCCCATGGCCGACAATGGCCACTCCTTTCAACCCCAGCAGCGGAGCACCGCCATATTCGGAATAATCGAGCTTGCGGCCAAAGTTGGTGAATGCTTTGCGTGCCAGCAACGCTCCCACCTGTGACGTGATGGTTGAAGTCAGCGATTCCTTCAGCAGGAAGCGCACGGCTTCCACCAGGCCTTCAGAAATCTTTAGCGCCACATTGCCGACAAAGCCATCGCAAACAATCACGTCCACTTTGCCGTTATAAACGTCGCGGCCCTCCACATTGCCGACAAAATTAAGTGGCAGCTCTTTGATAAGCGCATGACCCTTGCGTGTAAGCTCGTTCCCTTTGCCTTCTTCCTCGCCAATAGAAAGCAAGCCTACGGTGGGCTGGGCATTTTTGAAGATTGCGCGGTAGTACATTGCGCCCATCAGTGCAAATTGGGCCAGATTGTGCGGCTTGGAATCAACATTTGCGCCCACGTCTATCAGAATGGATGGCTTGAGCCTTCCCGCCGAGGTAGGAAATACATTCGCCAGCGCAGGGCGGTCAACGCCGGGCAAGGCCCCTAAGACCATCTTGGCTGCGGCCATGGCAGCGCCGGTGTTGCCGGCAGTCACAAAACCTACGGCGCGCTTGTCTTTTACCAGACGCAAGCCCACGTGCATGCTGGAGCCGCGCTTGGTGCGAACCGCCTGCACAGCCTTTTCATCCATCTCGATGACCTGGGTTGCGTTTAAAACATCAACTGGCAAGGCGGAAGCAGAAGGATGGGTGGCTAGTTCCTGGCGCAGCCGCGCTTCCGGGCCCACCAGCAGCACTCGAACTCCATAGTTACGCGCGGCCAGCAGGGCACCTTCCACTTCAGGCTTGGGGTGCCGGTCTGAACCCATCGCATCCAGAGCTATGACAGTTTCCACTGACTTCGGCCCTTAGCTCGTTTCTTTCACTTCCACCACTTCGCGACCTTTGTAATAGCCGCACTTGGGGCAAATGCGGTGCGGCATCTTCTTTTCGTGGCAGTTCGGGCACTCGGCAGCGGAGTGCGCGGTCAGATAGTCATGTGCGCGGCGATTCGAGGTGCGTGCTTTCGAATGCCGCCGTTTTGGATTTGGCATTTCTTGTTCCCTTTCTCCCTGGCGCAGGCAGATGGCCAGCGCACAATATCATCGTGTCATCGTTCCAGTTTTTTGCGAATGTCTTCCAGCGCCGACCAGCGCGGATCTGGCATGCTGGTGACGCAATCACAACTCTCTGCATTCAGGTTCTTTCCGCACTGTGGGCACAGCCCTTTACAATTGACGCGGCAAACCTGTTTTACCGGAAGGGCCAGCAGAATCTGCTCTTTCAGCACATCTTCCAGCAGCAGCCCCTCTCCCTGATAATACCCAATTTCTGTCTCGGCTCGGCTGATTGCCATCTCATCCCCACCGGCATCCACGCCCAAAGGACGATAAAGCAGGTCAAACTTTTCTGAGATGGCGTTGTGCACCGGCTCCAGGCAGCGGGCACACGGATTTTCAATCTCAGCGGAAAAGCTTCCTACCAACCGGATGTCTTCCACAACCTCACGAGCGCCCCTGTTCTCCCGGATCAGCTCCGCTCGTCCTGACGAACGCAAAGGGGAAGTTTGAGCAAGATCCTCTCCAAAATCGATCACACCGGGCAAGAACGTTTCATTGAATTCCAATTTCCGGAGCTCAAGGTCCTTTATTTTTATAAACATAAGGGCGCTCCGGGGATTCAGAACGTAAAAAGGGATACGCTCAAGAAGTACTTTTAAGAATAAAGGCCGTATCGAGGGGTGTCAAGGAATAGCGCGGCGCACGGCAGCAAAGTTGGGCCGCCGTACGCCCACCATTCAAATTACAGGTTACGGGTACCCGTAGCTTCCTGCACCGCGCCGGCGGCCCGCTCAGCCTGGCCGCGGATCGCGGAAACAGTAGTACGCATGCGCTCCCGTCCCTGGTCGACCAAGTCCCGGGCTGAGTCCGCCAGATCACTGGCACGTTGTGAAAGGTTGGTGCGAGTATCTTCCCCGCTCATAGGCGCAAAGAGAATTCCCAAGCCAATTCCAATGCCCAATCCTGCCAAAAAGGACTTCATAAAATACTCTCCTTATTTCGGCGACAAAGGCTCTCCGTCGCCAGCTAAGAAAAAAGATGCGTATTTACCGCGAAGGTTGCCGCGTATCAGGGAGATCGCGCGGATTAGGCCTGTGAAACTTTTCGCACGAATGATCGGCTACTGCTATTAGCTACTTAGGATGAACAAGTTTTTGTGTTGCCACCTGAGCTGCCTGGCTGTGCGGATCTTCTTTCTGTAGTTGCTGATAGATTGTGGTGGCCTGCTGAGGATCGGTTTTCTCATAGATCTCAGCCAGCGCCAATTGCGCAGTACCTTTGGATACGGTGGCGGTAGGATGATCCGACAATTCTTTGTAGATTTTTATCGCATCCGCCTGGCGGTTTGAGTCATTGTAAATTGAAGCCAAAGACATTTTGGCCAGAGCGGCAACGTCTTTGTCACTGAAATCTGCAGCCGTTTTAAACGTCTGCTCGGCTGCCGTCGTATTGCCGGCCTGCAACTGTGCAGTACCAAGGAGATAACGCGCAACCTTGCCCGGCGGAACAAGAGAGTATTTGTCTGCAGTTGCCTGCAGCTGCTTGGCCGCTGCCTGTCCGCGTTCGGCAATGCTGGTAAAACTGGGCGTGTCTCCGGCAGGGGTTCCCGCGGGACGCAAAGGCGCGCTCAGAGTCCGCAAGGCGGTGCTTAGGTCGATATTTGCCTGTTCAATTTGCCGGCTACGCCAAGTCCAGCCCCCGACTGCAACCACAATAGCAACAATCAGTATGCTTACAGTCCAAATCACAAGCTTGCTGTGTTCGCCTGCCCATTCGGCTGCATCTTGTGCAGTCTCAGCAAACTTATCTTCTTTTAACTGACGACGGGTATAACCTGGCATGGAAACCTTTTTCGGTGGGGTAAGTGCCTATGAAACCTTGAGTTTAGCAGTATGCCTGCCGGTTCGTCAACGCCCACTACTGTACAACGCAATGTCTTCTCTTCGCTTCCAAATAAGAAAGAAATCTCGCCACAAAGACTCCAGTGCTTTTTAATTAGGGAAACGCCGTTAGAGGATGGGGGACTGCTTATGCGCAAACTAGGGATCGTCATTCTGGTGATTGTAGTGCTGCTGGTGGCGGCAGCGCTGATTGTTCCGCACCTGATCAATATCAACGAGTATCACAGCAAAATTCAGGCGCAGTTGCAAAAACGCCTGGGACGGCAGATCACGCTCGGCAACATGAGCCTGAGCCTCCTTCCGCCTTCATTCCAGGTCCAGGATGCAACCATCTCAGAAGATCCTGGCTTCGCCACATCGCGGCCTTTTGCTCAAGTTGAAAAACTTGCTGTTAGCGTGAAATTTTGGCCGCTGCTGCACAAAGACGTTGAAGTGAAATCTCTTGAGCTGACGCGGCCGCATATTGAGCTGGTCCGCAACGTCCAGGGTATTTGGAACTTTGCCACGCTCGGGCAAGAACCCAAGCCAGAGCCGACGCAAAGCCCGTCACAATCACAGCGGCCAGGCTCGACGAAAAAAGCTCCATCGCCACCCGCGCCACAACCAACTGCTGCAAGCCCGGAGGCCAAGAAACCTGCCGGCCAGCTAACGCTGGCAAACTTGTTCATTAACGATGGCCAGGTCGCCATCACCGATTTGCAGAAGCACCAATCACGCGCTGTTTACGATCACATCGACCTCAACCTGAGCGACTTTGCTCCTGACCAGCAATTCTCCCTCAAGTTGACCGCGCATCTTCCCGGAGCCGGCAAGCAAACGCTTATGCTTGAGGGTAAGGGCGGACCAATCAAAGAAGCTGACCTGATCAACACTCCATTTAACGGCGCGCTTCGGCTCAATCAGGTATCAACCGCTGCGGCAGAAAAATTCTTGAATTCACAGTCACTCAATGGCATTGATGCCATTATCTCCGGTGATGTCACAGTCAAAAATGCCAATGGGAAGCTGGCTTCCAGCGGAACCATTCGTCTGGACAAGGCCCGCATCCACAACACAGATGTAGGCTACCCAATTGAGCTTGACTATGACGTGGCGGACGATCTCACCAGCGATCTCATCCAGATTCACAAGGGAAATCTGAAACTGGGATCGACTCCTATCACTATTGCAGGAAGCATTGACAGCAAGCCAACGCCGGCGCAGGTTGATCTGAAATTGACCGCTGTTAATGCGTCCATTGCTGAAACGGCGCGGCTGGCCTCGGCTTTTGGTGTCGCCTTTGGCCAGAATACAGACGTAAAGGGCACAGTGAACGCCGATATCCAGGCGCGCGGCGCCCTGACCGAGCCGGCGATGAATGGCCAGCTTTCTGCTCGCAACCTAGAAATCAGTGGGAAACAATTGCCGCAGCCCGTTCGCGTGAATGAGATCGCACTCACGCTCACGCCGCAGTCAATCAGTTCCAATGACTTTGCCGCCACCACCGGATCAACCACGGTCAATGTGAATTTTGCTCTGGCAAACTATAGCGCCGCCAACAGCACCATTAATGCTGCGTTGCGAGCGCCGAATGCGCGGCTGGGAGAGATCATCAACATGGCCCAGGCCGCAGGGGTTAGCGCTGTGGATGGCATGTCTGGCGATGGGACACTTACCCTTGATGTGCACGCCCAGGGACCAACCAAGAATATGTCTGCCCTGAATTTTTCTGGTACGGGCAAGATCAGCAACGCTACTCTGAAAATGGCGTCGCTGACCAAGCCGGTCCTGGTCCACAACTCTGATATTCAGTTCAGCCAGAACTCTGTCTCCCTGCGGAACGTGGCTGCAAGCGTTGGCCAAACTAATGCCAACGGCACGCTCACGCTTAAAAACTTTGCCGCTCCTCAGGTCCAGTTTGCTCTCACCGCGGACAAGGTAAACGTGGCTGAGATGCAACAGCTCTTCAACGCCGCGCCGGCAAAGCGTGCTGCCGCGGACCATGATTTCTGGCGCCTGGTGCCGCGAGCCGAGGCGCAGCAAGCCAAGACTGAACCAAGCGCGCTCGACAAAATGACAGGCGGCGGAACTATCGGTATCGGAGCCATTCAGTATGACGATCTGCTGTTGAACAACGCCCATGCCAACGTGTCTCTGGACCATGGTGTGATTAAGATGGACCCGGTTACAGCGGATGTCTACGGCGGCAAAGAGAGCGGCGCAATCACGATTGATATGCGCCCGGCCCAGCCGGTGTATGCCGTGAATTTGAAAACCGATAAGGTTGATGCCAATAAGCTCATCTCGTCTGTTTCAGATCTTAAGCAGACGCTGTATGGAATGCTGGCGTCCAATGTCAATGCCAGTTTCAGCTCCTCTTCGGCCAGCAGCATTGCCCGCAGCCTTAATGGAAATTTGAGTATCAATCTCACTAACGGCAAGTTGATGAATGTTGACCTGCTGCATGAACTGGCGGCGGTCGGTAAATTTGTCGGCAGCAATTTTGCTGCAGCCAAGGGCTTCACCAATGTTGCGCAGCTTACCGGCGATTTCAATGTGAAAAACGGAGTGGCGCAGACCAACAACCTGAAGGCCGTGATCGATGGCGGCACGCTTGCGGCAGCCGGCCTGATCAATTTGGCCGACCAGTCACTGAATCTGCACATGACCGCAGTGCTGAACAAAGCTCTCAGCCAGCAGGTGGGCGGCACGCAGGTTGGCGGCTTTATGAATACTGCGTTGGCCAATAATCAGGGCGAACTGGTGCTGCCGGTGATCGTTACAGGAACGTTCCAGCATCCGCAAGTTGCGCCTGACCTGCAGCAGGTGGCGCAGATGAAGCTAAAGAACCTGCTGCCGACCAGCAAAAATCCGGGCCAACTGACCAATGGAATTCTGGGGGCGATCCTCGGCAGCAAGAACCAGGGCGGCGCTGCAGGACAGCAGAGCGGGCAGCCCAAAGGCGGCCTCGGCGGGATTCTTGGCGCGATCAGCGGTCAACAACAGCAACAAAACCAGCAGCAACCGCAGGGAAATCCGGCGGTCGGCAATAACCAGGGCCAGCAACAAGCCACACCAACACCCACGCCCGGTTTGAGTGATGTGTTGAATCAGGTGCTGAATAGGAAGAAGAAGCAGCCTTCTCCCACGCCGACGCCACAAAAGTAATATTGGTTCAGCAATTGGCAGTACTGAGTCTTGAACAGTGAATCAATCATTAAGGTTTTGTCGGAGACTAAAGCTTCGTCAGTCCCCAGCCTCCCCCGCCGGGTGATTCGATCCTGACTCGCGTGCCTTTTTTCGCCCGCACGCTGGCTTTTCCCGGCAGAGATTCACGTGTTCCGTCATGGTGAATGATTTCGGTCTTCCCCGGAGCACCGTCTGCGCCGCCATGCAAGCCATAAGGTCCGTGACTGCGACGGTCGGCCAGCAGCGTTACTTCTGAATCAGCCAGCAGTTCAATTTCGCGCACAATGCCATTACCGCCGTTGAACTTGCCTGCGCCTCCGCTCTCCTTGCGCAACGAGTACTGAGTTACCCGCAAAGGATAGGCGTACTCCAGCGCCTCTGCCGGCGTGTTGAGAGAGTTGGTCATGTGCGTGTGGACACCGCTCACGCCGGGGCGGTCAGGTCGTGCGCCCATGCCGCCGGCAATGGTCTCGTAATAAGCAAAAGGCTCGCCAGTGCGTTCGTCCATTCCGCCAATGGTGAGGTTATTCATGGTGCCAGAAGATCCGGCAGGCACGCGATCTGGCATGGCCTGGGCCAGAGCGCGCAAGAGCGCATCAACAATTCGCTGAGATGTTTCCACGTTTCCCCCGGCCACGGCTGCAGGCGGCCGGGAATTCACTACGGTTCCTGAAGGTGCAATCATCCGCACGGGGCGCATCAATCCCGCCGCAGCCGGAACATCTTCCTGCAGCAAACAGCGGAAAACATAAAAGCAGGCTGAGTACGCGATGGCATCCACGGCATTGATGCTGCCAGCCACCTGTGGAGAGCTGCCGGTGAAATCAACCGTAACGATCGGCTTGCCGGCAGGAGCCGGTTGGAAGGTGAGCGATACGGCGATGCGAACCGGGCCGGAGCCTGCGCCATCATCATCAAGAAAATCTTCCGCCGCATAACGGCCATGCGGCACCCTGCACAGGAACGCGCGCATGAGTTTTTCAGAATATTCCTGCAGCTCAGCGAGCACTCGATGTACTCGGGCAAGACCATAACGAGCCACCATATCGAGCAGGCGCGCAGCGCCGGTATGGCAAGCGGCAATCTGCGCGTTAAGGTCGCCTTCCCGCTCCTGCGGCGTGCGGACATTATTCAGCAGCAAGCGAAAAATATCTTTCTGCGGCTCTCCGGCGACGATCAGCTTGATAGGCGGAATACGAATGCCTTCCTGATAGATTTCGCGGCAAATTCCCATGGAGCCTGCATAAGTCCCGCCCACATCGGCATGGTGCGCGCGTGAAGCCACGTAAAACGCAGGCTTTGCTGGCTTCTTGCTTCGCTTGCCGGCAAGAAATACAGGTGCTACCAGCGTGATATCTGGCAGGTGCGTGCCGCCACAAAAAGGATCGTTCAGGATGGCTACATCGCCAGGGCCAAGCGTAAGGGTTTCCACGGCTGCGCGAACAGACATGGGCATGGATCCAAGATGCACCGGCATGTGATCACCCATGGCCACAACTTCGCCACCGCCATCGAAGACGGCGCAGGAGTAATCACGGCGCTCTTTGATATTGGGTGAAAACGCAGTGCGGCGCAGAGATGCTCCCATCTCTTCCGCAATGGAGTGAAAAAGGCTTTTAAAAATTTCCAGCTCAACCGGATCGCGCATGAAAGGTTAGTGTAAAGGCCGGGCAGGAACAAGACAAACACAGGGATGCGTCAGCAGCGCAAGAAGGATCAGACTCGCGAGGTTCGCCACATCAAAGCGAGAAAGGCGGCAGCCAAAATGACCAATGCAAGCAGCACCGGCAACAAGAATGGTAATCCAGCCCTGTTGAGCGACTCCCACACACCGACTCCCTGGCTAACCCACAAAGCGATCACTACGAGCAGACCCAGCGCCACAGCTACCATGCGCATGACTATCACCGGGCGCTCGATGCGCTCTTTCTCTGCCTGCTTCTTGCGAATCTGGGCCCGCCACCAGATCAAGCCTGGGCTTGGCAGCTCCGCCTCGTGACCGGCCGCCATTTTTTTGATAAGCCGATCCAGTTCGTGATCGTTATTCATGGGCTCCCTTGAATCCGGCGTTTTCCAGCAGCGCCCTGGCTTTTTCACGTGCACGAAAAACCATGACCCGCACGCTCTTTTCCTTCACGCCAAGAACCGTCCCAATCTCTCTGTGGCTTAACTCTTCAACATGCGCCAGCCACAGGATAGCGCGCTCCTGGACTGAAAGAGCATCAAAAACTGATGCCATGTCCACCGCCAGATTGAAATTTTGATGGACGTGCTCCTCCACAATGCTAAGCTCCCACCATTTTTTCTCCCGCTTGGCCTTGCGCCAGCGATCGCGCAAAAGATTAGTAGCGATCTTGTAAAGATAGGCTTTGCGTACAACTTCATCGAAGGGAGGCACGCTCAGCATGCGAATGTAGGTTTCCTGCAACACTTCGTCAGCAGTGGCGGGATCATTCGTGAGCCGGCAGAGATATCCGTGCAGCGTGCGGGCGGTGCGCTGATAGAAGGCCTCGAACTCGGCCTGCGTCTGCTCGGGCGTGTCCGCGCGCTCTTGGGTCATCGCAATTTGCCAGGCTTCCATTGCCGCCAGCACCTTGTTCAGACCTCCTCCTTCAAGCCGAGCTTCTTGGCCAGAAAATACGATATTACAGCCGACACAAGAAAGCCGATTCCACTCAAAAATGCGATCCAGCCCACGATCCAGCCGGCTTGGAAGTGCTGCACGGAGTTACTTCCGGCGATGCAGCCGATGCCACCAAAAGCAAGCACGCAACCTGTACGAACGGAACTGACAATAGAATTTCGTGGGCTGGTCACCACATCGGTAAAGCCGGTAACGTATTTCTGTCCGGCAGGAGACTGGATGAACTGGGCAAAATCCTGGGCGGAGGAAAACCGTTCAAGAAGGTGTTTTTGCATGGCGCTTTGCTGTCGCCGCCGGACCAGCCCGGCGGTCAGGTAAATGATCCAGCCGACAAAAGCAAGGCTCAAGACCAAAATAACCATATCGTTCAATAAGTACACTTGATAGGTATCCATTCCGCTGCATCCTCCACTACTGGAACGTCGCCGGGCGGCCCGAGGTTAACAGACTTCTTATTTAATTTGATAAGACAGGACATTAGGGCGAGAGATATCGGAAACGTAGCTAGGGGCCAAGGTGGTAGGCGCGAATTCCTCTGCGGGTTGCTGTGCCGCTCTGGGATCAGTGTTCAGCAGTGCCGCATATCGCGCCGCAGCCTGTTCAAGCCGCGTGCTTTCCGAAGTGCCCTGCATGGCATTTGCTGCCATCATGCAATAAGCGAAACGAAAGACGGCGTAAGCCCGAATGAAACCATCAATTCTGGCAGCAGCATTATCCCCGCTGGCACGGCGATAAACGTCCAAAAACTCTGCTGACTCCGTCGCATTCATTTGCCACTCGACGATGGCCCCAGCCAAGTCCCAGGCAATATCTGTCGCCCCCGGATAGAAATGATCATCGCCATGGCTTCCTGAATCGGTCTTCAAGATTTGTCCTTCCTGGGTCAATATCCACTCATGCGGCTGCATCCTGCCATCTGCAATCACCGGATGCTTCAACTGCAGCGCAACCGGCAAATCAAATCCCAGTTCATGTAAATTGTGCTCGGCCATCTGCCGCAGGGAAAGCAGGTCTGTCAGATCAATCGCAAATGCCTGCTTGCGATAAGCGCAATACGCTGCCATGCGGGCAAGCACGCCGGCAGAGAGATCGTTCGCACTCATCGGGCGGCCAGTAAGCCAGGGATAGGAGACAAAACCGTGCTCTTCCTTGCGCGGTATTGGCGCGAATCCTGCTGCTGCTGCACGCTGTTCACGTTTGAAGACAGAATCTCCGTAATGGCCCAGCCCAGAAAACTTGAACAAGCGAAGCTGGCGATCATCTGCTGGGACCAGATATTTCACCCGCTCCATGCTGCTCCAAACCGCAGGCCATGCCGATTCGCCCAGCAACAACCGGCTCCGCCATTGCCCGCCGCCAACAAAAATGCTTGCGTTCACAGTCGCGTACGAATCGCCAGATACAGCCACGCGTCGATAGCGACGCCAACGCTCCACAGCATTGGCGGAGCATAAAGTTTCTGCATTCGGCTCATGTGCAGGCAGCAGAACGATTTTCCCTTGCGCAACTCCTGCTGCTTCCAGCGCCTCCGCGACAGAAAGGAATGACGAACCGCTTAGCCCCGGGCCTTCATCCACAATAAGAAACCCGGCTGAGCATGAAATTCCGCGGTGAATAATCTGCAGTTCTTCAGACGAGAATTCGGTATGTCGATTGTAAGGATGTCCGCCAGGACGAACCGTAAAGCGTACGGCGTCCACGCCGCGCAGACGTGCGCCAGCCGCAGTAACGGCGCTTAACGTAGCGCCAATGGTCCTGATGCCAACGACAACAATTTTTTTCGGCAAGCCCGGGAGTTCTTTGAGCACTTGCGCATACGCCAGGGGATGAAGAGCGTAATAAGCAAAGCCTTCAGGCCGGGAGACACTGACGCACTCCGGCAATAAGGTCCGAGCTACAGCTTCTTTTGTATCTTGAATGTTGGTGGGTTGACCGCCCAGCAAGACTTCAGCCAGACAATCTGTAAGCTCAGCAAATGGTAAGACACACTTGCTGTTTACATCGGCAACACCGCACTCCAGTTCGCCCGCCCGCAAGAGCAGAGCGACCCTTGAATCTAAAGAGCCGCCATCCACAGTCTGAAGCTGCTCAATAAGAGCATGGCGCAAGTCTGCGGCAAGCACCCTGCATCGTCCATCGCGAAAAACCAACAGGTTTAAGCCCCGCACGCTCATCTGCCGTATGTCAGGCTACTTTTTTGGTCCTGCGTGCGGCCCTTGGAGACCGCGCCACATCGCCTTCTTTATCAATAAAGTATAGGTACTGGTTGTCCCGCTGGACAGCATGGGGCACCAGCACGTGGTTTTCGCCTTCGCCCGATTTCGGCTTACGGCACACGTTCCCGTCGCCGTCAACGAAATACAGGTATTGCTTGTAGTCTCGTTCCAGGTTCAACTGCTTTACCTTTTCTGCCATACCAATCTTTGACGGCAGAAGAAGTTCACTGGATGCCACAGGCGAAAAGACGCCAGCAGCTCGGGCAGCAGAGTGGTGTAATTTCAATGGTTTGCCGCGATTTTGCGGCCCGGCTTTTTGTGCTGTGGTTTTGCCGGCGGCTCTTCACCCGGAGCCAAAACCCGGCGAACCATAGGCGGATTGAACTTGTAGGTAAGCTCGTGGACGCTGCCATCTTCTTTGTTGCGCAGTATGAAGGTGCGCAGATTCCCTTCTTTATCAAAGTCCTGCCGGCCAAGGACCACTGGCAGAACACCAGCCAGGTTGCGCTCACGGAAAGCAGTTTCATAGCGATGCTTGCGCACATTCCAGGTAAAGACCCTCGCCTGGTTGAAATCGTAAGGCATGCCGTCTTTGTTTTCAGTAAACAGCACCAGATATTCAGGAACCTTTTTATCGCCATCCTGTACTTCATCGAGTGGGAAAGCGGCCACAATGCGCTGGCCTTCAGAATATTGGGCAATCTCATCTGGTATGTCGAGATACAACGCCCGGCCCAGCACCCAACCTACGCGATTTTGCCCGTCACGCACCAGCCACCAGTCTTCACGGATTGCAGGCGGAGCGTTCTCACTTGATTTGGACTCCTCGTCGGAGCTGTCGCTATCAGCATCTTTTTCTTTCTCGGCATCTTTGGCTTTGTCGTCATTGAGCTGCGCGGGCGGAGCGTTGCGGTCGATCGTCTGGCGTTGCAGCAGATCAACTTTCTGCTTTTCATTTAGCAGGTAAAGATAGCCGGTCTTGCGCCCTGGCAGCACGTGCACCTTCACCTGATCTACAGCGGCAGCTGTAGCCTGGGCCGGAGCGTTTTTGAACTGCTCGGCCAGCCGCTGGAATTGATCGTAGGTCTGCTGGTCTGCCAGGTAGCGTTCCTGCACCCAGCCTTCTTCGCCGCGAGGAGAGCGCACCCGCACAAAGCGCTTGTTCTGCATCCTCTCCAGGATTTGCAGGCGCTCGCCGTTATGCACTACGCCGGTTTTGTTGTAAACCGTGGCGACATGGTCGCGCAGCCCCGCTTCAGTAACTGCCACGTAGGCGTATTCTGTACCGCCGGAAGCACCGCCGCCGCTGCACCCTGCAAAGCTGTAAATTACGGCTATCAACAGCAGCATCAAGCAGGCCACATGCCGCTGGACCGGGACAAGCACAATGGTTGGGGATTTCTGCATTGCTCTTTACTTAAAATATAACAGCCCAGCGAGGCGTAATACAGGTGTGGCCAAGTTCAATAGGTCGTGTCCTGCAGTCCTATGACAACGGCGCCAAGCGCACTCACGCCTCTGTCCGGCCGGCGGAATTCAGTTCTCAGTCGCCGCTCCCTGCTGGGCAAAGATAATCCAGTGTCCTACTGGGTCTTTAATGCCGAATTCCCTGGAGCCGTAGAAAGTTGAACGTTCCGGCATGGCAATCTCAGCGCCTTTGGTTACGGCCAGAGCGCGGCTGAGATCATCCACATCGATGTACAAAAACGTTGGGCCTTTGCGCGCAAGCTCCGCCGTGGCGGCATTGTCTTTTTCCACGCTGGCATAGCTCTGGTACATCAACTCCAGGCCATCTTTTTCCAGGATGGCAAAGCCGGTCTTATCTCCTTCCGGCACCTCCACCGTTTTCTGGAATCCCAGGCGCTCGGTCCAAAACTGGATGCAAGGTTCAATTTCCTGGGCAAACAGAATTGGCGTGATCCGCTTTATGGTTATGGGTTTCATATTTTCCTCACACAATGAGTTGGGGACTAAAGATCTGGAACAAGAAATCCTGTGAAACAAAAAACATCTATGTTTTTTATCTTGCAAAAATCAACTAATCTAATTTAGACTAGTAACAATACGGCAACCACTGAGCGCTGTCAAGAGGAGAGATTTATGCCGGTTCAGGAGCGGTCCTTACAAGACCTTATTTCTGTTGGCCCAGCCATGCTCCGAGACTTTGAAATGCTGGGAATCCGCAGCGTGAAGCAGCTTGCCCGCCAAGATCCGGTCAAGCTCTATCGCAAGCTCTGCCGCATCACCGGGCAGCACGTTGATATTTGCTGCCAGGACGTTTTCACCGCGGCTGTAGCCCAAGCCCGGAATCCTCTTCTCCTAGCCGAGCAGTGCCAATGGTGGTACTGGAGCCGGCAACGCAAGGCAGGCAATGCCCGCAGCTAGAAAGCGCGACCTGACTGTGCCTGACCTGGTGCTGCTGAGCCTTCTGGCGGAGCAGTCCATGCACGGCTACCAGGCCAACCTTGAACTAGAGCGCCGCCAGGTGCAGGACTGGGCTGGAGTTTCGCGCCCGCAGGTCTATTATTCGCTGGAAAAACTTGCGCGGCTCGGGCTTATCCGCGAATCCGGCGGCCAGGAGCCGGCGCTGGGGCCGGAGCGTCGCGTCTTTGCCACTACAGCCAAGGGACGTACGGCATTGGCTTCTGCGCTTGAGCGGGTTGACTGGACCACGCATCGCGAGCGCCCGCCGTTCCTTACCTGGATGGCCCTTTCCTGGCAAGCGCGGCAGTCTGTGGTTCGCGAACAGCTCAAGCGGCGGAAAGAATTTCTCCAGCGCAAGCTTGCCCGCGAAGAAGAAACGCTGCGTGCGGTCGAGCAGGAAGTTGGACACAAATTTCACGAGGCGTTTTGGATGATCAGCCTCGTGATCGAGCAATTCCGCACTGAACTGCGCTGGCTTGACCAGGTTACTTCTGAACTCGGCCGGCGTGCCCCGGCCAGGCACCCTGCCCATATTGGGAAAGACGCTCACTGATGGCGTACTTACACCTCTAAGAAAAGTTTGCCAGCGCGCGTGTTTAGGTGTAGCTTATTCGCGGATAATCTTTTATTAGCCGCGCAAAACCGCGTTCTCAACTTCGGTTTTTGCGACTGGCTGTCATTGCTAGCCGGTTATGTCACATAAAGCCTGTAAGTGATAGGGCGAAGCCACAACTACATCTCAAGCCGCCTCTTCTGACTGGAGAGTTCTGCGTGCAACCCTGCAGGCGCAATTTCTTTCGCGCATCTTGATTGTTATGCGCTAGGGCTCAACTGGTTGGGTGGATTAGCGAAACGGGTGCTGACCTTCCAAAAAGGTGAATAGCAACAAATGCGGTCCTTCCTTTGGCTCAAACGTCATCTCAAAGAGATCTCTGCGGTCTTGATTCTCGCTGGTCTCTACTTCGCAACACAGCTGCCGGATGTCTCCGCGCGAGAGCGGAGTACCCTGAGCAGCCACTTCCAATTTCAGCGGAGTATGTTGCCTCAGGTCCCAGGCTATCCGCAGAAAACAATTCGCTCAGTGAATCCGCATCTGGCAAGAATTTCCGCCTGGATTTCGTCTGTGGGCGCCTCCGTTGCAATGAATGATCTTGATGGGGACGGGCTGCCCAATGATCTTTGCTACGTAGACACTCGGACAGACCAGGTGATTGTTGCTCCCGTCCCCGGCACGCCGCCGCGCTACAGACCGTTTGTGCTGGATCCAGAACCTTTGGCGTATGACTCCAAAACCATGGCGCCCATGGGATGCCTTCCACTCGACGCCAACGAGGACGGGCTCATGGACATTGTGGTCTATTACTGGGGCCGTTCTCCCGTGATATTCCTGCAGCAACCGCAGCAGCATCCGGAAGAACTGAACAGCGCCAGCTTTAAAGCTCAAGAATTATTACCGTCTGTTGAGGACTGGTACACCAATGCCGCGATTGCTGCAGATCTTGATGGCGACGGTCACATCGATCTGCTATTTGGAAACTACTTTGCCGACGGTTCGCGCATCCTAGACGCGCACTCTACTCACACTCCCGAAATGCAGGATTCCATGTCTCGCGCATACAACGGAGGCAGCAAGCACTTTCTTCTGTGGAAGAGTGCGGTCGGCGGCGATTCTCCGCGAGTAGATTTTTCTGAGCAAAAAAATGTGCTGGAAGGCCCTGCTCAGTCGGGTTGGACCCTGGCCCTGGCTGCGTGTGATCTTGATGGTGATCTGCTACCCGAGGTCTATATCGCCAACGACTTTGGCCCGGACGTCCTCCTGCACAATCTTTCCGTGCCTGGGCATCTGCGTTTTCAGCGTTTGTTCGGCAAACGCACCATGATGACCCCAGCCTCCAAAGTTCTCGGCCATGATTCTTTTAAAGGGATGGGAGTTGACTGCGGCGATCTTAACCACGATGGCATCCCTGACTTGGCGGTCAGCAATATCACATCGGAGTTCGCGCTGGAAGAGAGCAATCTCATATTCCTGAGCACCGGCAGATTCGATCTCATGCGCGCCGGCGTTGCGCCCTATCGCGAGGTAAGTGAACCGCTGGGCCTCTCGCGCAACGGCTGGTCCTGGGATATTCGTTTTGGCGATTTCGATAATGAAGGTGGGCTGCAAATCATCCAGGCGGCAGGGTTTGTGAAAGGCAATACTGACCGCTGGCCGGAGCTGCACGAACTGGCAATGGGCAATGACAATCTGGTTCGATATCCCGCAAGCTGGCCGCGCGTTCACGCAGGCGATGACCTGAGCGGTCACGATCACAACCATTTCTTTGTCCCCACCGCAACCGGCCGCTACGTTGATCTTTCCCATGATTTAGGGCTCGACGATCCCCAGGTAACGCGCGGCATTGCCACGGCTGACGTGGATGGAGATGGATTGCTGGACTTCGCTACCGCCAATCAATGGGAAGATTCTTTCTTCTTTCACAATCAAACCACGACGCTGAACAGCTACCTGCAACTCTATCTGCTGCTTCCCACAAATGGCGATGCAGAACCTGCAACCAGGGTCTTCCCTGGCCATCCTTCGCGGGACCTTCATGGTCGTTATGCTATCGGCGCCGCCGCCCGCCTCCGCTTGCCGGATGGCAGGCTGATGGTCCAGCAAGTGGATATCAGCAATGGGCATTCAGGAAAGCGTAGCCCGGAGTTGCACTTCGGCCTGGGACAGCTACCACAATCGGCAACGGTTGCTGTTGACCTCTCCTGGCGCGACGTGAACGGAACCATTCATCGCGAAACCTTACAACTGACTCCGGGCTTACACACAATCTTGCTGGCTTCGCCGGGAAGGAGAGACTTGTGACGTCGCAAGTGAAGGCCAACGCACCCAATCGCCTGGGAGGATTGCGCCGGTTTGCTATTGCCATTACCGTCTTCAACCTCCTCGGCCACACGGTCTTCGGCTTCGAACAAGCCTGGATCCAGCCTCTGGCGAGCATCTTCACCGCTTATATCTGCGAGATATGGTTTGAGCTTGTGGATTGTTATATCCACGCTCGCAAGCCAAGATTTTCGGGCGGCTGGCAAAATAAAGTGGACTTTCTCTTGTCGGCACATATCACCGGCATTGCCTGCGCCATGCTCCTCTATTCCAATTCTCGATTGATGCCGATTGTGTTTGCCTCGGCAGCAGCCATTTGTTCCAAGGCGGTGTTGCGAGTGGCAGTACAAAACGGCAAACGCCATTTTTTGAATCCGTCGAATTTTGGCATCACTCTGGTACTGCTGCTATTTCCCTGGGTAGGCATTGCTCCGCCCTATCATTTCAGTGAAAACATTCATGGGTGGGGAAGCTGGATTCTGCCTGGGATCATTGTGATGAGCGGCAGCTTTCTCAACGTCAAATTCACCAAACGGATCTGTGTGGCCATTGGATGGGTCGGTGGGTTCCTGGTCCAGGGCCTGGTTCGTAATCTGGTCTTCGGCGTTCCACTGAGCGCCACACTGCTACCCACGACGGGAGTAGCGTTCGTGCTGTTTACGTTTTATATGGTGACCGACCCGGCTACGAGCCCATGCACGCGCCGGGGCCAATTGCTCTTTGGCATTCTGGTGAGCGCAACCTACGGATTGCTGGTGACTGCGCATGTGGTTTTCGGCTTCTTCTTCGCGCTCACGCTCGTATCTCTCTCCCGTGGAATCACTCTTTATGTCCAGAACTATTTAAACGCAACATCCAGACAGGGAGTAGCTGCGCAGGCCGCAACGGCATTGGCGCGCGAAATGGCGTAGAGTTTCGGGCCCAATCTGCAAAGCCAACACTTGCCAGCATTTTTTACCTGAAGAATTTTTCAAGGAGGACGAATGGCTGCTACAAATCCAACTTTGCAAGGGGTCGATTCGAAATTGCACCCTGGGGCGAGCATTTACGAGAAGCTGAATGTGCAATGGCATGAGCGCGCCCTGCAGTTATTCATGATCGTTGTTCTTGCACACTGGGCCGAGCATCTCGCGCAGGCCGTGCAGATATGGGTGCTGCATTGGCCCCGGCCCAGAGCCGGAGGGGTACTGGGTCTCTGGTTTCCCTGGCTGGTGACTTCTGAGGTCTTACATTACGGTTACGCGCTGATCATGCTGGTGGGTATATGGGTGCTTCGCAAAGGCTTTGTCGGCACTTCGCGTAAATGGTGGACCGCCGCGCTGATCATACAATTCTGGCATCATATCGAACATTTGCTGCTCATTGGACAGGCAACTTTCCACCATAATCTGTTTGGCTCGCCTGTGCCGGCCAGCATCCTGCAACTGTTTGCTCCGCGTGTCGAGTTGCATCTGTTTTACAACACTATCGTTTTCATCCCCATGATTATCGGAATGTATTACCACCTGTTTCCTGCCAAGCAGGACGCAGAAAGGGCCCTCTGCACATGCGCATGGCAATCACGCCCGGCATACACATCCTGAGTACGATGAGTTCTGGTTCACCACGGACGCGGGTTGCGAATCTTGGACAACTTCTTTGTTGTCTTGTGAGCTTCTTGCTACTGTGCAGCATAAGTGCGCTTGCCCATGACCATCATGCGCCGCCTGCCCGCATTATTACTGATGAGCACGTTGGCCCCTGGATCATATCTGCATGGGCACAACAGCACATGGATACTGAAAGATTTTTTATTAAGGTGCGTCCATCTTCCGGAACAACGGTACCCACGGTACCCGATGATCTGAAGATTGAAATAGGAGTTCAGCCTGCAAGCCAGACTTCGCCTGTAACTTTTTATACTGCGAGTCGTGAATCTCCGGACCAGTACACGGCTGAGGCGCCATTTGACAGCGAGAAATCCTGGCAAATGAGAATCCGTCTGCAAAGCTCACGCGGTGTCAATGAGACCACAACCTATATTGGGGCCGCTCCGCCCGGCCTTGGACAGTGGCAATTGCTGCTTTATTCATTGCCTTTCCTTTCTGTCGGAGGACTCTGGCTTCGCGTTTATCGGCTCCGGCGTGGTCTTAAACGCAGCTTGGCGCTCCCGTGAGATAGCGCTCTAACCGGTGCGCCGCATGTGGCAAACTCAAAAGATTATGTGACAGCCCTTCTATTATCTTCCTGTATATCCCAACGGAATCGGTAATTTTGTAGTCTTCTGTCTTCTCCTTGCTTGATATTCTTTGCCTTCTGCCTTCCTCTCCGCGAAGCCCTCTGAATACGTGCCTTGCAAGCTGCAATCATGCCCTTGATAAGCCCACAGCTTATCTCTCCGATCTCCTAGCCTATATACTCTTGTTTTCGGAGAACGTTTTCAGAAAACCATGAGAATTCGCACCTGCCTGCTTTCACTCTTTGTATCTTTTTGTCTTGCTCTGCCCATTCTGGCGCAGGAGCCCGCACACACCAGCCGCGATGCCGCCGAGATTCGCGGCGAGATGGAATTTCTGGCCAGTGACGCAATGCAGGGCCGCGGCAGCGGCACGCACGATGAACTATTGGCTGCAACGTATCTGGCTTCGCAGTTGCGCCAGATTGGAATCGAGCCGCTCGGCGATAACGGCGGCTATATTCAGGACGTCTCCGGCGAATTCAACTTCTATCAAGGCAAAAAGCAGTGGAATACGCGCAATGTAATTGGCGTGCTCAGCGGCAGGGATGAAAAATTAAAAGACGAGGTCATCCTGCTCACAGCCCACATGGACCATCTGGGCATTCGCGATGCTGTGAACGGCGACAACATCTATAACGGCGCAGACGACGATGCTTCCGGCTGCGTTGCTGTGTTGCAGTTGGCCCGTGCCCTGGCGGCCAGAGAGGCGCCAAAACGCACAGTGCTTTTTGTGTTTTTTGGCAGCGAAGAGACCGGCGGCCAAGGCAACAGTTATTTTCTCCAGCATCCGCCTGTGCCGCTCAAAGACATTGTGGCCAACCTGGAATTTGAGATGATCGGCCGCCCCGACTCAGCCGTAAAACCGGACGAGCTCTGGCTCACCGGTTACGATCGCAGCAACCTTGGCCCGGAGTTGGCCAAACACGGCGCCAAGCTGGTGGCTGATCCGCATCCTAATCAGCACTTTTTTCAGCGTTCAGACAACTACGCGCTGGCCAGAAAGGGCGTGGTCGCCCAAACCGTCTCCAGCTTTGGCCTGCACGCTGACTATCATCGCCCCAGCGATGATGTGGCCCATTTGGATTTCACCCACATGGAGCAGGCAATCCATTCCATGGTGAAACCGGTGGAATGGCTGGCGGATTCAGATTTCAAACCGGAGTGGGTGGAGGGAAAGAAGCCGTAAGGTGGTCTGGAGCAAGTCTTTCATTTCAGCCCAAGGCCGTGCGGCGGAACTCCACCAAATAGCAATTCCTGTAGCCCGGACCAAGCGCTTGCAACGATGCATAAAATCAGAACGATGGCCGCCAAGATCACTAAAAAGGCAAATAACATCTGCGGCTCATCAAAAACAACTTCCAAAGCTTCAAATGGATTGACGATCTCGCTGGCAAAACTGAGTTCAGTTCGCAACGTCTGCGGAAATTTGGCGCCGGCTTCCGCTTCACTTTCCGATCGTTCCATCAATGGGCCCTCACTTGATGACGGGGCCAACCGGCCTTTTATTTCCGGAATTATGAAAATTTAGTTTGGCTTCTCTTTCTTCTTCCCGCCTAGAATGCGCTCGTCGATAGGTTTACGGCCGCGAAAACCTTCCTCCATGCCGTGCCAGAACAGGATTTTTTCTTCTCCGTACTTCCAGCACAATAGAACAATTTCATCCTCCATCACGCAGGGAAAGTCCAGCAGGCCAATATCCAGGTCTTTCACCTGCACGCCGATCGCGTCTATTTCCGCCAGCGCGTCTTTTATGTCTTGCAGAGCTTTATCGCGTTCAGCACGGCGCCTCGCCATTTCTGGAATATCGATCAGCAACCCGCCGCTCAGCAGAATCCGATGCTTCACGTCCTGCAGTTCTTTTTCCACGTCCTCAATCAAACGCTTGCCCTCCATGGCGCGTTTGAGCAATGCCCGCAAGACCGGCAAAAGCGTGGTGGCTTCCTGCAGCGTGAATGTTTTTGGCCTGGACATACTTTCGCTTTCGCTCCAACCTAACTTAAAAACTATTGGGCCGCATTGACTGTCGCTTATCTGATCTCCAGCATCCTGTCCAGTGCCACCCGCGACCAGTGCTTGACCTCATCCGGCACATGGATGCGGTTGATCACTTCGCCTTCCACCAGGTTTTCCAGCGCCCAGCACAGGTGTTGCGGCGAGATGCGGAACATAGTGGTGCAGAGGCAGCCGGATTCATCCAGGGTGACCACCATTTTACCCTCGCGGGCAAATTCCTTGCCCATACGATTGACCAGATGAATCTCCGTGCCCACGGCAAATTTGCTGCCCTGCGGAGCATCAGCAATCATCTTGATCAGGTTCTCCGTGGAGCCGATGCCATCCGCTTTCTGGCAGACCTCCCAGCGGCATTCCGGGTGGACAATGACTTTTATGTCTGGGAAACGAGAGCGAACTCTATCGACGTGCTCTGGAAGAAAGCGCTGATGAACCGAGCAATGTCCTTTCCACAGAATCACGCGGGCATTGCGCAGCCTTTCGGGATCAACGCCGCCCTGCAGCGTGAATGGGTCCCACACCACGCACTGATCCAGCGGAATCCCCATGGCGAACGCAGTGTTGCGGCCAAGGTGCTGGTCAGGAAGGAAGAGAATTTTTTTATTGCGGGCAAACGCCCACTTGAACGCAGCCGGCGCATTCGATGATGTGCAGACCAAGCCGCTGCGCTCGCCGCAAAAAGCTTTAATCGCTGCCGTGGAGTTCATGTAAGTCAGCGGCGTGATGCCGTGGCCTTCGTCATCGGTCAGGCCCAGCTCAACAAGCTGCTCCCAGCAGCTTTCCACCTGGCCAATCTCAGCCATATCAGCCATGGAGCAACCGGCGTTGAGGTCAGGCAGTATCACCTGCTGGCCTTCATGAGCCAAAACATCTGCGCTCTCCGCCATGAAGTGTACGCCGCAAAAGACAATATATTCAGCTCTGGTGCGGGCGGCTTCCTGGGCAAGCTTGTAAGAGTCGCCGCGAAAATCAGCAAAGCGGATAACTTCATCACGCTGGTAATGATGGCCAAGGATCACGGCGCGCGATCCAAGTTCGCGTCGCGCTGCGGCAATGCGCGTGTCCATCGCATGGTCGGGGAGGACTAAGTAGTTATCAAGCGAGCAACTGGCGCCTCGCTCTTCCATTGGAGCAACCGTAGTCGACATTGATCCGCCTTCAGTCCCGGCACATTTGTGTTCGGAACGGAGATGTTGAAAGCATCCGCAGGCTCCAGCAGGTCCGGGCCCCTGACGCGCGTGCTTTTCGCGTGGCAGGGTGGAGTTGATCCACTGCGCTGGTATGCGCCCGACCTACGGGGTTGTTGAAGCCCGCAGCCTTACAGGTATTGATGACTTAACGCCCCTCTGCGACGCAAAAATCCTTGTTTTAGAGGCGTGAAAAGTCAGGGGTTATTGTGCCACTCGAACCATCTTTGGTGCAAATGCCGGGTCTTTCTGAGCACAAATGAATTTCATCTGGTAGGCTACTTTGCGCCATGCGCCTCAAACAGACCTTCTTTTTCCTTGTTGCGTTAGCCGTTTCCTCCTTTGCCCAAAATTCCAAGCCTGTGGCAGACCGGCTGGCCGCCCAGAACGCGCTTTTCGACGAATACTACGAAAATGAGCTGCGAACTTTTCCCGATCGCGCCACCGCTTTTGGCGACTATCGTTACAATGACCAGCTTGGCGATTACTCACTGGCCGGCGTTGCCAAACGCCATAGGAGCGACCAGGATTTTTTACGGCGAATTGAGGCCATTCCGACAGCCGGTTTTTCTGACCAGGACCAACTCTCCCACGATCTGCTGATTCGCGTGCTGCAGCAGCGCGGCGCGGACTATGACCTTAAGGAATACGAGATGCCGGTGAACCAGATGAACGGCATCCATACCGGCCTGGCTGATCTGCCGCTCTCTGTGCCCTTTGATTCCGTCAAGCATTATGAAGACTACATTACGCGTCTTCATCAGATTCCTCGCGTCCTGAGCCAGACCACTGAAGTGATGCGCGCCGGCATGAAAGACAAGCTGATGCCGGTTAAGTTCCTGATGGAGAAAGTTCCTGTGCAGTGCCAGGGCATCATTGATGCGAACCCGTTTCTGCTGCCCACCAGGAAGTTTCCGGCCAGCATTTCTGCGGAGGACAAGAAGCGATTGACACAGCAGATTACCGAAGCCATTAACAATGACGTCTTTCCTGCCTATAAAAAATTTGCTGAGTTCGTCAGCAAAGAATATGCTCCGCACGGCCGCACCGCACTCGCTGTCACATCTTTGCCAGACGGCCAGAAGCGCTACCAGAACGATATCTATGGCCGCACCACCACGCATATGACAGCGGATGAAATTCACCAGCTTGGCCTGCGCGAGATCGACCGTATTGAGGCGGAGATGCTGGCGATTGCCAAAAAAGAAGGTTTTTCTGATCTGGCTTCTTTCCGCGCTTCGCTCAAGACCAATAAGAAATACATCCCTACCTCATCGGAGCAAATCCTTGATGATTTCCGCCATTACATCGCCCAGATGGAGCCTAAGCTGCCGGAATTATTCACGCTGCTGCCCAAATCACCGGTCACGGTGGAAGCTATACCTCCCTTTCAAGCCGCTGCGGCAACGCACTATGTTACCGGCACTCCAGACGGCAAACGTCCGGGCCGCGTTGTAGTGGCGACTTCAAACTTTGCAGAGCGCTCGCTGATAGATGATGAGGCCATCGCGTATCACGAGGGCGTTCCCGGACATCACATGCAGCTTTCAGTACAGCAGCAGCTCACTAGACTGCCAAAGTTCCGGCTGCATAACCTTGGCTTTAACGCATACACAGAAGGCTGGGCGCTGTATGCGGAGCAATTGGGCAAAGAAATTGGCTTCTACCAGGACCCCGTTTCCGACTACGGCCGCCTTTCTTCAGAACTATTTCGTGCCGTGCGCCTGGTGGTCGATACCGGAATCCACTCGAAAGGATGGACTCGCGACCAGGTCGTGGATTTCATGCGCAAATCCGGCGCAGTTGATGAGCCGACGATCCAGTCTGAGACCGATCGCTACATTGCATGGCCGGCGCAGGCCCTAAGCTACAAGCTTGGCCAGCTCAAAATCCGCGAACTCCGCGAACGGGCCAGGAAAGAATTAGGGCCGAAGTTCGACATCCGCACCTTTCATGATGAGATTTTGAGCGGCGGAGCGCTGCCTCTGGATATGCTTGAGGCGCGCACCAACAAATGGATCGCCGAACAAAAATCTAAAGTGGCGGCAAAGTAAGCCGCGCCATATACACAATAAGGGCACTCCGGACAAAGTTGGAGCGCCCTCCTGGAATGCGATCTGCAATTATTGCACCCGGCGGAAGAACTTAGGAAGTACAGGCCGGTTCTCAAGATGCCGCAGCCCTGCTTCACGCATATCAAGATCGCCTGCTTTCCGCCGCAAATATCCAAGGTATTGTCTGGCATAGTGCTTGGTCCAGTAAACCAGAGGATCAGGCTTACCATGTCCATGACTGCTCAGGCTGGGAATCATCCAAAGAGCGCTCAACACAGGTGCGACATCCCTGCCCTCATCTGCTGCCAAACGGATTTGCCTGGCGACAAACTCCGCGGCGGGCTTTCGACATTTCAGTTCCGCCGCAAAGTGATCTGGATCGGGACCGGCGATTTCGCCGTCCGCAAACACGATCAAATCAATATCAAATGTAGTTGGCAGGAGCCGCTCCATGTTCGATTTTATGAACCCGCCAATTACACCTCCGCCAGCGCGAGCATGTTCGATCAACGATTCATTCAGACTTCCGGAGGGGCTGATGAGCTGGCGCGATGCAGGTTCCAAGATGGGTTGGTACACGTCTACCAGGTAGCTGTCGTTGGAACATATGCGGTTGCGGCGATTCCCAGACTGATCGAGCACTCCCCACCGGTATCGCAAACCCGTAATGGCTTGCTGCGACCGATTCTCAAGCACGACTGAAACCGCCAATTCCTTTGGGTCACTCACCAAGCTGCGCAGCGGAGAGGACGCATCAAGACCTGCAATAAACGCGCTGAATAGCGGGAAGGACGCTTCACTGTACTGGGTGAGTACAACGTCGGCTGCCGGGCTCGGACAGATCTTCAACTGCATCACATGGAAATTATAAAACCAGAGACAAACTGCTCCGTACAGATTTGAGACCCATTCAGCTCGTGGTCAGCCTCCTCACAATCTCCTCCGCAACCGCATCAGCTCTGGCAGCGATCTGTTGCGGCGTCTGGTCTTGAATGGGGTGCTGCACATAAACCGCGTCAAAGCCCGGACGGCCAAGAGCGCTGGCTTGAATGCGTGCCGGTGCAGTGAACTCTGTGGTTGCAACAGGAACTGCAGGGATACCAAGATTTTCCAGTTGGATCGTATCGTGCAAACTGCACGTTGTGCACGATCCTCAATCCGCCAAGCCTTCAACCACGGCATCCACGGATCGGAGTTGCTCGATAATTTGCGGTGGCGCGTTTTTTGTGTAAGTAGGCTTGCGCGCGCGTATAACTTCGGCTGCCCCGTATCGGCCGCGCAGAATTTCTTCCAGCCGGTCTAGAAAAAAGCTGCCGCCTGGCTTGCTTATATCGAGCAGGCCAATCTTCTTGCCGGCAAGGCTTGCCAGCCGCTGTGGCGGCGCCGCTGCCTTTGGGATGTTCTCATTTCCGGGATGAACAATCGTTACCGCCATGCTCTACTCCTTTATTTATCCGGAATTGGATAGGTCACCATCTGGCTTCCTGCCGGTCCGGTGGCCCAACTGCCAATCACCGCAGAGAACTTTCCCGCAGTGCCGCCGGCGACAAGGATGCTGATTGCCTCAGGCGACCGGAACTTCTGGTAACACTTTTCTCCGCGAATGGTGATCTCTTTATAGTGCGCCGTAAGCTTTGTTCCTTCCGCCCTTTCGTCTGCGGAGTAATGCCGGATCGGAATGCCAGTATTCTCGAAAAGATATTGCCGAGCTTGTTCTTTGCTGAAGCCGTCACGATGGATTGTCTTCACATGCTCCGGGCAGAGCACCACGATTGCTTCAGGCATCAGACACATACGATAGCTCCAGACCGTGGCCAGCGCAAAGGAAATGCTATCGAGCACAGTTTTTCCTTGAGGAGCATTGTGCTCGCTGACGCCGCGCGGCGGTTCAGCAGCAAAGAGCGAAACCGTGCTCTGCTCACGCTTAAGGCCGCGAGTTACATGGAATGGCTCCCACGGATTCTCTTCTTCATTCTCCGCAATGCAGAAAGAAAATTTTCCTGGATTGCCAAGCGCAGACATATCGATTCCGTCCGGCCTTCCGCCACCGATGTTCAGCAGAATCAACTGAAAAGCACGACCGAGAGAGCTGTTCGCTCTGGCTACGTTTGAGAAAACGTTCTGCTTTGACCAGAATCCAAGCTCATGCCGTACCGGACCGTTGATCATGATTAATGGCGCTGCAAAGTGTGTGGTCGCCTGAACTCCGTGAAGATTGAAGCGTTCATCACAAGCGGCCCGCACCAGCGGGAGCAGCACCCGCATCATCTCCGGGACGCAGCCGGCCATCACGGCGTTGGCGGCAATTTTTTCTACCGTGGCCTCGCCGTATATCGGTGGAACGCGAGCAATCACCGCCTGCGGCAGCAAACCGGAGGCCCGAACCATAGCTTCGACTTTTTCGACTGTCGGTGGAATTACCGGCAGCGCATCACCAAATTTACTGCGGCAGTATTCGAAGGGATCTTCGTTTTCGCTTAGGGAAATAAGAGAAGCAGGATCGCCTGTCCGGCGCAGGAATCGAATGTCGTTTCCCTGCTCAGCGGTTTGCGTCTTCTGTTCTGGTTCCAAATGGCGCGAGCTGCAACCAGGCTTCCAGTCTGGGGCACCATCATCAAGAGGCGCAATTGGGGCATGGCCTAGCGCGCTTGCAAGCTCATTCAGTCCGCCTTTATCGAAACCAACCATCGTGCGCTGCACCTGCATTTTTTCATCGAGCAGATAAAACGTCGGGACCGACTGCGGATTGAAAGCGCGGGTAATCTCCAGCCCACGGTCAAGCTCTACCGGAAAATTGATCTTCAGTTGCCGGACAAACTCGCGCGTAGAAGCTTCATCGTCCTGAGAAAAGCCTACGACCTGGACCGAGCCACTTTCCAGATTGTTCAGATACGGCAGCGCAAGCTGGCAGGTAGGACAGTCAGTCTCAAAGAAAACCAGCAGGGCCTGTTTGCCGGGGTGACAACCGGGGATGGCCGGCGCTTTTGCAATCTGCTGCGGCATGACACTCTTAAAGATAGATTCGGACCCTCGAATCCTACAAGCTCCCTAAAACGCTCAATCAGCGTGTATGCTATTAATCATGGAAAAGAAACCCGCTGACGATTCAAAGAACCGCTTTGCCGAAGTCATTCGCAAATCGCAGCAGCGCCGCCAGGAGCTGAACAACCAAGCCAGGCAAAAGCAGGCGGAACAGATGGAACCCCCTCCACGTGATGAAGAAACGTCTGACCCAGGCGATGAAGGGCCGGGAATTTAAAAGGCCCTCGTTGATCACATCATTGCGGTCAGCTATTGGGACCGCCCGCTCAAACCTCTTTTCTCAGCCTTTAAACATAGGCAGCCACCAGCTAGATCGTAGGCCCTTTCCAAAAGCGCACTGTCAATATCCTGCAAATTGCGCATTGACCCGCCGCGGCGTCACAAGATCAGTGTTCGCTTGTGCTTGCTAGTACTTTGGCACCTTGGGATCGATCCGGTCCGCCCATGCCAGGATTCCACCAGCAAGGTTTTTTGCCTTGCTGAACCCGGCCTGGCGAAGGAACCCTACAGCACGCGCGCTGCGTTGGCCGGAGCGGCAGTGAACTACCATTTCCTTGCTCGGATCAAGCTCATTCACGCGCCGGGGCAGATCGTTCAGCGGAATCAGATGGCCATTCAGGTTGCAAATCTGGTATTCGTGCGGCTCGCGGACGTCAAGAATAAACAGGTCTTCTTTCGCGTCCAGGCGCTGCTTCAATTCTTCTACGGTGATTTCAGGAACTCCGGTGTTCACAGGTTTTTCTTGTCCTCGCAATCCGCAGAATTCTTCGTAGTCAATGAGTTTAGTCACAGTGGGATGGTTCCCGCAAACCACACAATCGGGATTCTTGCGCAGCTTGAGTTCGCGGAACTTCATGCCCAGAGCGTCCACCAGCAGCAAACGGCCGATAAGCGGCTGTCCGCTGCCAAGAATAAGCTTAATTACTTCCGTGGCCTGGATCAGACCTACCAATCCTGGCAAAATGCCCAGCACGCCACCTTCCGCACATGAAGGGACAAGACCTGGTGGCGGCGGTTCAGGGTACAGACAGCGATAGCACGGCCCATCTTTGGCGGCAAAAACGCTGGCCTGGCCTTCAAAACGAAAGATTGACCCATACACGTTCGGCTTGCCGGTAAAAACACAGGCGTCGTTCACCAGAAAGCGTGTGGGGAAATTATCTGTGCCGTCAACAATGATGTCGAAATCGGCAAAGATTTCCAGAGCGTTCTGGCTGGTCAGCTTGGTTTCAAACTTCTTGACGTTGACGAACGGATTAATGGCCGCGATCTTCTCCTGCGCCGACTCCAGTTTGGGCCGGCCTACATCGCCGGTAAAGTGGATGACCTGGCGCTGCAGATTGGTGAAATCCACTTTGTCGAAGTCGACCAACCCAAGCGTGCCAACACCTGCCGCCGAAAGATAAAGCGCCAGCGGCGAACCCAACCCTCCGGTTCCAATACAAAGCACACGCGCGGCTTTGAGCTTCTGCTGGCCCTCCATGCCTACCTCCGGCATGATCAGGTGCCGGGAATAGCGGAGCACTTCTTCATTGTTCAATGAGGGTAGTTCATGAGGCGCCAGCGTGGTGGCCATGGGGAAATCCTTTCAGCTAAGAAGATTTTAAATGAATACGGGAACCGGGTTTTCAGATTAGAACTTGAGATCCCGGCAGGCTTGCGCGATCAGAGGCCGGAGGCCCGCATCAAACATCGGGCCATTTCAGGCATGGCCATGGGCAGGAATGATGCGGATGAAATCATAAAAACATTATATCGCTTAAGTGGCATATAGGAGAGAACTCTGGTTGGCCACAATCTCAATGCTCTCCGGCTCAAAGCTTTTTTCATTCTCTGATCCGGTCAGAACATAAGAAGCAGTCAGAGTGGGGCTACCCATATCAACGCTGGTAATCACATAAGAACAATCAAACCAGTGGGCCTCAGCCAGGTCAGTGGAGGAATAATTTGGGGAATGGTCAGGATGGGAATGATAAAAGCCGATAATCCCTTCACCGCGGTTTCGCGCCAGCTTAAGCGCAGCAATAACCTGTTCAGGATTAATGCTGTAGCGGTCCGCCGGGGAATCTGTGCGCATATTTTCACAGGTCAACGTCATGGTGACCCAGCGATGGCCACCGGAAACATTTCCCAGCAGAATGCCGCAGCATTCATGGGGATAACTACGTTTGGCTTCCCACCGAATGAGATCGTAGTCAGCCTTAGTGATCTTCAACATTGAGGGCTCTCCTGGGAAGTGGCGGCTTCTCCAGTTAGATCAATCGGCCAGATGATCGGTGACGAGTAGCTCCAAAATTAGTGCAACGAAAGGGGCACCATAATAGTTGATCCAGAGCAGAATTGCATCAACCTTGCAACATTTTTTGTCATTCTAGGCTGAATTTCACCTCAAATTGCACCTCTACTTGTGCAAACGTGCCAGACTCAGCGACCTCGAATCATCGCTTTACCACTAAACCATCTTTGAACCTGGAAGTTGCTGGCCAGAAGCTCTGAATTTTTCTTGTTGACATTCGACAAGGGCATTCGTCTATCCTGTCGACATCCGAGGGGAGAGCCGCATGGGTAACCAGATCGATCTTTTGCAGGGCACGCTGGATCTTTTGATCCTGAAAACCCTGGCCCTGGAACCAATGCACGGCTGGGGCATTGCCCAGCGTATCCAGCAGATTTCAAAGGATGTTCTGCAGGTGGGCCAGGGGTCACTCTATCCTGCGCTGCATCGGCTGGAGCAGCG
>DATEHN010000070.1:0-4097 GCA_035279585.1 Candidatus Angelobacter sp. | reverse complement strand
GGCCACGGAATTGGGTTAAGGCTCTGGGCCGATGCGGAAACTCCGAGCGTCGCCACAACCAGCAGCAGCAAGGCCTGTACTATTCTGAAACTCTTCGTTAGTTGTTCAAATCCCCTCATTTTTTGAAAACTCCTTCCGTCGATCGGCTTCTGCCCTCGTTGTGTATTTGCTTGCTTTGTCGGGATCATGACTAGCGCCTATCTGCCGCCACCGCTTGCGCCACCACCCGGAACAGCTGAAGGTGGCGGAGAAGACGGCGCTGGTGGATGCAACAGGTTGTCCAGGAATGTAGGGAGCGGCTTGCCGCCTTTGGTTCCTGTAGCTGGTACTTCCACAAAATTGTTCTTGGCCTGCCCAGGATGGTCTGGATCTTTATCCACCGGGTAACCATTGGAACTCTGGGGATGACCGTTGGGCGTGAACAGCTCCGGATGATCAAAAGGCGCTGCCTGATTTACCGTGCGCTGATCAGTCAAGGCATTGCGCAGGAAATCAACCAGGTCTTGCTTGTCCTGCAAGGTCAGGCCAAGGACCTCGATATCCGGATCCATGTACTGAACTTCCGGAACTGTGTTGAAGTCGCCGCCGCGGTTGTAGAACTCAACCACCTGCTCCAGGGTCAACTCGCTGCCGTTGTGGAAATAAGGAGCAGTCAGAGCAACGTTGCGCAATTGCGGCGTTTTGAAGAAACCGGTCCTGGCAATGTCGTCAGCGCAGTTCATGGGTGCAGGCGAAAGGCCATCTCCACGCCTGCCGGGAACTATGACGGTTTCAAATCCGCCCTGGCAGACTTTCTCGCGCAGGTATTCCGCTTGTGAGAGCGGAAGACCAACATCTGGATCGGTTCCGGCAAGTCCTGCATCTTCAGCCGCAGGCCGCACGCCAATGTGATAGAAGCCAGTGTCATAAACGCGCGCGCTATCATCTTCCATGATCATGCGCTCTACTGGCACGGGCCCAACGGTCCCTACCGCAGCGTTGGAAAGCTCGGGGCCGCCGTGGCATACAACGCAGCCGGCTTTTGTCTGGAAGAGATTCAAACCGCGGAGTTGGCCAGGAGTCATCGGCACCGCGCCCACGGAGTAGTTAATCCGGACCGGCACTTGCGAAACCGGCGGATCACTGAAGGTCAGGGTTAATGTGCCGGTCGCGTAGTTAACAGTGCCGGCATCCACTCCAAGTCCACGAACATTTCCGAAACCATCATCGAACGAATAGAAATCCTGGTCGCTGGCATCCAGCGTCGGGTTCAAGCCAATGATCGAAATCGTGTTTGGTGTGATTCCAGGCTGAAGCTGAATGGTGTAAGTGTTCTTGTTGTTGTCGCCAATCAGCGTGTAACTCTGCTGCTGCTCAAGGTATTGATCAAGCGGAGTTTGGTCTGCTATCAGCGTGCTTTCGTACATCTGTATGGCAACTCCCCAGAAGAGAGAGAAGTTGAACTCCATCAGGCTGTATTCTTGCGTGCTGGCCGGGCAGCTCTGTCCCTGGATGATTACGGCCACTGCGCTTCCATCAGGACCAGCGCAAATGTGGCGGCTATCATTCCACCATTCGGGCTGGAACGCCTGCTGGATCAGGTCTGAGTAGCTTGTTTTTAAACCGCGGTCAGGTGAGCTTGACAATGCACCCAGCACGCTGTCCGTGGGATCTACCATCTGGCGGGCCAAAGGCTTTCTTGCCAGCAGCTTTCTGCCGATGTCGTGAAAATTACGGCCATCAGCTGACATTTCCGTGGAGCTGGTGATCGGCCCCAGAGACTGGGAGCACAGCGCGGAGTTCTCCATGTTGACAAGTGCCCCGCCCAGGCTGCCATCAGGCTCTTGTACCAGCAAATGCGTCCCAGCATTGCGATTGCCGAATGGATCAACGCCGTTGCAGGTGTTCTGTGCGCGGCCATCCCAGAAATTGCGGAAATTGAAAACCGCATCTACTGCGCTGGGAGTATTGCGTCCTGTAGTCCTGCGGGTGTTGATGCGCTTGCTCGCGTCATCAGGATCTGGATAAGAAAAAACAGGATCAGGAACTGAAGTGTCAGTTTCTACGCTGGTGCGCGTCGTGATCTGCAGGGCTTCCGGTTGCGCAACACACGTTGTGCTGCCCGTGGATCCGCCGCCTATGCTGCGAACTGGAGCAGCTGTGCCGCGGCCGCCACGGATGCTGATCTTCGGCTCACTGCCCGGCTCATCGTCTCCGCCATCATTGGCTTCGTGTTGGCACTTGGGGGCGTTCGCTCCGCCACTGCCGGCGCCGGTATTGGAGCCTGAGTTATCTACTTGACCGCCCGTGACTGTAACCTGGGCGTTGTTGGTGGAAAATACACCCTGCGAACCCGAGACGTCATTCACGTCTGAAATTTCGGTGGTGTTGTTATTGACATCGGCAACTTTGTGGAACGGGAAATCGCCGTCATGGTATCCGCCAAAACCTGCATCAGCAGTGCCCGGATTGTAGTGATAGTTCGGGCCGGCTGCTCCATTGAACGACACACCTAGTTGAAAACTGTTGTCGCCGCCTGGCTGGCCGGGGTTTACCTCATTGGTTGCGCGGCTGTCAGCGCCCGCGTTGAAATGGCAGCTGGCGCACGCCTGGATGTCATCGCTTCCAGCTTGCATGTCCCAGAACAGGGCTTTGCCCAGTTCAATGGCGGCTGTTTTGTCGTTTACGATTCCTTCAAGCCCGAAGACTGGCGGAACGGGTACTGTGGACAGCGGTGCGAGAGGACGCAATGGAACGCGAATGGCACCAACTCCGCTCTGCGCGCGTACATGGCTGAAATACCCTAGGGCGGCTACTATTGCTAGGACTGCACTAAAGACACGCAGAGTCGTCCGTATCCCGGAAGATAGCTTCATGGTGCTTCTCCTAAAATCAATCTGCATTGCCCCTGAACCGTTTCGTGTCCACAACAATGCGTGGTCAGGTAGCAGCGTGTATTTTTATCGGAAGCAATTAGACGGGGATTAATGACGTATTAAAGCCTTTAATTAAATCTTTTAATCTCTTATAGATACAGCAGAATTGAACGCAAGTTGTTGTAAACAAACTTGTATATGCACAATTTTTAATTGACCCTATGCACATTTATGCGTACTACCAAAGGCCGATCATTAATCTTGTTCTAATGTTGGAAGGCTGCTGACCCAAAGTTCTAGAAGAAAATGCGCGAACCACAAGGCGGAATCGCCCTACCCTGACGATAGAAAGGTGATCAATACCCAAAAAGGAAACGGATTTGACTTCGGATATTGGGTTCTGCGGAAATGCTCAGCGTTTTTTAGGCGCAGCTTTCTTGGGTGCAGCAGGTTGGGTAACCGCAGCAGGAACTGCACAATCGCAATAACGCAACGTCGTCACGGGCGTGGCCGCACCTTCAGAAATAGTCACTACAAACATGCGGTCATATTCATTCTCACCGATTGGAGGTACTGTTCCCGCTTTCAGCCGCGCGAGAACGAAAGGCAAAGTATCACTGTGCCCGACTACCAGAATGTCGCCTCCTCCAGCGTAGAAGAGGTCGCGGATCAGAGCATTGGGATCTTTTGCGGGAAGGATTGTAGGCGTAAGCTTCAGTTCCTTCGCCAGTGGCGCAGCCGTTTCTTGCGTGCGCTTTGCATCCGTCACATAAATCTGTTTGATCTTGGCATCTTTAAACATTTTCGCCAGGCACTCTGCCCGCTTCCCGCCGGCTGCACTCAACTCATCTGCACCCGGAGCTGTTTCAGCATGACGAACCAGAAATATGGTGCGAATGTTTTGTTGAGCTGATGACAGTTGACACAGCAATAAAGCGAGGAAAAGAATGCGCAGGATTGAACGTTTCATTTTGTGTTTGATGGCCTTTGAATGTTTGTACCACATTTCTTATTGATTTGATTATGAATGAGCAGAGTCGTGAGCAATCAATTTAAATTTCTTGTCATTGGGTACTCAAGTGTGCGCCTACAGCAGAAACCCTCTGTAGTTGCAACGAAAAAATGTCGTATTAACTGCAACGATAAAATGTCACCCCCTGAGAGATTTAAGTGGCGGCGGACAAAGCCGGTCGTCCGCCGAGGTTATAAATGCGGGGCGGTTTGGATTTGCGTTTTAAGGCC
>DATEHN010000069.1:0-36084 GCA_035279585.1 Candidatus Angelobacter sp. | reverse complement strand
TTCAGGATAGTTATCAATCACGACCTTCAGCGGCTTCATCACCACCATCACGCGCTGCGCCCGCTTGTTCAGGTCCTCACGGACAAAATGCTCCAGCATGGCCAGCTCAATGGTGCCGTTGGTCTTGGTGACGCCGATATTGGCCACAAAATTCCGCAACGCCTCCGGCGTGTACCCGCGGCGCCGGATCCCGCTCAGCGTGGGCATGCGCGGATCGTCCCAGCCGCTCACCCCGCCTTGCTGCACCAGTTGCAGCAGCTTGCGCTTGCTGAGCAGCGTGTAAGTCAGGTTGAGACGGTCAAATTCAATCTGCTGTGACGGAAATATCCCCAGCTCTTTGATAAACCAGTTGTAAAGCGGCCGATGGTCCTCAAACTCCAGCGTGCACATGGAGTGAGTGATGTTTTCCAGCGAATCACTCTGGCCGTGCGCGTAGTCATACATGGGATAAATGCACCACTTGTTCCCGGTGCGGTGGTGCTCCGCGTGCACGATTCGGTACATCACCGGATCGCGCATGTTGAGATTGGGTGAAGCCATATCAATCTTGGCGCGCAACGTGCGCGAACCGTCGGGAAATTCGCCGGCCTTCATCCGTGCAAACAGGTCCAGGTTTTCTTCCACTGAACGATTGCGGAAAGGGCTTTCCTTGCCCGGCTCAGTCAGCGTGCCACGATATTTGCGGGTCTCTTCCGCGTTTAGATCGTCGACGTAGGCCTTGCCCTTCCTGATCAGTTCCATGGCCCAGTCATGCAATTGCTGGAAATAATCTGAGGCGTAGTAAAGATTCTCCCACTCAAAACCGAGCCAGCGCACGTCCTTCTGTATGGACTCAACGTACTCGGTCTCTTCCTTTTCCGGATTGGTGTCGTCAAAGCGCAGGTTGGTGCCGCCGCCAAACTCATCGGCCAGGCCAAAATCCAAGCAAATGGCCTTGGCGTGCCCAATGTGGAGATAACCGTTCGGCTCCGGCGGAAAGCGCGTCCACACGCGACCTTTGTATTTGTTGGTGTTCCTATCATCGACAAAAATCTCGCGGATGAAGTTGGAGGGACGCGCAGGTTCGGCAGAGGGTGTGCTCTCAGGCTTAGCGTTCGATGCGCTCATAACTCTATCTTAAGGGCTTGGGGCGGCAGTGGAAAGGACGGCTCTCGCCTGCCGGCGGCGCGTCCTCCACAACTGAAAAGGGTTTGGGCAGGAATATACGTTCTTCAAATATCAGCCGCTCTATCCGGGGTGGAATTGTGGTCGGTTGGCTCGATCACTATGTTCGGCCCGAAACGCGAGGTCCTATGGCAACGAAGAAACAGAATGCTAAGAACAAAAAGAGTGTAGGCGGAGGCCAACCGTCGGAGGTAAAGGAAGTCGACCTAGCCACCTGCGTGAAGATCGTAATTGAGACCACGCCTGTCGGCGCATCCGACGATCCATCGCAAAAACTGCGGGAACTTGGCGTCATCAACGACGATCAGGCGGAGATCCATCGCGCCAAGATCAGGAAAAGGATGCAAGCGGAAGGAGGAGATATTGACGCCAACAATATCTCTTCCGGCCCCACTGTCACCGTGGCGGACTGTGCGGGTTCCGTATTTGAGAACCAGGACGGGGGGAAAGCCGGCGCGGAGACGGTCAAAACCACCGTCGTGGCAAAGCCTGCGCTCAAGGAAATCAACCTAGCCACCTGCTTCAAAATTGTCGTTGAGACCACACCGGTCGGTAAATCAGACGATCCATCGCAAAAATTGCGTGAACTTGGAATCATTAACAACGATGAGGCGGGACTGCACCGCGCCAGGATCCAAAAGAGGATGCAAAAGGCAGGTGGAGATATTGATGCCCGAAAGATCAATTCCGGCCCTAATGTCACCGTGGCTGATTGTGCGGGTTCTGTATTTGAAAAACAGGATGGAGTTTAACTATGCGCGCTATCACTCGCTTGCTATTTCTTTTTTTTGTGGCCAACACTGCATTTGGCCAGTATGACCTGGTGAAGCTTGAGCCGCCGAGAAAGAATGATTGCGGGGCAAGTTGCACACTTTCGCTACACACGAAACAGCCAGCCCCCGACGACGCTAAGGATGAAGCCAACTGGAGAGTAACAGCCCAGGATTCGAAAACGAAACAACTTTTTCATCTTCATCTCATAGTGAAACCCGCCGTTAGCGGCACGGATGTGACACTCACGTTCGATCGGAGCCAGATCTCATCCCAAGATCTCAAGCCATTGGTTTGGAAAGTCGCTTACATCGGCGCGAGCGGCGTTTCCGTGGCCACTACGGCTGCTGCTTCATCCGCGTCAGGCCTGAAATCGGCAAAAGACCGCACTGACGCGGATTTATATGCCTCTGGCACATTCTCTGCCGGCCAGGGGACGAAGCCTCTTTATGTGCTTGACATGAAAGCGAATATCGTCAAGGCGATATCCAGGAACCAGACCAAAGCCGGAGTAACCGCCGAGGTACTCACCAACACGGGAACGGAAGTGCCGGTCAATCGTACCGAGGTGGATCCGGATTCCATCAAGGCCGCGCTTACGCTGCAGGGTCTGCACCCAATCAATGGACCATTCGACGGGCTGTTCTGGGACTTCAGACCGGTGGCCGGAGAGTTTGCCCGTAAATATCCGGAGAGCAACATCACCACGGAGGGATCGCTGCGCTCCACGCTTACGCCTCAGCGAGTGGTGAAAACCGGGTTCTTCTGGTTCACTCCCAAGGCCGGCTACGAAATCGGCCACAACTTGAACAAGCCGTCGCAGCTGTTCAAACGGCCGGTGGACCTGCAGAATTACAATGTGATCGCCCGCGCTCTAGTGGCTGCTGACGTAGGTTACGTGCTCTACGCCAAGGGAGATGATCCTAAACTTCAAATCACTGCGAGCTACCAGGGCAGGCTGCCTTTCACCGATGAGCCCTTCACCACAGTGCAGGATGTGCCCGACGCTTCAGGGAAGATCCAGCGTGTACAGGTGGTGGACATGCGCTCCAATATGCGCCACTTCACCAAGAATGCTCTCACCTGGAACGTGACGCAACTTGTGGGCATTACTTTTGAGCACCACTATGGCGCCTTGCCGCCGCTGTTCCAGATGGTGAGAAACCAGATCTCAGTGGGGCTCGTGTTCAAAGCGAAACTTTGATGAGTTAATGCGCGCCACAGCTACGTGCCGTAGAATTCCTTAATCAGGATTTTGTTTGGGGTTTAAGTTACACTGTCCTGAATGCGCGGCTTCGGCAACAAGCGAACATCATATTACACGCTCGTGGTCTGTCTCGTTGTGATCGTCCCAGCCGTCCCTCAGAATAATAAGACATATTCTCCTAAAGCGCAGGCGCGCATAGTCAAAGAAGTGCGTCATCAAATCCTGATGCTCCCTGAGTTCGGCGTCTTTGACAATATCGCTTTCAAGCTGAATGGCTATGACGTCACGCTGGTCGGGCAGGTGGTCAAACCATTGCTCAGGAGCGAAGCCGAGCGCGTAGTGAAGAAAATTGAGGGAGTGGAGCGGGTGGACAACCAGATTGAAGTGCTGCCGGTTTCGCTCAATGATGATCGCGTGCGGAGCGACGTTTTTCGCGCCATCTATCGTTACGAGCCGCTGCAGCGTTACGGCATAGGCTCTAACCGGGCCATCCACATTATTGTGAATCGCGGGCACGTGACGCTGGAGGGCGTGGTGGATCACGAGTCAGACAAAATCATGGCCGGGATGCGCGCGAATGAAGTGTTTGGTGTATTTTCCGTGCAGAACAACCTCGTAGTGCCGGGCAAGGGACACTAAAGAAGAAATCGCAGCGAAGCATTACGCACCAGACAGCGGCGAAAATCGCATGAGCAAGCCCCAAGTCATACGCACAGCTTTATTCGAAAAGGACTTCCCCTCTTCACCCACTCTACATCTTTCTTTTCTACATCTTTCTTTGCTGGGCGTGACAAATCTTTATGATTCCAGACGCCCGTTTCCATCATCTCTGGGTTAAATATGGGATTAAAGCGTCGAGAGCGGCAAGCTCCTTCCCAATCGGCGCGGGCCGGTAACCGAAACTAGCAAGCGCCGGCCCTTAACCGGCAAAGGAAATCGCATATATGACTCAAGTCACTGATTGCACTTCCTCTGGTTTTACCGTCCAGTTTTTTTCAACCATCAGCGCCAGCAAGATCACCAAAGGCGCTCTTGCAGTTGCACTGGTTTTCTCGCTATTCGAAAGCACCGCCCTTGCCCAGGAAGAACCGGTCATGATCGTCCCCAGAGCGCAGGCGGCTTCCGGCGATTCCACCAAACCCAACTCAAGCTCAACGGAGCCTTCATCACCGACCGCCGCGGCTGGTTCCAGCACACAGCAGCGGGCTGCACCCCCTACGCAAAACCAGCCTGCGGACTCTATGTTGATACTTCCTGCTGGAACCAAGCTGCCGCTCGGATTGGTGCGGCCGCTTTCGCTCAAGCCATCGTCGGCAAAAGGCGCGGGAGTTTATCTGCAGGTAACGTTTCCCGTGACCGTTGCCGGACGCATGGTTGTGCCGCCGGGAGCCTATGTTCAGGGAACGATTGAGAAAATGAAAATAGATCGCGGCTCAAACCCCGACCTGGAATTTGAGATGCGCTCCGCCAGCCTCATCTTTTCCACCGGCTACACGGCGTCTCTCACAGGCAGCGTTCAAATGGTCCACAACAATGCGCGCCTGATGCCGCCGGGAACGTCCAGCACTAGTGATGGGATGGTAGCCGCGATTCCACATGGAACCAGCAACGTACCGTCACCAGCCATGTCGGCTGTGGGAACCACTCCAGCGCCCCTGCCGATGCCTTCATTGGGCAATGGGCCGCGCAACGCCATGATCGCCCTTGGAGCGGTTGGGGCCGCGGCTTTAGTGGGCGTGACTGTATTCGCTCTCCACCATCGCAATGACGTATATCTTGATGCCGGCACGCCGCTTGAAATCACGCTGGCTGAACCTTTGCAACTTGACGCCAGCAACGTGACCACCGCTATCCAACAATATTCGGCCCAGATGGCAAGCGCTCCGCCGGAGATTGTGAAGCCGCAAAGACCAAAGATGTGCTACGACCCCGGAACATCAGGAACGCCAGACACAACAATTCCCGGTACCCCGCCGACTCCGCCTACAGTGATCCCGGGCGTTAACGGCACTCCAGACACTGTGATACCAGGCAGCCCCGGCACTCCAGATACCGTGATTCCCGGTACTCCCGGAACGCCAGGATCGTGGCACAGATGTCCTTGATTTTTCGGAAAGCTCTTGGACCACAACAGAAAGCCCGCCATTATCCGGCGGGCTTTCGTTTTGAAATGAATCCTTAACCGCAGACTACTTTACCGCTGCCACTCTGACGCTCAGGCGGGATTTATAACGGGCCGCGGTGTTCTTGTGTATCACGCCCTTCTTCGCGGCTTTATCGATCATGGAAACTGTGCTGCCAAAGGTCGCTTTCACCTGCTTGGCATCGCCGGATTGGATGGTCTGGCGCAGTTTGCGCAGCGCGGTACGCAGTTGTGAGGCATTGGAGCGATTGGTGGTAGTACGTTTTGTGGTCTGGCGCGCGCGCTTCAGCGCAGAAAAATGGTTTGCCATTGGCTTTGGTCTTATTCCTTCAGAAAAAATTTCGGAGGATTGCCGAAGAGCCTATTTTACTTGGGTTTAGAGGATTTGGTCAAACTCTCCAGAGTCGATGGCAGGACATGCCAGTATTCCGGCGTTAGTTAAGATACACCCGTTACACAGGCCGCGAATTACGTAGTATGCTTCGGTCCGGCAGGGCAACACGAGCTTGCCAGGGGTATAAGGAGACTATGGCAACTCATGCCAGCGCTGTTTTAGGGAAAAACGAGACTCCAACAACAGGAACCTCACTCACGTGGGTTTTATCGTTAGTTGCGGGCTCCTATTGTTTATGGATGGGAGTTGCGCTGTTTTTCTCTACACGCACGTTTATAAATATGTATTCGAGCATGGGAGTCGAGCTGTCATTCGCAACCAAAAGTATTATTGCGTTTTACCGTGTGCTTTATCCAATTTTGTTCGGTGGAGCTGCGGCTCTGGTGATCGCGAAGGAGTACCTTGTCCGTGAGAAGTGGGCGAATATAAGTGCCACTTTGGGCACCGTGTTAATCGCGAATATTGTGAGCAGTGGGATTGCAAGCGCCTTATATCGACCGCTGTTGGATCTGATGGAAAAGCTCAATAAGTGATCAAATTCGCCCCCGCCAGGCTTTCTGTTTACCTGCACAATTCGCTTCCAGACGGCTGCTTTCCGCATCTAATGTTAATGCAGGGTAAAACCTGCCTGAACCTTGTTGACTTGGCGCAATAACGGGGGTACTCTCAGGCCAATGGTATTACCTCCGCGTTTCGGTGGGCCAGCTATCCTGCTTTTCCATGCACAAAGCCATCTTATGTTCTCTGTGCCTGTAGCACGTCGCGGCACACTTGCGCAGCCAGAAAAGATGAAGACGGGGGCCGGCTCGTAGCCAGATGAAGAAAAACATTGAAATTGTACCCAGAATAGAAAAGCTCTTCGGCATCCGTGATGAGAACCTGCAGGTGATGGAGAGCGGGCTGAACGTTGCGATTGATCTGAAGCCGGACTCTGTGCAGATTGAAGGCGCCGCCCGCGATGTGGCCCGCGCTGAGCAGATTTTTGCCGACTTTGACCACCTCGGCCGCACCGGCCATGAATTTTCTGAGGCTGATCTAAGCTCCATGCTGCGCGTGGTCGCGGCTGACCAGACTGCCACGTTGCGCGGTTTGGCCGAGGCAGGAAAACAGCGTTCGTTTGGCAAGCGCCAGGTCCAGCCCAAGAGCATGAACCAGCGCCGGTACATCGACGCGATTGAAAAATACGACATGGTGTTCGGCATCGGTCCGGCAGGCACAGGCAAGACTTACCTTGCTGTGGCCATGGCTGTCTCTGCGCTGAATGCCAAGCGCGTGAACCGCATCATTTTGGCACGGCCGGCGGTTGAAGCCGGCGAGCGCCTGGGTTTTCTGCCGGGAACGCTGCAGGAGAAAGTTGATCCCTACCTGCGTCCGCTATATGACGCTCTATATGACCTGATGGACCAGGAGCGCGTGGACCGCTATCTGGAGAAGAACGTGATTGAGATTGCGCCTATTGCTTTTATGCGCGGACGCACGCTCAATGATTCGTTCATCATTTTGGATGAAGCACAGAATACGACGCCCGAACAGATGAAGATGGCAACTACGCGAATGGGCTTTAATGCCAAAATGGTAATCACCGGTGACATCACGCAAATTGATTTGCCCAACGCGCGCCGCAGCGGTTTACTGGAAGCCATGGACGTGCTTAAGCCGGTTGAGGGCATCTCCTTTAACTTTTTCACCGAGGAGGATGTGGTGCGCCATCATCTGGTGCAGCGCATTATCCGCGCTTATGATGAAAAATCGCGCAACCAGCAAATGTCGCTGGAGTTGCCGCGTGAGGTGCAGCAGGAGCAGGAGCCGCAAGAGCCCCCGCTGCAACAGTAGAATTTAGTAGAATCTAGCGCGGGAGGGCGGTGATTGGGCCCTCCCGATTTGTTTTCAGCCTGATGTATTTCAGAGGAAGTTGAAAAGTCGGTCTTAGAGAAGATAGTTTCTTGTTCTGGTCGGTTTTAGCGATGGTCATTTTGGAAAAGCGCGTGAACGGAGTGGCTGCAACAGAGCTGAATCGCTTCATCCAGCGAGCGCAGGCACTGGCGAAAGTTGCAGGGGAAGTTGGTGTCCTGATCACCGGCAACGCCCGTGTGCAGGAACTCAATCGCCGTTTTCGCCGTAAGAACAAGCCGACCGACGTCCTCTCTTTTCCGCGCCTTGAAGGCGGTGACATTGCTATCTCTGCCGACATAGCCCGCGAAAATGCCCGCATTTACGGTCATCGCGCTGCTGACGAACTGAAGGTCCTGATTCTCCACGGCATGTTACATCTCGCCGGTTATGACCATGAGCGCGACAATGGCCACATGGCTGCCAGAGAAGCCCGGCTTCGCGCACAACTCAAGCTGCCTTCTGCGCTGATTGAGCGCACAAATCCATCCGCCGACAAAGGCGCAGATTCACGAGCCAGGGCAAAGCGGCAATCCCCCAAATCTACAAAGCAGAAATCCCTGGCCGGTAAATCGCCTGTCCGTCAAGCCTCGACCCGTAAGCGCAGGAGCAGGCCATGACGCTCCTTGTTCTATACGTCGTCGTGCTGGTGTTGTGCGGGCTGCTGGTGCTGGTTTCTTACACGGGCCGGCTTTATACCGAAAGCGGCAAATTCCTGAGCCGCGAGTTCCAGGAAAATATTGAGGCATTTGAAAAGCTGGTTGAGCCGCGGCTGCTTCGCACCAGCCGCCGCGCGGGATTGGCCATTGCCGTACTTGAGCAGCTGTGTACTGCTATTGTTGCCTTCCTTGTCGGCTACTTTGTCTTTCGCGATCCGCGTTGGACGTGGCCGGAGAGCGTGCAAGCCGTCATCGGGATCATCCTTGTCATTATTGTTTGCAACCGGCTTCTGCCCTATGTGCTCTTTACCCGCACGCGGGGCGAGTGGCTCGTCCATTTCATTCCGCTGCTGCAGGCCCTCATCTACCTCATGTTGCCCATCACTGTCTCTTTGGGCTTCGGACTTTCAGTGGCAGCGCTGGCTGAGCCGCATGAGCCGGAAGAGCCGGAGCATCCTTCAGAGGCCGTGGATGCCCTCATCGAAGCCGCCGAAGAAGAAGGCATCTTGCAGGAAAGCGACCGTCAGCTCATACAATCAGTCGTTGAGTTCGGCGACAAAACCGTGCGCGAGGTAATGACTCCGCGGCCCAACATTTTTGCCGTCCCGGCCACCACCACCATTGAAACTTTTACCGCGATGCTGCGGGACAAGCCGCACTCGCGCATTCCTGTTTATTCCACCGGCGTTGACCACATCCAGGGCATGGTGCTGGCGCACGACCTTATCCAGATTCCCGATGACCAGGCCCGGAGCACTACAGTGGCCAAGCTTGTGCGCCCGGTGTTGTTTGTGCCGGAAACCAAGATGACCTCACAGCTTCTGCGTGAAATGCAGAAAGACAATATCCACATGGCCATTGTGATTGACGAGTACGGCTCGGTTGCCGGCCTGGTCACGCTTGAAGATTTGGTGGAGGAGATTGTCGGCGAGATTCGCGATGAGCACGAGCAAGCCCAGGACATTGTCCGCGAAGGCGAAGGCGCTTACGTGATGCAGGGCAGTGTTGACGTTGGCCGCTTGCAGGACCTTTTTGACCTGCGTCTGGATGGGCACGACACCGCAACCGTCGGCGGCCTGGTCAGCGCCATCGCCGGCCGCATTCCGCAATCCGGCGAGGTCATTGAAGAAGACGGCTTGCGATTTGAAATCCTGGAATCCACCGATCGTAAAGTGGAAAAAGTCCGTGTCTGCCGTTCCCATCCGGAGAAAGCGCGTTCTTCACCCAAACAGGTCCAGGCCGAATAATGGCACACCGCGCAGGTTTTGTTTCCATTGTTGGCCGTCCTAACGCCGGCAAGAGCACACTGCTCAACGCGCTGGTAGGCGAGAAAATCGCTATCGTCACTGAGAAGCCCCAGACCACGCGCATGAACATTCAGGGCATTCTCAACGTCAAGGCGCAGCGCGGACGCCCGGCAGCGCAAATTGTCTTTATCGATACGCCCGGCGTGCACAAGCCGGATAGCCGTCTTAATCGCAAAATGATGCAGGAAATTCATGCTGCTCTTGAAAGCCGCGACCTCATTTTGTTGCTGGTGGATGCCACGGAAAGGTTTGGCCCCGCCGATGAACAGGTCTTGGAATTGGTAAAGCGCTCCGGCGGGCCGGTATTTCTGCTGCTCAACAAAGTTGACAAGCTGCACAAAGAAAAACTGCTGCCGATCATCGAGCATTACAGCAAGCTGCACGCTTTTCAGGAGGTCATCCCCATCTCGGCCATCAAGCGCGATGGCCTTGATGCTCTGATCAATAAAGTTGCCAGCGCTCTGCCCGCCGCGCCGCCTTATTTTCCTGAAGACCAGCTTACGGACCAGCCGGAACGATTCCTGGCCTCTGAAATCATTCGCGAGAAAGTTCTGCTTAAGACCGGCAAAGAAGTCCCATACGCAACAGCCGTAATCGTTGAACGATATGAAGAGCTGCCCAGGCTCACGCGCATCTCCGCCGCAATCTACTGCGAGCGCGACGGACAGAAAGCCATCCTGATTGGCAAGGGCGGCGAAAAGCTCAAGCAAATGGGCACCGCTGCGCGGCAGGAGCTGGAACGGCGCTTGGATAAAAAAGTTTTTCTTGAATTGTTCGTCAAGGTCAAACCCGGCTGGCGCCAATCAGCCGCATTTGTAGAAGAGCTGGATTGGAGAAGGCAGTTGGAAGGCTTGACTGAAAGGGCGCCAACAGAGGAATAGCTTTTTCTGAAATCCCGAGCGGAGCGAGAGATCCATATCGTCATCTTATTGCGGGAATAGGACCCTGATAAAGAAGCAATGCGGCTGCCAGGCCGACAAGGCCCCAGCAATCACCGTGCGCGCTCCGCAGGCAATGATAGGACGGATAATGCTGCGCGGCTCCGTGCCCAGTGCCATGCGCACCGGGAATCGGGTTCTATTCGCGTTTCAAGTAAATCCACGGTGATGGATCTCGTTAAGCGAGGGCTCGATCACGATGTCTGGCCAACACTTACCGTTTGCTATGCTCCATCTCTTTGCACAGATAGGTCATCTGCCCCGTGTGGTGCGACAGATGGCCGGCACATTGCAGAAATGCATAGAAACGGTTGCCCGCAGATTCCAGCCCCTTGCCTGCAAAAGGCGCATCCCAATCGTCCTCTGATTGCTTCTGCAGGGTCGCGATGACCGTCGCAATCGCTACATCAAAGTTCTTGAGCAGCGTTGCTTTCGGATGCCGCGCCGTATCACTGAACTCCAGCGGCCGGTTACGTACATACCCGATCCCACCGATCTCCGCCCCAATGTAGTAGCTCAGGTTCCCGGTCAGATGAAGCAGCAAATGTCCAATGCTGTTGCCGTAAGAATATGGCCGCGCCCAGATTTGCTCGTCGGTGAGCGGATCAACCAGGGCATGTATCTTTTCAGCACATTGCTGATAGTAGCGGGTGAAATCGCGAACGGCAGTAGCGTGAACGTCACTCATAAGAGAAAACCTTACCACTGAACAACACGGATGGCACGGATAAGCTCACGGAAACGAAATCTGATCTGACTCTTGGCGCGATCCGTATCACTCGCTTTAATTCGCTGCAAGGGTTGGAGTTTGAGCTCCCACGCGATCCCGCCAAACAGGGTAAAATAGAGGGTTCTCTTACATCTTCCGCTCACTCCTGAGCGGCCCCAAGGATTTCATTATGGCGACTGTTCTGGAAACCTCTCGACCCACCCTGCGTGTCCCCCTTACCCCGTTTAAAAACGAGCCTGCCACCGACTTTACCAACCCGGAAAACGCGCGCCGTATGCGTGAAGCTCTGGCCAAGGTTCGGGCAGAGCTGGGCCGCGAGTATGACATAGTGATCGGCAACCAGCTGATCAAGACCACGGAGAAGATCAAGAGCCTGAATCCGGCTCGGCCGTCTGAGGTTGTGGGCGTGTTCCAGAGCGCTGGTCGTGAGCACGTGGAACCGGCGATCCAGGCCGCCGCCAAAGCGTTTGAAGCCTGGAAGCGCACCACGGTGGAAGAGCGGGCAGCCCTGGTGCATACCGTGGCCTGCATTCTGCGCGAACGCAAGTTTGAATTCAGCGCCTGGATGGTCTATGAGGTCGGCAAAAACTGGGCTGAAGCTGATGCTGATGTCGCCGAGACCATCGATTTTGCCGAGTTTTATTCCCGCGAAGCCCTGCGCCTGGCCAAATCTGAGACGCCTGTCCAGTTGCCCGGCGAGCGTGACACGCTCATCTACATTCCATTGGGCGTGGCGGCGGTAATCCCGCCGTGGAATTTCCCGTGCGCCATTATGGCCGGCATGACCATGGCCGCAATTGTCTGCGGCAACACGGTTGTGCTCAAGCCATCGCACGATTCTCCGGCCATCGCCGCCAAGTTCTTTGAGGTCCTGCAGGAAGCAGGGATGCCCGACGGCGTGGTCAACTTCTGCCCCGGCTCAGGTTCCAGCTTCGGCGCCGGATTGGTGGAGCATCCGCAGACACGCTTTGTCGCCTTCACCGGGTCGAAGGAAGTCGGACTCGATATCAACCAGCGCGCGGCCACGCACCGCCCCGGGCAGAAGTGGATCAAGCGCACCATCCTTGAGATGGGCGGCAAAGATTCCATCATCGTTGATGCTGATGCCAATCTCGATGCGTCCGTTGAAGGCGTGGCTGTCTCTGCCTTCGGCTTCCAGGGACAAAAGTGCTCTGCCTGTTCACGCGCCATTGTCGACGAAAAGATTTACGACGTGTTCCTGGAGCGCCTGAAAGATCGTGTCAGCAAGATCACCGTTGGCGATCCCACGGAGAACAAGGCCATGGGGCCGGTGATCAATGAAAAAGCCATGCAGAATATTCTGAGTTACATTGAGGTCGGCAAAAAGGAAGGTAGGTTGATCCATGGCGGCAGCCGCGCAATTGAGGCCGGTGAAGGCTATTACATTCAGCCAACCGTCATCGCCGATATCCCGCCGGGCGCCCGTTTGTCCCAGGAAGAAATCTTTGGACCGGTGCTGGCGGTAATCAAGGCGCGCAATTTTGATGATGCACTCAATATCGCCAACAACACCGAGTTCGGTCTTACCGGCGCGGTTTACTCCAGCTCACGTGACAAGCTGGAGCTCGCACGCACTGACTTCCATGCCGGCAACCTGTATCTCAACCGCAAATGCACTGGCGCCATGGTAGGCGGACACCCGTTTGGCGGTTTCAACATGTCTGGTACGGACTCAAAGGCCGGCGGCCCGGATTACTTGCTGCTGTTTACCCAGGCAAAGTCCGTAGCGGAAAAATTGGGCGCGGCTCCTCCAGCAGATAAGAAGTAGCCAATAAGGAGATGGACCGCTGTTGGGTGCGGAGTTAAATCAAGCTTTAGGCTTTGCTTTCAGCTTTGCCTGGCCGCCCTGCAGCTCCACGGTGTATTCCACGGCCTTGCAGTTGTATTCCTTCTGCAGCTGCGAGGTCTTCTGCCTGACGAATTTTTTGAATGAATCCAGGTTGGCTGCGCTCTTTTCTCCGGTTTTTTTGCGAGCTTCAGTGAGCGCTTCAAACAACGATTCAACCTGCTTCTGATCTGAACCGTCAGAGAACAACATGCTGAATGGGCGGTCTTCCGTTGCCGGCCCGTGTTGTTTTAATTCCTTCGCCGCCTCATGCTCTTCATCTGTGCGGATGCCCTGGATGCCCAGCACAGCGTCTTGCGGCCGCCGATAGCCTTCTTCTTTGATCAGCAGCTTTTGCTGCCACAGTGCGTTATAAAGCGCATAACGCTGCTGGAGAGTGGTATAGCGGAAGCGCTGGGCATAATTCATGCGCGCACCATCAGCGTAGCGCTTGAGCAGCGTTTTTACCTTCCACTCAATTTCCACCGGCGGCTTTTTAGATCCGCCGCCAAAATACATGTCATACTCCACCTTGAGCCGGCGAAGCTGGTCTTCCAGTACATTGAGTTCGTCGTCGATTGCCAACTGGCGGCCCCATTTCTCTGGTCAAAGTAAGTAGATCAGCTTACTAGGAGCATTTCAGCGGAATATACCATAGCCTTCACTCCAGCACACGTCCTCAAGGTACAGGGACTGAAAATAAGCTTACCCTGGCAGGCTAAGCATACGGTAGGCGACAGTGGTTGCGATCAGGGCATAGCGCTTCAGCGTTCGCTCATCTGGCAGCTCGAAAGCCAGCGCGTCAGCCAGCCGGTCCATGGTGGAGAAGATGAAACAGACGTAAATCACCTGGCGCAGGGCAATATCGCCCACTCCTGCGGCTCGTGCCGCCCTTACGGCCTCAGGACCAACCTCGTCCGGGCTTAGTGTAAGCTTCTCCAGAAAGGCCAGCGCACCGCGAAGCCGAGGGCTGATTGGCGCGGTTTGCCAATCTGCCAATACCGCTTTGACTTCAGTATCGCTTCCTTCCGCTTTGGCCGCGACCGCGGCATGGCTCATCTCTCAAAACCTGCACTGGTTCAGCCGGGAGACAAAAGCGGCAAATATCTCCAGTTCGCCCGCTGACCATTCTCCGGTTGTGCGCAGCGCGTCTTGTACGCAGCGGGCAAAGTGCCTGCCAAAAAAATTGCGGCGATAAGAAACCACGCTCACTGAACCCGGCACGTGCCCGCCCAGGAACGTGCGTATAACTGCATACTGCAATCTCTGCAGCAGTCCGCTCCCGCGATCCAGGATTTTCAGCCGCATCAGCCGGCCTCTTCCATGGCCCGCAAGCCCGCGTCAACGCGTCGCATACCTGCACCGGTAGCGGCGGCCAGCAGCAACTCATAGATCTGGTCTTCAGAAAAGCCGGTGGCAAAAAGCTGCGTGAAGTCTTCATCGTTCAAGCTCCAGGGCCGTTCTGCAATTTTTTCCACAAGCGCAGCCCATGCTTCCGGCACCTGCCCTGTGCCAAGACGCACGCGGTCAAATACTGATTGCCGCAGCGATGGCGCCGTATGTCCGGGTTCACCGAGCAACGCGGCAATCGCTTTTTCCAGCAGTAATGGTTGTGGCATGGCGCGATTCTACACAATTCCTGTTTGTTCGCCCCAGCCGGCAAGAGTTTTTTATTTTTTAGGCCAACCCAAACTTTAGCCAGTTCATCGGTTTGAGAAGTGCATCTAAGGATTAAGTATGGTTCCAAAAGCTACGCCGAAAAACCGCACACGGATTGCTATTGCCGATGATCACACCGTTCTGCGCGAGTCGCTGGCGGCACTTCTTTCTACGCAGCCCGATTTTGTTGTTGAAGGACGCGCGGCAAACGGGCAGGAAGCGCTGGCAATCGTGAAAGAACAAACTCCTGACGTTCTGGTGCTGGACCTGTTCATGCCAGATGGCGATGGTTTTGAAGTCCTGCGCACGCTTGACCGCGCCGGCAGCAGGGTTGCCGCAGTCGTTCTCACCGGCTCTGACAGCGAACTTGACTATGCCCAGGTGGTCAAGCTTGGCGCTCGCGGCCTGGTCCTGAAAAGTGACGGCCCGGAAAAACTTTTTACCGCTATCCGAACCGTGGCCAACGGCGAACTTGCCTTTTCTGATGAGCTTGCCCAGCAGGTGCTTTCCACCATGACTGCAGAATCAAAAAACTCCGCCAACACCATGGGCCGGCTTTCCACACGGGAACGGCAAATTGCTTACCACGTAGCCCGCGGCATGAAGAACAAGGACATCGGCGAGGCGCTCTCCATTAGCGAAAACACGGTCAAGCGCCACCTGCAAAGCATCTTTACCAAGACTGGGGCGCGCGATCGCCTGGAATTGGCTGTGCTGGCGTTGAGCGAAGCGAGCAAGGCGGCTTAGTTTTTCTGAAATCCCGAACCTCGGAACCTCGGTTCAAAATCCTGAATGAACCTGAATGAATATGTTTGCTTAATGCAACGTCATTTTTCAAATATACGTTCTTTTGAAAATCCCTTGACATTGGGGACTGTTGGGTAATAATAGTGCGCGATTTCGAATCGGATCATAGCGAGGCAATATCATGCCTAAATGTCATATAGGGAATTGCAGCGACGTCCCTTATGATGATTGCTCGGTGTGTCGTAAGCCAACATGCCGTAAACACGGCAAGAGAATTGGTGACAGATTTGTTTGTCGTGAGTGCGCTGATCGCTATGAATCGCATTAACTCCCGTCCGATTAGAATGGCCAACCCAGTTCTTCGAGGTGACCATGGCATCTTCTGTTGCCAACTGTCCGAGTTGTAGTTCTCCCTTAAATGAAGGCGCGAATTTCTGTATTCGGTGTGGCTCAAAGGTATTAGCCACGACTGGTGTAGCACCACCACCCATTCTCACCTCAGCCCCACCACCGATTCCTGCCTCTGGCGAAGCAGAGAAACGGTGTTCTGACTGTCGTCACAGACAGCCTCGTTATGTATGTGGATCACCTGCGAGTCCTTATTACGGAAAAACAGTTGAGGCTTCGGACTATTGTGATTCGTTTCTATTGAATCCAGCACAGATCCATTCAACCAATGCAAGCGTACTTTCGTTGGAAGAGCGTACTGCTGACGCCATCAAAGAATTCGAGATGGCTCTTCAGCTTGGACTGCCACAAGATGATGAGATGAAAGATCATTTCTTTTTGGGGGGACTTTACCTTGACACACTGATGAGTAGTGGTATTTCTGGAAGAGATTTTAGCGCTTCTCCACTGTTTGCCAAAGCGATAAGCGAGATGGAGAAGGCATTGGTAATGGATCGGGAAGGAGGATATCAGTACTTCTTTGAAGTGCTCAACCGTGCAAGGCTGCGTCGCTTGGATCTCTTGTATACTTTGGCTGCCAACTCAATCCTCGAACATCAATCGCGCAAAGCCGCCATAGCTTTTCTGCAGCGGAAGACTGGGTTGTGTGTCTATCTCCCGACATGCCCTCTGTTGAATGTGCTGTTCAATCTCGCAGCTTTTTGCTCAGCAGAAGGTCAAACAGAAAGCGCGAAGATCTGCCTAAAGAACCTTTTGGCTTCAGAAACAGTGGATCCAGTAGATGAAAACGGACAAGAAGCAAAAACCAGACAGCGGGCCCTCGATCATCTGCGATCCCCAGGGTGAAACTTTCGGCAGGACGGCGTTGCCGCCAATCTGCCGCTTTCGACCCGCTTGCGTTCTTTTGCGTTAACTGACGACTAAATGCTGACTACTATTTCCCTGCCCCTGTCGCCATCTTCTTCACCATGGCCAGCACCAGCTTGCGATCACTGTCATTCAGATTCATGGAGTAGCGGCGTATCTGGGTCAGGAAGCGCACTTCATCTTCCGTAAGGGGTGGAAGGCTCTTGGTGTTGCCGTTGGAAAAATGGTCAGTAAAGAATTGCCCCAGCGGCAGCTCCATGGCCGTGGCAATCTTGGAAAGCGTATCCAGTGACGGAATGGTGTGGCCGTTTTCTACCCGTGACAGGTAGCAGCGCAAGAGGCCAGTGCGCTTTTCAATGTCACCTTGTGACATCCCTTTTTGCAACCGGTAATTTCTGATTGTCTCGCCAATATTCATTCGTGGAGCCAGTCTCTAAAATGCTCCCAGGGGTTGTTGCTTGGATAGTAACCAGAGCCATGTCTTTCTGCAAGCACAATTTTTGTCAGCCAGGCCAGTAATTTTTTTCTAGAGCGTTTTACCGTGATTTCTATTGATCAATCTTCCAACGGGGATTGTACCCTTATGAAAAAGAGGATATTTACCATTTAGATATATGGCGCATCTTGGCACAGTGTTCATTTCCCAGCGTTATCACCACGATGCAGCGCTGGGTTTGCTTGAACACGCGAATCCAAAGCCAATTCCATAAACAATGTCCGGCTTACAGGGGTCTTGTAATATGGCTCCGTTTCGGCGAATCCCAGCTCGCGATACATGGCAATGGCGCTATCCATCTTTCCCGGCATGGTATCCAGCCGCATACGCTTGTATCCGATTTCCGCAGCTTCCGCAATGATGCGTTCCGCCAACATGCGGCCAATCCCATGCCCGCGAAACTCGGGCCGCACGAACAGCCTCTTCATCTCGCAAAGGCCTTCTGTTTTCTCGCCCATGGGACGCAGAGCAATCATGCCCGCGGGCCTTCCATCCCATAGGGCCAACAAAAGACGCCCTGACGGTGCAGCATATTTTCCCGGAAGTACGCGCATCTCTTCCTCAAAGCCCTGAAAGCAGAGATCGACTCCCAGTCTGGCTGCGTATTCCATCATCAGTTCGCGCGCTGTTGCGATCTGCTCTGAGGTTTCGGCTGGCACGATATTCAACATGACTTTTTTTCACTTGCCTGACGAGGCAACGGCTGCTCTTTTCTCCGCTCGATCGATGAATCGATCATGCCACCGCGAAAACAACAATAAGGCCGCCACCGCTCCGACAATGGCGGTCGCCATGTCTTCCTGGGTGTCCCAGGGATCGCCTTGTGTTCCCAGGAATGCGTCTGATGCCGATCCTGTGGCCACTGCCACCCGCCACTCCAGCAGCTCATACGCTGCGCTGATCGCCAGGCAGATACTCAATACGATGAAAAACAGCCAGCTACGACGCAAAACAATTTTTCGCCGCAACAGGACCTCGCGTGCGATCAAAGCGGGCACAAAGCCCTGGGCAAAGTGTCCTAAGCGGTCATAGTCGTTGCGCGCCAAGTGAAAGTGGTCCCGGATCCAGTTGAAGAGCGGCACTTCAGCGTAGGTGTAATGCCCGCCGATAAAAAGGATGCAGGCGTGCAGGAAGATCAGCACATAGACGAACATAGTGAACTGAAATCTAGGGTAAGTGATGGCAAGCGCAGCCAGCCCCAGGAAAGCGGGAAAGACCTCGAGCGACCATGTAAAGTAGTCATGCGGATGGACCAGCGACCACGCCACCACCAGGGCAAAGCCACAAAGCAACGCCAGCAATGCAGGCTTTTGTTCGGGAAGCATCAGGTCATCCCATCAACATTCCGCCATTGACCTTGAGCACGTGGCCGGTGATGTATCCCGCTTCTTCTGAAGCAAGAAAGCGCACCGCATTCGCCACTTCCATGTCAGTTCCGGCGCGTCCCAGAGGGATCATCTCGTTCACTTTGGCTTTCAGGTCAGCGGAAAGCCCTTCTGTCATGGCGGTTTCAATGTATCCCGGAGCCACGGCGTTGACGGTAATGCTGCGCGAGGCAACTTCACGCGCCATCGCCATGGTAAAGCCGATCAGCCCGGCCTTTGACGCCGAATAGTTGGCCTGCCCCACCTGCCCAGTCTGGCCAAACACGCTGGTGATGTTCACAATCCGGCCCCACCGCTGCTTCAGCATGGAGCTGATAACGGCCTGCGTGGTAAAAAACGCTCCGCTCAGGTTGGTCTGGATCACCGAATCCCAGTCCGCGCGCTTCATCCGCATCAGCAGCGTATCCTTGGTCACGCCGGCATTGTTCACCAGAATTTCAATTTTGCCGAAGCGCTCGATCGCGGCCTTTGCCGCGGCCTTGACCTCATCTTCATTGCTCACATCCATACGAAACGTGGCTGCCCGTCCGCCTTTGGATTCAATCTCTTTCGCCACCGCAGCCAGCTTCTCTTCATTGCGAGCAGCTAACGCAACCAGTGCTCCGCCTTCTGCCAGCGCCAGCGCACAGGCACGGCCTATTCCCTGGGAAGCGCCCGTCACCAGCGCGACACGGCCTGTAACTCCTGCCATGAGTTTTTCTCCTCTACAAGTCAATTGCGAATTATACCTAGTGCAATACCTGCCGGTTACTGCCACTTGCTTGTTTAGATTTGACAATCGGTATTAGCACAGCAAATTATTGAGCTGCATAACAATCAGATTACGAGGTCGGGAGGAATAATGGCTATTTCTGTTCTACTCGGGCCATTGCAGAACTTACTGAACACATTTCAAGCCGAACGGCACTACAAGGATGACAAAAAAGACGCGGCCCTGTCCGCAATCAACACGGCCTTGATTGAAACCAAGAAATATATCGAAGAAAGCACCGCGAAGGCTGCTATTGATCGAAGCCGAGAGTTTGATCTGGCTAAGCTGTGGGGAGAAGCCGCCGTCAAGGCACGATTGGCCAACTCCGAAATGGCAAATCGACTTCAGGATAAGTCATTGTATTGGAGCGAACAGCTCAAATGGTCAAAAGAAGAGGTGTTAGCGAAGAGAATTGATTTAGATTCATTGCATAAAACAGTTCGGGAAATGATGAAAGATAATTAAATCACAATGGTAAATCACACTTTGTTCCGCCTGCTCTGATCCCCCCGGCCTCAAGTATCATCGTGACAGTGTTAGAGCTAAACACCCCGATCAAATTCGTGAAAGGCGTAGGACCGCGCATTGCTGAATGGCTGGAGCAGAAGAGCATCTCCACGGTCGAAGACCTGCTCTATTATCTGCCGTTTCGCTATGAAGACCGTCTGAACCCGCGCGGCATTGGTGAACTTCGTCCCGGCGAGATGGCCACTGTGGTTGCCGAGGTACGCAACTCCGCCGTCTTTCGCACGCGCAAAGGCATGCCGATCTTTGAACTGGTTGCCGGACAGGGGCGCTCAACGCTCAAATGCATCTGGTTTCATGGCGAATACCTGCGCGATCGCTTTAAACCCGGCCAGCTTGTGGCGCTCTACGGCAAGGTGGAAGAGGGCTGGAAGAGCCACGGCCTACAGATCACTCAACCGCAGTTTGAAGTACTGGATGGGGATGCCGACGGCGAGCAGCTCGATTTGAAAGACGTAAAAGACGTGGAATCGCTCGAAGTCGGCCGTATTGTGCCCATCTACGAGTCCGCCGCCAATACCCGGCTCAACTCGCGCTGGTTTCGTCGCATTGTTCATGGCGCGCTGGAGAACCTTGCCGGCGAAATTCCAGATGGCGTGCCGCCTGCGCTGTGCCGCCGCCTCGGGCTGATCGATCGCCGTACCGCCTTCCAGCAGGCACACTTCCCGCCTGAAGGCGAGGCCTTTGCCGCGCTACAAAGTTTTTCTACGCCTGCTCATCGGCGGCTCATCTTTGAAGAACTCTTTTTTCTCGAAGTCGGTCTGGAACTCAAGCGCCGCAAGATGCGTGCGCGCCCCGGAATTTCTTTTGCCCTGACTGATAGCGTTCGAGGGGCAGTCAAAAAGATCCTGCCTTTCCATCCTACTGCGGCGCAGAAACGCGTGCTCAAAGAGATCGCTGAAGACATGCAGAGCCCCACGCCCATGCGGCGGCTGCTCCAGGGAGACGTAGGTTCGGGCAAGACCATTGTCGCGTTGCAGGCTGCGGTCATCGCCATTGAAAACGGCTATCAGGTGGCCTTCATGGCGCCCACGGAGATCCTGGCAACGCAGCATTATCTCTCTGCACGACGTGTGCTGGAAGATGCCGGCTATCGGGTCATTCTGCTCAGCGGCTCCATGGACGATTCGCTCAAACGCAGCGTACGGCGCCACACCGCCCAGGGCAACATTCATCTGGTGATCGGCACACACGCTTTGATCCAGGAAAAAGTTGAGTTCCACAAGCTTGGTCTGGTCATTGTGGACGAGCAGCACCGCTTTGGTGTGATGCAGCGCTTCAAGCTGATGAAGAAAGGCGAAGCTGAGCCGGACACGCTGGTGATGACCGCAACGCCCATCCCGCGCACGCTCGCGCTTACACTCTACGGCGATCTGGACACCAGCGTGCTCGACGAACTGCCGCCCGGCCGCACTCCCATTACTACGCGCAAAATCTCTGATCAGCGCGCCGGCGAAGTTTGGGATTTTGTGCGCAGGCAAGTCAAAGCCGGTCGGCAGGCTTATGTGGTCTATCCGGTGATTGAGGGCGCTCCAGCCGAACAGCAGGAAATGGAGTTCAGCGCTGAGCCCGCCGGCTCACGATCAAAGACGGGGCTCAAAGCCGCGCTGCATATGTATGACGAGTTGCGCAAAAAGATCTTTCCTGATCTGCGCGTCGGACTGCTCCATGGCCGTCTGGACTCCGACGAAAAAGAAGAGACCATGCGCCGCTTCAAGGCCGGCGAGATCGATGTTCTTGTCTCAACCACAGTCATTGAGGTTGGCGTGGACGTACCCAACGCCACCGTGATGGTGGTGGAACATGCCGAACGCTTCGGCCTTTCGCAGCTCCACCAGCTTCGCGGACGCATTGGCCGAGGCGCGGCCAAGTCCTATTGTGTGCTGATGACCGGCGGCAAGGTTTCCGACGAAGCCGAGCGCCGTCTTAACGAGATGGTGCGCACGCAAGATGGTTTTGCCATCGCCGAACTCGACCTGGAATTACGCGGCCCTGGCGAATTCTTCGGCACCAAGCAAGCGGGCATGCCCGGCCTGCGCGTGGCCAATATTCTCCGCGACCGCAAGCTGCTGGAGCTGGCCAAAGCGGAGGCCGCACGGCTGGTCCAGGAGAGCGATGCTGAAATCACCGTGGAAGACCGCCAGCGCGTGATGCAGCACCTGCGCCAACACTGGCAGAGAAGATATGGATTGGTGGAGGTGGGATAGTCTCCGAAGTCCCGAGCGGAGCGAGGGATCGCTATAGCTAACACGACTGCAAAGTGAGTACCAACCAGGGTATTGACCTGTAGTAAAGTTGAGTGAGACTCGCAGGCGAGATTCCCGAACCTTTTTGGGCGTTCGTATGACGATCTGCAAGGAATCCTCGCGGCAATAGGGTTCCCTCCGCCTTCGGCGTTCGGGATTTCAGAAAAAATGTCCACCGTCTCCAAATCCGATCTCTTCCGTTTGCTCCCTTCCGTGGACGAGCTGCTGAAGAGCCCTGACTTGGCTATGCTTCTCGCCGGCGAAGGCCAGCCTGCGGTAACGGAATCCATTCGCGCAGTTGTTGCCGGTCTTCGTGACCAGATCAATTCTGGAACGCTCGCTACACAAGACTCAGTACAGCTTGCCGTTGCGAACCTGGGGCAGGTTATCGCCCGACATTTGCACAGCGCTTTGGAGTTTTCACTGAAGCCGGTCATCAATGCCACAGGCGTGGTCCTGCATACCAATCTTGGGCGCGCGCCGCTCTCTGAATCTGCTATCAAACACATTGCTGAAGCCGCAAGCCGCTACTCCAATCTGGAATTTGACATCGCCGCAGGCGAGCGCGGAAAGCGCGATCTCCATGTGGAGCGTTTGTTCTCCCGGCTGCTCAACCAGGAAAGCGTGAGCGGCATTCGCACCGTGGTTGTTAACAACTGTGCTGCCGCGGTCATGCTGGCGCTGAACACGCTGGCTGAAGGCGGAGAGGTAATCGTTTCTCGCGGTGAGCTGGTGGAAATTGGCGGCTCATTCCGCGTGCCGGACGTGATGGCCAAATCCGGCGCGGTGCTGCGCGAAATCGGCACCACCAACCGCACGCACCTGGCTGACTACGAGCGTGCCATCAATGAGAAGACGCGGCTGCTGCTGCGCGTGCATCGCTCCAACTTTGCCATTATTGGATTTACGGAGCAACCGTCATTAGAAGAGTTGGCGGCACTCGGCCGCAAGCACAACATTCCTGTCATGGAAGATCTGGGCGGCGGCGCCATGGTTCCGCTGCGCGGACTTGGCGTAAACGAGAGCGGCGTGCTGGATAGCCTGCGCGCCGGCGCCGACCTGGTGACCTACAGTGGCGACAAGATGCTGGGCGGCCCGCAAGCCGGCCTGCTTAGCGGAAGAGAAGCGCTCATCAGCCGCGTTCGCTCCAATCCTCTCTTCCGTGCCTTGCGCGTGGACAAGCTGACCTATGCCGCGCTGGAAGCCACGCTTATGGAATACATCCGCCAGAGCCATGATGCGATTCCCTTTTTGCGCATGTTGCGTATGCCGGCAGAGGAAGTTCGCACCCGCGCAGAAGCCCTGCAGAAACAGCTCTCACCCACAGCGCATCTCAAGACGGAAATCATTTCTGGGGAGTCCCTGGTCGGCGGCGGTTCCGCTCCTACTTCCACTCTGCCCACCTTTATACTGGCCGTTACGGCCGATTCGCTTAGCGCCGACGAACTGGCTGCTAGCTTGCGCCGCCACAATCCGCCTGTGATTGCCCGCGTGGAAGAAGGCCGTGTGCTCCTCGACCTGAGGACTGTTCTCTCTATCGCGGAAGACGCGGAGATTGCCCGCGCGCTCATTGAAACTGCAGCCTGATCTGCTCCACAGGATGTATCCTTTCCAACATGCCTACTTACATTGACTGGGCCCGCGAAGTCTGTCTTGCATTGCCGCACGCCACGGAAGATGTGAAGTGGGAGCACAACCTGCTCTTTCGTATTGGCGGCAAGATGTTCTGTGTGGCCAACCTGGAGCCAGCGATCAGCCCAACGCGCATTGCGTTTAAGTGCACCCCGGAACGCTTTGCCGAACTCGTGGAGATCGAAGGCATTATTCCTGCGCCGTATATGGCGCACAATAAATGGGTTGCCGTACTGGAACTCGGCGCTCTTCGCCAGGCAGAATTAAAGGAGCTGATTCAGGCTTCTTATCAGCTGGTTTTGCAGAAATTGCCCAGGAAGATGCAAGCTTCACTGGCAGAAAAGCCGATTGCAAAGCGGCCAAAGACTAAGCCACCACGGGCTGCGAAACGGAAGAAGTGATCTTCTCCACCGCCAGCCGCGCCGACTTTATGCAATCCGGTACGCCGATGCCATGAAACGAATTGCCGATAATATGAAACGCCGGCATCTCGCTTATGATCTTTTCCATCGCCGCCACGCGTTCCAGGTGGCCGGTTTCATACTGCGCCATGGCGCGGTCCCAGCGGAAGGTGCGAGCAAAAATCGGCTGGGCATCGAGCCCGAGAATGTCGTTCAGCTCCTGCCGGGCAATTGCCGCAAGACCATCATCGCTGTAGTCAAGAAGATCAGGCAGGCGCGAGCTGGAGAAAAAGCAGCGCAGCAGTTGTTTTCCATCCGGCGCGCGATAAGGAAATTTTCTGTGAACAAACGTGCAAGCCATGAGCTTGCGCCCTTCTGATCGCGGAACCAGGAAGCCGTGCCCTGCAGGCAGTTGAACGTTTTCGTAAGCCAGCGCCACTGCGACTGATGATGTGTATTCGATTTTTCGCAGCCCTTCAATCAACGCCGGATGAAACTGGCGCAGCATCTCCGCTGCTGCAAGCGCAGGAAGGGCCAAGAACATGGCCTGAAATTTTTCAGTGATTCCGCCGTTTTCCACCTGCCAGTCTTCATTCGCAGGCCGCAGAAGCAGATTCTTCTGTCCAAGGCGCAGTGAAGATTTTGGCAAGGCGCGCACCAGCGCATCCACCATCTGCTGCATGCCGTTCTTGAGCGATGTAAAGAGCGGCTGCGGCTTTCCGCCCGCTCTTTTTGCTTTGGCTTTCAGCGTGGCCCGCACCAGGCTGCCGCTCGCGCGCTCCATTTCGGCAAAACGCGGCAGCACCGCGCGCACGCTTAATTTCTCTGAGTTCCCGCCATAAACCCCGGCCAGAAGCGGCTCGGCTACGCGGTCCACCATCTCCTGGCCAAAGTGGCGGCGCACAAATTCGCCTACAGACTCGTCACCACTCTCATACCTGCGCGCGGAAAACAGCTCCCGCGTCATGCGCAGCTTAGTGCCGAAGGAAAACAGCGGAGTCGTCAGCATGGGCCAGACGCGCGTGGGCACCATGAACTCCAACCCATGAGGAATGGGGACAAGCCGGCCTTTTACCAAAATATAAGTCTTGCGGTCTTTATCATTGGAGCTGATGAGCTGGTCCGCCAATCCCAGGTCAGCGCAAAGCCGGGCAGCGTCAGGTTTGGCGGTCAGAAAGGAATCAGGGCCGGCTTCCAGCACAAATCCATCGCGCTGCTCCGTCTCAATCACGCCGCCCAGACGGTCAGATTTTTCAAACAGCGCCCAGTCCAGGCGCGCGCCACTCTGCTTAGCTTTTTCCAGGTAATAAGCGGCGCTAAGTCCGGCGATGCCGCCGCCGATAATCGCGACGCGCTTCATGAGATTGAAACAATGCCGGCGGCCCGCGCCATTTCAGTGGCGGCCAGCCTGGCCAGTGCGGCGATAAGCGTCGGGGACGCATTCAGCGACTCCGGCCGCCACAGTTTGAGCCTCTGCTCGTTGGCAAACTCGCGGAAACCAATGTCGATGTCATACAGGACCTCAACGTGGTCGCAAACAAATCCAATCGGCGCAATCACCACGCCCGGGTGGCCCTGGCGCTTGAGTTCGAGCATGGCGCTCTCCACGGTCGGGCCCAGCCACGGCCCGCCGGACATTCCCTGGCTCTGAAACGCGAAGTGTTGCAGATCTGGTTTCAATCCTGCAACTTTCGCGCCAACCAAGCGCGCGGTTTCTTTGGTCTGCTTCTCATACGGATCACCGGCTTGAATGGTGCGCATGGGAACGCTATGCGCGGTAAAGATGACCGGCACGGGCGCTCCAACTTCATCGCACGCTTTCCGCCAGACCGGTTCCAGCTTTTCCGCAAAGGCATGAACCAGCAGCGGATGATCATGCCAGGCTTCAACAAAGTGCAAAGCAGTGCCAAGCTTCAACTCCGCCATTAAAGCCTTGCGATAGAGCCCCACGCTGGTGGAAGAATTTTGTGGCGCCAGGCAGATGGCGACAATCCGGTCAACGCCATCCGCCATCATCTGCTTCACCGTGTCCGCAATCAACGGCTTCCAGTTGCGCATGCCAACATAGACAGGAACACCTGCCTTCTTTTCGAGTCCCTCAGCCTGCTCCAACGTGATCGCCGTGAGCGGAGACTTGCCGATCAGCGAATAGCGGTGCGCGACTTCCTGAATCACCGAGTCCGGCACCGGACGCCCGCCGGTGATGTAGCGCATGAATTCCGGGATGTCAGCAGGAGAATCCGGGCTGCCGTGGGCCAGCAACAGGATGGCTGCTTTTTGACCGCTCATCGTACGGCTCCAGCCGAGGAATACTTCGGGCTCAACTCTCTTACGAAGTTTACCAGCGCACGCACATTTTCTACCGGCGTTTCCGGCAGGATTCCATGACCTAAATTGAAGATATGCCCAGGCCTGCCCGCGGCCTGGCGCAGGATCGCGTCCGCACGCTTGCGTAGTTCCTTCTGATCGGCAAAGAGCAGCACGGGATCAAGATTGCCTTGCACTGCACCAGCGAAATTCAGGCTCTGCCACGCCTGATCCAGAGGGAAGCGCCAGTCCACGCCGATAACGTCAGCGCCGGTTTCTTTCATGGCAGGAAGCAATGTAGCCGTGTCAGTGCCGAAATAGATGACAGGAACACCGGTCTTCTTCAATCGCTGAACCAGGTCGGTGGCAAACGGCAAAACGTATTGGCGATAATCTTCCACGCTCAGGCAGCCCACCCAGCTATCGAAAATCTGGAGGGCATCAGCTCCGGCAGTGACTTGTTCCGCGGCATAGGCGGCCAGCACATCCACCAGCTTGCGCATCAGCATCTGCCAGGCAGCGGGTTCGGTGTACATCATTTTTTTTGTGTGGATGTAATTGCGCGATCCGCCGCCTTCAATCATGTAGCTGGCCAGCGTAAAAGGCGCGCCGCAAAAGCCGATCACCGGCAATTTCTCGCCAAAATGCCTGGCCACGCGCCGGACGGATTCCGCCACATAGCCCAACTCTGCGCTGCGATTAGTAACCAGCGCGTCAATATCTTTCTTTGCCCGCAATGGCCGCTCAATCACCGGCCCTTCACCAGCCTCAAAGCGGAAAGGCATGCCCATTACTTCCAGCGGAAGCAGGAGATCAGCAAAAATAATGGCCGCATCCACGTCAAGCTTCTCAGCGGCGGTGATGGTCACGTCAGCGGCAATCTCCGGAGTCTTGCAGATCTCCAGAATGGAATGCTTCTTGCGCACAGCGCGATATTCCGCCATGTACCGGCCCGCCTGGCGCATCAACCAGATTGGGGTCACATCCACCGGCTCACAGCGGCAGGCGCGGACAAACCTTGAATTCGGCGCAGACATTTATGTTTTAAATCTACCACGGAGGCACAACCGGCACGGAGAAACCAAAGTTTGTTCTATTCCAGCAGTCAGACTGCGAAAAATGGCGGGTAACCACAGTTGGAAGGGGGAATGTTTTGGAGTATTTCATTGCCCATTGAGGCTGTTAGTATTTTCTGTTTCCGATGCCGGCGCTGAGGGCGGTCGCGCGCGATTTCAGCGAATTTCTTACTCTTCCCAGAATCGCCGCCACCAACTCTTCTTCTCTTGAGGCTCATCTTCTATGAGCACTTCATCGCTTAAGCCCAAAAATCCGGTTACGCGGGTCTTTCCAGCCTTTGCAGTCTTGGGCCGCGTGGCTGCGGCCACAACTTTGGCAAAACGCTCTCTGGGCCAGCGGAAAATAGCAATGCCAACGTCAGAACCGCCAGGCGAGGGCAGCAACGTTACTACAGCGCCAGGCTTGGCCAGGGCGTAGTCCACCGGGCCGCGTCCAAAAGTTTCAACCGTTGTGCCCTGCGCCAGGCTTGAACGCAGAAGCGATGAAGTTTGCTGGTCAAAGGCAATCCACCGGGCCATAAGCTTACCGTCCTAAAAATTGGTCTTCAAAACAAAGTGGCAAGAAAATAGGATGCAATCCTGAGTTCCCGTGTTTGACGGCCTTCGCAGCCTTCATTTACTCTCCGGCGTTGGACTTAAATGACTTAAATGAAAGATAGCAAAGGGAAGTCGGGAGAAAACGGGATGTCCAAATTCTTGCTGGATCGCCGCCAGTTCACGCTGGGCGCAGCGGCGGCTGCCACCGCGGCTTTCATCCACCCGGGTGAAGTGCTGGCACAGACCGCCGAAAGTCTTTCTGAGCTGGACAAAAAAACCAAGACAGCCATGGCCAAGCTTACGCCGCGAGGACGCGCAGAGGTGGAAGCCAAGGTGGCCAACCTTTTCCGCAAATATGGCGATCGCCTGAGCGACGAGCAGAAAGCCGATATTCGCCGGATCATGGCAGAGACACAAGAAGGGCTGGATAAGATGCGCGCCTTCCCGCTGGAAAACGGCGATCAGCCTGCGGACAGTTTCCGCGCTGATCGTCATGAGGCGCTGCCCGCGGAAGAAAGCACTGTAGAAGAAAAAGCTACAGAAGAGAAAGCCGGGGAAGAGAAAAAATAATGATCAGCGAAGAGATTCTTTATCTTCCCGTAATCGAACTGGCAAAACGGATCCGCAGCAAGCAGCTTTCTCCGGTGGAACTGACTGAGGGCTATCTGGAACGGTGCCGCGATCTTGCCCCCAAATTGAATGCTTATGCCACGCTGACGCCTGAGCTGGCGTTGAAGCAGGCGCACGCTGCGGAAAAGGAAATTGCGGCGGGCAAATATCGCGGGCCGCTGCACGGAATTCCGTATGCAGCCAAGGACCTGCTGGCGGTGAAAGGTTATCCCACCACGTGGGGGGCAAGACCTTACATAGACCAGCGCTTTGACTATGACGCCACGGTGATCCACAAGCTGGAATCAGCCGGAGCAGTCCTGCTGGGCAAAGCGGCGATGATCGAACTGGCGGGCGGCATGGGCTATCGCTATGCATCGGCTTCTGCAACCGGCGCAGCAAAGAATCCGTGGAACACAGATTATTGGACCTGCGGCTCATCCAGCGGTTCGGCCGCCATCACCGGCGCGGGGCTGGCGGCATTTGCCATTGGGACGGAGACGTGGGGATCGATCATCTGCCCTTCAGGATTTTGCGGCTTGAGCGGGCTGCGCCCGACTTACGGACGCGTGAGCCGCTACGGCGCCATGGCTCTCTCTTACACCATGGACAAGATTGGCCCCATCACGCACAGCGCTGAGGATTGTGACCTGGTGTTGAAGACCATCTCCGGCCACGATGACCGCGACATTGGTTCCCTGCCTGAGGCTTACGCAAAATATAACGGCGCCGGCGAAGGCGTGCATAAAGGCCGCCTGCGTGTTGGCTGGCTGACGAACCAGTGGAAAGATATTTCAGCCGATGTTGACAAAGCCACCACGGCGGCGCGGCAGGTGCTGGAGAAGAGTTCTTCCGTGGCCATGAGCAAGGTAGCTCTGCCGGAAGGGCCGTGGGAAGTTGCCGCCGGAGTAATTATCTCAGTGGAAGGCGCTGCGGCGTTTGACCAGCTCATCAAATCCGGGCGCGTGGCTGAACTCAACGATCCGCTGGGACAGATTGGCGGCTACGTGAATGAAGAGCTGAGCGCTTCTGACTTTATTTTGGCCCAGCGTATCCGCACCGTGTTGCAGGCCAAGATGGATGCGATCTTCACCAAGGTTGATGTGCTAGCTACGCCATCACTGCCGGTAACCGCCAGCAAGCTTGATGCAAACCTGGATGTGGCGCTGACCTTTGCTGACCCTATCGGCGGAATCGGAAATTTCTGCGGGCTTCCCGCCATCAGCGTGCCTTGCGGCTTTGGCGAGCATGGCTTGCCGGTGAGCATTCAGTTTATTGGCCGCGCGCTTGAAGATGCCAAGGTGGTCCAGGCAGCACGCATTTTCCAGGCGCATACGGATTGGCACGAGAAACGGCCGAGGCTGGGTTAGGATGGGCTGTGGGCTGTGGGCTGTTGGCTGTTGGCTGTTGGCTTTTAGCTTTTAGCCTTTAGCAAGCGATGAGATGTTTGCGAGTGCCAAGAGACGGAAGCGAAAAACGAAGAAAGTGGATCGCGCGTTTAATAAAGTTAGGCACGTGTTTATTATTTTTACCGCAGCGCGGAGTTCCTGCGGGAAACGATGGGGCACCGGGTTAGTGTACTCCGTTCATCTAAGCTGGTTATTGCCACGTGATCGTATGGCTGTCAGCAGCATATCCCGAATCCGTTTTGCAGCAGGACCGCGGACGTCAAGGAGTCGGGAATGCCAAGTGAGAGAAATCTGTTGACTGAGATCATTTAGTAGTCCACCTTCGACGACATGACACGGCATCTGTGGGTCTGTGGACCAAAACTGTAGTGGAATCACCGCAGCGAAGTATCCGCTTTTGACCGCCGTGACGCACTGAACAATCGAGTCACAGATCAATTGGGGGCGAAAGGTTCCTTTTAGACTCTCAGCAAGCTTGTTCATCCGCTGTGTTGATTGTGCATCGGCTCGAAGTGCAGCATGAGGACAATCAAACAAAGCCCGCTTCAGGTCAATATAGCCTCTTTGGGCAACTAGGCGCTCCGGAACAATGACTGCATATGTGAGGGTGCAAACGCCCGCTCGGTGTAGGTTTAACGGAACAGCGTCGGCGGGCACCAAGCCGAAATCAAGTTGTTCGGATTGCAATTTAGAAATAATGTCGCTTGCTGGAAGGCTCCTCAGAAGAAGCTCAAAAGGGTTGTCGATTCTCCTGAGAGATCCCAGTGTAGGAATGACCAACCATTGTAATAATTCGTCCGCAGCACCAAGACGGAAGAGATGCGCCCCTTTACGGTTCGACTGACGGAATTGAAGAAGCGAATGAAATTGCTTTTTGACAATAGTTGCAAGTTCCCTGCCGGCAGGCGTAAGCCGAATTCCTTTTCCCGATCTTGCCGTCAGAGGCACTCTAAAGAATTCCGATAATTCGCGCAGGTAGTGGCTATACCTACTTTGTTTTCCTTTGTCATTCCCGGCTGCTTTTATTAAGCTTCCACACCCCTCCAGTTGCACGAGCGCATGAAGTCTCTCGAGTGACAACCCCCGTTCTTTAAACAAATCCTCAAACATGCTATTAACGCATCTATAATGCCCTTTTCATGGTTGCTATCGCAAGTGATCTCTGGCAGGATCATGGCTGTAAGGGAGAATAGATTTATGGCAAGCCAACCGATTCAAAGTCAGTCCCCTGAGACAAAAGAACAGGTCAATCTTGAACTTAATGGAACGTTTTATTACGGTTTTTTGCAAAAAATGAGGGACGGTGTTCCTGTTTATGGACCTGATGAGCAACAATGCGTCCAGGACACGGTCAGCGAACTCCTCGCGCAATCAACAACGGCTACTAAGCCAGGAATGCTGCTTGGGAAAATTCAGTCCGGAAAAACTAAGACGTTTCTGGGGATCATCGCTCTTGCATTCGACAATGGCTATGATGTTGCAATAATTCTTACCAAACCGACCACGGCATTAGCGAAACAAACATACAAGCGAGTTAGCAAGGACTTTGCGGACTTCATAGAAGGCGACCAAGCAAAGCTCTATGACATTTTGGAGATGCCCGAAAGACTCACACAGTTTGAGCTGAATCAGAAAATCGTATTTATCGTCAAAAAGCAGACGGACAACCTGGAAAGACTTGCTGAAGCAATTTTAGACACATATCCGCAAATGGCTTCGAAACGGATTCTAATCGTAGATGACGAGGCGGACAATGCAAGCATTGGATATGTGAACGATAAGACGACTGGTCTGCAACTTCGAGCGATAGCTAAACAGATTGATGAATTTCGGCGAAAGCTCGCCGTGGCATCCTTCTTGCAGGTGACAGCGACGCCTTATTCTCTATATTTGCAGCCCGAGAACTCCCCCATCAGCGGAGCAAATCTTGCGCCAGTGAGACCTAAATTCACCAAATTGGTGCCGGTCCATCCATCGTATGTTGGTGGAAAATTCTATTTTGAAGATAGCAAGATCCCTCAGGACCCAGCGGCATACGTCTTTGTGCCCGTTTCTCGAGACGAACTCGCCATCTTGCGCAGCGAGGATCGCCGGAAATTTAAAGTGGAGGACTGTTTGACTAGCGACAGAATTTCTGGACTGCGTGCTGCAATATTGAGCTTTATTGTGGGAGGCTGCATGCGTCGAATTCAAGATGAACAGGCGCGCAAACGGCCAAAACGATTTGCTTTTTTATTTCATACAGAAGCCCAGAAAGCTGCTCATGCCTGGCAAGAGAGTGTCATCCTACGGATCGAGGAAAAACTACAAGAAGAAGCAAGGAACCGTTCTGCTTTGCTACAGCAACTCGTTCGTGACGCTTATGACGATCTCTCTCGTTCAACCGTAGCAGCACAACTGCCTTTGCCAGCTTTTGAGGAGGTCTTTGGACGAGTTACCGCAGCGTTAACAGGCGGTGAGCTAATGATCACAAAGGTAAACTCAGAGGCGCAAGTCAGTGCGTTGTTGGATGACGAAGGTCAACTACGCTTGAGAAACCCACTTAATATTTTTATTGGAGGACAGATTCTTGATCGTGGAATCACGATCTCTAATCTAATTGGCTTCTACTATGGACGCGATCCGCAACGCTTCCAGCAGGACACAGTTCTTCAACACTCCCGAATGTACGGATTCCGGCCTATCGAAGATAGAGCTGTCACGCGTTTTTATACATCCCCCCATATTCGACGTGCAATGGAAAGAATGCACGAAGCAGATTCTGCACTGCGCGAGCGCATCGCTAGAAATGGTGATCAGACTGTCAACTTCATTGAATTAGACCCGCAGGGTGTAATTGTGCCCTGCAATCCCGCAAAGATACTGGCGTCCAACATCACGACTCTACAAGCCCATCGCCGTATTTTGCCCGTGGGTTTCCAAACAGATTTCAAAACAAGACTGTTCCCCATCACCACGAAGATTGACCAGAAACTGCGCGCCCTGGGGCCGTTCCCATCTGATGGTGAAAGCCCGGACCCGTTTTCCGTATCGATTGTTGATGCGATTGAGTTGATTGAACACCTAGGGCCAACTTTTATTGATTTCGCCCCTGGTTACGAGGACCGTTGGGATCCCGAAGAATACAAAGCTATCTTGCGTCACATGAGTGAATCCTCTACCAATGCGGACGTCAGAGGGCGTGTTTTTGTTTTGGTTCGCACCGGTCGCAATCTATCTCGTCTGGTCAAAAGAGGCTCTCATGCCGAGTTCTCGGATGCTCCCGATACAACTCGAACTGAGGGTTCAATCGCCCGGCGGTTCGCACAGGATATTCCTGTGCTTATGATGATTCGGGAAAACGGAACTGCAGAAGGTTGGAGGGATTGTCCCTTCTGGTGGCCGGTGATTGTTCCACCTGCAAATATGAGGACCACTTTATTCGCACGCCCTGCGTAGGCTGCAAGCGAAGGGCAGCATTATTCCTTGCTATTGTTGACCAACTAGTCCGATTCGGACGAGTCGATTTGCGGATCACTTGTACGTCCAGTTTAATTATGATTGCGCGCCAAGCGATCTGGCTTGGCGAAAATAAACATTGTGAATTGATGCTATTACAGCAGCACGGTGTCGCAGAAACAGGTACGTATGAAAACCCAGCCAGTGCTAGAAGTCAGGTTTGCTTTGAGGTTTTACACTCCTAAAGCCTTGCGCCGGGCTTGGATATTTACTCAATCGGTTGCTAACTATTGGGGAAGTCTTGTTACCGGGGGAATAACCATCGGATTGCTGGGGGTTTGGCAACAAACAGGACATCATGTCTGGACGTTCTCCTACTGGGTAGTGGCAGTCATTGCCTTCTTTGTGGCTTGTTTTAAAGCGTGGAATGTGAAAGCAGAACAAGTAGAAGCTTATGGCTTTTCAACAAAAGAGTCGGAATTGTTAGTTCAACCATTTCCAAAGCATTAAGCGATTTGAGTTCCCCACGCCTTTGCAAGGAATGTACCTTCCATTGGCTCCAGTTTTTCATTTCTGTCGGTGCCGAGATTAGGTGTTTTGTGTAGTACTTGAGAGATTTGCTTTATGCGCTCCGCTTCGCTATGCGCGAGCCTACGGCAGTGAGGAGCTGGTTTTTCTTTCTTGCCTACCCACCCTTCCGGCTGACGAGCGCTGGGCGCTCGTCGGCCTCCAGAGGTGGGCCTAGGCTGTTTCGCGCCTGTTCCACCCCAACAAGCCAAAACCGGGCTTGTTGGGGACCCCGGTTGCGACGCTGGGGCGTGGTGAGGGCAAGCGCGTGGCGGCTTGCGTTAATAGTTTGGGACGGTCATTTTTTCTGCCTACAGAGCAGCGGAGCAGATTCCTCAGCCTTACGGAAAGAGTCTGGGAGATTTCAGGCGACGATCAAGAGTTCGGCCCCGGAATGGCGGGGGTTAGGGAGTGGAGCGATGACGACAGCGTCGGTGATGAAGAGTTTTGGTCTTTGGAATGGAGCGTGGCGAGGGGAGGCACTACGACGGCGTTAGGCTGTGAGGAGTTCGGCGCTTGAATCGCGACGCAAACAGTGACGGAGTGACACATTTTGCCATTGACGTGGGGCGAAGAAAATAGTAAAATTGGTTGTTTTTCTCCCAGCGAGAAAAGTAGTAGGTTTATGCTCTTTGAAAATTAGCGGTCAGCGGTCAAGCCAACAGCTATCAGCCGAAATTACATTCAGCGCTCAGCAATCAGAGCCTTCGACTGTCTTATGACAGTCTTGTCACTGGCTTATGACTGGCTTATTGAATGGCCAAAGTCTTTTGTCTGCAATAAAACTGCCCTAACCGGGGTGGGTGCACTGAGGTTTGCGACCCACTGCTCAAATGGCCGTGATCGGCACACGAGTCAGGCATTTTCGAGAGAACTCCCTGATACGGCATCGTGAAAGGAAACAGCGTCGGGATCCTTCCACTCCCGCTTGTCTCGCTACGCTCGGCTCGCAGTCGGTCAGGATGACAAGGGTAAAAGGGATTGCCGACATCGCCGTGATCGGAAGATCGGCAGGAATCAATGAGGAAACGCAATCACGCAAAGTAAGAAGCAGGACTGCGACCCTCTGCCGATGTTCTCAGCATTGGGTCGGATTGGGTCATCTTGGGTCAAATTGGGTCGAAACAGGGGGGGAGGGGTACCCCATCAGGAGGGGGTACAGACCGCGGCCATACCCAACACGAGTGTTTCGGTAGAACTCCCTGACGCGGCATAGCAGAAACGCGGCATTCTCGGTATGTTCGACTCGCCCTCGCTCTTCCCACTATGCGAGATCGTTCGTGCTTCGCTCAACATGACAAGGTCGAAACATTTCTCGCCAAACTGAGAACGCTACGCCACTTCAACCCAGCCACGCGAAAATCGGGCGTGGCCGCGGCCCAATCTGGGACCACATGGGATGGGGTGGGATGCCATGGTAGGGGGAGGGTACCCCATCGGGAGATCGGGACATCCCGGTCATCGGAGGACCAGAAATGAGACGGGATCGCACTGGGATGGGCTGGAATGAGGTGGATGCCATGGCAGGGAGAGGCGCTTGTAATGGAACCCAAATCGCCGTAATTGGAATCCAGCAGTGGCTTGGTCATCTGGGATCGCACCTGGGAGGGGCTTGGGCTACCTGGAGCTAAACCATTTGGGAATCCACTTGCGGCTGGCCAATCTGGAACCACACTGGGATGAGGGAATCCAAGCCATTTGGAATGCTAGTTAAGGTTGCGGGGGGTGGGGCCATCGGGTGATCGGGGGCAGAAACATCAGTGGTTTCACCTAAGTGCGCCGGGAACTTGCGCTGTGCCATACTTATTGCAGCCTTGAAGCGAACGGAATATTGCCGCGCCTTCATTGCGCTCAGTGAGAATGTCTGCTGATCCATTGACCGGAACCCCGTTCGCCCCTGAACCGCTGCGCGAGTCCATTCTGCGGCATGTGCACTACACGCTTGCCCGTCCGGATGGCACGTTTGTTCCGCGTG
>DATEHN010000068.1:0-2273 GCA_035279585.1 Candidatus Angelobacter sp. | reverse complement strand
TTATTTTCTGTATGTTGCGCAGAAACCGGAAGATCAGGCCAAACTGCTCAAAATGGTGCTTTCGAACTGCCGAATCGACGGCACAAGTCTTTATCCCACATACAGAAAGCCCTTCGATCTCATCTTTGAAAGGGCAAAAACAGAAGACTGGCGGAGAGGGAGGGATTCGAACCCCCGGTACCCTTCCGGGTACATCGGTTTTCAAGACCGACTGTTTCAACCGCTCACACACCTCTCCGCGTGAGCAACTGGCGTAGCTTAATTGTACGATGGATTTCGCCGCGAGGGGTTGCACAGTTTAAATTGCCTCCTTTCGCGCTGCTGATTGAACGGCAGCTTCATCGCGCTTACGGTACACTTACTTCCCGAATGTCCACGCTCCCTATGCAACGAAAATCCGGCCTGGGCTGCCTTACGCGGCTGGTGCTTTTGCTCCTGCTGGTGGGCGCCGTGATGGCTGGCGTCACTTATCTGCTCTCGCCCTGGGCCTACTACATGGGTGGACGCTTCCACCTGTTTCCCGCCTGGCAGGGCTGGGGACGTCTGCACTCCAACTCCGCCGGCGGCGACTACGCCATCTACATTTATTTCACCCCGCGCAGCAGCCGTTTCTCCGGTCTGCGGCACGTCTCCGGGCGCGCGTTGCTGTGCACGCCACGTGGTGAGCGCTTCAGCCTGGACCTGGGCGGCGACTTCAGCAAACCCGACGGCGGCTTGCGCGGCCACGATCTCAACGGCAAGAGCGCCAGCTTCTACATGTTCAACCGCACCGCCGCGCACATCTTCAACGGCGCCAGCCCGCGGCCGGAGCTGAAGCTGAAGGGCCACTGGCAGAATCCTGATCTGGTGCTCAATGATGACAGCTCCATCCAGCGCAGCTTTGACCACAACGCCAATCTTTACCCTGAACACGCGAACCGGCCATACAAGGGCGAGATCTCGCCGGTAACACTGCATGAAGGCAGCAAGAGCGACTTTGAGGCGGCATGCGCGGCGGTGAAGCGCTGATTCCGATTGCCGATGGTGTAGCTGCCTTTCAATTATCACTTTTGGCAGTTCCGGCGATTTTGGCACCGGCTCGTGCAATGCTTTTCCGATCTCGCGCGATGTCGGCGATCACGTGCGATCTCGGCGATTCTTAACGCCCTCTCCCCCTCCATGTATCCCACTGTGTCGGCAATAATATACTTGACTCATGCGAACAAACCTGCTACTCTGGTTCCATGAATGGCGAGATCAAAGAACCGAAAACGCTCCAAGAAGCAATCACCTATTTCAGCAATCTGGACAACTGCCTTGCATACCTTGCGAAGAAACGCTGGCCAGACGGAATTGTGATCTGCCCTACTTGTGGCGGCAAAGAAGTTCATTTCCTCAAAACGCGCCGTCTCTGGCAATGTGTGAACGAACACGAACGGCGGCAATTCAGCATTAAAGTTGGAACAATCATGGAAGATAGCGCAATCGGTTTGGACAAGTGGCTCTGCGCTATTTGGATGATCTGCAATGACAAGAATGGAATCAGCAGCTATGAGATTCACCGCGCCTTGGGAGTCACGCAAAAATCCGCATGGTTCCTTGGACACCGGATTCGTCTCGCAATGCAGAATGGCTCTCTGGCAAAAATGAAAGGGCACGTCGAGGTTGATGAAACCTATATCGGCGGTAAGGCCCGTTTCATGCACAAGAACAAACGCGCCAGACTGACTCAGCCCGGAATGCCCAAAGGCGGAGCAAACAAAGTTATAGTCGGCGGAATCTTGGAACGCGGCGGCAAAGTGAGAACTCAGATTCTTGAGAATAGAGAGCGTCCAACTTTGCAGGCACTCGTAAAAGATAACGTCGAATCCGGCTCCCAGCTCTCTACCGATGATTGCCATTCCTATTGGGGACTGGACAAAGAATACGCTCACGGAATCGTTGACCATGCCAAAGAGTACGTGAACGGGCAAGTGCACACTAACGGACTCGAAAACTTTTGGAGCCTCGTGAAACGCGGATTGAAAGGAACTTATATTTCTGTCGAGCCGTTTCATTTGTTCCGTTACCTTGATGAGCAAGTATTTCGTTACAACAATCGCGCAACTAAAAAGCATTTCATTGGCGATGGCGACCGTTTCCAGTTAGCTCTCTCGCAAATTCTGGGAAAGCGAATCACTTATCAGGAACTCACTGGCAAGGGTATGGAGCGGCCCTACCAAGACGTACCGTTCTAAGCGATTCCTAAAGCCTATGCAGAATCGCGGGAAGGGCCGTGTGCGCTGGCTTTAGAT
>DATEHN010000067.1:0-47637 GCA_035279585.1 Candidatus Angelobacter sp. | reverse complement strand
GAATAGGAGTGGAGGAGAAGAAAGATCAACCACCACATAACTTTGCCCATCGGGCAATTTTCCATACCAGCCCACCCACGCCATTCTTTTTACGTGTTGTTGCATCCATTGGCAAAGCGCAGGCATGACAATTTAAGATTGCCTTCTCCATTGCGAGTACTATTGTTGCCAGAGGTTCACCGATGACCACAAACGTAAGCACGTCACAAGGAGCTTCAACCATCGCAAACAAGCAACTTTATGCAGCCAGCGGGTTGGCGCTCGTTAGGGTGACAATAGGAGCGATGTTTGTGTGGGTCTTCTTCGAGAACCTGGGAAAAGGGCTTTACACCTCTGCAGGTTACGCGAATCTGATCAATTACTACATCAAAGCCAGTCACTCGCCCGCCGCGTGGAAGGCGGTAATGGGATTCATGGCCAGCCATGCCGCAATGGCAGCGCCGGTGCAGGCGGTGACAGAAATCGTTCTGGGAATCCTTCTGATGATCGGTTTGCTTACGCGCCCCATCGCCTTTGTGGCATTTCTGTATCTCACCAGTCTTTGGGTCTCAGAGTGGGGCACTGCGTGGATATGGGAACTATTGGTTCCTGTGCTTGCATCACTTGGGCTGGCCATGGGACGGGCCGGGCGCACCTGGGGCGTTGACGCTTTGCTCTCACGGCGGCAACCTCACTCGCCATGGTGGTAACCAAACCTCATGCGAGTATCAGTCATTATTCCAACACACAATGAAGCACAGGCCATTGGTCGCGTGCTCGCCGAACTCCCGCGCGATCTGGTCTCTGAGGTCATCGTGGTCGATAGCAATTCAAAGGATGGAACACCCGAAATCGCTCAAAGGATGGGTGCCCGCGTTGTCCATGAACCGCGCCGCGGATATGGACGGGCATGTTTGACTGGGCTTGCTCATGCGAGTGCACCTGACGTTGTCGTTTTCCTCGATGGAGATTACAGTGACCGGCCTGCTGAGTTGCCGATACTTTTGGCCCCGATCATCGAGGGTCGGGCAGATATCACGCTCGGTTCTCGCCTCGGAGGCAAAGACAATCGCGGCGCTCTGCCCTGGCATCAATCGTTCGGCAATCGTCTCGCCGCCGGTCTGATCAGGTTCTTGTATGGCGTGAAGGTGAGTGACCTCGGCCCGTTTCGCGCAGGGCGAGCAAATGTGCTTCGTGCTCTTGCACTGGAAGAGCCCACCTATGGATGGGCGGTGGAGATGATCCTGAAAGGTGCTATTGCGGGCTTGCGCATCGTTGAAGTTCCGGTGAGCTATTACCCACGCATCGGAAAATCCAAAATCGGCGGTACGCTAAAGGGCACGGCAGGAGCAGCGTGGTTCATTCTTAGCCGGATCGTCCTGTATTATTTTCGGCGTCGAAAACCGGCAACACCGCAACCAACGTAATGCCTTGATATAAATATCTTCCATGGAACCCTCGTACAATGCCAGATTGCATTCGCGTAATCACAAACGCACGCTGGTCATTATGGCAAAAGCACCAAGGCCGGGGATGGTTAAGACGCGACTCAGCCAGAGCCTTCCTGCTCCCGCTGTCACAGCGCTGTATCGTTGCCTTTTGGAGGACACTGTTGCGCTGGCAAGGTCGCTGAATGGCGTGGAGGCCGCCGTGATGTGTCCTGCTCCAGATGTCGAGGAACTTACACGCTTGCTGGGCAATGCTGTGCAGATCGTGCCGCAGAAGGATGAAGGCCTCGCAGCTGGACTCACCTCTGTTTTTGCTTACTTTACATCTGCCGGCCAGCAGCACGTGATCGCGTTCAACAGTGACAGCCCACACCTTGCACCGTCTGTCCTGCACGGTGCTTTTGAAATACTGGCCACACACGACGTGGTCGTCGGCCCCACACATGACGGAGGCTACTATCTTGTAGGCGCCAAGGCTGCGCATCCAACGCTTTTTGAAAATGATGGGCTGGGTACGAGGAGCGCGCTAGAGAGACTCCTGACCCGGACAAAAGCTCTTGAGCTTTCCACTCGTCTCACAGAATCTTTCTACGACATTGATGTCGCGGATGATCTCATTCGGCTCGCTCCTGAACTAAGGCTTGCTCCGGCAAGAGCGCCGCAAACAGCGGCCTGGTTCAAGGAGTGGGAACAAACAGTGGCCAAGTTGCGTCCGCCCATGGAAGAGCTGTGAGGTTTACGCCATCGCGCAGGATTTATGCGCTGGGCGCGATCTTACTTGTTTCGCTGGCGATCTGTGCTCATAATTTCAGCCGCCGAGGTGACTTGCCATTCATTACTCCCCTGGCTCTTGCCGGCATCGCATACCTCCTTACGGTCCGGGAACTCTTCTCAACTCCAAAATTTCCAAAGCGCGTTATCTTCTTTGGTCTCCTGTTGGCCGCTGTTTGGCACGTTTTGTTTCTGCTGCAGGCTCCGCGCTTAGATGACGACATCCATCGATATGTTTGGGATGGCCGCGTGCAGCGGCTCGGCTATAACCCTTACACTGCCGTTCCCAGCGATCCTGCGCTCGCCAAGCTGCACACAGCCGAGACGCGCACGCTAAATCATCCAGATTTACCAAGCCCTTATCCGCCCGGCGCTCAACTATTTTTCCGCGCCATTACAGCGATCCATGAGTCTGTTTTTGCGCTGAAAGCAGCATTTGTGATCTGCGATTTTGCAATCGTTCTGCTCTTGCTCCATGTGCTGCGCAGCAGCGGCAAAGCAACACACTGGGTCCTTGCCTTTGCCTGGAATCCTCTGTTGGCCACTGAAGTTGCAGGCAGCGGTCACATTGATATTGTTGGCGTGCTGCTGTTGCTGGTATCCGTCGCAGCACTCTGGCGACGATGGAGGGCCGTTGCAGCGGTGGCATTTGGCCTCGCGGTCGCAGTAAAGTTCCTTCCCATTGTTCTTGCGCCACTTTACTGGCGGCGTGTCCGCATGCGCGATGGCGCACTGGCAGTAGCCGTGGTTGGACTCTTATATGTGCCATTTCTCAACCATGGCCGGATTCCCATGGGCTCGCTCAGCGCATACGTGCAGAGTTTTCGCTTTAACGATCCCGTGTTTGCAGTTCTGGAGCGAGTAACGGCTCCACAGGTTGTAGCTGGCCTGGCAATGCTCGCCGGCTTAGTTACCACGATTTGGATAAGAAGAAAGTCTGCGGAATGGTCTTCAGAGGCCATCGCCTGGCCAATGGCAGCATCTCTTCTTTGTGCTCCGGTGGTCTATCCATGGTACCTGCTGTGGTTACTGCCGTTCACTCGATCAACATCAACTCTGCCGATCACAATCTGGACGGTGAGTATCATACCTACCTACTGTGTTTGGCATCTGCGTACGCTGGGACAACCATGGATAGTTCCTGGCTGGATTTTGCTGCTGGAATACGGATCGATGGCAATCGTTGCTGCAGTGATTGTCTTGCGCCGAACCACACAATCAGCCGCCCCACCACTTTCAGCGGACAATGCAGAGTGAAAGCAATTGCTGCTGTGCCAAATTGCTGGAATCCACAAGCCTTAATGCGACATCTCACATTACTAAGGAGGCCTACATGGCAAAGTTGAGCCGTTCAATAACGATCCGGTTCCTGGTTTTCGTGCTGGTCTTTACTGCAGTTTTAGCAGCGCAGACGCGCCCACCCATCGCAGACGAGATTGCCAAAGCTTCTGGCCTTGATTCGTGGAGCCAAATTGATGCCATCCGCTACACCTTCAACATTCCCGGATTCAAAGTCTCCAGAACGTGGACCTGGGAGCCCAAAGCCGACCGGGTCACATACGAAGGAAAAGATAAGGCTGGCAAGGGCGTAAAGGTGACATACGTTCGCTCTCAACTGGACAGCCAACCTGAAAATATGAAGAAAGAAATCGATCCAGGTTTCATCAACGATCAGTACTGGCTGCTTCTCCCATTCCACTTTGTCTGGGACACTGGGGCCAGCATAGAAGATAAAGGCATGCAAAAAGTGCCCGGGGGGAAAGGTTCCGCTCACCATGTGGTGATGAAGTATCCCTCCAATGGTGGGTACACCCCCGGCGATACCTGGGAGGTCTATCTTGGTTCCGACAACAGAATCCAAAAAATGATTTTCCATCATGGCGGGACCACAAAGCCGAGCCTGGTTGACGTAACGTGGGAAGGTTACAAACAGGCAGGTCCTCTTTGGATCTCAACGGAACACAAAGGCACCGCAGACGGCAAGCCGGTGCATGTTTTTTTTACTGATGTAGCCGTTAAGGTGGCAGGTTCGGATAACTGGGTTGAGGCGAAATAAATCACAGACGCACAGCCTGGTTTGTCTGACTGGGCTGTGCTTTATGATGGCCCTAGACTAAGTATCGATCAGAGCGGTTTCTGCAAAGGGATGCAGGGTATTTCCGGGTTACTTAGCTGTCGATTTCAAGCGGAAGACGAGAAAATAGTCTTGCCCATCTCCCTTCACAAAGTCGTACTGTTCCAGCAACTGATAGCCAGCCTGAGTAGCCTCTTTTATTACCACATCACGCGAGACGCCGTGGTCTTCGCCATTCCCATTGCGATCAATGATGCCGATTCTGGCTCCGCTGCGCAGAGAGCTTCGCAAGTTCTCAAGCAAAAGTACGGGATGCGCAACCTCATGATAGGTTTTTAGCAACAACACGGAATCAATGCTGTTTTTTGAGAGCCTGGGATCATCCTCCGTGCTCAGGACCGTGTGAACGTTGTTGACGCCATCTTGCTTTATGCGCCGATTTATATAAGCAATGGCATCTGGATTGATGTCCACAGCGTAGACAACTCCTGTGTTTCCCACTCTCTTCGCGGCGCGAACGGTAAACCATCCTGAACCGGCTCCGATGTCAGCTACGTTGACGCCTACCTTGATCCCAAGAATATCCATCACACGCTGGACCTGTAGCTTTTCGTCGCGATCTTTCGTTTCAAAGATCGATAGGTCCCCAGTGTAGGGCTTGCTTGTCTTGCGCGGGGCTGGCTGAGAACTGGTGTTCGCGCTATTTTGTGCCGCCCCTGCCGTCAAGATCACGGACCGCGAAGAGGTGAAACCCAGACTTCCAAATATGAAAGCGGAAGCGGCAACCAGTAAGAGACTCATCTTGCTTGAACCAAAGAAATGTCGCATGTTCAACTCCGCGCCATCACGATTGTGGTGCAGGAACTCTCTCCCTTAGGAAGGTCCCGGGACGCAGCCATTGTGATGTCCAGTTTTTGTGTCTGCCCCCGGATCACGGGACAGTAGAAATCAGGCTCCGGAAGCGCAGCCTGCAGGTGGCGCCGACCGGCGCAACCGCCGTGACATGCGTCGCGAAAATGGCAGGGCCGGCATGCTGCGGGCAGGGCTCGCGCTTCAATGAATGGATTCGTTTCGGTCAATTTTGGCCCTAAATTTATTAATTCAGGTAAGGGCGCTCCACTTCCCGGCCAATAGACGCACGGTTGAGTGGTACCGCGTGGCGTCACGCGAATGGTGCTGACGCCGCATCCGCCGGCACGAGGCGGAAGTCCAGCCATCGCCCGCACCAGCGGCTCGCCGATCGCAATGACTTCAGTTTTCGCAAAAAGACGCCGGAACCCTTCCCAGTACTCATCGTAAGTCAGTGCGTAGAGGTCTGATCGCACCGCTTGATATACGTTCACCCGCAGAGGAGCGCCAAATTTTTTGGCCACTCGCGCCACCTCTGCCAGACGCAAGTAGTTCGACTTCATCATGACCGCGATTACGGTCAAAGGCACACCCAGCTTCACACAACGTTCGGCCTGGTGATGGATGAGCGCCCAGTTGCCAGGGCCGCGCTGTCCATCCTGTTCGGCTTCATTCGGATAATCGAGAGAGAACTCGATATCGTGGAAGGCGCGCAATTCGCTGTCCTCTAAAACAGCAACACTATGGCCGTTGGAAGTGATGGTGAGCTTGGCTGGTTGAGTTCTCAAGTATGCCAATATTGCCTTGAATTCCGGATGCATCCCATTCTCGCCAGTTCCGAGATTTACAGAGCGGACCGGCAGGCGTTCCATGACTGACTTGACTTGATCCAGGGTGAGACGGTCAGTGCGGGTGGGATCGCGATAGCAGAAGGCGCAGGCGAGATTGCACTCATTGGTGAGTCCAAGGCCAAGCGCAATGCCTGTGTTAAGCGCCGCAGCGCCGGCGGCGGTGGATGGAAGCGGCATCTCAACACGATACTCCATTACGGGCGTGAGAGACGGACCAAGCAGTGCGTGTAGCGGGCAACTGCGGCAAATTCGGGCCGCCTACCCAGCTTGCTCTCCAATTCGAAAATTCGTTCGTAGTCATCGGCGCGAGAAATCCGTGATGGTAAATAATCCGCAAGCACGCGCACACCTCGTTTCGCGGTGATTGTGAGTGAGGCCGTCTGCAGCATGGCTTTGAGCCCCTCTGCTGTATATAGCCGTACCTTGCCGCCATAGAGCGATTCGTGTGCCCACTCTTCGACAAGATTGTCTTCTGCTGCGGCCAAATCACCTGCTTGAATCGCTGCCTTCAGGACTTCGCCTGCCTGATTGCGTACCAGAATAGAAAGTATCGCCGATGAATCCCGCATTGCACGTGCAGCGCCACACAGCACAGCATGGGGATCATCAACATATTCCAGAAGATTGTGACAAAGAATTACATCGAATAATTCCGTTGTGAACAAATCCGCCAGCTGAGTGGCATCACCCAGCTTCAATGTGGTCTTCTCCGCAACGCCCGCTTCTTCTGCGGCGTGCTGCGCGAGATTGAGCATCGCAGGAGAAGAATCCAGCATGGTGACTTGAGCGCCAAGACGTGCCAAACGAATGGCTGTTACTCCTGTACCGCATCCGAGATCCAATGCGTGCAAAGAGTCTTTGGCTGGCCCCAGAAATTCCTGCAGGTTGGCAAACGCCAGGTCCGCGCGCAACCGGCCTTCCGGGGTTTCCAGATAGGCGGCATACTTGCCGGCATCGCCCTGAAAGCGATTGCTGCCGGTGTTGGCCGTTGTCTTCACGCCATCCTCACTCTTGAATCAATGTGCCCACCGGCTCTCCGTTTAGAGCGCGGGTAAGATTTCCCGGCGTCAAACCGTTCACAATGCGAATGCTATGCGCCAATCTTGCGCGTGTCAGCAAGTCAAGAACAGCGGGCTCAATGGGCAGCGTATGCAGTTTTCTATCGATTAATTCCTGCGCTCGAACTTGCGGAATGAACTCTGCTTTTGGATCCATCTTCGGATCAGCAGTATAGAGCCCATCAACGTCCTTAAGAAAAATTACGCTGCGCGCGCCGAACACCTCACCCACAAGGTATGAGCCGGCATCGCTGCCGTGGGGTGGCAGCTTGCCCAAAAGCGGCGGATGCTCCCACAAGGCGTAAGGTGGAATACCGTTAAAGACGGCGCCGCGGGCCGCGGCCAGCATGGCGGGAAGCAACTGCACTACAAAAGGCGCTTCCAGGTAAACAAATCCATGCTTTGCCAGCAGGCAGGAAACCATGTAAGCATTCTGGGCTGAGTCCTTTGCGCTTAGGGCAGCAAGTGCCCCGGTGGGCAATCCCAAATCAAGCCCCACGGAGAAGATGTGCCGCGAACGCACTCCCGCACCTACGCCAATAATCATCCGGTGTTGCGCTTGATTGGCAACAATTTCATCTAGGAGAGGAAGCAAAGCGGAACGTCCACGATCCATGATTGAGCGGCCGCCGATCTGGATCACGTTGACATCAGGCAAAATTGCCGACACAGGGGATTCAGTCCGGGCGATGACATTTTTATCGATCAATGATTCACGCATCAAACCCGATGTAACATGCTGAGCGCTTGAATGATCACTCACCTGGCATCTCCGTTTCTGTAGATGATGGTTCCAACAGGTTCACCGTTCAACGCCGCTGTGAGTTGGCCGGGCTTCAGCCCGTTTATGAATTGAATTTCGCGAATGTTGCGCGCCCGCACCATAAATTCCAGCACGGCCCGTTCCACAATGAGATCTTCCAGGTCGCGAGCTAATAATTCTTCCACGCTGATGCGTGGAATATATTCAGACGCTGGGTGTTTCTTGGGATCGGCCGTGTAAAGTCCATCTTCGTCTTTTACATAGATCATCTTGCGCGCGCCAAACACCTCAGCCACCAGGAAGCACCCTGTATCAGTACGTTGAGGCGGAATACGGCCTGCCGGCGGATTTGGCTCCCAAAGTTTATAAGGCGGCATTCCCTGGCAAACAACGGCGCCCCGCTCCATTAAATAATGTGGCATGGTGCTGAACCCTTCCGGCTCTATAAAAGGAATGCCGTACTGCGCCAACAGATAATGCAGCATTTGCGCATTCTGCCAGGCAACGGCGGTTCCCAGCACTGTGAGCACTCCAGTAGGAAGCCCGAGATCAATCGCAAGGCTATAAATGTGACGAGCGCGCGTCCCTGCTCCCGTGCCAAGTATCATCTTGTGCCGGCCAAGATTCTCCACGATCTCTTGCACCAGCGGATACACCGCGCTTCGCCCGCGATCCATAATGCTTTGGCCGCCGATTTTTATAACGTTCACCCACGGCAGAATAGTGAAGTTCGGAGTATCCTCAGTGGCTCGCTGCACTGAGGCGTCAGTCAAGGAGTTGAAGACCAGTTGTTTTCCTAGTCCGGCAAGTAGCGCGTTCTTATCTTCCATGTCTTTCATTCAGTCCAGAAAATCCAGGTTCAGCCCTTTCTCAGAATTCAAAGAGATCCAATTCAAACCTGCGTTCCTCGTCAAATCCAGCATCCAATGGTCCTAAAGTTTTTTCTGCCCACGCACTCAGCTTCTGTAGCGCCTGCTCCTGGATGGCGCCCGGCAAAGCCGCAAAGCGCGCCCCGGAACGATGGCGCAATAAAAACTCTCGTATGCTCGTGCTTACCTTCCATGAAGCGGCACGAGCATGAGCATGGCGCGCGGCCGATGATTCCAGCCAGGCCAACGCTTCGCGTCGCGATTCCTGCGGCTGCCACTGAACTCCCATCTCCTCCAGCATTGATCTCAGACAGCGTTTGAGCTGCCCTTCTATTCCCGACTCAGGACTCTGCGTATGCCCCACAGCCACAATTCCTCCTGGTTGCAAGATCCGCCGGGCTTCCGTGAGCAGAGCTTGCCAGTCACGTATGCCGCTCAAAACGTGCGTAAACAGCACAATGTCAAAAACACCACGGTGAAACGGCAGTTGGCCTCCATCGGCCTGGATCAGAAATCCAAAGCCAGAGCTGGCTTGAAATTCACGCAGCATGGCAAGAGATGTATCCACTCCAACGTAGGAGTCGCCGGCCGTAATGAAGGCTCGACCGATCCTGCCTGTGCCAGCGCCAATGTCAAGCACGCGCGCAGGCGGCGGAACATGCACCGCAGCAAGGATCGCCGAGCGAATGGCCTCTGGAACTCCAGTGGGCAGAAGCCGCTGGCGCTCAAAACTGGAAGCGACTATATCAAAAGCCGGCGCCATGAGGATTAGCGATAGCCCTCCGCCTGAAGCTGAAACAGCTCGGCATAAAGGCCATTCTGCGATAGCAGTTGGCTATGTGTTCCCTGCTCCAGGATGGCGCCTTGCTGAAGCACAATGATGCGATCAGCCATGCGAACAGTGGAGAACCGATGTGAGATGAGCAAAGCCATTTGCCCTGCCACAAGCTCGGCAAAACGCGCGAACGTCTCATATTCGGCCCGCGCATCCAGCGCCGCAGTAGGCTCGTCCAGAATAATGATCTGCGCTTTGCGCATGTAAGCCCTGGCCAGAGCAATCTTCTGCCACTCACCGCCGGAAAGCTCCACCCCGCCTTCAAAACGGCGCCCCAGCATTTGTCGATATCCCAGGGGTAGGTTTTCTGCCAAACTCACAGCCTGCGATTTTTTGGCTGCTTCAGCGATTGGCGGCGCTGTGCGTAAGCCGTCAGCGTCATTCATCGGCGCAGGGGAAGCATCCAGATATTCCTGTACCTGTGTGATCTCCCCTACTCCAATGTTTTCATCCAACCGCAGATCGTAATGGACAAAGTCCTGGAAAATTACTCCAACGGCATGGCGCAAAGATCCAAGATCGTACTCGCGAAGGTCCACTCCATCCAGCAGGATGCGGCCTTCAGTAGGATCATAAAGGCGGGCCACAAGCTTGACCAAAGTAGTTTTTCCCGCGCCATTTTCGCCCACCAGAGCAATCCTCTCACCGCGAGCAATTTGCAGGTTGATATGGCGGACAGCCCAGGCACTGCTGCCTGGATACTGAAAACCAACGTCGTCAAATACCAGGCCCTGCGTAAGCGGTGAAGGCACTGTACGAGCATCAGGAACCGAAACAATTTCTGGGCGCATCGCAAAGAAATCAAATAGATCGCGAATGTAAAGTCCCTGCTCGTAGATGTTGCCAATGGAAAGCAGCAATCGCTCAGTCACGGCACGGCTTCGCGCAAAGGATGCAGCCAGGAACGTGAGTGAACCTACGCTGATAATGCCGTAGAATCCGCGCCACAAGATAATCACATAACCCGCATAGTAGCCCGCAAGGCCAAACCAGGAAAGCACGGTGGCGGCAACACCCTTGCGCAAAGCAAGACTGCGATTCGCCAGGTGGAGACGATGCGCCAGACTGCGATATCGCGCCGCCAGCCATGCTGACAATCCAAATAGCTGCACCTCCTTCGCCGTCTTGTCTCCAGCGCTGAGGAAACGCAGATAATCTAACTGCCGGCGCTCCGGCGTCATGCGGTAGAACAGTGAATATTCAAGCGAGCTGAAATGAGTTTCCGCAAGAAAGCCAGGCGCCACTGCAACCAGCAGCAAGACAAGCAGCCACGGACTGTAAATAAAGACTGCTGCGGCCAGTGAGAAGAAGGTGACGGAATCCTGGGCCACAGAGAGCAGTTGCGTGAGCAACCCGATGCGGCCTGTAGTTTGACGTTGGGCACGTTCCAGACCATCGTAAAAAGCCGGATCTTCAAAATGGCGCAGATCAAGCGCCGCAGCGTGAGCAATGAGCCGTTCACTGATGTGGTCTGAGCAAAGGTCACCTAAAAGGGCTTCAACGGCAGTGGAACCTTTATCCAGCGCCTCACCAACCGCAACAATCAACAGCTCCACTCCAACCAGCACCCACAGGCGGGAGATATTTGGCCGTCCCATGCGTGCTGATACCACGATATCGATGATCAATTTACCCACCCAGAGCGTGGCGATGGGGACCACGGCGCGAAGCAATCGTAAAACCACGGTCGCAGCCATATATGCAGGGTGCGCTTTCCACACCATGCGCAGAAACTGACGGACAGAACGAAATACGCCGAGCTTTTGCCGCCACGTAAGCACACCTCCATGAGTGGGCTTGCGAGGCTGATGCAGCGCTGAGAACGAAGAAAGCAAGACGCTTGTATTGTAACCCTCTCAATCTTTCATCCGGCTAACAGGTGAAGAAAGTTTAGGCCGGAGACAACTGGATGTCTCCGGCCCAGATTGCGGCAATCACAACGCTTTAGTGATGCGTATATAGCGTTGTGTCAGGGACTACTTCAATCAGCTGCATCATGCCGCGATCTTCATGAATCAGAATGTGGCAGTGCAATACATACTGGCCGGTGTAGTCCACAAAACGAGTTCGCATCTTGAAATAACCCGCAATGTTGACGGTGCACGCGCCATTGGAACACGTTGTATAAGGCTGAATAGCGGCCGGGCAAGCGTTCACGGTTGTACACACGCTAGAGGGTAGAGCATCATTGCGGGCCATTGGTATGGCAAATGTGTCCCACCAGACGAATGGTGGACTCAGAGGTTGGCATGGCTTCCACGTTTCTGGCTTCAAGGGATTGGCATAGCAGGGGCTGGAAGGATCCTTCGATTCCTTGCTGTTGGGTTGGAACAGCTCTGTAATTTGGAACGGGTTGATGTGGATGTGGAATGGATGTGCTTTGTCATTGGCCTGATTCATTACGGTCCATTCCTCTGCCGTGTTGAGCAGCATGGCCTGGTTGATGTGGTTTGGATTGAAAGATTGACCATCAATTGTGCTGTTGCCCGGCCCGAAAACAAGCTTGCGCTTGCGAGTGATTGTAGTCTCCGGAATGTCACCAAGGAATGCTGGGAACACAGGAAAATCACTCTCATTCTGGATAAAGTCCATGGCAGGGCTAATCGGGTTACCCGTGATTTTTACAGTGAGCAGGGTGAATGTGTAGCTGGTGTCATTGGATTGAATAGGTGAGCCTTCATTCGCCACTGCTTGCAGAACATAAGTGCCCGGCTGCGTGGGCGCCTTTACCAGCAGATCGGCGCGGTTGGCCGGCGCAAGGTTGAATTCGTTGTTTGGCTGTCCCAGCCGGTTATAGTTGGCGTACTTGAACTGTACTCCATCCTGGGCAATCTGCCGCCAGTTGATGCACGGCACAACGACTGCCGCAGCTCCAAGCTGATTGCAGGGCTGCTGCGATCCTTCAGGATTGAAGCTGGCAAACTTAACTGCATCGCGAAAAGCTCCATTCACAATCCGCCACAACTGCACCTCGCCCGGCCGCATGGTCACAATCGGATTGCGTCTTCCATTTACGGAAATCGGCGCTCGCGGAGCGCCTGGCCCATTCTGGAAATGCAATGCGTTGGTAAGCGGGAAGGGCGCGGTGGAAAGCTGTTGCAGCATCAAGACCTGTTCCTGCAAATTGGGATAGAATTTTCGCAAGTCCGTATCGTATTGGCCTTCAATGATGAAAACTCCGGTCATGCCACTGGCCACGTTCAAGGCCGTGGAACCATGCTTATGCGCGTGGTACCAGTGTGTTCCCGGCGCTTGTCCCATGTGCACTTTGGCAGGGTCATAAACAGGAAGCCGGAAACAATATGGATACGCGCCGAGTTGGTATTGCGGCCAAAGCCCCTGGCTTATCTCATGCTGGTTCTGCGGCCATAGCTTCATTGACGCCGGCAGATTGCCAGGTTTGCCTTTGTAAGGAGCAGTCTTGTCGTATGTTTGCAGAAGGCTTTCCTGGTTTTGCCGCCATTGCAGCGGAAGCTGTTCCCACCGAGTTGGTGAGCCACTCTTTTCGCACGCGCTGAAAACCTGGGTAAATTGCGAACCGGTAAACGCATCGCTCGGTTCAATCTTGCCGCCAATCCGCAAAGCTGGCCGGATGTAAAGCAGCACATTATCGCCGGTGGTGCTGGGGGTAGTGTGCGTGCCGTGGAAATGAAGATTGGCTGTGCTTGATCCATGCAGGCAGTTGGGCATGGTGTCACCACCCGGGTAGATTGGGAGCTGCTTACCTGAATTGGTCCAAATGATAATGCCTTTCGCAGCCGTACCCTCATTCACTGTTGCGCCGGGAGTTTGGGGAAAAGTAGGTGGCTGCGCTCCACTGGTACCGCCCTGCGAAGCAATAAAGACATAGCCGCCGGGATTGTTGGTTAATGGCTGAATTCCCGTGCCGGCGCTGTATTGATTGTTTGCTGTCCAATCAGGGCCGGCTGAGTTGGTCCATGTCACGGACCCATCCTGCACGCTTTGTCCAACCGTCTGGGGAAAAGTCGGCGCGGCTGCTCCGCTGGTGCCGCTTCCACTCTGCGTTGCAGTGAAAACAAAGCCCCCTGGATTGTTTACCGTGGGATTGATCTGATAACCGCTCCTGAACTTCTTATTGGCTTGCCATCCCGGCGCGCCGAATACCTGATCGCATCCCGGAGTATTTCCTAGTTCTCCCTGATCAAGTGAGTTGGCGAAGTGTTGCGTGTTGATCTGGTTCTGAAACATGATCTCCACCAGATCACCCACGTGGGCGCGCAAGGTTGGCCCTGGCATGGGGTCGGCGCTGGTGGGCCAAGGCTTAGGATGGACTGGATCAACTCCTTCAAAGAAACGCATGTACTGGCTGGCACAGCGATTGTCCGATGGCGCATTCGGGCCGACGCCTACCGAACCCCAAATCGTCCGCAAGCCGTCAGTCAGCTTGATGCTGGCTCGCAGCACACCGTTCTGGCTCTTGATCTCCGGCATGTTCAACAAATTTTGTTGACCATAGGGCGGACAAGCCACAATCTTGGGATTCTGGGCTCTCGCAGTTGCTGGAGTAAAGACCAGCAGTAGCAATAAAACGCCTGAAGCAGCCACAACGTTGAAACTGAGAGCGCTACGATTCAACGAGCGTAAATTCTTTGTAAGACGGAAATTACATACCGTACCCACAACATGCCAAACTGTCATAACTCTTCCTTTCTTTACTATTTCAGCAACTATGCGTTTACCGTGGTGATCTGGATTGTTCCTTTTTCGTCCGGATGGAGAGAGCAGGTGTAATTCAACGTTCCGCTGCCGCCCGCGGAAAATGTGGTAGAAGTGGAGTTTGGAGCAATCTGGTTCGGCATGAAGTAGGTTGTATTGATGCTTCCGTCAGGGTTTTGAAGACCGGGCCAGTGGGCCGCAGTGTCATTGTTTGCCCACACAATTTCGTCGCCAGTCCCAACGTTTTCTAAGGGATTAGGATCAAACTTGACTCTGGGTTTGCCGCCAATGCTTGTATTGATATTGATGATCCAGTTAAAAGGCATTCATTTCTCTCCTTGAAAAAGCTTTCTAAACACTCCTTGTCAGCACCCGTTTTTAAATGCTTAGCGGATAATCTGACGCAGGTTTGCCTGCGGACTATCTTTTTGGCCGCAAATGTTCGATTCGCGAATTTATCGGGACACGATAAACATGTCAAACCAAGCGGGATTCCGCCTTAGAAGCGAACCGAAGTTATATTTTCTTCTCCTGACCCTGGAAACCATTGGCCCGATAAAATTACGGACCACGCACATGCCGGAAACGGCACGGTAGGAAAGTGCAGCTTGAAAACAAACGTATTCCTAAAATGAACTCAGGTCAATGAAAAAGTTCGATTCAAACCGTATACTCTTTCGTTTTGATTGGGACTTTGCTCTTTTCGTGCGAGGCAGAAGAAGGCTCACGTCTTAACGAGACACGTTGGCGTATTGCTCCAAACACAGAACTACTGCAATGTGCCAGCAAACAATTCTGTCAATTTGGCAAAGGCGCGCTCCGCCTGTTGCGGGTTATAAACATGATCAGGCACTGTCCAACCATGGAGAGCGCCGGGATAGATTTCGCTCTCATATTTGCCACCCCAGCTTTCCAGGGCCTGGTTGAGCTTCTGAATCGCCTCTTCCGGCATACTTCTGTCCTTGATAGCATGTCCAAAATAAAGCCGGGCCTTGATCTTGGGTAAAACAAGATGCGGGCTGCTGGGACCGTCAGTAAAGAGACCGCCGCCGTGAAATGAGGCCGCAGCGGTAATTTCGCCGGGCCGCACGGCAGCCGCGCGCAATGCCATCTTGCCTGAAAAACAGTAGCCGACAACTCCCATTGGTCCGCCGGTCACATGTTTGTTCGCAATGAGAAAATCAACATACTCTGCCAGATCGCTGTCCATTGCCTCCGGAGTCAACGGCGCGCCGAGCTCAGCAAACCGCCTCGTCGTTCGTTCGTCCCCAGGCTGCATTGGAAAATCAAACACCGGTGTTCGACTCGTGCGATAGAACACATTCGGCATCAGGACGGTATATCCCTGGCCCGCCAACTGCTGGGCCATCTGTCTTTGCGCAGGACGAATTCCGCCAATATCCGTCAGGTGAATCACGCCTGGATGCCGCGTGGTTCCATCCGAAAACAACACGCTATCCACGGTGCCGTTTGCAGTATTAATTTCGATCTCTTCTTCCACCACAGCTCTCAGGTTCTTCATTTGAGTTAGTGCTTGTGGGCGCCCCTCGCCGGTGTGTCCAACAAGCGACTACTTTTACAGATCGCTCCCCTTCGGCTAAAGAAACCATTTGGAAGCTTCCCTACTCAGTCTCGCTGGATTTTTCTGCCGCAGCATTCTGGATGGAGACTGTCTTGATATTCACAAACTCATGAATACCGAAGTGGCTCAGCTCACGGCCGTAGCCTGACTGTTTGACGCCGCCGAAGGGAATACGCGGATCCGATGCCACCATTGCATTGATGAACGCCAGACCGGACTCGATGCGGTTGATGAACAGTTCCTGCTCGACCGGGTCATTGGTCCAGGCGCACGCGCCCAACCCAAATTTGGAATCGTTGGCGATCTCAATGGCGTCCTCCATGCCCCTGGCGCAGAAGATAGAAGCCACAGGGCCAAAGAGCTCATCATCGAGCGCTGGTGAGTTTTTAGGAATGTCGGCCAAAACGGTAGGAGCAAAGAAATTTCCTGGACGATCCAGCCTTTTTCCACCCAGAAGAACTTTAGCACCCATCTGCACGGTTTGGTTTACTTGTTCTTCAAGTCCACGCAGGACGTCTTGTGTGGCTAGCGGGCCAACGTCCGTCGCGGGATCCATAGGGTCGCCGACTTTGAGAGCAGTCATGCACTCAACAAACTTGCGGGTAAAAGCATCGTAGATTTTTTCATCGACAATGAAGCGCTTGGCGGCAATGCAGGACTGGCCGTTGTTGATGACCCGCGCCTGGACTGCTGTGGCTGCAGCGCGGTCGAGATCGGCGCTAGGCATGACGATGAAAGGATCGCTGCCGCCAAGCTCAAGCACGGTCTTCTTGATTTCCTTGCCTGCGGTAGCAGCAACGCTGCTGCCAGCGCCAACGCTGCCGGTGAGAGTGACAGCGGCAACGCGAGGATCGGCAATCACGCGGTTTACGCGGTCAGAACCGATGAGCAGGGTCTGGAAAACGCCTTCAGGAAAACCGGCGCGGCGGAAAATGTCTTCAATAGCCAGCGCGCACTGCGGAACATTCGACGCATGCTTGAGCAAGCCAACGTTGCCCGCCATGAGCGCAGGCGCAGCAAAACGGAATACCTGCCAGAACGGAAAGTTCCACGGCATAATAGCCAGCACCGGACCAATGGGCTGATAACGGACAAAGCTGCGCGTTGCAGAGGTTTTGGCTTCTTCATTGGCCAGAAAGCGCTCAGCATTTTCAGCGTAATAACGGCAGCCGAAGGCACTCTTCTCCGCCTCCTGCACGGCTGAACGCAAGGTTTTACCCATTTCGCGGGTCATCAATTCGCCAAACGCGTCCTTTTCACTCTCCAGAATCTCCGCGGCGCGGGTCATCATCCTGGCGCGTTCAGTAAACGGAACATCACGATAGACGCGGAAGCGCTCGGCGGCAAGCTGCAGCTTCTGTTCCAGAACTTCGTCGGAATGCTGTTCAAACTCGCGCAGCAGCTCTCCCGTGAACGGGCTGATGCTGGCCATGGTGCGCTTGGGAAGCGTGACTACCTTTTGCGTGCTCATCATTCGTCTCCAATTTTCGCTGATTATTGTAATTGGATGCCGGCAATGTGTGGATCGCTGCTGAGATGTGAGCCGCGTGATGATTACAAACCGAGATAGGCGGCGCGAACGCTCTGATTGCTGAGCAGTTCTTTGGCTGTGCCTTCCAGAAACACCACACCGTTTTGTATCACGTAGCCGCGATCAGCGATACTCAAGCCGCTTACCACGTTTTGCTCCACGATGAGCATGGTGATGCCGCTGCGTCGAACTTCCTGGATCTTTTCAAAGACCTCTTCCACGATTTTAGGCGCGAGGCCGAGAGAGGGCTCGTCGAGCAGAAGCAATTTCGGTTGGGCCATCAGGCCCCGAGCAATGGCGACCATCTGCTGTTCGCCTCCGGAGAGCGTCCCGCCAAGCTGATCCATGCGCTCCGCCAGCCGGGGAAAGAGCGCGAGCTGCTCTTCCATCAGCCGCTTCATGTTTGCGCGAGCGCGCGGCGCGTAGGCCCCGAGAGAGAGGTTCTCTTTCACCGTCATAAATGGGAAGACCTGGCGGCCTTCAGGGACATGGCTCACACCTCGTGCGACCATCTCATGCGCAGGAACGCGGGAAACATCCTGCCCGGCAAAGCGCACCGAGCCAGCAGCCGCTCGCTTCATGCCTGAAATCACGCGCAGGAGTGTGGTCTTGCCTGCTCCGTTCGCACCGATCAGCGTGACGATCTCGCCTGCGTTCACTGTGAGCGAGATGCCGAAAAGAGCCTGCAGATCGCGGTAAAAAGCTGTGACGTTACTGAGTTCAAGCAACGATCCACCTGCAGATTGAGCTGCAGAGCTGAGCACATTCGGGGAGGTCATTGCGTCAGCTCCCTGAACTTAGGGCCGAGATAAGCTTCAATAACTTCCGGCATCTTCACCACGTCGGCAGGAACGCCCTCGGCGATTTTGGCGCCGTAATCGAGCACGATTACTCGATCGGCGATCTTCATCACAACCTGCATCACATGCTCTACACCGCCGACCACGCTTACGCCCCATTCCGGCAGGCGCTTGACCAGGGCCGCAAGCGCCAGCGCTTCACTGGTGGTCAGGCCGGAGACAACTTCATCGAGCAAGATAAGTTTTGGTTTAGTGGCAAGCGCGCGGGCAATCTCAAGCCGCTTGAGCGCCGCCAGCGGCAGACCGGAGGCAAGAAATTTGCTTAGGTGCGACATCTGGAGAAAATCCAGAATCCTGCCTGACTCTTCTTCAGCTTTTAGCAGATTACGCGTGTGCATAAAAGCGCCGAGCATTACGTTTTGCAAAACTGTAAGGCCACGCAAGGGCTTGACGATTTGAAAGGTACGCCCAATACCAAGACGCGCTGAACGGTGAGGCGGCGTACGAGAGATGTCCTGCCCCTGAAAAAGAATGTCGCCTTCATTGGGATGGAGAAAGCCACTGATGAGATTGAAGACCGTGGTCTTGCCCGCCCCGTTTGGGCCGATGATAAAAAGGATCTCGCCAGCGTTCATCGCCAGCGAAACATCCTTCACGGCGCGAAGGCCACCGAAGCGCTTGGTTACATCGCGGAGCTCGAGGAGCGGAGTCACTGTGCTGCTCCGCTCGTTGCAGGCATTGCGCTGGTTGTCGGCGGCTTACTCCGCTTGCGGAACAACTGTTGCAATCCGCCGACGATTCCTTCAGGCATAAAGAGCACGACAATCACGATCAGGACACCGTATATAAGAAGGTGGCTTTCCTGAAACTGGTTTTTAAAGACCTCCTGCGCGCCGAGCAGCAACGCAGAACCAACGATAGGACCGAGCAGAGTTCCCGCTCCACCCAGCATGGCAATAATGGCCATCTGAACAGAGATATCGAGCGTGAGAACGCTGTCAGGAACAATAAACTGAAAGGCGCTGGCATAGAGCGCGCCACCCAACGCGGTAATAAACGCGCTCAGCAGGAGGCTTTGCAGCTTGCATCGCGCGGTATTGATGCCAACGGCACTCGCGGTATCTTCGTCCTCACGAATGGCCATGAGATAGTAGCCAAACCGTGAGCGTGAGACAAAAAAGTTGATCAGGAAGGCAAGGACAACCAAAACCACTGAAGCGAGATAGAACTGCCGCCAGAATGTCCTGCCGGTGAAGAGCGAAGGCATGGTAAGCCCGATCGCGCCGCCAGTCACGTTGAGATTGGTGGCTACGAGGCGCAGAACTTCGCCAAAGGCAATAGTTGCCAAGGCAAAGTACGGTCCGCGAAGCCGGAAAGAAACGATTCCGATGACGGCGGCAACAAGCGTTGCAACCACAGCCGCCAGAAACAATGAAATCCAAATCGGAATGGAGAGCTGCACAAAGAGCGCCAGCCCATAAGCGCCGACGCCAAAAAATGCAACGTGGCCAAGCGAGAGCTGGCCGGCATAGCCTCCGACGAGGTCCCAGGCAAGCCCAAGAGCGGCAAACAGAGTAATGCGGAATAGCACCTGCAACTGGTAGTTGTTGCTGACGAGCCATGGCATACGCGCCCACACCAGAGCCGCGATCAGAAGCGCCCAAAACTTCCAGCTCTTGATGAGGCTCATGCGCGCTGGCTCCCGAAGATGCCGCTGGGCTTGAATGAGAGCACAAGAAGAAAGATGATGAAATCCACGATCAGCGCCCATTCATTGCCGGCATACAGGCTGGTTAGACTTTCTGTTATGCCAAGCAGGAGGCCGCCCAGCGCCGCGCCTTCAATCGATCCCATGCCACCCAGCACGACCATGACGAATGCCTTGGTGGTGTAATCTTCGCCGACGCCGGGGAAGAGATAGAGCCGCGGCAAAAGCAAGCCACCGGCCACTCCGGCAAGCGCGATTCCCAGCGCGAAGCTGAAACCCTGAATGCGGACGAGATTGATGCCCATGAGCGGCGCAACCTCGCGGTTCTGTGAGATGGCGCGCAAGGCCTGCCCAGTGCGGCTTTTCACAACGAACAAGTGCAGGCCCATCACAAATATGAGCGCAATCACAAACGAAACGACTTCAGCAGCGTTGGCCCCAAACGGCCCAAGATGCACGCTGCGGTTGACCAAAGCAATGTTGGTCTGGCGATAGTCGGCTTTGAAGATCAGCTGCGCGCCATCGGTCAGGATCAGGCCGATCCCGATGGTCATCAAAATCTGCATGAAGTCTGAGCGATTGCGCACTGGACGGATCAGCAGCAGATAGCAAAGATAGCCAAAGATGAATAAGCACACGCCCGCGGGCAGAAATCCCCAGTACGGGTTGAGCTTGAGGTAATCAAAGAGAACATAGGTGGCGTACATGCCCACCATCATGAAAGCGCCATGGGCAAAATTCACAATGCGCATGACGCCGAAGATGAGCGCCAGGCCCATGCCGATAAGAGCATAGAGAGCACCGGTCAAGAGACCATCAACACAAGCTTGTAAGAAGCGAACCAACCTTGTTCAAGCCTCCTGCTTCGCGGCAACCTATCAGCCCAATATTTTTAGCCGCGAATCAACGCGAAAAACGCGAAACAGAAAATATCTTGAGCTTGATTCGTGTTGATTCTTGTGCATTCGCGGCTATCTTTCGTTTAACCAATCTCAACGCTTTGACCACGCAGGAGCAGGAATAATGGGCTTGGTATCAGCAGCGTCCGCCGGGAAGACCACACGGTATTGCCCGTGCTGGATCTGGGTGATGAGAACAGGATGCGGGTTCTGCCCGTTTTCAAACTTGATGGGGCCAAACGGCGTTGAGGTCAGATTAATGCTCTTGATGGCATCGCGAATCTTGGCCGGCTCCGCTGACTTGGCGTTGTTGATGGCCGCAGCAGCCACCTTTAACGCTGCGTAAGCCTGAATTGCATGGTAGGCCGGATGCGATTTGAAGCGCTTGAAATACTCAGCGTCAAATTCTTTGGAGCCGGGCCACTTGGCCTCAGGCAGCCACTGAGAAACAGAGAAGGTATATTCTGCGTTCTTGCCTGCGCCTTTGTCAGTGGGAAATTCAGCGGCGGCAAAGCCGGTACCGGACGAAGTATAGAACCTGGGATTGAGATCCACTTCCCTGGACTGGCGCATCAGTGTCGTGGCATCCAGCAGGTAGGAGCAGAAATAAATCACCTCAGGATTGGCCTGCTTCACGCGCTGCAAGACGGCTTTGTAATCGGGCGCTTTGGCTTCATACGATTCAACCGCCACCAGGTTGATGCCCGCGGCTTTGGCTTCAGCCATCATGGCTTTCATGTTTGATTGGCCAAAGTTCGTATTCTCATAGACGATTGCCATGGTTTTGGGCGCACCGTTGGCCTTAAGGAAGGCGATGGTCTCTTTGGCGTAATCGTTCGCGCCGGCACAGATGCGAAATACCCAGGGCGATTTGGAATCCATTACGTTGTCGGCGGTTGCGGTGGGGATGATGAGCGGGGTTTCGCGCTGCGTGACTGAGCCGACAATCGCCTTGGTGCTCTCACTGGAATACGAACCGAGAATGATAGGCACGCCATCCTGATCAACCAGCTTGAAAACGCCCTGCACTGCCTGATCTGGTTTGCTCTGATCGTCATAGAAGTCGAGTTCCACTTTCTTGCCCAGCACGCCGCCCTTGGCATTGATCTCGTCCAGCGCGATGGCGTAGCCGTTTTTGTGGGCTTCACCAAAAGCCGCCATACTGCCGGTAAGAGAGGTGATCACGCCGATCTTGATGGTGCCCTGGCCCCAGCCCGGAGCAGTGAACGCCACCAGTGAAGTGATGACTAACGCAAGAAGTGTTCTTAGACGCATATACCCTCTTGTTCCTACACAAAAAAATTGGTTCGAGCCGGTGAATTATACAACTGCATTTGCACGGGCTTAAAGCCCATTGTTTAAAGGCATGGGAATGCACGGCTGAAGCCGTGCTCTTCTACGGTAGCGCAGGCATTATGTCAGTTTTTAAGGACTCAGCTTCGCATGAGCAACCCGACAATTGAAGCCGACATGAAGTTCGCCATGGTTCCGGCAACCATGGCGCGGAAGCCGAGCTTGGCAAGCTGGTCACGCTTGTTAGGCGCAAGAGCACCGATGCCGCCGATCTGAATTCCAATGGAACTGAAGTTGGCAAAGCCACAGAGTGCGAAGGTGGCAATAGTAAAGGAGCGTGGATCAAGCACAGCTTTCATCGTCCCCAGATCAGAATACGCTACAAGCTCATTGAGCACGGTGCGAATCCCCAGCAAACTGCCAACCGCGCGGCAGTCTTTGCCGGGAACCCCAAGAAGCCACGCCACTGGATAAAGAATAGTCCCAAGCACCTTTTGAATGCTCTCTGGAAACCAGTGCCAATGAGCGTGGGTCCAGCCCATGATGCCATTGACCAGAAAAATTAATGCGAGAAAGGAGATCAGCATGATGGCTACGTTGAAGGCGAGATTACCTCCATCGATGGTGCCGCGAGCAATGGCTCCCAGGGCATTGGCATCCTTGTGCATTTCATCTTCCGCAATTTCCACGGTGCCTGCGGTCTTGGGCTGCTCAGTTTCCGGCACCAGCATCTTGGCCATCAGGATGGTTCCCGGCGCAGTCATAATCACGGCAGCAAGCAGATGCTTGGCCTCAATCCCATAAAGGATGTAAGCGCCCATGATGCCGCCGGAAACGTGAGCCATGCCGGCGGTCATAATGGTCATAAGCTCAGACTTTGTGCATTCAGGCAGCAGCGGACGAATGGTAAGCGGCGCTTCTGTCTGCCCCATGAAAATGGAAGCGGCAACGTTCAGCGACTCTGCGCCGCTCACGGCCATGAACCGGTTCATGAACCAGGCCATGGCGCGGATGATTATCTGCATCACGCCAAGGTGATAGAGCAAGGCAAAAAACGCAGAGATAAAGATAATGGTGGGAAGAACCTGAAAAGCAAAAATCGGCCCTAGCTGCGAAACTCCCTGCGGCAGGAACGAATAGTGCGCGTTGGGATCGGCAGGAAAGCCAAGATTGCCAAACACAAACGACGATCCGGCGTAGGAGTAAGCCAGCATCGCTTTTACCTTATCTCCCGCCGCGCTCATCACCCTTTGTCCCCAGTCATAGCGGACCACGATCCACGCAAACAGGAACTGCAGCCCCACGCCCCAGAGAACGGTCTTCAGGCGAATGGCGCGGCGATTGGTGGAGAAGATGTAAGCAATCGACAGGAAAACAATAATGCCCAGCAAACCTGCAAATCGTGACATGAGGTCCTTCGCGGTGAAAGAGATCGAGTTGAGTGTTGGAAAATCCTGTCTATTGTAGCCGCACTGTCAAGAAATCGCCGCGACCGCACTTGATCGCGCGTAATCGGGAAAAGCAAAACCTCACCCACGGATGAACACAAAATGACACGGATCAAGAGAAAGCTAAACGTAATCAGGCGAACGCGATGATGGCGGTTTAAAACCGGCTTTCAAAATCAGACAATTCCTTTTCCAGCAGCCACTGCTGGCGGGCCTTTTCACTGGCATCAAGAAGATGAGAACAACTTGCAGAGGTTTTTGTTTTGGCAGGGCTATCAGAGGCGCACGCAGCAGCGCGCATGCCCTTGCTGGAGTCTTTCCAGAGGCTTTCACCGGGCAGGAAGCTGTACTCCAGGCTGGCACGGGCAAATGTTTTCAGCGTGAGATAACTCAGGTGATAGGTTTCAGCAGCGCGCTGGAATTCCTGCGTGATGTCACCACGAGAAACGCCCCCGTCATCGGTTGCCAGGGCCACGGGCACGCCAAAGCGCAGGTAGATGGGCAGAGGATGGTGATCTCCGGTGACGTTCAGAATCACATCATTGCTGGTGAGGCAGATTTCAACCAGAATTTTCTTTTGCGCCATCATGCGCAGAAGCGCTGCAGGCTCAGCCTCCTGCATTACGTCAACACCATGGCCGATGCGCTCTGCATGGCCGCGAACAATGGACGCGCGGATATGAAACAGCTCTTCCGGAGGAACAAGCTGAGGAGTCAGCTCTCCGGCATGGAGGGTAATGTGGACTTTGGGATAAAGGCCATGCAGGAAGTCGAGCATCCGCATGTGCGAGTTGAAATCATGGATGGGAACATACCAGTCCTCCGCCATTACAAGGTTAAGCCCAACCACACGCGGATCTTTTGAGGCCATCTCAAAGCCGGCTAGTATCTGGGCAAAGACCGCGCCTTCAGGCAAGCCGCGAGCAACCTGATAGAGATAACGCGTCTGGACAGTGCAGCCGGGGTCGGCCTCGGCCTGCCCGCAGCGCAGTTCCTCATTCACTTTCTTCTCCTTTGTGTCAAGAAATTTGGAGGCGTCAGCGACGATCTGCGGAAGTCCCTGAGCAAGAAGCTGGCTGCGCATGGAGGTGAGATCGTTGTTCCATTTGAGCTGCGATCCAAGCCGGGCGGCAGCGCCTACGTCAGGATTGAGCATCAGCTCCATATATTGAAGATGGCCTTCCGCGGCGCGGGAACGCACTTCCGCCAGCATTTCCGCAGTGTGGTTGGTGCTGGCAGCGCCGAACTTGCCAAAGGTGGCAAAGAAATGGTCGTGGCCAGACTCAAAGCCGGGATGAAACTGGCGCATGGAAAAGGCATCCAGCAGGTGGCCGTAAAGCGTTGGATCCTGCAAGGCAGTAGTGGCAGGCGGCTTGCTGTTCGTGGGATCGCATGGCGGCGCAACCAGAGAAAGCGTGACGCGATCGACACAGAGACCATCCTGGGCAGCCCATTGAATAAAACTTTCTGCATAAACCGCGCCGGAAAGATGATTGTGCAGATCGCCGCCCTTGGGCATCTGCGCAAGAAACGCATGAAGAAGGAGCGGTTGGGCACGCACTGACTCAAAATATCGTGCTGTCTTCTGCTCTGCGGTTGAGCGTTGGGCCGGCTTTTTCTGCGTCCAGGCTGAGGGCGGCAGAGTAACCAGAAAAGACAAAAATAAAATAAGGCGAGGCGTGGTGAATGTGCGAAGGCGTACCATGAATCAGAAACTATAGCATTAGAATTTGCATTCCGGCGAAGCCAGTTTTACACGGAAGGACGATGCCATCTCACACATGAGCACGAATGAGCAGTTTGCGCAGGCAGAAGCAGCGGCAAGATTCATTGCATCAAAAAGCCCGATCAAACCCGTGGTGGCGATTGTGTTGGGGTCTGGGCTGGGAGAATTTGCCAATGAATTGAAGGACGCCATTCGCATCCGCTACCAGGAGATCCCACACTTTGCTCACTCCACCGCGGTTGGGCATGCGGGACAGCTCGTTCTGGGCAACATCGGCGCATGGCCGGTAGTGATTATGCAGGGGCGCGTTCATTTATATGAAGGATATCCGGCGCAGACCGTAGTGTTCCCCATGCGCGTCTTTGCCCGCATGGGAGTGCGAGCAGCGATCCTGACCAACGCCGCAGGCGGAATTAATCTAGATTACGGGCAAGGCAAGCTAGTGGTGATCAAAGACCACATCAATCTTCAAGGACAAAATCCTCTGGTAGGAACGGAAGACCAGCGTCTTGGCTTGCGATTTATCGATATGACCCAGGCTTATGCAAAAAACTATCGGCAGATGGCACTGGAGGCGGGCAAGAGACTGGGCCTTCAGCTTGCTGAAGGAGTTTATGCGGCGGTGCTGGGACCAAGCTATGAAACGCCGGCAGAGATAAGGTTCTTGCGCACGATTGGCGCAGATTTGGTCGGGATGTCAACCGTGCTGGAGACAATTGTGGCGCGACAGATGGGAATCAAGGTGCTTGCGATTTCATGTGTGACGAATATGGCCGCGGGAACAACCGACCAGCCAATCAATCACGAAGAGGTATTGGAGATCGGAAGGAAGATTGCCGGACAATTCAAATCGCTGCTGCGCGATGTGATTCCGGTGATCGCGCAGGATGCGGTGAAAGAATCCCCAGAGACAAAACCTCACCACGGATGAACCGGATGCCTTTCTGAAATCCCGACCTTGAGTTTGCGCAGGGAGAGATCCCTATAATTTTCGAGCAGGTAGGCGTAAATTCCGAATCGGACTTTACGAGGAGGATTGGCCGCGTATCCTTTTTCGTCACACCTTCAAACAAAGGAAACATTCTTCTGCGGGCAGGGAATCCTCCCCATTCGCTCCGCTCAGGGCCAGGACTCCGGAAAAGATTATTTATCACCGATAATGCGATGAACCAGCGGGCGCTTCTGGAGCACTGGAGCAGATTCAATACGATAACTTTGCAGGATGAGAGGCTCGACCGGCGTGAAGCGCTCTTCGGAGTTGTAGTAAACCGTGCAGAGCGGATCGCCGGGAGAAACTTTATCGCCGATTTTTTTGTGGACCATAATTCCTACCGCGGGATCGACCGAGTCTTCTTTCTTTGCTCTTCCGCCGCCGAGGAGAACTCCTGCTGTGCCGATTTGCTCAGTCATGAAGCCGTTGACATACCCTGAGGTTGGGCTTTTTATATCGGCTCTGTGTTGTGCCTGCGGCAGGATACCAGGATCATCGATCACAGCCGGATTGCCGCCTTGTAAGCGGATCATCTCGCGGAATTTTTCCCGCGCCTTGCCACGGGAGATCATTTGTTCGGCGAGTTCCCTGCCCTGGTCGATACTCTGCACGCGCTTACCCAACAGAAACATCCAGGCAGAGAGAATGAGACAGAGTTCGCGCAGATCGTCCGGGCCTTTGCCGTTGAGAACATCCAGGCACTCGGCAACTTCAAGAGCGTTGCCTACGGCGTGGCCCAGTGGCTGATCCATGTCAGTGATGAGAGCAGCTATGCGCTTGCCGAGGCGCTGGCCGGTTTCCACCATGAGTTCGGCGAGGAAAACGGCGTCTTTTTCCGCTTTCATGAAAGCGCCGCTGCCGGTCTTTACGTCGAGCACCAGCGCATCAATGCCTTCAGCAAGTTTTTTGCTCATGATGGAAGCACAGATCAGGTATGGGCTTTCAACGGTGCCGGTGACATCGCGCAAGGCATAGATTTTTTTATCGGCGGGGGCGATCTCTTTTGTCTGACCAATCAGACCAGCGCCGCATTGGGCCAGCACGCGGCGGAAATCAGCAACGGAAAGATTTACGTTGAAGCCGGGGATCGACTCAAGCTTATCGAGCGTGCCGCCGGTATGGCCGAGGCCGCGGCCGCTGATCATGGGAATGTACAGGCCGGCTGCAGCGACGATGGGAGCCAGGACCAGAGAAGTTTTATCGCCCACGCCGCCGGTCGAGTGCTTATCGACCTTAGGGGCAAGAAGCTCCGGGAAGCTCAGCACCTCGCCGGAGTTGAGCATGGATTCAGTGAGGGCGGCTAGTTCGGCACGCGTCATGCCGCGCAGCAGCACAGCCATAAGCCAGGCTGACATCTGATAGTCAGGGATTGCATCGCGGGTGTAGCCGTTGATGAGAAACTCAATCTCATTGCGCTGGAGTTCAGCGCCATCGCGCTTGCGGCGGATCAGATCGGTGACAAGCATGGGATGGGTCAGGATAAACGGAAAGTTTCTGGTAGTAAATCCGCGATCGTCGATTCCTGAAAACCGTTCCTGCCCTGGAAGATGATTACAACATCCTCACCAAATTCAGCGATGACCTGGCGGCACGCGCCGCAGGGCGAGCACGGCACTTGGTTGCGATTGGCCACAGCGACGGCGCGTACAACGAGTTTGCCGTGCGTCTTTTGCACTGCGGTGAAGATGGCTGCACGCTCAGCACAGATGGTGAGGCCATAAGAGGCGTTTTCAACGTTACATCCGGTGAAGATCTGGCCCTGGTCAGTGAGGACTGCCGCGCCCACGTAAAAGTTGGAGTAGGGTGCATAGGCGCGATGGAAAGCCTGTTTAGCGGCATCGAGAAGCTGGTCGCGCTCGGTGGGGGTAATCGGTGTTGAGGACATGGCGGCTCCGGGGTGAACAGATACAGTAAACGGCATTTCATCCTTTCGCAAAAAGATAAAAAAATTCATCCCTCGCACAAAAGAACGGACTTCGGCATTAAATATTGGGCAGCAGGTCAAAATACTCGTCGTCCTCGTTCTTGCCGCCCTCTCCCTGGCCGAGCATCTTTTCAGATTCAATGAACTCGATGCGCTCAATCCATTTGACCATCTTGTAGCCAAGCTGGTTTTCAACGCGCAGCCGCAGGGGCGCGCCATAGACTTCAGGAAGGCGTTGCCCGTTCATTCGCGTTGCCAGCAGACATTGCGGCTTGAGCAGGTTCTCCAGACTTTGCGTGTCATAGTAGTGCCCGCCATAGAGCGCTTCACCAAATGAGAAAAACGCGGCAACACTGGCCTCCGGCTTTGGCTTTACCAATTCAATGAGCTTGCTCATAGGGAGACCGCCCCACTGCGCGATGCCGCTCCATCCCTGAATGCAATGGTGCATGGTGATGTGTTCGACCCGGCCCAACTGCTCCAGATCAGCCAGCGAGAGCTCGACCGGATTTTCAACCAAGCCTGCTATTTTCAGCCGGAAATCTTTGAAGCCGCTCTCTGCCATTCGCTTCCAATCATCACGGACAGGCACTTTCCCATTCGGCCAGAAATATGGGGATATCTGTTGCGCTGTGTACTTCTGTTCCGGCAGCAGGCGGTTCAAGGTGAGCATTTGCATGGGATAAGTCACGACCTTGAGAGCATGTTGCAGCCCGCGCGGATGTTGCCACGAAATGTAATGGGCCGCGATCCACGAGAGAACGACCAAAGCTATGCCAACGAACCCGAGATACATCCCGAGATGCCCCGCATCGTCCGTGCCCATCACAATGTGATTCATGTTGCGGGCAAAGCCGGTCATCACAACCAAAGTTACGTGAACAACCAGGAATGAGAGAAATCCGAGCATGTTGAGGAAGTGGATTGACCGTGCCGATTGCCTTCCGCCAAAGATCCGCGCGTACCACGGGAAGCGGTTCACCACCGCCGGCGACATGGCGATTCCCGTAGCGATGGCCAAAGGCCCAAAGACAAACACGACGGTGAAGTAGGCAATCTGCTGTAGCGCGTTGTAACCGTAAAAGCCGTTCGGCTCAGGCGGGAGATGCAATGTTGCATAGTGGACAAATGTGTTCCACGCCTGCAACAGCACCGTCGGCGATGTTGGCACGATTCGCCGCCACTGCTCGGTTGCGAACAGCATAATGACAAAAAGAATTCCAGTGATGATGAAGCCATGCACGTCAATGAAATGCCAGATTCGCGCGACGCCGATGGTATGACGGTATCCCGGTGTGCCGACAAGCGGTGAAATATAACGCGCGTCATCCTTGGCGGTCCAAAGCCGCTCGCGCGGAACCTTAAGCGGCGTGAACCGTATCCATTCGCTGCCGGGTGTGCAACCGTCATTAAAGTACAAGCGGGGATGGTCCATCAGAATCGACAGGCCGCTGCGAATCAGCATCATCACAAAAAGAAAATTAAAGAAGTGGCAGTAGCGTGCCCATGCCGGGAAGCCATGCGGCCCCACGAAATTGCTGGGGTATATCTGCGGAACAGCAGGAACGCCTGGAAGCCCGGTGATGGCGAACTCGATCCAGGCCGCGGCTATTAGCGAGAGAACCGCTATGCCGAGTCCGATCAGGATTGAAGGACGAATCCAAATGTGGAATCGACGATCGGGCGGATAGTGCACAGCTTTGTGCGCTGCATCGAACTGAACCATGCCTGCCTCCCCAAACTACCCATCGAAAACCGAAAGCTCGGCAAAAAACGACCCTAGGCTATGCGATGTTACAATCCCGGATGGAGATGGAAGGGCCACGCGAGATCAGGCATTCGCAGTTACACCCAATCCTGCGGTTGCACGCGCCATTGCTTTGCTGTGGGTTGCGTTGATTCTCTACGTGGTGGGCGTGGTTCTGGACGCGGCTAACCTCACCCGTAAAAACGATTCTGCATATATCTTATTCCTTGTCATCTTGAATGTCGCAGTTTGGTCTTTCCCCATCGGGAAGATCAGCGAGGGTAAAACTTGGGCCCGCATTGTTTATCTGGTGTTCTTCTCGACATGGGCTGTGCGTGACATTTTCGAAGCGCTGTTTGACTTCCACCGTTTTCCGGCTTTGGAGACAACTAGACTTGGTGGGGCTTGGACTTCAGGCTGTCGCTCTCTTATGGATATTCGCCGACCCTGGAAAAAATGGTTCGAGCCGCAACGCAGCTAATATTCCTACACCTTCTGCAAGTTGAGTCCGCAGCTCGGCCGGTTTTCGAGCGAATGTCCCAACTCACGATAAGAATGTCTGTTTGTTGCATTAAGGCAAATTAAATAATGCCCTTGTTGATCGATTGGAACGGTGTCGGTCGCGGACGTGTGTTCTTATCAATTGAGATTTGACAGCGGCACAAAGGCCTTCTGATTGAGGGCTTTGCGCCGTTTTTACTTTTTGCAGAATAGGAATATCACCGCAAAGCGCCGCGAAGGATGCCAGGGCAAGAAACAGCACAGCCGAGAGCGGCCCTACCTATGCAAGTCGACCCCGAGATCGCAGGCCAGATGAGCAAGACGAGCATCCAGATCAAGAGGAGATCCCGGGAATCGAATCGGCTAAGTCCTTTGTTTTCGGGGATCGGCCGGAAGTGGAGTAGCGGAGAAATATTCCGCCGGCGAGGGCGCCTGCGCTCCATGAATTCTTAGGGCTTTGGGGGACGGGATTTCTTAGGTTTTTGGGCGGCTAAAAACCCAAGGCGGAGAGGTTGAGCAGTATTAAAACGGGCTGAAACGCTGGAAAACAAGAAAGTTGTTCCATCTGGCGGGTAAGCAGTGTCTCAGCCTATGTAAGGGAAAGGAATGACTGAGAGTGGCAGCACAACCTAGTACGGTGCCTTCCATGTACACGGCAGTGCCGGAAGCGTGCACGGAATCATCTTTATCCATCGCCCAGGTTGGCGCAGCGGAACGGAAGCGCGCGGCAGAACAGGGTCGCACGGCAAGTCATGATCGCGCAAGTCATAGCCGCGCGGGTGAAATAGCAGAGTGGCCGGCACCTAGCAAGCGGGTTTCCCAGATCGCAGGCCGGGAGCAAGCAGTTGCTATAATCCCGGAAATGCATTGGGAAGAGCTTTCAGATGAAGCGCTTATCGCCCAGGCACGGGCCGAGGCCGATAAAGGCGCAGCGGAGCAGTACCTGAACGAGCTTTTCCGCCGTCACCATGTAAAGGTGGCGCGCTGGTGTTTTTCCGTGACGGGAGACCGCGAGTCGGCAGCCGATTTGGCGCAGGAGATCTGCGTTAAGGCGTACCAGAACCTTGCGTATTTTAAAGGACAGTCGAAGTTTTCCACCTGGCTCTACTCCATTACCCGGAACCACTGCCTCAACGCCCTTCGTTCAAGATCGAGTGCTCCGGAAATGGACTCCGACGAGATAGTGATGGAGACGCTGCCGGATATGGGATCGGATAACCCACTGGCATCAGTGGAGCGGAAGCAACAGGGGGAGATTGCACGCCAACTAATTAATGAGACCCTCGACGAAAAAGAAAAAGCGGTTTTTACGCTGCATTTTGGAGAAGAGCTTCCTCTGGATGCCATCACGCGGATGCTGAAGCTGGAAAATGCCAGCGGCGCAAAGGCTTACCTGGTGAGCGCGAAAAGAAAACTTGACCGGGCTGTACGACGTTGGAAAGCAAGAGCGTAAGGGAACTGAGGATAAATACCATGGCCGACACCAACAACTTGAAAACCTGGCAGGAAGCAGCAGCCGCCAGCAAAGACTGTCTCCCCCTGGAAGTTCTGGAGCGCTTTACGGAAGATGCTCCGGCGGATACGAAGGCAGCAGCGCATCTTGAGAGCTGCGCACACTGCCAGACTGAACTTTCACTGCTGAAAGATTTTGAAGCAGCAACGCCTTCGACCGATGAAGGCGCAGCCGTGGCCTGGATTACGGCAAAGTTGCAGCGCCAGCAGCTGGGTGGATCGGCCAAGCCGAAACCAGTGGCGCAGGTTTCTTTCTGGCGGAATTTGTTCCGCGTTCCGTACATGGCTGGAGCGGCAGCGATGGCTGCGGTGCTGGTGTTGGCGATTTCTTTGTACCATCCAGAGGCAAGACATCCCAAGGTGGGCGGGCCGGGCAACATTGGCGTTTTCCGGTCGGGCGAAGTGAAGCTGTTGAGTCCAACCGGCGATCAGAGTCAGTCACCGAGCGAGTTTCGCTGGGAAACGGTACCGGGCGCAGTGAGCTACAGAGTTGATCTGATGGATGCATTGGACACGCCGCTGGCAAGCGCCACCACAATTCAGCCGCAGGCAAGGCAGGCGCAGCTGCAAACAACCCCGGAGATGAAAGCTGCCATGCAAGCTCGTATGCCGATCAAATGGAAAGTGACTGCGATGGATGCGTCAGGAAAAAAGATTGCGGAGTCCAGCGGAGGAAGTTTCAAGATCAAGTAGAAAGGTGCGTACAGATTTCACAGGCAGCCTGCGCTCGCGAAGCAGGCTGTTTCTAGTTAGAGCGACGTAATGGGCTGGGTCGCAGCTATTTGTTTCTTGGGCCGCAGTTTCTTGCGCCGCAACCTGAAGAAGAGAAACAGCGCAAGGGCCAGAAGTGGAATTGGCATGACAAGAAGCTGCCAGGGAATGAATCTGGGAACGGGCTCTGAGCCTTCTCCGTTGAGGACGAATGCGGCCCAATAGCGTGGATGGCTCAGCTCAGTTCCTGAGTGCAAAAATTCAAGCTTGGCTAGGCGCAGAGCTTCCGCCTTGGACTTATGTTTCTTCAGCAGGAAGTAATAAAACTGCTGCATGAACTGCGAAGTTGGCTGGTCTGGAACTCGCCATAAGGTTGTGAGCGTGGAGCGCGAGCCGGCAGCAAGCAGTGCGCGGCTGAACGCCTGAACGCCTTCGCCGGGGATGAGGCGTCCGCGCTCAGTGTCACAGGCGGAAAGCGTGGCCAGGCTCGTGCCGCGAAGATCGAGATCGTACAGCTCTTTGAGAAATAAATAATTATTCGGCTGGCCGCTTTCGTCAGGAGAAAAGAGCAGCCGCGAACGCTCGGGATCGTCCATGTCTGCAACGGCATGAGTGCTCACGTGCAGCAGCGCCGCGCCGGAATGAGTAGATTGAAAGAAGCTATCCTTGCGATCTTGAGGTCCAAGAAACAAACGCGTCTTTCCCGCGCTCATGTTGGCGATCATCCGAAGCTCTTCACCCGAGGCAGGCAGAGCACTGCCGCCAATTTCACGCGATGTGGTGAGTGAGCTTTCGCCGCTTCCGATGATCGACGGATCACCAAAGCCGACCAACTGCAGCTGCCAAGGGTATCGAATGGCAGAAACGCTGGCTTGCGCGCCGCGCAAAAGCAATACCGTGCTGGGCAGATAAGTGATGTCACGGTTTTCAAGCAGCGGCTTGCCCGCAGGCGTGCTTACCAGCTCAAACGGAACCAGGCTGAGAAAGCTGTCCGGCACAATTAGGACGTGCGAATAACGCTCTTGCGAGAAAGGAACCATGCCGCTGGGCAACACAGCGCTAATCGTTTGAAAATCTTTTTGCCAATCATGGCTGAGATTATCTGGCAGCGCGGAGATAAAGCTCTCAAGGCCGCGCATGTCGGCATCGGAAGGATGGCTTTGCGTAATTCCTGCGGAATCATGCGTTACCCACACCGCAGCCAACGCATCGGCGCCGACCCAAAACTCAACCAGCGCGGTCCGCGGACTAAGACGCGCCTGAATGGAATGCAGCGTGAGCGCGTCAGGCGAAACGTTGTTGCCATAAAAACGGTCTTGAAAAACTCGCGCGCGGCTGCGCTCCATATATTCAAACGCGCCGGCGGCATCATTGCGCGCCAGCAGCAGTTTGATCAGGGCATCATAGACTTCACGCTTGTCAGCAAAAAAATCTGACTTTAAGCGTGAAAGTTGCAGCTTGGAGCGAACGCTTTCAATTCGTTTTATGGATTCACGAAATTTCTCTTCCGCAATGGCAGGTTGGTAGTCCTTGAGCGCAATTTTGCCCAGGCCATAAATCGCTTTCCATTGCTCTTCCACAGTGCCTAGTTGATCGGCTGAGATCAGCGCCGCCTTAAATTCTGCTTCTGCTTCTGCCAGCCGGTTAAGACGAAAAAGAGTTTCTCCGCGATACAACAAAGCCTGCATCGCTTCGCGCTGGTTCTTGGTCTTGTTTGCAATAAAGTAAACATGGTCAAATGTCTTAAGCGCATCCTTCAGCTGGCCTAGATCAAGCGCCTGGAGAATGCCGGTGTTTTTGAGCATTCCCAGCTCACCATCGGTATCCTTTTCCTGCGCATAGTATTCGTCCGCAAGACCGTAGCTAGTCAGAGCACTGTTGGGATCGCCCAGATGCCGATAGAGCACACCAAGGTTCGCAAACATGTGAGCGAGATCGCGCGGCGTAAGCCCTCGCTTGGCATACATTTGAGCGATCTCCCGCCGCGTAAGCCCTTTGCGGTCACCCAAAACTCCGTTGTAAATCCCAATGGCGCGCTGATCATTCCCCAGACGCTGATACAAAGTAGCAAGGTTAAGGAGAGTCAGTTGCCGCCAAGTGGCTGTCCACGCTGCTGGCGGGGATTTCTCCACGTACTGCAAAGCAGATTCATATGTCCGCAGCGACTCAGAATATTTAGCCTGATAGTAATACACGATGCCGAGGTTATTCAGGATCAATACAGCCGTCTGTGCATCGCCCATTTCATTGTTCAACTTGAGGGCGAGATCCAATTCGCCGGCTGCTTTCGTGTAATCGCCGGCATTGGAATATGCCATTCCCGCATCGTCTCTGGCCAGGGCTTCGCAGTGCTTGTCATGCATCTGCTGGCATGCGCTTGCGCTCTCACGAGACAGGGAAACAGCACGATCATATTCCCCCGCCATAGTCGCGATATCACTCAGATTGTTTAGGGTTTCTACCAGTTCGGGATTTGCGGCCTGTCCTCGTAATTGTGGCAAGACCGATTCGTAAATTTTTTGGGCCTCTTCTGAGGAACCGGCTTCGCGGGTCTCGCGCAAAGCTTTTGCGCGCTCAAGCTGCGCTTTCAATTGTTCTGGGGTGGCCTGTTGCGAGAATACCAACGGCCGTCCTAGAAATATAAGCACCAAAGCGCAGAGAGAAATAATGTGTCGTTTAGGCACAGCTTAGAAAAGTATATTGCAGAAGTTGTCCAGTGAGAGAACGTCGCTCGGCTTATTGCGTTAGTAGCCTGCGGTTAGCGCACCAGAAATTCCAATGCTTCATGTATCGCAGGCAAAAAAGCATGAATACAGGCAATATAAGCTGCGGTGCCAAGAAACATCGTAATCATCAACTTTCCAGGCCGGGCTGGATGGGTAGCCGTTTGCTCGCCGCCTTGCAAAAGTTCGCTCAGACGCATGACCCGCTGTTCCAGCGAAGAATTGCACGTCGGCGGTACCAGATGTGACGCAACTGTATTGCTGGCTGCAGAGATCCGGTTCAGGCGGCCAACTTTGATTAAAGCCGATGACAGGTCCAGCACTGATGCGCCTTTGGCTAACGCGGTTTGATCTGCCGCTATCTCAGCCATACCGCTCCAATCCGCGTCAGCATCGTGGAAGGCCTTTAGCCAACGCGGCGGCCGAGTTATCTTCAACAACATTTGTTTTAGATTATCGAATGAAGAAATGTGCGCGATCTCATGCTCCAGTGCAGCTCTCAGTTCTTCGGGAGAAAGAGTTTCAGCGATATTACGCGATAAAAAAATCCGGGCGCGAAAAATACCGGTTACAGCCAACAAGGATGAACCGCTCTCCACACCATAGATAGGAAGATCTATGTCTTCAAGATAAATTCTTTCGGAATTCTTGCGCCAAGAGCGCTGAGCTTGGAGTGTCGCCAGCAATATGCGCCAACTTCGGACTACCATTCCGCCTAGTAATAGTGCTCCGGTAAGGGCGAGCGCATCTAGTCGTAAGCCTATACCTTCATGAGTGGAGTGAGGTTCAAACTCAAGAAAAGCCGGAAGAGCAAGTCCCAGCGTGATTACCACAGCAAGCGCTGGCGGCAACATCCGTGCAGTAAGCAGCAAATTGGCGCCATTATTGTGGGATGTCGTTCGTACCATCCGCCGGGCAAAAAGCATGGCCGGGAGAAAAAATAATGAGCTGCCGGCAAGAGCCAAAAACAATACTGCCAGACACAGCGCTATCGCAAGAGCGTAAAACATGTCACTCCTGCCGGCGCAGGGCCCGCCGTTTGGCTTTAATCAACTGATCCAGTCGCTCCAACATCTGCTCGTCAGTCTCACTCACCACATCAACAAAATGTGACAGCACAGCTTCACTGTTCCTGTCTTCATTCAACACCATTCCCAACAGATGATGCGTGAGTTGCTCCTGATATTCTAGCTCCGTTAGGGCGGGAACATAAATATAAGCTTTGCCAACCTTGCGTCTTTTCAGCAGACTTTTTTTATACAACCGGTCCATTGTGGTCATCACGGTCGTGTAGGCAAGCCGAGGTGCAAATTCAGCATGTAGCTCGCGCACACTGATCTCACCGCGCCGCCACATCCGCTCCATCAACGCTGACTCCAGGCTGCCAAGCTGCCCCAGTGACGCCGCAGGTCCTCCCAATTGCCTCTTAAGCCACATATTAGGGAATATAAGATCTATATAAGACCCTCTGCTTAGAAGGCAGAGGGTCATAACCTTTCAGCAGCTGCCCACAATCCTCAAGACCATCAAAATATGCTCGCTTTCAAATATATATTGCCTGAGCTTTTTGTCAACTCTTAAGATTTAATATGGCTCCCACCAGGACAGATGGCATTAAGCGCCTCAGCTTTAGCTGTTATTCTAATTCGTGAATAGTACCGTGACATCCTGATGGACTGATGTCCTGCTATCGACATGATAGTTTCATCGGGTGCCCCAGACTCAAATAGCTTTGTGATTACTTGATTGCGAAAGTTCCTCGGCTTCAACCACTCTAATCCTGTCACCTTGCGCATCGATTTAAAAGCTGACCTCAAAAAGAATGGCGATGCTGGCTTAGTCACGTCATAGCTTCCCTTCTTAACTCGAAATGGAAACACATAGTGATCTGGATGCCATGCTCCCAGCTTCTTTGCTCTCTCCACAATCCTTCCTACCTGTTTCGCCGCGACTGCGTTCAGCGGGACCACCCGCGCCCTGAATTCATTTTTGACCTTGCTATCCGGAATATGAATCGTCGGCGGCTCCTGCTCCAAAAATATATGCTTTAGCTGCAGATACCGCAGCTCAACTCCCATCGCTGACGTATTATTCGTCAGCGATACCGCCCAATAAACCACGCTCCAGTCCGGATTGCTCGAGGCTACGCGAAAGAATTTTTCTTCTTCTTCCGCAGTCAATACTTTCGGTGGCGTCCAGTTCGGAGCAGGCAGCGGCTTATAGTGTTTTTCGATCAGGTCCCAAAGGTCCGCCGCCTTCAAAATCTGCGCCAGCGTATTCAGTTCATGATTAACGCATGACGTTCCCGCAGAAAGCCGCCTCTGCCGCTGATACTCCATAAAATGTCCAATATGTATCTGTGCCAGCAGCACACCGGCAAATGCTTTCTCCAGGTTGCGAATATACCATTCATACATTTCAATCGTGCGTGGCTTCTTGCTGTAGAGCTTCTTTATTTCCAGCCAGTACTTGGCCGCTTCTTCAAAAGGAAGTGTACGAAGTTGCAATGGCGTTATAGCTTTCATGAGTTCCTTTAGCCTTGTTGTTCTATCGCAGGCGCGTAGCAACGGGGGATTGCCGCGCCTGCCTTGGGTTCAGCTCAAATCTTATTATATTCGTGTTTTATTCGCTATAACAAGATATAGCGTACTACCGCCTTACCCAGCCAAAGGTATCGTGTTTTCTCTTTTTGCCGCGATTTTCGTTCTCCAGGCTCACCGCGTTTGCGTGCCGGCCGGCGCTGTCAAAGGTGTGCCCACCGGCAGCAGTTCCAGCACGCTGCTCGGGGTAATTTCCTTGCCCGCAACATCGTGCGCTGCCTGAATGGCAACAGCCGCCAGGCTGCCAAAGGCCGCCGTCAGCCGCTCAATTTCATTCGCATTGGGACCTCCAACGCCCACAGCCGCCAGAATCTGCTCAATAAAGCTCGCAGTGTCCGTAAGCGTTTTCAGGATCTGTTGTAGTTTGTCTGTGCTTGCAACAGGAGTATTGGGTACAACAGCAGTGCTTGCCAAAAGTCACCTCATAATTCAGCAGTAAAAGCCGCACAATAAGCAGGCCTTACATTGCTCTTTAATTTTTTGTTGCGATTTTTTCGCTGCGCCGCGGGTCAGGACTACCACCGCAATCCCAGCGCAGGATGTAGCGCTTCAATAGCAGCCAGCGGGTGTTCAGGATCGGCCGCGGAAGCGCTCGGCCCAACCGGGTTCTTCCCCATCAGCGCGCGGACCGCGTTTACCAGCGCAGGAAGCTGCTGCAGATAACTGATCACTGCTGCCTGCTTGTCTGCCAATGGCGTTGTCTGGTCTTTTCCGATCTTGGCCGTTGCGTAGGCGGCAAATGCCTCCACCGCTGCCACCTGCGCCTGGCGTGCTTTTTCCACTGCGTCTTGCGCTTCGCGCGTTTGCGGCAGGTAAAACTGTGTCGCATCAAAAGCCGGGTCTTGCGCATCAGCCGCACACGCATGTCTTATATCGGCATCAAAATGGTTGTAGCCGGCCACAGCGCAATCAATCAGCGCCTTGCTCGCCGCCAATGATTCGTACGTGGTTTGCTCCCAGGAGCTCACGCAGCCAGAGAACAACGTCGTAGCAGAAACAACCGCGCACAAGATCAAGGCGCTGCTGATCTTGCTCCAGTTGGTGAAATTGCTCTGGCCTCCGGGCAATGGTGACTGCTTCAGATACAGCAGTACCGCCTTTGTGCCAATCACCAGCGCCGCCAGCCCCACTTTCTCCAGCCCGGCTTTTGAAAAATTAAAGCTCGCCGGATCCAGCGTCATGGTGGCTGCCGCCGTAATCAATGAGCTCAGTACAAACACACCCAGCCCCTTGAACCAGGTTTTCAGGTTCATAGTTTTTGTCCTCTCTTTGTCTCAGAATTTGTTTGGAATTTATTTTGGCTTTCCCATCAACTATTTTTCTGCCTCGCACTTTGCATTGTGAGAGGCCTTTTGTGGAAACAGCTCTTGCACGTCACAAATCAATCATTCGCCCGATCGTGGGCTGCAATCCCTGGTTAACAGCTCAAGCGCTGGCCCGCCTCAACCAGCCTTTCAAATTCCCCGCTTGCGCCGGATTCACCGCCGCCACGTGCCTGTAATGCGCCTCGCTCAGCTCGCACAACGTCTGGTAAAACTCTCTCGCATCGCATCTGCCCATCGCTGCCAGCGTCTTTGCCCCAATCACACCGTCTTCCGCCAGCCTCTGCTCTGCCCCGGATGCCGAACGGCCCAGCAAAACATTCGCCGCGCGCTGGGCATAAATTGCCGCCGGGCGCACTCCCATGTTCACGCCCATATCAAACAGCTTGTTGGCCACGTTCTGGTTTGTCAGCTCGGCCAGTCGCATGGCGTCCCAGTATTCCTGCTCTTCAATCCGCTGCGCCGTAGCCAGTGCCTCTTCCGCAGGCCCGGTAAAGAACTCTTCTGTCAGCTCAGGATGAAACTTGCCGGCAATGCCAAACCGCGTACGTCCGCCGGCATCCTCGATGATTTCCTCAAGTTTGAGTGTATGTGCAAAGGCTTGCTTGAAATCTGCCATTTTCTTACCTCGACCCGTTCTGCGCGCTTTGTGTTTCCACCAAAATACAGCGACCCACTTCATCCCACACTGCTCGTAGTCCCCCTCTCCTATACAATTCATGAATTTCTTCGGAAGGAGCACCTTCAGGAAACCGTCCAGTTAATTGGAAATGCGGGAAATCGTGAAAAGTTCGCCATGTTGCACCGGAACTTAGGCCGACCCGAATTCCAGCAGATATCATTTTCTGCCAAACTTCATGTTTACTATTCCAATCCGGGTCAAATGGGCATCCAGCACCATGGGTGCTTGGCACACAATCCACTGCAAGACCGAAGTTGTGATATGACCTGCCGCCAGGACAGTTCGTCACGACCGCTGCCAGATCCACGATTTTTCCCTGTGCATCCCGGCCCTTGAGATAAAGAGCATCCTGTTCTGCCCAAGTCCTTAAACTCTGGACAACCCGGATCAACACTCCTTCAGCTTCCAGAACTATGGCCATACGCCGAATTCGTTCCGCGAGCTGTGGAAAGACCTGACTCAACCTTTCTTCACATAAAGCATCCATACGTAACCTCCTGATCACCGCGAAATTCTGAAGTACCGCGATTCCCATTGACATGACAGAAAAAGAAAGGGATCATTTACGCCCAAGTTTGGATAGGAATAGAGTGCTGAGAATACCTACGGCGCTGTTATCTGATCTTTCTGATCGTCTGTGTGCACCGCTTGTGGCATACAGCGCAAGCCCGCTTGCAAATGCGATTTTTGTTCCTGCTTATTTCATCGAGATGCTGCTCTTGATTGAGGACAAGAGATTTACCCTTCATTTCGGCATAGATCCATTTTCAATTATCCGTGCAATCGTTTTTGACCTTCGCGGCTGTGCATTGCAAGGTGGAAGCACAATCCCTCAACAGCTCTACAATGTTCGAGTTTACAGAGCGAACCTGCCGCCATATGATCGGACACTGGCGTACAAATTACGGCAAAGCGCTTGGGCAATATCCAACACAACGAAACTTTCTAGAGTACGGATTCTCACGGAATATATTGCGGATGTATACTTTGGCCGTTCACTTTATGGTCTTGTGAATGCCACTAAGGGTTATTTCGACAAATCGCCAAGTGAAATCACCGTTGCGCAGGCTTTTTTCCTTTCGGAGCGAATTGCCGCTCCAAACCGAATATCGCCACAGCGAATCGCTAACCTGCTTTCTAGACGTGCCATCGTCAAAGCACTCAAGAAATACCAGGCCAATGTAGATAACGTGATAAATCTTTATGACAACCTGCATGGTTGTGGAGCTGAAATATGCCGTCTCCTGGAGAAGTAAACCACGCTATTGGGCAAGCATATCAAGCTGTATTTATTGCGGTGCTTGAAAAGGCAATAAGGGGTTTCGAGAACAAGTTTAGCGTGCACACCGAACCCGACAAGACATCTCGCGAGGGAAGATCCGGCAAGCAGTTCTCCTTTGATTTTGCGGGATATTATTCTGACCCACTTGGCTCACGAGAGGTATTCGGCGAATCTAAAGGTTACACAAAAGGCAGCGGTTTGTTGGCTGATTTTAGAGCGTTTCTCGCAAAGGCGTACGTAACATCCATTGACTACCCGCAGAACCGTCGAGATTTGTTTTGGTTCGTAACCAACGTTCCATTCGCATGTGATCAAGGCTCCGGTGTTCGCAGTTTCGACTTCGTAAAAAAGGCATTAACCGATAGAACTAATGCCGAGGTGCAAGAAATTATTGGCAGTGGTCACATTGATGACGGTGATATACGCAGCCTAGTGGAACGGTTGGGGGTATTTATACTTACAGATAGTTTTCTCATGAATACTGATTTGTCTTATAAGGTTGCTCCTGGTGATAATCTCTGGAAAATCTTGAAAAAGCTGTACGCAGGCAACGCACCGAGCCGCTTTAGGACTGAAGCTGAACAAATTGCTCGCGATAATGATCTGCCTTCACCAGACAAAATCATTAGTGGCAAGCGTATACGTATCCGTTGGCGTGGTCTTAAATCACGGGCACCCTACAACTATTGATCCGCTTTAAGCTGTAACCCTCGTCCTTCCATATCCTCCCCCACTCTGATTGCTCGAATCCTCATCTTTTGTGCTTCCTTCAAAAAACTGAAATGCATTACTACCCGATTGTTTTGGCTATATAAATGACGCACCGATCACCAATTGATCTTGGCGATCGTCAGCTTTCCATCAGGTTGGTTATGATCAGGCCTGCCATGAAATTGCAGGCTAAGGGTTTCCTACAAACGGAACAAAGGCATCTCTCATCACGGCATAGCCGGCGGCAGTAGGGTGAACGGCATCCAGCGTGTAGCCGGATTGCCCGGTAAAAACAACATCCAGCGGGATCACCGGTACGCCCAGGTTCGTCCCAATGTCTCGAATGCCCTGGTCAATCTGGTTGACCGGAGCATCAAACGGGTTCGGCGTGAAGTGCGGAAAAGCTGGATCAAATCGGTAGAGTGACACCAGGATCGGATGCACGCCTGAATGAAGACACTCTTGCACAATGCTGTTTAAATTGGCAATGGCTACTTGAGGATCAACCAGTTGAAAAACGTCGTTCCATCCCACATAGATAACAATGGCTGCAGGCGGCGTGATCGATTTGCAGGTCAGCGATATCGACGGGTTCTTTGTGCATACATTTGCCCCGCTAAGCACGTCAGGCAATCTGGCCAGCACCTGGTCTGTACGCTCACCGTCAATTCCGCTATTGATGAAGTCACGGTCCGGGAAATAAATCTTTAATGGCCATCTCGCAAAAATCGAATCGCCTGCAAAAACAACTCCGGAACGCTGGACTGCGCCCGGAGAAGAGGAAACGTTCCCGCTACACCCAGACAATACCATTGCCATGATGAGTAAAAATAGACGATGTTTTCTTTTCATCGCTGCCCACCCATTATCAGATTGTCCCTGTGATATTCGCAAAGCCTATCATGAAGCCATTCTTTTTGCCTCTCAATATCACCAAACCAATCCCGCTGTCTCCGCTCGCCCGGCATGGCCTCTTCCTTGCCGGCAATTTTCAAATCTCCTTCCACGTTCTCCCTTTCTTAATCGCCCGAATCGTCGTCTCAGACACGCCAAACTCCCGCGCAATCTCGCTCATGTACATCCGGTCTTCCGCCATCATGGCTTTGATCCGCCGTACCTGGGCCTCCGTCAGCTTGGCAGAGCCGTGCTTCTCGCCGCGCCGGTTCCTGCCCTTCACGCTCATGTCTCTCGCATTGTCTGCCGCCGTGCCCAGAAACAGGTGTGCTGGATTCACGCACGCCCTCACGTCGCACCTGTGGCAAACCGCCATCCCTGGTGGAATCGCCCCCCGAAACAGCTTCCACGCCACCCGATGCGCGCCCTGCTCCTTTCCTTCAAAGCGCGTGGCGCCGTATCCATCCGGCCGGATCAGCCCTTGCCACAGCCAGCAGCCGTTGTCCCGTTGCACACACACTTTGGCCAGAAATCTCTCCCGCACAGTCAGCTTCATCTCTGGCCGTCCCTTCTCTGCTGAGTGCAGAATTGAATATTTGCGATTTCCGGTTGCTCTGGAACGATTGGCCCGTCAGGCCAAATGTTTGCCGTTGGCGCTTATCCCCTTGCGATCGGCAAAGTCCGTCCACATCAGCTTGTGCTGATACACAATGATCGACATCTTGCGATAAATCCCCAGCAACACCAGCAGGTTGGCCGCCGTAAAAATGTCAGAAAAATGGAATTGCATGGGTTCCTCGAAAATAAAAATGCCCGGCAATGCGGGCATTTGCGTGAAATACCTTTGACTAATCGATGTGCTGATTGCTCCCCATCGCTACCATTGAACATGCAGTTTTCCCCATCAAGGGAAAGAGGGCTGCCACTGGGAGAGCCAATTTTCTTTTCAGACTCCGCTTCTTCAATTCTTCAGCCAAAGAAGTTGACGGCCCAACCGCTGTGTTGGATACACCGTTTCCCGCCTTAGATAAAGATTTAAATGGCAGAAACCTGCGCACGCTGGCCATCGAGAGTTCCTGGGCAGTTGGACGAATCTGCCAGACTTTTGAGTGAGCGTAGCCTGCTTTCCGTAAGGCAATATCCATCGCCCGAGGTGACCACCTGGTCATATGATTTGGCGGATAATCATGTGCCGGACGGCCGGCAAGGAAAAACCAGCATCTCTCGTCCGGCACGCTCAGAATCACATCTGCATTGGGATACGTTCTCCTCAAAAGAGTTAAAAAACCAATTGGGTCCTCAAGGTGCTCCACCACCTCGAACGCCGTAATCAGAGTTGGCGAGGGCCATCCCGAAGGGAGTTGGTCCACCGCATAGTTGCCGACCGGAAAACCCTTTTGTAATAAAGTCTTGATTGGATTCTCTGCGACTTCTAACCCATAGGGCGTAAGTCCTGCTTGACGCATTGCACCGAGAAACCATCCTGCTCCAAAGCCCACGTCAAGACTTGCTTGCTCCTTCGGAAAACGCTTCTTAATGATCTTCAGGGCAAATTGTTGAGCGGCAGTCATGAAGCAGTTGAACTCGGGCAAACCTTCAGAGGCTTCCGCCGTCCATCCAAGAAACGGCAGACCCTCTCCCGCAACTTCGTCCGGCGCTTGTCCTAGATCGTATGCTGATTTGTAATTGTACGTACTCGCGTTCATAGGGTCTGAAAATTGCAAGCCACAGGATGAGCAGCGCAAGATTTTATATGCTCCGTGGGCCTCGACAACTGCATCCGTTTGGGAGCCACAGACAAGACAGGAATACATCAATTTCATGCTATTTGAAAAATCAACGTTGCTCAAGCGACATTCAGTATGATTTAGAATTGCTGATAAAACATGTCGATCAAGCAATCAATCAAACGCCATCCTAAGCTTAAAAAAGCGGCCCAAATTCTGCGTGGCGACCAGATTGTTGCTCTTAATTACCCTGTAATTCTGAAGCCTCGATACGACGGTGGGCCTCATCCAGAGCTATTCAAGCTGATATATGCGGGTCATCATAAATTCAAAACTCGTCTTGAGTCCTTTTTGCAATATCGACCACAACTAATGGCCTTGAAGAATGTGCGTTGGATAAACGGCTTTCTCCCAGCACTGGATTCCATCTCGCTTTACTGCCTGTTGGCACAATGGAAACCAAAAAGATACATGGAGATCGGTTCGGGTAATTCGACCATCTTTGCAAGGCAAGCAATCAAAAACAATGGTCTTGCCACAACATTAATATCAATCGACCCTCATCCTAGAGCTGAAATTGATGCACTTTGTGACCGGGTTATTCGCACTCCAGTCGAGGAAGTGGAACTTTCAATATTCGATGAACTGGAGACTGGGGATATCTTGTTCGTTGATAACTCTCACCGCTGCCTTCCGAATTCTGATGTAACTGTTTTTTTCGTGGATATACTTCCCCGTCTCAAACACGGGGTTTTCATCCATCTGCATGACATTTGTTTGCCGTGGGATTATCCAGAGTCTGTTGCGCAAGATGCATATTCGGAACAGTACTTACTTGCCACAGCTCTGCTCATGGGAAACCGACTGGACACGATTCTTCCAAATCAGCTCATCAGTCGGACGCCCCAATTACTTTCGATCCTAGATCCCATTTTTGACTCTCTGGGAAAAGTAGAACGTGAGGGATGCTCATACTGGATGTCTCTGGCAAGCGGTATCACTTCAATTGCTCAATAGCAATATCTAATGAATACTGCGGAGAACCAGTAACTCCTGAAAGAGTAGTAGAGTAAGACAAAGTCGAAGCTGCGGCACACTTGATAACCTGAGTACCCTGCGACACTGCTGTTGTGGATGCTAGCGAAGCCGTTGCGCTGGTCACAGTCATTGTTGCGCCATCACTCCAATTCAAAGTGACTGAAGCTGTCCCTGCGGTTCCCGCCGTCGTTGTCTTTAAATAATATGAAACTGAATATAGACCGGCGCTGCAAGAGGAGGTGATGTTTGTCGTCGCTATGGATGCTGTCTGGCCAGTGAGACCTACTGTCCAGTAAACAGGGGTCAGCCCTATACCTGCTGTAGAAAGATTATTATAAGTTGAAGCTTTAGCGCTGAGCGCAAGAGAGGAAGCCGTTACGCCACCTGAAAAGGTTGCGTTGCCACTGGTATCAAGGAGTAGCGCATCAATGCTTCCTGTGATGTTTCTGATATTGAATTTTTGAGATAAATCGTTCCGTACGCCAAGTGCCCAGTTCTGAAGTGAATTTTTGATGCTCAGCCCCTCATTGCCTGCTGTCGTCGCTTCAATGGTTTCCTCTTGAAAATTGCCAGTGCTACGGACATGCAAAGTTGTTGTCGGGGTAAATTGTCCCCCCACGGCCGTTTGTGCTGCAAGCTGTATATTGCCCCCTGGGGTCGGGGCGATGGCAAAGTTATCTGATTGTGCAAATGCGATGCCTGCTTGGGCGGTGCCAGAGCTAAGGAATCCATTGGAATACAGCCGCAAATGCTGGGAGTTGGAGCTGATGACGTAATCGTTCCCACTAGTGTTTTCCATCTTGCTCTTATGAGCAATTTGATTAACCTGACCACTTGTTGCGGCCGCTACAGTGAACGCGTCTCCACCTGAGTTGTTGCATACATCGTCGAAATTCACATTCTCGTCTTTTGGTCCATTATCGCCGCTATTGCCCCAGGCCATCTCGCAGCCTTGTTGGCCGGCGCTGTTGCCATTTACCACGTTGGCCGTAAAAGAATGGTTCAAGCCGGAGCGCGAGAGCAACGCCAGGTTGCCGCGGCGAACGATAAGTCCCGCGCTGCCGGTTCCATTCTCTCCGCTCTGGGCCCAGGTCAGCGTGCAACTGCTGGCGCCGTGCGAGACCGTAGAGAGAGTAAAGTTTCCGTTGAAGGCGGTTGCTCCGCCGTAGGTCACGCCGGAAACCGTAAAGGGCGCCACGCCGCTGTATTGATTGCAGGGCGCGGCCAGGGTCGCCGTTACCACGTTGGCCGAACGGGAAATGCTGGTGAGCGCCTGCGCCGGCGGCATCTGGATAATGTTGCCCACGGCCTCAGAGTCGCGTGAACTGTCCCCTACCTCAATGCTGACATCGCCGCAGTTGAAAAGCGTATTGTTTTTGAAGTGAACGCGCGCGGTGCCGTAAGCTCCAGACGTATTTGATCCGGTGGCAAACAGGCAATCGGCCTGGGTATTGCCCACCCAGTTGTCCTCCGCCCACATGTCATACGCTTCGGCAATCGCGCCGGTGCTGTCAGTGCTGAGCGGCCCGGTGCCAAATAAAACGCCCGACCCTTGCAGCGTGCCGTCGATCCGGTTGCTGCGGACCCAGCCATATTGCGATTGTCCCAGCGCTTCAACGCTGAAGTTATAGCAATTGAGCAGCTCGTTGTTCTCGATCCAGAAATACTGCGTGCGCTCAAAAAAAACGCAGCCGGTCCGCTGGCCCCCGGTGGGCGACTGATTAAGCATGTTGCCGTCGATCGTCAGTCCTGTGACCGCAATGTGGTTGTCGCCGGTGGAAGGATGCAGGTTGCTGACGACAAAACAGGAGTTCACGCCATTCGCCAGCTTGAGCGTGGAAATGCCACGCCCCGCGCCCACAATCACCGTGTCACTGGGCAATGCCCAGCATGAGTTCGTGGTAATGGTTACTCCGCCCAGCAAAAGCTGTACCGGCTTGGCTGAAGAAGCAAATGGGTTTGCAGCGCACGTCTGTGCGCCCTGGATGCCGCGTGCATCCACCGTTCCGCCAGTAGCCGGCAACGCCGCAATGGCAGCCGCAATCTGTGCGCAGGCGTCGGAGCCGGTTTGCGTGTCCGCCTCCACCACTTTGTTGTAAGAAGTCGCGCTG